>JAUSOY010000081.1 GCA_030656615.1 Bacteroidales bacterium | reverse complement strand
AACTGGTATGCATATGCCGGAAAATTATCGGGAACAAAAACAATTATCAAAGCTTGGCTTTATTCAATACTAGCTTCTTCAGAGGCTTATGAATTGTTCAAGCTTTTTAAAGAAAATGCTGTATTAATTAGAACATAGCCGTATTTTCTAATTCAAAAAATTATTGAAGGCCGTCGCTCAACAGAGTGGCGGCCTTTCTTTTTTTATGATAATATACTGATGTTCGGTTAATATGGTATCATTCGATCCATCAGAGAAAATTTGGTTTTTTATCGGTTCATCCCTAAAATCATTCCTCCAATGTAGGGGATTAACCAAATGATCCATACGAATAAACTGTAGCGATGAAATTTCTTTTGCAATTCGGTTTTTTTTCGGCGTACGACGGATGTGGCCCAAATGGCATGAGCCAGCATTAGCCAAAGTGCAATTTGTCCGGTTAGGGTATGCATATTGGTTAAATCGAAGGGATTATTTGAAATGTAATGCATGGCCGAAGTGCCACAAACATCGAAAGTAAAACCAATCCAGAAAGTAATAACATGCCAGGGTTTGAGAAATTTTGAAAAACGCTCTGACCAAACACCCACCGAATAGAATACCAAAGCCAGGGTGATGGTTAGCATCGAAAAAAGCAGAATATTTGACATGGATGTGTCCTTTTAATTGATCAGTGAAGGTATTAATAAACCTGATTTATCTTTGAGTTTGCTCTGAGAGTATCCTTTATTTATTTCCTCATTTTTACTAAAGAGTATTCAATGTGTTGTTCTCCGAATCTCTCTGATGGATTTTTCTCCAACAATGTTAAAAAAATCGTTGATGGACTATCAGTTTCAGTTTTTAGAATAGCACGTCGGATGCTTTTTGTTTACTTCGAATACCAAAAATGTAACCAGGTGGCTTTGATTCATATTCTTGTTTTCCTTGATGCTAAATGCATTCTGACGAAGCTATCGGTTACCCGGTTCAATAAAATTTCATGAATTATACACCGTAGTAAACCTCATACGATTGACTCAATTACTTCATACTCTTATGGGTTTTATTGCTATGAGTGGATTGCTACGCTTAAAGGTTGTAATTTTGCAGGCGGGGAAATCGTATTGCAAATAGAAATATCTGTATGCAGAGCGTAGTCCTCAAAAATTACTGACCTTAACAAATAAAATGATTACAGTTTCAAATCTTGCCATTCAGTTTGGTAAACGCATATTGTTTCAGGACGTGAATATGATTTTTACACCCGGCAACTGCTACGGTATTATTGGTGCTAACGGAGCCGGAAAATCCACCTTCCTGAAAATATTATACGGCGAAATGACGAACACGAAAGGCAATGTTTCTTTCGGACCAGGCGAGCGCTTATCAGTTCTTAAACAGAACCACGCAGAATTTGATGATTTCCCAGTTCTTACAACGGTACTCAAAGGACATTCGCAGTTATGGGAAGTTATGAATGCGAAGGATGCTTTGTATGCCAAACCTGATTTTTCTGATAACGATGGCGTTAAAGTTGCTGAACTGGAAGAGAAATTTGCCGGTATGGATGGCTGGAATGCTGAGAGTAACGCTGCCAGTTTGTTAAGCGGGCTGGGAATTAAAGAACACCTGCATTATAAGTTGATGAAAGACCTGACTGCTAAAGACAAGGTGAAAGTACTGCTGGCTCAGGCATTGTTTGGAAAACCTGACAATCTTTTGCTTGATGAACCGACCAATGACCTCGATCTTGAAACCGTTGTATGGCTCGAAGGTTATCTTGCCAATTTCGACAATACGGTGCTTGTGGTATCTCACGATAGGCATTTTCTCGATTCTATCTGTACTCATATCATTGATATTGATTTCGGAAGGGTACAGCAGTTTCCGGGCAATTATACCTTTTGGTACGAATCGAGCCAGCTTGCGCTGCGTCAGCAGCTATCTCAAAATAAAAAGGCTGAAGAAAAGAAGAAGGAATTACAGGATTTTATCGCCCGCTTCAGTGCAAATGCTTCCAAATCGAAACAGACGACCAGCCGTAAAAAAATGATTGAGAAGCTCAATTTTGAGGAAATAAAACCTTCTACCCGTAAATATCCGGGTATCATTTTTACACCCGATCGTGAGCCCGGAAATACCATCCTTGAAGTGAACGGACTTAGTAAAAGTATAGACGGCGAATTGTTGTTTAAGGATCTCAGCTTTACGATGCAGAAAGATGATAAAATCATTTTTCTCTCAAGAGACACACGTGCCATGACCATATTTTTCGAAATCATCAAAGGCCATATTCAGCCTGATGAAGGTACGTTTGTTTGGGGTCAAACCATTACAAAAGTTTATTTACCACTCGAATATGAAAAGTGGTTTGACACCGATTATAATCTAATCGAATGGCTTGCACAGTTTTCGGATGATACCCATGAGCAATATCTCAGAGGTTTTCTCGGAAAAATGCTTTTTTCTGGCGATGAAATATTAAAAAAGGCCAGAGTACTGTCAGGAGGAGAGAAGGTGAGGTGTATGATTGCCCGTATGATGATTCGCAACGCGAATGTAATGTTGCTCGATTCGCCCACCAATCATCTCGATCTTGAATCCATACAGGCGTTTAATAACACCCTTACTAAGTTTAAGGGAAATATTCTGATGTCGTCGCATGATCATGCTTTTATTCAAACGGTATGCAATCGTATTATCGAAATTTCGCCAAAGGGAATGATTGACAAGCATATGGATTATGATGATTACATATCGGATAAAAAAATACAAATTCAAAGAGAGGAATTGTATAGTTAGAAATAGAATCTGTTCCCACTTGAAACATAGCGTGTGTTAGTGGCTGGCGTTTATTGTTTTAGGTAATTTTTTCCATTCAATTTGCTACTTCGTTTCTGTCTGACATGCGTTTAGGTAGGCAAGCTTATCAGCCAGTTCTGGCATCATCTGATCCTATACCGGGTTAAACTGACTCTGGGCTGAGTTCCGGGAGACGGGACTGTCCGTGCAGCTTCCAATCTATTGGCGGTTGGTTTCTTTTTCTTTCTTGATTTTAGAATAATCCAGCAAAGCCAATTTAATACTTGAAATTACTAAATCAGGGTCATCTTGTTGAATATAGTGGCCGGATTGCGAACTATAGAAGTACTTACCATGTTTCAACGGGTTAATAAGCGCGAGCCAACGTTTCATTTTAAGATTATTGGCAATTCTCCACATTTTTTCTCTATCATAAATGGTAGGTGCTTCATTAGAGGTGTATCCCCCTGCCTGTATAAAATGTACTGGCACATTAGGCAAAGGATTGCTTGCACATTCCTTAAACTCACTATTATATAAAGACCTTGAAATTTTGACTTCCTCAACATAGAAACCAGGCATTTCTTCGTAAAGTTTCTCTATAAAATTACCATATGGTTTTCCAAAAATTGAATCAATCTGATGTTGGGTCAATCCAATTTCGAGGTAGGGCAAATCGCCATCCCCTTTTTTTTGAGTAAAGTCAACGGGATCCACAAAAACAAGACCTGCAATTTCCTCCGGATACATGGAGGCAAAACTTCTTATATAAGCTCCGCCAAATGAATGAGAAACCAATAAGTAAGGTGGTTTCAATCCTTTTTGTAAAAGCATTTTTCTCAGATTGTTAACAATATGCGTTGTTGTTGGCGGAAGGTTATCATTTTCTGATTCTCCTATTCTTGGACGATTGTATCGAAGCACTGCATTTGTTTTGGAAATTTCTTCCACTACTATATCCCAACTTCCAAAACTACTTGCCATTCCATTTTCAAAAACAACCACCGGTTTATTTGCTTTATTATTTTGCATCCCGGACGTTAATACTTCAACTTTGTATCCATCAAGAGTTATGAAGTCTATATTGGAATAGGCTATGTCTTTATTTGCTTTAACCAACTCAGTAATGGATTGCCATCTTTTATCACTATAAAGTGATTTGAAATCAGGATCTCCCTTTATATGCCCATAATCCGTGTAATTCATTTTAGTGGCAATATATTTTAAATGATAAAAGGCGCTGTCAGGATAGTTTGCCAAAGCCCAAGAACAAGCAGCATTATAACGATGGTTTCTTGTTATTTTAGAATCAGGTGCTTTAAAAGCATTAGAAAATGCAAAACCAGAGTTCTTAAAATCTTTTACCTGATACAAAGAGTCAGCTTTTCGGATAAGAAAATCATATTTGCGATCAATAATCTGACTAAATAGCGATATTACGCAGATTAAAAAGACTAAAAATAAGGTTGTCGTTTTCATATATTTAATTTGATGGGGTTTAATCAATTTGCTGCTAACTTGCTTATATATTCACTTTTATCCCACCTAAGCCTTCAAAAATGGAAGGATATGTGCACCGTATAATTCCGTCTCATATGAGAACGGTATCAAAGCTATGAATAAAGTGTTTTGAAAAAACAAGCTTTTATTAAAAATATTGCTCAGTTTCAGAAAATTGGGTCGGTACGAGAAATAGGATAAGAAATGGTTTAATGAATTTTCGCTTTATCGAAGTTCAATGCGGCATCGGCATTGATTTCTGCCAGCTTATCGACCTGTTCCGGCATCATCAAATACGAATTGGGTTAAAGTGATTTAATGGTCGTTCGTTTAAAATCGTTTTTTTCATTAGTTCAATGGTTTCCATTTGCGCCAACAGTATTATGGAGCATATAAATTTAGACGGCTCTCTTGGGTTAGCAATGATTTAATCAGTAACAGTCACTGATTTAAAATATGTGATAATCAATGCATCTTGCTTAAAAATGAAGCAATGATGTCGGATAGAATATTTATAAAAAGCATAAAAAAAGTGAGTATGATTTCCGGTTTCTGTCAACCGCTATCATACTCACCTTAATAATTGTTTCGCTGCTAAGCCATCAGGCCATCATTCTATAGCCTTGAAATGGTTTGAACTTGCAAATCCATAACAAAAATGTCTATAAACCAAATGCCACGCCTGCGTATATGGTAAATACGTTGTGTTTCATCGATTCGTTGCCTTCTGGTTCTTTGATGATATTCGACATTCCCAGCATATAGCGTATCCCCGCCATAAATTGTATAGGGCCAATATTTTGTGTTAAACCAGCACCCACAGCAATACCGAAATCAGAGCCTTTAAGATCTGATTTAATATCATTTTCCTCATCATACGTTTCGGTAATATTTTGCCCTGTAATGGGATCTTTAAAGGTTACACTTCCTTTCATTACTTCATTGGCATTCAGAAGTATAGACATATATGGCCCGACTTCTGCATGAAACATCAGCACTTTTACTTTTACTAATGCTGGTATGGTTAGATAGTTCATTCGGCTGTAAAAGTCACCGGAAATATCCATGCCGGTTATTTCACCAATATCTATACCGGGGAATTTATAATTGAATCCGCGTGGTTCGTAATTGCCTTCGAGTTGAAGAGAAATGAATGGGGCAATTTTGTTGTTGATATATATACCGTAAGTACCTGCACTCAGGACACCGGTTGCGTTTTTAAATTCATCGCTTCCATCACCGCTAAGTACTGGTTTTGAGAAATTATAACCTGCTTTAAAACCAATTTTTTGGGCATAAATGGATGTTAATCCAATAAATAGCATGAGGCCCGCGAGTATCAATGTCTTTTTTGTCATGATGGAAAGATTTTTTGATTTATACAAAAATAGGCTTTTTTAGTCTATCGGTCAAAAAGGAAATGTTATCGAAGAATAGAAGTTATCTGATTAAAGAAATAGAGAATAATGGATGGTTTTATTGCGATGGTGAAAACGATTCCAAAAATAGCCCCCCAAAAATGTGCATCATGGCCTATATTATCGATGTTTTTCTTCGACATATACCATGAGTACCAAAGATATAGTATGCCAAATATGATGGCAGGTATTCCTATCGGAATAAAAAAGAAATAGATTTTTGATAATGGCTGAAACAGAATGGATGTGAATACAATGGCCGAAACGGCACCACTGGCTCCCACGGCATTATAATGTATATTTTCTTTATTCTTGCCATAGGCTGGTACTACCGACATCCCAAGGCTTCCAATATACAGCAAGCCGAAGTAAAACAAGCCTTTAGTTTCAAACAATATCTGATAATGTGCTTCCACGATTTGTCCAAAAGAATACAGAACAAACATATTGACCATGAGATGAACCCAGTCGGCATGAATAAGTCCGTAGCTCAGGAAGCGCCAACTCTGATTACTGTTTTTAATCAGGTATGCATTGAATTGAAGACGAGCAAATAAATCTCTTTGAGAAAAAGCAAGGAGAGAGATGATGGAAGTTAATGCAATGATAATTAATGTCATAGAATAGAAATAAATTGGGCCGGCTAAGGCAGCCGGCCCAAAAAGTTTTATTTTCCGGTATTAATTTGTCCGGTATTATAATCGAGTTCTGAGCCAAACATGCTGTGCGGAATTAGATAAACGGCCAGCAAAACCAGGCAGGCCACAATAACCCAGGTACGATGCTTTGGATTTTTACGTAGCTTAACGAATGCCACTATCCAGCCTAAAACAGCAACGGCTGTTTTATTATCGGTCAAATCGCTGCCTAAGGGCCAGCCAGTCCACCATTCACCGAAGGCAAAATATTGTACCGTTGGGCCAAGAATAAGCCCGCCGATGATCAGGAAAATCAGGGTGAATTTTGCCTGCATGTACGCGGAGGGTCCGTTAACCATTGCTTCCAGTCCGGCACGCATACTAAAAACCATGGCAAGGAACATCAGTAATATATGTGGATACAGAATGTATTCAGGAACGTGACCCTTGTAACGAATAACTACCGGTTGCTCCGTTAAGCTAACCGATTCGATATCATGATACAAATTGACCGAATATTCAAGCTTACCGGCCGGTGGTTGATTTGGTAGAAATGCGGTGAGGAATTCGCCTTCGCGTATCATCATTAAACTGACCCATTCGCTATCGGTATTAAAGAGGCGGTATTTTACTTCTCCACGTATGGCTGTATCAGCTACTTTTATTTTTACCGGAGCATCTATAATTCCACCCTGGCTTCGTAAAAGTTTGAATTTTACGTCCGTATTGTTGATTACTGCCTTGCCACGTTCGGGATGCGTAGGGCCGGTTAGCCTTTGATATACAGCCATAAAGCACATCAGAAGTACCGCAAGTACCCATAGTAGTGTCGATTTAGTTCCTTGTTTCATTGAATGTTTACTTAGATTAATAATGTAGGTTTTTCTCGGAGCAATCGTTTATTTCGAGTTGAATAGTAACATGGTTAATATGATATTTTTTTTCGAGAATATCTGTTAGTTCCTGCTTAACAGACTGGGCACTGCTTAAGGCCATATCCTGAATTAACATGGCATGGCATTCGAAGTGTATCTGACTCTCGTTAAGCATCCACAAATGTACATGATGTATGCTTTCTACCAAATCATGTTTTTCGAGGCCGTTTTTAATTTCTTTTAAATCGTATCCTTCAGGTACGCCTTGCATCAGAATATGCACCGTTTGTTTGATAATTTCATAAGCTCCGATGATAATATAAATGCTGATGATAATGGTGATGAGTGGATCGATCCAATAAATACCTTTCCATAGAATAAGAATGCTTCCGGCCACTACCGCTACCGAAGATAAGGTATCGCCCATCAAATGAAGATATGCTGATTTGATGTTTAAGCTATCTTTATGATTTTGGTGAAGAATGAAAACTGCCACAAGATTTCCTACAAGACCGATTACCGCTACCCATAACATAATACCACCGCTGATGGGTGAGGGGTTCATAAAACGTTCGATGGCTTCTATGATTAGAAAAAGACAAATACCGGTTAAAGCAGCTGCATTAAACAAGGCGATGAGTATTTCCGCCCTTTTATTTCCAAAGGTCTTTAGTTTGCTTACGGGTTTGGCGACAAGTAATATGGCAAAATAGCTCAGCAGTATCGCCAGCGAATCGCCAACATTATGAAAAGCATCAGAGATAAGTGCCAGCGAATTGGAAAAAATACCGCCAGCAACTTCAGCCAGAGCGATTATCAGGTTTATACCGAATGCCCACAGAAGCCTGTTTCGTTGTGTATGGTTCGAATGGACGTCTTTTGTACTCATATAAGGATAATTATTTCAAAACAATCCATTTGAGTTTTTGTTTTTTGGTTATTTACAATGTTTTTGAAGGATTTCATAGGCTGCCTGATGAATTTCTGTTCGTATGTTCATCATATTCAGTGCATTATTAGATGCATCCGGATATACCCGATTGCTGAGGAATACATAAAGCAGGCCGTTTTCAGGATCTGCCCAGGTATATGTACCGGTGAATCCTGAATGTCCGAAACTTTGCTGAGAAGCGGCGGCACAAACATGCACCGATTTTTTTCCTACAGGCAGGGGTTTATCAAAGCCTATTCCACGCCGGTTTTCCCCATTCGGAAAAGCACGGGAAGTATATTTTTCGATAATGGCCGTATCGATTATCTGATGCACTCCGTAATATCCTTTCCATAGATACATCTGAATCATTATGGCAACATCCAGCGCATCAGAGAAAAGTCCGGCATGACCAGAAACCCCGCCAAGCATTGCTGCTGCCGGATCGTGTACATATCCTTTTAAAACTCTTCCCCTGAATATTGTATCGTGCTCGGTTGGAATGATGCGGCTGCTGTCTATGCGTTGCAATGGTTTAAATCCCAAGGTACGCAGACCCAGGGGAGAATAAAACTGCCACTGAAGAAAACCAGCAAAATCCATTCCGGTAATATTTTCGATTAAGGGTTTAATCATGATAAATCCCAGATCGCTGTACAAATATTTTCCGGCATCTTTCACCGTCGATTCGTCGATCCATTGGTAAATCGTATCGCGCATATCGCTGCGAAGAAATAGGTTTTCACTCACTTCAATATTAAAATTTTCGGAAAAGGAATTGGAATAATATTCCGGTGACGGTTTATTGTTTTTCAGAGTTTTGGTATAAAAGGGAATCCATGGGGTGTAACCTGCCTGATGTGCCATTATTTCGCGAAGACTGTGACGCCGGAAAGCACGGTGTTCGAGATTGGGTAAATATTCACGGATGGGTTCATCAAGATCGATAAGCCCAGCCTGCTCATTGGCCATCACGGCCGGAGTACTTGCCATGATTTTTGTTAAAGAGGCAAGATCATAAACATCATCCGTTTTTACCACTTGATTTTTATCGTATGTATGATGACCAAATGCCTTATGATAGAAAACTTTTCCATCTTTTGCCAATAATACCTGACATCCGGGATAGGCTTTATTTTTAATTCCTTTTTCAACAATTTTATCAATTTTTGAAAGTTCAGCATTCGGAATTCCTATTTCTTCGGGCATTATAAAACGGAGCTTTTGTTGCTCAGGGGTCTGAATACCTGAACCAGCCTTACACCATTCGCCCGAGCTTACCGGAAGCTGGCCTCTGAAAGGCAATGCCCCTGCCAGACATTGCGCTGCCAGGCCCTGACAATCAGAATTATTTTCATAGGCTACGATGATCGCAGCAAAAGGGTCTTTTTCGTTGAATTTTTCGATGAAATAGGGGCTGCCGAAAATGACCAGTATTACCGGATATTTATTGGCCAAAATGCGTATTTCGGTAATGGTTTTCGAGTCGATGCCAAAATTCTGATTCTTATAAATGGACGGGAGGTTAATGTCTAATACGATTAGATTCCCGTTATTCATGGCATCGGAGATGTCCGGCTCACTTAAACTGTTGAAATTTGATGGTATGGCAAAGTATGATTTTAGTCGTTCAAAAAACCTGCTTCCGTTTGTATTTCCTATCGAAATACTCACGATCTTCAATGTATCGGGCCTTTCAAAAGGTAATAGATTTAATGAATTGTGAACGAGGGTTGTAGCATTTTGGTAGATCTGACGAGATAGCACCCGATTACTAAGCGGGTTTATCTCTGCAGTAATGTCTTTTGTATTGATAAATCTTGACTGATACAACTTCTGCTGGTGCTTTGCGATGAGTATTTTACGGCAGCTTTGGTCAAGTTTTTCCTGATTGATGAGGCCTGAATCGCAGGCAGATTGTAAACCGGCAATGGCAGCCGGAATATCAGGTGGGAGCAAGAGAATATCATTCCCGGCCAAAAAGGCTTTTAGTGCTGCTTCACCAGGTTTGAAAAATTTTGTAATGCCTTGCATATCCAGGGCATCCGTAATGATTAATCCCTTGAAATTGATTTGATCGCGTAAAAGATAATCAACTATCACCGGAGAAAGGGTAGAAGGGAGGTTTGGAGTTGGGTCGAGCGAAGGCACAAAAAGGTGAGCCACCATAACGGCTGCAATATTGGCTTTCGACAAAGTTTTAAATGGATGGAGTTCTGTTTTGAGAATTTCCCGGGCAGGCTTGTTAATGAGGGGTAAGGTATAATGGCTGTCGGAATCGGTGTCACCGTGTCCTGGAAAATGTTTGGCAGTTGCCATTACCCCGGTATTTTGAAGACCAAGTGTATAAGCCAGACTTTTATCGGCAACTCGTTCGGCCTGTTCGCCAAACGATCGGGTATTTATCACCGGATTGGCCGGATTATTATTGATATCGGCAACAGGAGCAAAATTGAGATGAATTCCCAACCTGCGACATTGTTTTCCGATGGCTTCACCACTCTGATAAATAAGGCTGTCGTTCGTTAAAGCTCCCATGGTCATATTAGCCGGGAAAGAAAAACAGGAGTCGAGGCGCATCCCCAAACCATTTTCTGCATCGATACTGATGAGTAATGGAATTTTGGCCAGATTTTGCCAGCGATTGATCAGTATGGCCTGCCTAACGGGTCCGCCTTGAAAAAAAGTGAGTCCACCAATACCATATTTTGCGACCAGACTATCTATTTTACGATAGTATTTTTCGTCTTTATTGGAGTAAGTACGAATCATGAGCAATTGCCCGAATTTATCTTTGTTGCTCATTCCCAGCATGACAGAATCGGCCCATTTGTCCGAATCGTTTTTTGAAACCTTTTGTGCCAATACACCACCACTCCACAAAATAGGGGATACCACTATGAATAAACGAATTAAAAATTTGCTCAACCTCATGTATTGTTTTATTGTCCGGAATCATCCCCGGCGTGTAATCTATTTCCGTAAATCGAAATCAAACCTACAGGTTTTTTTTGTTTTGACGGCTTAGAATTGCTTTCTTTTTTTCGCGATATAAAGCGGATTAATGGCGGTTGATTAAACCTACGCCTTGTTGTTGTATCTTAGAAGCAATAAACGCGAAAGATTTGTCAGAAATAAACGAAAAGGAACTGATTGAAATGCTTCGGTCTGAACAGCATAAAAATTATGCTTTCCGACTGCTTGTACATCAGTATCAGGAAAGGCTTTACTGGTTAGTAAGGCGAATCGTTATTTCGCATGATGACGCAAATGATTTGGTGCAGGATGTTTTTATTAAGGTTTTTAAACACATTGGAGATTTTCGTGAACAATCGAGTCTTTATACATGGATATATCGAATCGCAACAAATGAGGCCTTGCGTTTTCTTCGCCGTAAACGAACGGTATTGTTTTTACCACTTATCGATATCCAGAAAAACCTTGAAAATAAATTGACTGATGATAACTTTTTTTCGGGTGATGAAATAGAAAAAAAACTTCAAAAAGCCATGCTTCGTTTACCCGATAAGCAGAGGCTCGTTTTTCAAATGAAATATTATGACCATATGAAGTATGAAGAAATTTCCCGAATTTTGGGAACTTCTGTCGGCGCGTTAAAGGCCTCATACCATCATGCGGTAAGAAAAATTGAAGCTTATCTGGATTCAAATTAAACCTATTATGTTTTTGGTTATCAAAGAACAAGATGAAAGACGATAAAGCACATACAGATTCGAAGATTGATCAGCGGTTACGAAGCCTGGCGGGCGATCATAATCCATTCCGTACGCCGGAAAATTATTTTGAATCATTGCCTTCTCAAATTCAAACAAGAATTCAGAGCGTTCCGGTGCATACAAAACACTCAATATTCGATTGGTTTTTTCGCCCGGTTGTATATTTCTCTGCGGCAGCCGTATTATTCCTGATTGTTGGAATGACCTACTTTTTTAATCTTAACCCATCCGCCAATACTATCTCGCCCATTGCCAATAGTGATATTATTAATCAGGCACTGATATCGGATTACTCGGAAGAAATGTTGGTGGAATCCCTTTTAAATGATGTAAATTCGCCTGGAAATGCTGAAGGATTTGTTAATCTGACCAGTATTACGGATGATGATATTATTGATTATCTGATTCTCGAAAAAGTAAACATGGAGCTAGTTTATTCGGAGTAGCAAATGTGTAAATCAAAAGAGCAATATAAAATGATTAGAAAACTTTTTTTCACTCTGACGGCGGTTTGTATAGCGTTGTCGGGTATAGCACAGAAAGAAAAAGGAGAAGGCTGGGAAAAAAGAAAAGAACAAATTTATTCTCAGAAAGTGGCCTTCATTACTCAGAAATTGGAATTGTCGACGGAAGAATCACAAAATTTCTGGCCATTATATAACGATTTTGAAAACAAGAAGGAAGAAATTCAGAAGGGTCGTGTAAATAAGGTTGTTCATGGTAAACATCCTGATTTTTCACAGCTTACCAATGATGATGCCGATAAAATGATTGAAGAACATTTTCAGGTGATGCAAAGAATGCTCGATCTGGAAAAAGACTTTACCACAAAGCTGAAAAAGGTAATTCCATCGGCAAAAGTAGTTAGACTTCAATATGTTGAAATGGAATTTAAAAGACAGTTGCTCGATCAGTTACGATCAGACCGTCGTGCATCGAAGGAAAAAAAATAGTTTTGAGTGGATAGTTTTGTTTGTTTCGGGGGTGGATTTATTCACCCCCTTTTTTTATCTAAAAAAAGTGAAAGGGCTTCCATCTTTTTATCGTCTAAGGTGTAATTCATGGCATGAGTCAGGTAGTTTTCCATCTCCGCATTACTTAATCCACGCTTGTCGTATTTTTCGTGGAGGTGTGGAATGCGTGAAATACCATAGGATAAAGCATTATTAAAACGTTCTTCAAAATCAGAATCTATTGGTTTTGTTTTTGCCCACACGGCGAATACGAAGGGTAAACGACTATACGCCAGCCATTCATCGGATAAGTCATAACAAAATTCATAACGATCTTTGAGCGAAAAAACCTTATCTCCAATCAGTACAATTCCTTCACCTGCATTTACATGATAATTATCGGCCGGGATAAATTCCGGATTGATTATCCAGTAATTTTCGGCAAGTATCCGAACCAGTTGAACCGAGGTACTCGAATCGCTATCTAGTTTTATTGACTTAATGCGATGTATTGGTGTATTCGATAGCAAAACCACCGTTTTTACGCCTCCATTGGTACCAAGGCAATGGATTCCGATAAGCGATTTCAGATCTTCTTTTTGCATTGCCCCCACCGGAAGCAAAGCGATATCACAGGTTTTTTCAGCAAAAGACCTTGCACAGGCTGATGGAACATCCAGAATAAGCCGGGCATCCGGAAGAAGGCCTGAGGCTGTTAATCCTTCTACAAAAGGATACGTATTAATATAGGATACGGCAGCGATGCGAATGGTGGACATGGTTTAAAATTCTTCAAATAACAATGCGAAACTACAATTGTTTTGAATTTTTTCAGGGTTTTAATCCTTGTTGTGGTGGTTTCGCTGGATTTTTGTCTTGTAAACTTTCCGGATTGCGTGCATCCACATCGCGTATGAATTTCCATTTTCCATTTTCCTGAATCCAGGCATCGAGAATATTTCCGGCAGGAAATACGAATTGAGGAAGGCTTTTTCCTGAGTTGGTTGACGATACCAAACGGTTATGTAAAATCATCATCCTACTGTATTGTACTGGTTTTCTTGACCACCATCTTTTCCTGTAATACGCCTGCTCATCATACCGTAATGCGAAAGACGCTCCCTGAGCATATTCGTAAATTATCCGATAGTCGCGCTTGCCGCCAAATACCTGTTTACCAAATACAGGATTTCCGCTTTCATCAAACCAAAGGATGTCGATAATTTTTCGGGCAACCTGAAGATTATTCCCATCCCATCCCAACAGGGTATAGAACGTTATTTTTTTTTCAGAGGAAGGAATAATGCTGTAATAAAGTGCACCGTACCAATTTTGTGGACCGAGAGCGACGGTAGATGGCTGAGCAATGATTTCGCTGCTATCGTTTAAATACCAGTGCTTCAGTGCGTCGTTAATTTGTTGAAAAAGAATGCCTTGATAAAAATGTTTTCCGCCAGCAATCGGAATATTCCAATTAAGAATTGAAATTTCTGCTGCGGGAGATTGTAATATTCCCAGCGACTTAATTTTTGAAAGGCTGGTTTTAAAAGCTTTATTGCTTTGGCAATAGACCAGTAATGCATCACGAAATTTCGAGGAGGCTTCCATTTTAGCTTCATCACTTCCCGGTTGATAAATCCTGGCCGATAGTCGGGCCAGGCTGTCAGTAAGCTTGTCTTCTGATTGGGCAAACGATGCAATGGATGAAAACCATACAATAAACAGTAAGAAGTAGCGCATTATTATGGATTTAGGTTTTAACGCCCGATTGAAAGCTTTATTTTTGCAGCACAAAAATACCATAATGCCAGAGACAGAACTATTTGACGCTTTTAATAAATTAGGAAAGGTACTGGGTGCCGCCGCCGGGAGAGCAGTTGATATATCCATTGATAATCAGATTTGGGTGGATGAGTTTGCTGACCTGATACAAGAGGCTAAACATCAAAATCCTTGGTTTGTTCCCGATTTCGTAAAGGCCCGATTTTTAAGTATTTCGGATATGCTTGAATCGGAAAAGCTGAGTAATTGGATGAATAATTATGCTATACCTGTAAAGAAACCTCAGACAGTTTTGGTGGTGATGGCTGGTAATATTCCGGCCGTTGGATTCCATGATATGCTTTGTGTTTTGGTATCCGGAAATCGCTTACTTGCCAAATTATCATCCGATGATGGAATGTTATTGCCGGCTATGGGACGTTTTCTTTCTGAAAACTGCCCCACATTGCATGATAGAATAAGTTTTACATCCGAGCGGGTTTCTGGATTTGATGCCGTTATTGCTACTGGATCGAATAATACTTCAAGATATTTCGAGTATTATTTTGGCCGCTACCCACATATCATCCGTCGAAATCGAAACAGTATGGCCATACTTACCGGATCCGAAAGTGATGAAGAACTGAAAGGGATAGCCGATGATATTCTGCTTTATTTTGGTCGGGGATGTCGTTCGGTCTCCCACTTGATGGTTCCTGCCGGATATGATTTTATGAACCTTTTCAAAGCGATGAATACATTCGACTGGATTCGGCATCACTCAAAATATATTAACAATTATGATTATCAAAAGGCCATGGTTCTCGTTAATTCACTGGCTCATTTTGATTCGGGCTATTTAATATTCAGACCCGAACGACAATTGATGGCGGCTATTTCGGTTATTAATTATACTGAATACACTACGCTGGACGAAAGCATTGCCTTTGTGAAAGAAAATACCGATGCATTGCAATGTGTTGTAACATCTGCAGACGTTGAGGTTGCCAGCGTAAAACCAGGACAGGCACAGCAGGCTGGTTTATGGGATTATTCAGATGCTATCGATACAATGGAGTTTTTGTTAAATATGAAAAAATAAATGGACATAGTTCTTGCTGAAACGAAAAATTTATTACTTTTGCAGTCCTGAAAAAAGAGAAGCTAACACAATGAAAAAAGACATCCACCCCACAGATTATAGGTTCATCGTCTTCAAAGACATGTCCAATGATTATACATTTATTACCAAATCAACGGCTAAAACCAAAGAATCCATTGTTATGGAAGATGGTATTGAATATCCACTGGTGAAGCTTGAGATCTCAAACACATCACATCCTTATTTCACTGGTAAGATGAAACTTATTGATACTGCTGGTAGGGTTGACAAGTTCATGAGCAGGTATCAGAAACACATGGATAGAAATACTCAGAAATAGTTTTTCTGAAACCGATAATATTCCGGTCTTCAACATCAGTTGAAGGCCTTTTTTCGTTTGAGAAGATCGTACGTCAATAGTACCTGGCGTTTAGAAAAGCGCCGCTGCTTAATATTTACTGATTATTGAATTTTATAATTGATGCCAATACCAAAGGTTTCCTTGAATTGCGTTCGTGGACCTTCGCCTGTTTTTACCTTTTCATTTTCTTCCCAAACATAATCAGTAATCGTAGTATCATGATCGTAAATCAGATTCATGCGTATGTTTGATGTGAGGTATTTATTGATGGTGAAAACAAAGTTTGTCTCAGCGTTGATATCAATGTTCCAGCGGTTTGAAGGGTCTTCGTCAAAATAGTTGTTATAAAGGACGAGGCGGCTTTCGATTTTCACATTTTCAACAATTTTTTTCTTGTATTGTATGTTCAGATTGATACCGAATTCGGGTTTGATATGTCGCCCGGGTTTTATTATACTATGCGTTGAATCTGAATCGTAAACGGCCTTTGTAACACCAAAAGCTCCTGCATTGGCCAGCACATCATCTAAAACAAGGGTAAAACGTCCGGAGGCGGGAGAAATAAAAAAAACAAAAGTTTTTGTAGGCTTATACTGCATTCCAAGCGACAGCGTAAGATAGGCAGGAGCCATAAATGTGGATACAACGGTAGAATCATTGGGGTATTTGTATCCATTACTGAATTGAGATTTGAAATTTATGAGCGTGGAATAATTCCACGAGCGTATTGCCTTATAACTAAAAGTGGAGGTGTAGTCTATTTTGTCATCTGTTTTCCTTATCTTTTTTGATGCGGTACGCAACATTCCATACGCCAGATCCAATTGATGATCGACGGAATATTTCCCTCTGTCCAAACCCGCCTGAAAACTGATAAAGGCTGTTCCCGAATAGGACGATTCTCCTCCTTCGGCCCAGTTTGAAAGGTGTGTCTGATTAAAATTCAATGTGTTGTTGCAACTGATAATCCAGGGTCTTAAACTATCAGGGACAGAAATGGGCGGATCACCGGCGAAGATTTGAAAAGGAATTAACATCACAGGTAGTAAAAAACGGATATTCATTGTTTTGTCTTGTTTTGGTATGCAAACATATAAAAACAGGTTTTTTTTCTGTATTTATAAAGCATGCATTTATCACGAAAGTATTAACACTGCTTAAGGGATTCAGCGAATACAAACGTTTAAAAGACGAAAATAATATCCGGGGAGTGATTTTCTTCACCCCTGAAATGGCTTCAGCAAACGATTATTCTGATTATCAGTTACCGGTAATTTGTAATTGCAGATCAGACTTTTTCATCATTGTGCATAAAAATGCCTGATATAGTTTTGATTCAGAATTGCGGACCTCCATTGGCCTGATATTTCCAATCGAACGTAATCATTCGACTTTGTGAGGTCATTTGTGTGATTTTAAAAATGACGTAATTGCCTTCCAGTGTCTTAACGGCGTATACATTTCCTGCATATGCCTTTGTAGAAGAAGTGTATGCCGATGTGGGTACTGTCCCGATATTTTTAAGGGTGTTTGGCCCCAGATCTAAAATCCCCAAAGCTACGTTGGGAGTGAATACGTTGGTGCCATCATAATCCATATCCGATTGCTCATCTGCAAAACCTACCGATGCACCATTTACAGTAAAATTCACTGCATAATCACCAGTAAAGTAGGTATCTATCCATCCTGGAACAATCATTGTTAAATCAACAGTTCTGATTACCGGTTTAGTAAATGAGTTCTGGCTGCTATAATCCTTATATCCCAATTTGTTGATTGTTAGTGTGTAATCTCCTTCGGGAATGCCTGTTATCGAATATGAACCATCGGTAGATGAGCTGGTTGTTAAAAGATTACATTTTATGGTAACCCCACTGATGGGCTCACCGGCTTCATTTTTAATAATTCCTTTAAGAGTAGAGGTGGAGGAGAGATCGTCTTTACTACAGGCTGAGATTAGTAAAATAACCATTGTCATTACGAAGATCCTGATTTTCATGGAAGTAGTTTTATTGAGTGATTTTATTGAAATATGTATGTTAAAAGTACAAATGAAAGGTGTTCAATATTCATTTTCTGTTAATAATTTTTATTCATTCCCCTTTTCTAGATTCTTATTCCGTGATTTTGGAGTTCATATGCATATTTGTAAGAATTTCGCTGGCAATTTCTTCGATGGATTTATTCGCGACGTTGATTATTCTCCATAATGGTTGACGCATAAAAAGATGGTTGGCAAAATTGAGTTCGCGTTTCACTTGTTCGAGTGAAGCGTATGGTCCGGCATATCCTTTCAAGTAATCCTGTCTTGATTGTCTTAGTTTTGACAATCCAAGGGGAGAATTATGAAGGCAGAATACATTTCCCGGATTCGCATTCATAACGCCTGCCGGTAGCTCCATTCCTTCAACAATCGGAATATTGGCTACTCTCCAGCCTTTATAAGCCAGATAGATGCTTACAGGGGTTTTAAATGTGCGGCTTACTCCCAGTAGAATTATTTCGGCGTCTTCGAGTTGTTCGGCCCGGATACCATCATCATGATTGAATGTATATTGTACAGCATCAATCCGCTTAAAATATTCTTCATTGGCCTGATGATATAAACCCGGTTTCCCACTCGGCTGATATGAAAGATGATCGGCTAATTTAAATAGTAAGGGTCCCATCAGATCGATGGTTTCTACAATATGATTTCTTGCAACTCCATGCATAAGATGCCGGAGGTTCTCGCTAACCAGGGTATGGATAACGAGGGCTCCCTCATGTCCGGCTTTGTATAAAATATCTTCGATTTGATCTACACTGCGGATACCATTGAAAAGCTCAATTTCGATTTCGTCGGGTGAATCCGGAAACTGAACAAGTGCAGCTTGTAAAGCTTGTTGTGCGGTTCTTCCGCTTCCATCTGAAACAATAAAAATTTTGATCATGGCCGATCTATTTAGAATTTACATCCTTTATACACCGGAATCCAACAAAAGCCGACCGATCAAAAGAAGGGGAAACCATCAGAAGCATCTGAGGATGAGAAATGGGCCTTGGACCCCCTTCGAGATACCAGATACTCGAATCGGGTTTGAATGATGTACCACCTTTCATAATTACAAATGTATAAGAACCGTTATTATAAATGTCATTGGTGAGTTGCCATACATTACCACATAATCCGGATAAGCCTGCGGTATTATTGGCTTTTGAACAGCTTGTATTTGTATGATTTGGATGCTGTGATGTACAAGGTATGGTATCCGGCTCATTGCCCCAGGGATACTTTATAACTTTACCATTGCCTGCAATATATTGCCATTCTGCTTCGCTAGGAAGACGTTTTCCGGCCCATTCACAATAAGCCAAAGCATCTTCCAGACTTATAAATACCACGGCTTTATCCATTTGATGAGGTTGTGGACGCTTATGTGTCCAATGCTTTAAAAAATTTGTTGTATCGGAAGGGTTATATCCTGAGTGTTTCAGAAAATGATAAAATTGAGCATTGCTTACCGGATGAGTATCTACCCATAAATCATTTATTTCTAATCGAATGCTGTCATTCATCGCCGGATAGGGGATAAAAGATTCAGGAAGTTCTGACGAACGACCTGAGAACCATGAAAAAGGACCTCCATAAATAAATGACATTGCGGTAGTGTCCATGGCTCCTGATGTACTCTTACGGTTTTCTGAAATTAAACGGGGAAGGCCTTTGGGAATAAATCCGTAGCGTTCGTCGAGCAATTCATTTCCGGCAAAAAGTTGGATAACTACTTTCCCTTCGTAATTTCCGAAGTGTTTGAATAAGCTGATGCGATGATGACCCGATTCAAAATCAATGTACTTACCGTTATACGAAGGATTACCTGCATTTAATCGGATACGATCACCATTATACGATCCAAATCTTAAGCTATCGCCTTTTTGTTCAACCTCCAGCATATTCGGCAATATGGCAATGCATTCCACACTTCCTTCCCTTCGCGAATGCAGAAAGCTTTTATCAAATGGCGATGTTCTGACATGAATATAATGTTTGCCGTTAAAAAGGCTGCTTTTAACCTCTTCATGATTCCAAAGGCTGACAATATGATAGGGTTTGTCGGCTAATGATGGATTTGGCAGCTGAGAATTGTCGAACAGAAATAAGGGACCATCAAATCCATCCGTCTGAAGACTGTATATGGTATAGATAATTTTTTCTTCGCTTGGCCATTTATTTACCCATATACTGTCTTTTAATGTTGGAATTAGAATTTGGTAGTTTTGTTTAAAAAATACGCTGGCATTTTCGCGGAGTATTTTAGTAGTTAACCCCAAAAATTCCAGTTCCGTCCGCATACTAATCGGTCTGCCAGGCTTCATGGTATTGATTTCCATGCCATAACCATTAAAAAAAGCCACGGATGCCTCACGATGAATGTATTCGTCGGCCATTTGTATGACCCGAAAGATGGCAAAATCGGGTTTGATGTATTTATTAAGATTAAGAAGTGGAGGCATAAAAAGAGCGTCGTGAACCCGCCCGGAAACGATACCGGGCATATCGGCCGGAACAGCCATTCCTTCTGAGTACATAATGATTCCTGGTTTTACGTTATCAGCGGCAGCCTGAAGTTCAGCCGATGATTTTCCACGGGTATCCAATACCACTCCATCGGCATCGGTATCTTTGAGCAAGCGAGCCATACCTTGCAGATGATCTTCAGTACGGGTACTTTCATCCCAGGGATTGTATGAAATAAAAAATTTCTTGCCAAGGGTATGCATCGATTCAGTCTGCAATTTAATGGCCGCTAAACCGCCGGGCAAATCGGCGTACAGATCAAATTGGTTGCGTTCATCCAATCCCAGACGGGGCCAGGTAGGCCAAAGCGTATAAATGTCGATTCCACCAAGGGGTTTGATATAATCGTTGAGGGTTTGAAATAGTTGCGACTCTTGTTGTTCTGAATCATAGTATTGCGAATCCCATGCAAATTGCAGTAGCATTATCCACGAATTTCGAATCCATGCCAAGTCGGGTCGTTGATATAGACTTTGGTCGAAAGTCTCCAAATCATGTAACCAGCGTTCGCGAAACATAATTTCCATTCCCCGAATCCATCCGCCATGATGAATTTCGCTCCACATTTGATAACGGATTTTTTCACCAGCTTTTAATTCTGCATGCCAACGGCTACATTTGATATTGAAAATATTTTTTCTCCGGATAATACTTGTAACCCATTGATTTTCGCGTGTTTCTAATGAGCTGAACCCCAAATGCCAGGCATTATCCGGCAAAACAACCCCCAGCGGTGCGTATCCGGGACGGAAAAGTTGTGAACGACACAAATATCCGGGCCATTCGTAGCTACCCTTTCCGGTAATGAAGGCCTTATCACTACTTTCACCAAATGGAACAAAATTGGAAATCTTGATGATTTCCTTTTTCTGATTGCTGCATTCGATGATCCAGGATGATCCGTTTTGAGTATAAAATGGCCATATTTTTATATTCAGGATTTCATCCTTAATAATTATCGTATCGCCATGGATAATTCTTTTTTTGTTGAAAGTCCATGGCTGATCGTTTACATCAAGCGAGAAGAATGGTGTGGGATTTTTAAATTTAACTTTGCGATAAGATAGCTCTAATCCATCAATAAATAATCCTTTTTTATCCGAAAAAGAAGGATTAGCCTGCTGCGCTTTTAAAACGGGGAAAACACCCAACAGCGAGAAAAGGATGAAGAGTTTGATTTTCATATCGCATATAATTTAGAGATATTCCTCGTTATTAATTTCCATTTTTGTGAAAGGCTGTACGGCTCGTTGATAAATGCCATGAGCCCATGCGATGGCCATTCCATAGTTTGTAACGGGGATGCCAGCATCTACCGCTGGTTTTAAGCGGTTGATGATTTGTTTTCGCGTAATTACACAACCCCCGCACTGAATTAATAGAGCATAATCGTGGATATCACGGTTTAATTGAGATAGACCACTTACAACATCATAATGTAATTGCTTGCCGGTATACTGAGTCAGCCAGCGTGGTATTTTAATCCGGCCAATATCATCGCAGGAAACATGATGAGTGCACGATTCGAGTAAAAGTATCCGATCGCCGTCTTTTAGTTTTGCTATTTGTGGTGTTCCTTTTAAATAATTGCTGAAATCGCCACGCTGGCGTGCCAGAAGGATACTGAAACTGGTAAGCATAATATTTTCAGGGATCATCGCATCGGCTTTCAGAAAAACCTGACTGTCGGTTACCACGAGTTTTGGCGGTCTGATCATTTGTTTAAGTGCCTGTTCAGCTTCCCGTTCTTTTACAACAATTGTAATACCATCATTATCAAGTACATCTCGTATGGTTTGAACCTGAGGAAGAATCAATCGGCCTTCGGGAGCCTCATCATCAATGGGTGTAATTAAGAGAACAATATCTCCATAAGATATTAAATCGCCCAACATAGATGTGCTTTTGTAGGCCGATTCGGGAATCGAATGACGAATTTGCTGAATAAGTATCGAATGGTCTGAACGGTTTATACAGCTAAAATCCAATACTTTCGTATTGAATTCTGACTCAAGCCGGCTTTTTAATTCGGAGGAAACCTTTACCAAATCAGATTTATTGTGAATAACGATGAAAGGCACATCATTTTTTTGGAAGTTCAGGATGAGGTTTTCCTCAAATTCGCCGAAGGAGTTTGACGTGATTATAAGTAAAGCCAGATCGATGGTGGGGATAACTGCCAGCGATTTGGCAATTCTTTTTTCCCCCAATTCGCCTTCATCATCAATTCCAGCGGTATCAATCAGTATTACAGGCCCAATTCCGCCAATTTCCATATTTTTTTTCACCGGATCAGTGGTTGTTCCGGCAAAATCTGAAACGATGGCTATTTCCTGGCCAGAAAGCCGGTTAATGATAGAGCTCTTACCATTATTTCGCCTGCCAAAAATGCCAATATGTGGCCGCGATTCTGTTCCCTTTTTCATATTTCCCTCGTTCTTAATCCAGATCGTGAATAGAAAATCCTGATTTCAGAAGATTTTCATGACTAAAAATGGTATTGGCTTTTTCTTCAGTGATAAGCCCTGATATTTTAACCGCTTCGTGAATGTCGATGCCTTTTTCTTTAATCAAGCCGGCAATAATGGATGCTTTGTGATATCCGATATAGGGTGACAGAGCCGTACTAATGGCCGGAGATTGCATTAATTTTTTTTCAGATACCGAAGAATTGAATTTTAGGTCTTTCATTAAGTTGGTAGCCATGGTTTTACAAGCAGCGATGAGGAGTTTAATGCTTTCAAGAAAAGCATGGCCAAGCAGAGGAATGTATGCATTCAGGTCGAGTTGTCCCTGGCCAGCCAAGCTGGTAATCAGCATATCATTGGTATAAACTCGATGAGAAACACTGATAATAAATTCCGGAATTACAGGATTTACTTTACCGGGCATAATACTGCTGCCTATCTGGCGTGGAGGTATTTCCAGTTCTTTACTACCCATTAGGTCTGAAGATAGTAGACGAATATCGGATGCCATTTTTTCCAGATTTACTGCCAGGGCTTTGAGAATGGCGTGAACTTCAACAAAGGAATCCAGGCTGGAAGTTGCATCCGATAGATTTTCACCTCGTGTAAGCGGCAGTCCGGTGAGTTTTTGAAGTTGATGAACAATTTCCATGATGTAGTACCGTGGTATTCCAATGCCCGTTCCGGCTGCCCCGCCTCCCATATTCACCACTTTTATACGCTCCTGACATTTGGAAACCCTCCACCAATCGCGCGATAGAGCATCATTATAGGTGCTAAATAACCGGCCGTATGATGAGGGTACAGCATCCTGCAGTTGAGTTCGGGCAATTCTTAATGTATCTCTGCTTTCCGTTTCCTTTTCTTCTGTGATTTTTCGAAGGTCATTAATACATTCTTCAAGTTCTTTGAATAGCTGCATGGATGCAATACGCAAAGCCGTTGGAACGACATCATTGGTGGATTGAAAAATATTAGCATGTTCAATTGGGTCGATGTGATTATACTCGCCGGGTTGTTTGCCAATTTTAAGCAGAGCCGCATTGGCAATTATTTCATTAAGGTTGAGATTAATACTGGTGCCGGCACCACCGCTTATTGCCGGAACTATAAAGTTTTCGAAGTAAAAACCTCTGGAAGCTTCGGAAGCAGCCTCCATCAATGCATCGAGATTTTTTTTGGGAATGCGTTGAAAAGGGAATTCTTTCTCAGGATATTTTTTGGTAACAGCCTCATAGAATAATTCAGTTGTTTGGTATGCTGCCAGTTTAACGAGAGCCACTGCTTTGTACCACTCCGGATGAAATGGGGTAGTATCCGGAAAATTGTGTCGGGCTCTCAGCGATTGTAGTCCAAACAATGCCGTGGAAGGTATTTCTTCTTCACCGATAAAATCTTTTTCTACTCTATGGTTCATGGAAATGATTTCAGTTATGTTTTATGATAAGCGTAGTAAATTTGCACCAGCATCAATCATTGCAACGTTTATAATAATAGGAATAATAAACATCCTATTGGAAATCATAAAGGTACATAAAATGGATAATGCTTAATAACACCCTGCAATTTATAAATCTTTAATGAATGCTCCCAAACCAGACACTATTATTAATGTATGCGTTTGCATGAGCTATTGTTTTTTGGATCCTCCGAATGATATTTTCATCGAAAGCCTATATAATTTTTTCGATAACTAAAATTGGAAAGCGCAATGAATTCAAAAAAGATAAAGGGCAGATTTTATTTGACTTTTTTACCTACTTACTATGCAAGTATTAATGTTAAACGGCTGATGGATATTTTTTTTGGGAAAAGTGAAAAATTATAGGAGTACTAATATGCTGTATAACTGTAATAATTTAGCTGGTAGCAGGCTTGTACTTACATAGGTTTTGCAGGAAACTGCGGATGGAATCATGATGTTTTTACATTGGAAGAATGAGCTTTAGCCATAAAACAGAATGCAAGGCAGCTGTCGAAATTTATTGTTATGAAAGCAGAATGCTGTAATAGCTGTAAGTCTGTTGCTTTTCGTAATAAAAGTCCTTAATTTTGAAGCGAAATAAGTTAATCGGTATTTTGTCCCGGACTATTTTTCAGGAAATAAGGACGGGCTTATAAATATCCCTTGATATTGTTGATATTTTTTGAATAACTGCTCTTTGGTAATTTATAAAGAATATGTAACTTGTGCCACTATTTTTTGTGCGAGAATCTATCTACAAACAAATCTTAACGATATGAAAAATAAAACTTTACTGTTAACCATCCTGGCTCTGGTCATAGGAGTGGGTTCGGTGGTTGTTGCCACATCGCGCTTTGACGGAACAGGCTTCGGTAACAATGAAGCCACCGTTCAACAAACGGCCACATCGGGTCAAAGTTCGGGAGATTACCTTCAGTCATTGAAAGTGAACCAGATAACTGGTACCATCAATCCTATGGATGTAATTAATGCCCGTGAACAAGCTGAAAAAATTTTTAAATCGGGAAATGCTATTGGATTAAACTGGCAGAGTAAGGGTCCCGACAATGTTGGAGGGCGTACCCGTGCCATTTTATTTGACAAAAGAGATGCAGGTGCAATGACCATGTATGCAGCCAGTGTTACTGGTTGTATTTGGAAAACCACCAATCTCGGAGCAACCTGGGTAAAAGTGAATCAGGCTAATGCAAATCTCAACGTTACCTGTATGGTTCAAACGGCTGATAATTCCATTTATGCCGGTACAGGCGAGAATGGCATTACGCAAGGTCGTGGTCTATACATGTCAGCTGATGGGGATGTTTTTACTCTGGTTCCGGGAACTGCACCTTATTTAAATGGTAGCGTTCTGGAGTGGCAATACATTAATGAACTGGCCACCGATTTGACCAATGGTCGTATTTTCGCTGCTACGAATTCAGGTCTTAAATATAAAGACGCAGGCAGTGCCGAATGGAAAAATGCCAAATTTATTGATAGTGATAATGTGGCTAAGGAGCTTAGTGCATTTGCCTTTGACGTTAAAGTTGCTGGCAATGGATTAGTTGTTGCTTCCGTAGGTTCTAAGGTTTATGTAGCAAATAATGGTGACGTTAATGGTTTTATAAATCAGTCAACCCGTCCTTCCCCAACGGATACAACCAATGTTAACAAGCTTCCCGCAACCGGAGCTTCCCGTATAGAACTGGCTATTGCACCATCAAATAATGATATTATTTATGCCAGCATGGCGAATGAGTATTTTAATATGCTTAATGTTTATCGCTCTGCTGACAAAGGCGAAACATGGAATGTTATTTTCCCGGGTGCTGCCCAAACCCTCACTGATGTATTTGTAGGACAAGGTGCAATTGCCAATACCATTGCTGTATATCCTAACAATCCTGATCAGATTCTTTTAGGGGGTATTAATATGTGGTCAGGTAAAAAAGTTACTGACAATGGATTTTTCTCATGGGGAAACTCGGCAGTAAGCTCAAGTACTTCTAATAAATTCTCGCCTTTATACTTAGCGGCCAATCATCACGTATATGCCTTCCGCCCAGGATATCCCAATACGTTTGTCGTTGGAAATGATGGTGGAATTTCTATCAATCAGGATGATGCTTTACGTTTCCGTCCCATCATTAAAAATTACAATGTTGCCCAGTTTACAACTGTTAATACAAATGGTTTTGGTAATGTAATGGGTGGAACACTGGGTAATGGAATCCAATATATTGGCGATGGTGGAAATTCTCCAATTTCAGCCATTGAAGTTTGGAATGGTGATTTAAATAATACGGGTGTTGGTGGTTACCAGGCTATCAGTCTTATCAATCCCAATTATTTTATTTTATCACGAAAAGTGGATGCCAGTGGTGCAACGCAGTTCCGCAGAACGGAAGACAAAGGATTTAGTTTTGCAGACGCATTTCTTGCATCTTCAGGTATGACGATTTCTGATTTCCCTGCTCCTTTTGTATTATATGAAAACTTTAATGACCAGAATTCTTTTGATACAGTTAAGTATCGCGTTCTGGCAAAGGATACCATTAAAATGGGTGAAACGTTTATCGTTCGCTCAAATAATTATGCTTATCCATTCCATAAGGTAGCTACACAAGAAATGTATAAGGGAGAAATTCATAATATTAAAGACCAGGTTGTTGCAAAGTGTTTTCTTGCCATGAAAGACAAGATTTTCCTTTCGAAAGACGTACTTGACTTTACTAAAACTCCTGCCTGGTGGAATATTGCAAAGGTTACAGGAATCCCTACAGCCATTGCCTATTCAGCAGATGCTAATCATGTTTTTGTAGGTACTGCAGAAGGAAAGGTTTACAGAATTTCTAATCTTATTCAGGCGTATAATTACGAACGTGCTGATGTAAATAGTGCAAAATGTGTTGTTGCTACAAGTCTCATCCGCACTTTTACCGATCGAAAAATCACTTCAATTGCAGTTGACCCCAATAATAAAAAACATATCATTGTTACCCTGGCTAACTATGGCAATAATGATTATGTATATCGTTCTACGAATGCTATTGATTCATTACCCACATTTAATTCGATTCAGGGTAATTTACCAAAGGCACCTGTTTATGCCTCACTTATTGAACTCAATAACTCAAATACCATTATTCTTGGTACCGAGTTTGGCGTATTTACCACCAATAATGCAGCAGCAGGTACCTGGGAAGCCGAATCAAACGGAATGGCAACAATCCCTGTTTATGCACTCCAACAGCAAATCAGAAGCAGAGCATCATTCATTGTTCCTTCAACGGATCCAAATCTCCCTGATTTGATAGTTCCTGCGATTACGAATTATGGTGCTATTTATGCAGCTACTTTTGGACGTGGTATTTGGGAATCAAGAGCCTTTGTAGGCATTGATGAAATGCCTTCTATCGCATCACCTATTACTCCTATTGTTAATGTATTCCCAAATCCGGCCTCTGACTATACTAAAGTTAGTATTAGCATGAGCCAATCTGCCAGTGTTCAGATTCGTGTAATCGATTTTGGCGGAAGAACATTAAAGAGTATGAATATGGGACAACTTACCCCCGGAAATCATGAATTTTCGGTAGAAGTACGCGACTTGTCTAAAGGAACTTATATGATTCAGGTCATCGCCGGACAATCGTCGGTTACCAGAAAATTTGTTGTTATCCGATAATTGTACTTTGGTAATACATTAAATATCTCAGCCAATGAAAAGATTTATTACATTATTGTTTACGATCGCTGCCATTACAGTTTTTGCGCAGCCGAAGATATACACTCCCACGCCTCTTAGCCCGGATGACCTTGCTACCAATCTGATGCCAAACGCCACAATTAGTTGGTCAGGTGTTACCGGTAGCGGTGTTATCAAGTACAAACTGTTAGTTGATGAAGCAGCCAATTTTTCGTCCCCCATGGTTTTTATGACCGAATTTGAAACTGGGGTACAGATGGCAAATCTCCATTTTAACCAAATGTATTATTGGAAAGTGAAAGCTTATGACTTGGCCACCGGCGATAGCTCTTACTGGTCACCAACCCGTAGCTTTACCACTTTTGAAAAGGTTGCCCTCAGCAGTCCTGCAAATAATGCTGTTGATCAGGCCGCTTTGGTAAGTCTGAAATGGAAGAGTAATTTGGGTGCCATTCAAATTTCAGGTGTTAATAAGTATCAGTACGCAATTTCGACGGACGAGACTTTTACAAGCCCTGTACTGGGTGTTGTTGCTGGTAGTATTTATTTAGTTTCTACTGCCAAATTACAGTATGGTGGAAAATATTACTGGAAAATCAGAGGAATTGTTGAAGGCGATACAAGTGTATGGTCTGAAACGTGGAATTTCACGGTTATTTCTAAACCTAAGCTTTCAAAACCTGGAAATAACACTGTTGGCCAAATGCTCGATGTTGAACTGAAATGGGATGCAATTGCAGGTAGTAAGAAGTATGAATATGAAGTTTCTACAGATGAGTTATTCTCGGATCCTTTGAAGTATGTAACTGAAGATGTTGCAGTTGTTGCTGAAGGCCTGACTTTTGCTACCAAATACTGGTGGAGAGTCAGAGCTCGTCATGAATCCGATACCAGTAACTGGAGCGATATCTGGAATCTGACCATTATCGGAAGTCCTGCTTTACTTCTTCCTGCGGATAATGCCGTAGATCAGGAGCGTCAACCAACTTGTACCTGGACTAAAATGACCGGTATTAATCGATACGAAATGCAGGTTAGTCCTACAAATACGTTTGCTGAATTGCTTTTCGATGGAAATTCTATTGGTGATACCATAACTTCATTCCGCATCCCCATTCTATTGGATAATAATACAAAGTATTATTGGAGAATGAGAGCATGGCATGGTGCTGATTCGTCAGCATGGTCAACTCGTTCCTTTACAACAAAAATGGGTATCGGAATAAATGATCCTCAGAATATGGGTGTCCAGGTATATCCTAATCCTGCTAAGGATCGACTTTTTGTTAAACTGACAAATGCGGTAAATGGAATTGCTAGGGTTAAAATTGTGGATCTGATTGGTAAGACTATTTTGAATACAGAATTTGATGCCACATCATCCAATCGTAGTTTTGAACTTAGTCTTGCAGGTATTCCGAATGGAATTTATCTGCTAAAGGTTGAGGTAAACCATAAAATGCATATTACTAAAGTCGTTATTGACCAGTAAAATAATATTTTACAAATAAAGAGGAGGAGGGGTTATGCGTACGCATAACCCCTCTTCCTCTTTATTTGTATTTTATTCCTAATCTTTAAACCGATTTTTCAGGAAGCTTTTCTTATAATTTATTTGATTGATCGAACAAGAACTCAAGGCTTTGAAACTTCGTGCTAAAAATTGACTGAATAAAATGTATTGTGTGAATAATACTGTAGAGAAATCGAACTCCAGTCATTTAGCCCTGAAGAAATTCATATAATTGGCCATTATGTAGTAAATTTCAAATAGCACAAAAAAAGCACCGATACTTCGGTACTTTATATGCGTGTTTTGTATAGGCCGTTTCTGGCCATAACATAGGAATTTTGAAAAATTTCTCAGGAATTACTTGCGTTGTTCTATTTTGAAATTTTTAGCTTCGCCATATGCGGCACATTTTTCTTGAGATTTGCAGGATACGAGAACCAATCCTCCAATCATAGAAAGTAAAAGGATATAAATAAGTTTTTTCATAATTTTACTTCGAATTCTAATACGGATACAAAATAAGCGGTTTGTATATTTAAATGCAACTATTTCACCCAATATACGATGATTTTTATTAACTCTGCCACTTTTAATTACTAACACTTGATTATGGAGTTTGTTAAATCTTCTGTACGCAATGGATGGAAATCACTTTTCGATAATCCTCAAATAATTGAAATTCTGAATGATATCGATCGTTTTTTAAAAGCTGAGTATGCAGAAAATGTCGTATATCCAGCTTATTCAAATATTTTTGAAGCTTTTGAACTTACCCCCCTTAGCTCAGTAAAAGTTGTAATAATCGGACAAGATCCGTATCATGGCAAGAATCAGGCGCATGGTCTTGCCTTTTCGGTGCCATATGGACAAAAGTTGCCTCCTTCGCTCCGTAATATTTTTAAAGAGCTGAAATTCGATTTGCAAAAAGAGCCTCCATGGCAGGGAAATCTTGAGTTTTGGGCCCGTCAGGGGGTATTTTTACTGAATACCAGCCTTACCGTAAGAGAATCTGCTCCTGCATCGCATTCAAAAATTGGTTGGGAGAAATTTACTTCACTTACCTTAAAACATATAATTCAAAATAAAGCATTATGCGTCTTTATGCTTTGGGGAAACAATGCCAAAGCCATAATTAATTCTTCAGGTATTTCATCGCAGTTATTATTACATGCGGCTCATCCTTCTCCACTTTCAGCAAATCGCGGATTTTTTGGAAGCAGGCCATTTTCAAAGGCCAATGATTATTTGATCGCCAATGATTTAGAAGCTATCCACTGGACAGAAAATTGATTTTTAAATTTTTATTATGATTAAAAAACTTGTTTTTGCGAGCAATAATACCCATAAATTGAGTGAAATAATCTCTTTGGCTGAAAATCGTTTTTCTATTTTAAGCCTTGCTGATATTGGTTGTTTCGATGAAATTGCCGAAACCAGCATGACTCTTGAAGGAAATGCTTTTTTAAAAGCACATCATGTGTTTTCGAAGTACGGGATGGATTGTTTTGCGGATGATACCGGACTTGAAATAGATGCCCTAAATGGACGCCCTGGAGTGTTTTCAGCACGTTATGCCGGGGAGGGCTGTAGTTTTAACGACAATATTGTTAAACTTCTGGATGAAATGAAGGAAGTAAAATGCAGGACAGCACGTTTTCGAACAACCATTTGTTTGATTATTAATGGAATAGAGCATTACTTCGAAGGAAGGGTGGAGGGTGAAATATTGTCTGAATGCCAGGGTAAAGAAGGCTTTGGATACGATCCTGTTTTTAGACCAACGGGATATGAAGAAAGTTTTGCTGAAATGCCTCTTTTCTTAAAAAATCAAATTAGTCACCGGGGTAGGGCCGTGGAAAAGCTTATGAAATTTCTGATAGAATCAGCGGTTTAAAGCTTCTTCGATAAGCAGGCCGTAAAACTGGGACAGAGTCCATCCGTGGGCTTTAACCATTTTTGGAACAATGCTTTCAGCCGACATTCCCGGAACCGTATTTACCTCAAGGAAATTGAAAATTCCTTGCTCATCCATGATATAATCGAAGCGTACCACACCAAAGCAGTTGAGCTTTTTATAAAGTTCTTTCGATAATTGGGTACATGTTTGTGTTTCAGCCTCAGTAATTACAGCAGGGACAATTTCATCGGCAAGCAGTTCGTTGTATTTGGCCTCAAAATCGAAATACTCTTTTTTACTTTTTACTTCGCATAATGGAAGGGCAATAATTTCACCTTTAATCTGAACAACACCACAGGTAATCTCCCTGCCTTTATTAAACGCTTCGATAAGAACTTCGGGGTCTTCTTTAAAAGCAATATCCAGCGCTGTTTTTAACTCTGAATTCAAATTCACTTTTGTCATCCCCACACTTGAACCTCCACAATTTGGTTTCACAAAACAGGGTAATCCAGTGATAGCCAGTATTGTTTTTTCATCAATCGAATCACTTTTTTTAATCCAAACGGAAGGAGCTATGTTAATTCCGAAGTTTTTGACGAAGCCATTACAAAAATATTTGTTGAAAGTGAGAGCAGAAGTAATAGAATTACAGCTGGTGTATGGGATTTTCAACATCTCAAGATAGCCCTGTAATTTCCCATCTTCCCCGGGTGTGCCGTGGATAATAATGAATGCGGCGTCAAAATAGATAACATCAGTATCAATAAGTATGCTGAAGTCGTTTTTATTAACAGGATATTTTATCTCATTCTGAATACAATACCATTCTTTTCCTTGCATCAATATGGAGTAGACCTCATATTTCTCTTTATCGATGAAATCGGCAACGCTTTTAGCACTTCTTACCGATACCTGGAATTCTCCGGAATCACCTCCGGCCAGAATAGCTATTTTCTGCTTCATTTCTTTAATATTTATTGCAAATGTAGTTGCAAAATTTGGGATTCAGAAGTGGTAAGCACGATTTACGACGGCTGTTTTCAAAGCTTCATTATTTGTATCTTTGCAGCCTTTGGTACAATTTTTTAAAATTGCCGGAGTTATATTGAATTAGCAGTTATTAAGCCTTTCAACGATGAAATTTATTGAATTTCTGAAAACGAGCTTGTTTTATAAGCATATTGCCCTGGCTTTTTTTGCAGGTATTTTGCTCATATGGGGTACACTACAGATTTTAAGTGTGTATACCCGGCATGGAGAATTTGTGGAGATGCCCGGTTTTATGGGACAGCCCATTTCGGAGATAGAATTATTTGCCATAAATAACGATATGGAGGTGGTCATTCTTGATTCGATTTTTGATCCCCGGCAGGAAAAAGGCTGCATTTGTATGCAGGAACCTCCTGAGGGTGCTAAAATTAAGCAAGGAAGAAAGCTATATATTACCATTGTAGCCTCTACATCTGAGAAGGTTGCGATGCCTAATTTGATTGATATTTCATTGCGACAGGCAGTTTCTGCTATTGAAGGAGCGGGATTACAAATCGATTATATTGATTATGTTCCGGGAGAATATAAAAATGCTGTTTCCGCCCAGCGAATTGCAACTAAAGCTGTTCGAAGTGGAGAAATGATTCCAAGAAGTTCAAAAATTGTAATTGAAGTAGAATTGGGCACTGATGGATTTACCACCGTTGTGCCAAATTTGATTGGCCTTGATTATTCTATGTCAAATAAATCAGTATTTTCTTCTTCACTCAATGTTGGAAGAATTTCCTATCTCGAAAATCCACAACCCGAAGGTAATAGGGTTTATAAACAGTTTCCTTCTCCCGGAAGAGTGCTTCAGCCAGGTAGCAGTGTCGACATCTGGTTTAGGAAAGAAGATGGATTTGATTATAGCAAGGCTCGTGAAGAGTCAAAAATTGATACCGATACGCTTATAACAGACGAACCTGAATAGTATTATGATGAAAAAGATATTTATACTCATTTTTTTCACTTTGGCAACTGCCGGCCTCAGGGCACAGGAGTTTATTACACCGTCGGCCTATAATCCATTTATAGAGTTGGCTGTTAAAAAGCAACAAAACCTCAAGCAGGCTAAAGCCGAGACGATATTTCTAAATCTTCCTTTTTTCGACGATTTCAGGAAACGTAGCCTTTTTCCCGATCAAAATCTTTGGTCTGATATGAACGCATACATTAATGATGGGTTTTGTATTAATCCACCTAACCATGGCTGTGCCACCTTTGATGCCCTTGATTCTGCCGGACATATATACACAAACGCAAGTTTTACATCATTTGAAGCAGATAAGCTTACGTCACATTTTATCCGCTTAGATACGATATTTTCTCCGGTAAAAAGAGCAATCAAAACCTCCGATTCGTTGTATATCAGTTTTTACTATCAGCCGCAGGGAAGAGGCAATGAACCACAGAAGGGCGATTCGCTCGTGCTGCAGTTTTATAATTCAGATTTGTCTCAATGGATTCAGGTTTGGTCAGAAGAAGGAATGAGCATCGACACTTTTTATACCCGATATAATACCTGGTTTCGTCAGGTGATGATTAAAATTGATGACAGTGCTTCGTATTACAATAAGAATTTCCGCTTTCGACTGGTTAATTTTGCCAGTCTTGCCAATAATATTCTTCCATCCTGGCAAAGTAGCATGGACCATTGGAATGTTGATTTTGTCTACCTGAATTTAAATCGTTCGTTGGCTGATACGATTTATCGTAATATTTCTTTCGTTTCGGGAACGCCAAGTTTCCTAAAGCGTTATCAATCGATGCCATATACACAGTATTCAAACGATCCTACCAATGAAATGCGTGATACCTTGTATAATACCATTGTAAATCTTGATACGGTAGCTCATGGTTCGCGTTACGAGTATTGGGTTTTGAATGCTTCCGGTGCGGAAGTTGATTATTTTTATGGAGGCAATTACAGCATTCAGCCTTTTTATTCGGGTGGTTACGTGGATTATCAAATGTTTTCGGCTCCCCGGGTTCAGAGTATTTTACCAATTGATCCATTTGGAACCCGCGATTCAGCTAGTTTTTTTGTCAGACATGTTATTCATGGTGATGAGGATGGTCCTTCCCGTTTGAGTGATACTTTATATTACAAGCAGTATTTTGGAAATTATTATGCCTATGACGATGGAATTCCAGAGGCCGGTTATGGTCTCACACCATCGGGAGCCCAACTGGCATATCGTTTTTCGGTGAATACCCGTGATACCCTCCGGGGTGTAAAAATGCTGTTTAACAATACTAAAAACGCAGCTAATGAACAATATTTCTATTTGATGGTATGGGATGATGATAATGGCATTCCGGGAAAAATTATTTCTCCGGATACTTTGGTTAAAGCAGTATCAGCAAATGAATTTGGTTTTAATGAGTTTTATTTTGCTAAAGGAATACCCGTTGTAAATGCTTTTCACGTTGGATGGCTTCAGACAACATCCGATAATCTGAATGTAGGTTTCGACCGTTCGGCCGATAATAGTCTCAATACACATTTTAATACGGATGGAGTTTGGCAACAATCGATTCAGAATGGTAGCCTGATGATTAGACCCGTACTGGGTAAAGCCGTACTTCCACAAATTCCGGTTATTAAAAAGAACCTCAGTTTGAGTGTTTACCCCAATCCTTTGAATGGAAATCAGCTTAACATAAAGCTTCCGGATAATGCATCCCCGATTGGAATGGAAGTAAGGATATTTGATTTGGCTGGCCGATTGATGTATTCAGGCCCGTTTGAAACGATAATTTCACTACCTGATCTTAAACAGGGATTGTATTTTATCAGGGTTGCTGCTTCGGGTAATAATTCGGAATACTCTACCCGACTATCTGTTATAAAATGATGGATATACCCATAAAGGATGATTCTGAACTGAATGAGGAAAGTAGTGAGCTCTTTGAGCATTATCGCTTCGTAGTTGATAAAGGCCAAGGGCTGTTCCGGATCGATAAATTCTTGGCGAATAAAATTGAAGGAGTATCCCGGAATCGTCTCCAGATTGCTGCCAGGGCTGGTAATATTCTGGTTAATAATGTTGCGGTTAAACCCAATTATCGGGTTAAGCCTTGCGAAATAATTACAATTCTTCTACCCGAGCCACCACAGATTCACGAGATTACTGCGGAAGACATTCCCCTTAATATTATTTTTGAGGATGATGAAGTATTGATTATCAATAAACCTGCTGGTATGGTTGTTCATCCGGCTTATGGAAATTATAACGGGACACTACTGAATGCATTATATTTTCATTTTCAACAGTTTAAAGTTGGGCTTCCTTTGCTGGTTCATCGAATTGATAAGGATACTACTGGAATCATGGCTATTGCCTGTACCGAATTTGCACAAACCGTTCTCGCCCGTCAGTTTTTCGATCATACCATAGAAAGGCGTTATCAGGCATTGGTGTGGGGTGATATGGAATCAGATGAAGGTACGATTCGTGGAAATATCGGTCGATCTTCACGCGACCGAAGGCTGATGTGTATTTCCGACGATCCGGATTTTGGGCGTCACGCGGTTTCGCACTATACGGTTTTAGAACGCTTCGGCTATGTAACACTCGTCGAATGCCGGCTCGAAACGGGTAGAACCCATCAGATAAGAGCACATTTTAGCCACATTGGCCATCCTCTTTTTGGAGATGAAGCTTATGGCGGAAAACGAATATTAAAAGGCTCACTATTTGCTAAATACAAACAGTTTGTCGACAATTGTTTTGAAATTCTTCCTCGTCAGGCATTGCATGCCAAATCACTCGCATTTCAGCATCCGACAAAACCCGGAATCCTGAAATTCGATTCTGATCTTCCGGAAGATATGAAGGCGGTCATTGAGAAATGGCGTAGGTATACGAACGCAAGACAGGATGATTCTATCTGAAATATTTCAGATAGATAAAATATTTTGATAGCCTGTAATTCAGCAGTTCTGCAAAATCCGGAGATTCTCTAAAATTTTACCACAAAACCCAATCCAAAAACTTCCTTAAACTGAGTTCTGGGGCCAATACTGCCATCTTTTGTAGTTATGTTGATATCGTGGTCGTATAAGATATGGGTATTCAGATTAGCCTGAATGAATTGATTCACCTTAAAAAGCATTATCACCTCCCAGTCCATATCAACATTCTGTGGGTCTTTTATATAATCAGTGAATAATTGAAGGGTGGATTGGAAACTGACATTTTTAATAATTTCCTTCTTATACAGCATTTTAAAAGAGGCCCCTACTTCAAGGCGCGAATTACTCCCTTTCGTAATCATATCACCATTTGCATCGTATACTGCTTTATCAACGCCATAGGCTCCCGCATTGGCAAGATCCTGGTCGGTTACCAAGGTTACCCGTGCGGAGAGGGGCGACATAAAAATAGAAAGCATATCATTCGGTTTATAATCCATACCAACGCCCAAAAGAATATAGGCAGGAGCCAAAAATCGCGAGATAGCAACCGAATCATTAACATCATAGGCATATCCATTCGCAAATTGTGATTTGAAGGATAGCAAGGCACTATAATTCCAGTTTTCAGCAGCTCTATATCCATATTTGCTGCTCAGGTTAATTTTATCATCGTTCTTTCGTAATCCCAAACCTTCAGTTTTGAGCATACCATATCCTAATTCAAGTGAATTATCCCAATTGACGTTTTCTTTTTTGTAATTCATTAATACATTCAGGTAGGTGCTTACAGCCACGGAGTTACTTCCACCAGCGGCCCAGTTTGTCATGCTGGATTGAGAAAATGTTAAACCTGCTTCTGTTGTTCTGTGCCAGTATGATGTATCAGGAGGAGTGATAGCCATTACGCTGCCCGATAATAGCAATGTGGCGATCATTAGAGTCAGATTCTTTGTAAACATGATTGTGATTTTAGTTGATTCGATAATAATTAACAAATTAACCTATGATTGGTTTATTATGTCATCGATAAATTGGCTAACGCGTTTCAAAAGCGTATTTTTGCCAAAGCTAATTAATTTACGGAAACGGCTGCTTAAAGAACTGATTTGTCCAAATGTGGCTTTTTCCAGTATATCAAAAATATCAGAAATGAAGATCAAAAAATCAGGATTCAACTCCATGCTTGTACATGGCGGTGGATTTGAAGATCAGTTGGGTAGTGCCGTAACACCCATTTACCAAACCTCTACTTTTAAATTTCGTGATGCCGACCATGGTGCACAATGTTTTGCTGGTGAAGATCCAGGATATATTTATACTCGTATCGGAAACCCTACGATTAGCGATTTGGAGAATACCGTTGCTATGCTCGAAAATGGTTTTGGTGGAATAGCCACATCCTCTGGGATGGGAGCAGTAACTACAGTTTATATGGCATTGCTTGGTATGGGTGCTCATATGGTCGGTCATAATGCCGTTTATGGTCCGTCACGCGTGGTGGCTGAAACTATTTTCGCACGTTTTGGAGTGAAAAGTACCTGGGTTGATACCACCAATATTCAAAACGTAATAGACGCAGTTACACCAGAAACGAAGCTCATTTATCTTGAAACACCCGCCAATCCTACCATCGGAATTTGTGACATTGATGCAATTTGTGCATTTGCAAAGTCTAAAGGTATTTTGGTTTGTGTAGACAATACATTTTGCAGCCCTTATCTTCAGAAACCCCTCGATTTGGGAGCCGATATCGTTTTACACTCAATGACGAAATTCATCAATGGACATGCTGATATTGTTGGTGGAATCATTGTAACAAAAACGCAGGAGCTTTATAAAGTTGTGCGTCCAGTGATGGTCAATATGGGCTGTAATATCGATCCACATCAATCATGGTTAGCCAGAAGAGGATTAAAAACCTTGGCAATCAGAATTGATAAGGCACAGGAAAGCTCCATGATCGTAGCCGAATATCTCGAGAATCATCCTAAAATTGCCTGGGTTCGATATCCAGGTTTGAAATCACATCCCCAATATGAACTTGCTAAAAAACAAATGAATGGCTCAGGTGCTATGATTAGTTTTGAAGTAAAAGGAGGAATAGCTGCTGGTAAAATTGTAATGAGTAGTGTTGAAATGATGCTTTTGGCAGTTTCATTGGGTGGTATCGAAACGCTGATTCAGCATCCTGCTTCTATGACTCATTCAAAAATGAGTTACGAAGCCCGTCAGGCTGCCGGAATAACCGATGGACTTATCAGACTTGCCATTGGTATCGAGGAAGTTGAGGATATTATAGCAGACCTTGATCAGGCTCTGGCCAGAATATAATTGTTCCAATATTAAATGTTTTTTCAAACCTTCCTGTTTTATCATTTGAAACACTCAATGGTAGCAACAGGGAGGTTTTTGGTTTTTATTTGGGTAATTAGTTTCTTAACATTTCTTTGATTATGATGTCCTGTCAATTAATACTTGAAGAGGGTGTTTTAACAAATATATTTTTCAATTGTTTTTGATTTATTGATTACTTTAGTCTGTATATTTCACTACCTTGTGGAAAGAATAATGCGGATATTTTTTAAAATTAACACCATGCGAAGCCGATGTATCTTTTCTTTGATATTAATGTTGCTGTTGATTAACAACATTAATGCTCAGAAAGTTGCTGTTGTTCTGAGTGGCGGTGGTGCCAAAGGGGTTTGCCATATTGGTTTGTTAAAAGCACTCGAAGAAAACGATATCCCCATCGATTATATTATGGGTACTTCAATGGGGGCTATTATTGGTGGTTTGTATGCGGCAGGTTACACACCAGCCGAAATGGAACAATTGGTTACATCATCCGTATTTCAAAAATGGGCTGATGGGCAGATAGGGGAAGATTATTACCATTATTATAAAAAAGAAGACCCGAATGCCGGTTGGTTTAAACTTCGGTTTAATTATGCACAAAAGCTGCAAACCCGTATTCCTACCAATATTATTTCACCATTTGAAATGGATTACCAGTTTATGGAGGTTTTTGCAGCAGCCAGTGCAGCTTGTCATTATAACTATGATTCGCTGTATATTCCATTCCGTTGTGTAGCTTCCGATATTTATTTGAATAAACCCTATATCCCGGATACCGGTTGTTTAGGCACTATTGTAAGAGCCTCCATGACATTCCCCTTTTATTTTAAACCCATAAAAATTGATGGACGGCTTATGTTTGATGGAGGTATGTATAATAATTTCCCGATAGATGTGGCGGTAAATACGTTTCACGCGGATGTTATTATTGGAAGCAAAGCAGCTGCCGATGATGTTCGCCCCGAATCAGACGATATTATATCTCAGCTCGAAAATATGCTGATGACAAAAACCTTATATGAAATTCCAAAAGGCAAAAAAGGTTTGGTAGTTAAGCCAAAACTCATTTCTGTTGATGTTACTGATTTCCGATTTTCCAGGGCATTAATCGATAGTGGTTATAGTGCTGCTATTAGACTGCTCGATAGCATTAAAGGGCTTGTACAAAAGCGGCAAAGTATAGAAGCCCGCGACAATGCACGTAATATATTCAGGAATCGAAAGCCCGATTTGTATATCGATAGTGTAATTGTAAGAGGCTTGAATCCGGCACAGTCAGAATATGTCAGGATAATACTCAATCATAAGTCTAAAGAAAAAATGATTGGCGATTATAAGACGGATTATTTCCGACTGATAGCTGATGACCGGATCAAATATGTTTTTCCTCAGTTACGATTTAATAAATACACCGGATACTTTAACTTATTGCTTGATGTTCAAACATCTGAATCTTTTGAAGTTGATTTTGGCGGTAATATTTCGTCGTCGGCTACAAACGAGCTATTTGTGCAATTGCAGTATAATCATCTTGGAAGATATGCTACAAGCTTTTTAGTGAATTCATATTTTGGCCGGTTTTATTCCTCGGCCCGTATAAAAGGAAGAGTCGATTTTCCATCAGAAACTCCTTATTTTATCGAAGGGGATTATGTATATAATTATTTTGATTTTTTTAAAAGTAATTCCTATTTCATTGAAGATAAAACACCGTCTTTTTTACTTAAATCGGAGAGTTTTATGAGGGGTGCCCTAGGATTGCCTGTAACAACGAATGGTGTTTTGAAACTGGGTATTAATATTGGTGAGAATACCGATAAATATTATCATACGAATTTTATTCAACGCAATGATACCCTCGATAGAACTGATTTTCGGTATGCTGGTGCTAATATGATGGTCGAATTTAATTCGTTTAACCGCAAACAATATCCAACAGCTGGTTCAAGATTTAAAGCAGGAATTAGATTTGTAAGCGGACGTGAGAATCATTATCCCGGCTCAACATCAATTATAAAAGATCAAAGTGAACGCAATTATTCATTCTTCATGATCGATATGATGTACGACAACTATTTTCAACAGATAGGTCCTTTGAAATTAGGAATGTATGGTGAGTTACTCATCTCTAATATGGATTTTTCAACAAATTATACCGCCAGCGTTCTTGCAATGCCTCAGTTTTCGCCGATATTAGCGGCACAAATGCTGTTTCTTCCAAAATTCCGATCGCCTAATTCGGTGGCTATTGGATCGAAAAACTTATTTCAAATTACCCGCCGATTGGATATAAGGATGGAAGGATATGTTTATCAACCGCTTAGAGAAGTGGTCTCTACAGCAGTTCAAACAGCTGCCTATCGTAAATATTTTTCTGATCGTTTTTTTATGGGAAGTATGGCTTTCGTTTATGATAGCTATTTTGGACCTGTTAGCCTGAGCGTTAACTATTTCGATAAAGAGACAGAATCATGGTCAATTCTGTTCAATATTGGGTATACGCTTTTTAACCCTACCTCCCGGTAAATAGCCGGTTTATATAAGTGATGTGGCCAAATCCTTCAGCGAAATACCATCATAATTGCCTGAACTCATCATTAGCAGCACCGTATTTTCTTTTGTAAATTTTTGTCTGATTGATTTTAGCATTTCTTCAGATTGATTGAAAACCATGATTTCATCGTCATTAAATGCGTTTTTAACAGCCTGAGTATCCAATGAAGGAAGTTTTTTAATCTCCAGCGCATGCTTGCTGAAATATACCATTCGAATGTCTGCCGATTCGAGGCAATGCGCATATTGGGGTAAAAATTCGATATTGAGGCTGCTATATGTATGCAACTCAAGGCAGGCAATGATTTTGTGGTTTGGAAATTGTTCTTTCACCGCACGTGTAGTGGCTGCTACTTTTGATGGGGCATGGGCAAAATCCTTATAAATAAAAGAACTTCCGTTATCCGATAGTTTTTCAAGCCGGTTGGATGCTCCACGGAAATTTTGAATGCTGCTTAAAAAGTCATTTTCTGTAATTCCCAATAACTTACAAACTTCCATTGCACCCTTCAAATTCTGCATATTGTGGCGACCGAATATATTCAGCGGATATTCCAATTCATTTTCGGTGATAATGCTTCCATTTTCCGATGTATGGTAACTAACTTCTTGATATGGAATTTGCGATATATCAGAGCGGCATATCAGAGCCAGTTGAAGTAAATGCTCATCACCCTGATAATAGACCAAATGACCATTTGTTTCGATTAGATGGATGAATTCTGTAAATTTCTCGAGATAAACATCGAAAGTCGGAAATACATTCATATGGTCCCAGGCTATTCCTGTTAGCAGGGCTATATGAGGTTTGTACAGATGGAATTTAGGGCGTGAATCAATTGGTGAGGTAAGGTATTCGTCGCCTTCAAAAATCATAATTTTCGCGTCATGACTTAGTTTAACCATTACATCAAAACCCTCGAGCTTTGCACCCACCATATAATCACAATTGATATCCAATTGATGCAAGACGTGAAGAATCATTGCCGTTACAGTGGTTTTTCCATGACTTCCTCCAATAACGACCCGAAGTTTGTCTTTGGATTGTTCATATAAATATTCGGGATAGGAATATATTCTCAAACCAAGTTGTTGAGCCTTTATTAATTCCGGATTGTCCTTACGGGCATGCATTCCCAGTATCACTGCATCGAGTTCGTTATGAATTCTATCCGGAAACCAACCCATGATTTCCGGTAAAAGACCTTTGGCCAATAAACGAGTGCGCGATGGTTCGAAAATTTCGTCATCGGAACCGGTGATGTGAAAACCTTTTAAATGCAATGCCAGCGCCAGATTATGCATGGCACTGCCGCCAATCGAGATAAAATGTACGTTCATAGGATATGATTGTTGCTATACAAATGTATAAAAAGCCTGCCGGGCATGAGAATGCTAACAGATATTTTAATTGTGAATCTTGATTTTTTTTGATTTCCATCGTACTTTTATTGTCAATACTAATTCATTTTCAATATGTTGAATTATAAAAACTGTGCTTTACGACTTGCAGGAACCGTATTTGCTATAGTTGCGATAATCCATTTATTGCGGATTATTACCGATGTAGCAGTTTTTATCGGAACATGCTTGTTACCGATCTGGGTTAATTGGATTGGAATGATTGCTGCCACCGTTTTTAGCATCATGCTTTTGTACTTGTCCAGTATTAAAAAATAATCAATGTAAGTCATTAGTTTTCAATAATGATTTACAATTTGTGTAGAATGCTAATCCGGTAGAGCACCTTTCCGATAGCCACCTGATGATGCATTATTAAGTATTGTCTGGCCTCTTGCCTTAAATTTCAAAACCAAATCTATTTTCTCAAGCCTTCAAAAAAGAAACGATGAAACAATATTATTTTGTCGCTGTTATTACTGATGGAGGTTTCTATCCCATCAGATAGAGTTGTAATTCATTTCCAGATTATGAATTATTGGGATGATGCCTTTTAATTATTGAACTTAACCTTATGGAGTTTACTCATCAAATAGCTGAAAACAGTAGAGACATAAAGGCCCATCAAGCATTTCCTGTGTTTATTAAAAATTTTAAAAGTACCCTTGAATCGGTTTTTTACCAGAGAACATCGCATGATACTTTAGGTACACAGCGTGGATTGCCTCCATACGTATTGCGAGAAGTCCTTGCTGCTGATCCGTTCATGGCTTTTATTCCTGAAGTATATGGGGGTCGGGGTGGTCATACACATGAAGGAATTGAAGTTATATCATCGGCTTCATACGAATCTCTTGCCCTTGGATTGACTTTGGGTATTAATTGGGCTTTGTTTCTTCAACCTGTAGCGAAATATGCCAACGAAGAAGTTAAATCGGTAATATTCAGAAACTTTATAGAAGAGAAGCGTATGGGCGGCCTGATGATTACCGAACCCAATCACGGGAGCGATGCCCTGAATATGCAAACATCATATACCGAAGAGCGTGAGCATTATCACTTGAAAGGAACTAAGCATTGGGCTGGTTTAACAGGTTGGGCCGACTACTGGTTGCTGACCGCCAGAAAAAAGACACCGGGTGGGAATCTGATGCGGGATATTGATTTTTTTATCAGCGATAATAATAAAGTCGGTCAAGTAATTGATGTTGAAGAATATTTCGAAAATCTGGGATTGTATATGATTCCTTATGGCCGAAATAAAATTGATGTGCATATTCCACGTATGTATCGTTTGCAGCCTAAATCTACTGGAGTAGCCATGCTTTTAGATAGTTTGCACCGTAGTAGACTTGAGATTCCTGCTATGGCGATGGGTTTCACGAAACGTATGCTTGATGAGGCACTGAGTCACTGTCAGAGTCGATTTGTGGGATCCAAGAGTCTGTTTGCGTATGATCAGGTGCAATACCGCCTTGCTTGTATCCAGTCGGCTTATACTATTACATCTGCTATTTGTGCACACAGCAGTGAACATGCAAAGGTTGGTGCTGATTTAATGGATCAGGGCCTTAAAGCCAATGCAGTAAAATCGCATTCAACGGATCTTATGCAGGAATCGGCTCAGAATTTATTTCAGTTGGTGGGCGCCAAGGGTTACAAACTTAATCACATCGCCGGACGGGCTATTGTTGACAGCAGACCATTCCAGATATTTGAAGGATCGAATGACATTTTGTATGTTCAAATTTCTGAAGCTCTTTTAAAACTGATGAAGCAAGCAAAAGAAACAAATCTGTACCAATTTTTCAAAGACTTTTCATTGACTCAAAAGTCGGCTGAACATCTGAAAGAAATTACCAATTTCAATCTGGATTATTCATTACCTCAGCGCAAACTCCTCGAACTTGGCAGAGTCGTTAGCCGTGTTATTACTATGGAAATGGTTATCGATATCGGAATAAAAGGATTTAATCAAGAATTAATCAGCGATAGCATCGAAATGCTTAAACAAGAACTGACAAGCTATTTTGCATCTTGGTCTGTTCAAAACAATACGATCGTCAGGCTCGATTATGAAGAAAACAGCCATTGGCGCGATTTTGTAAATACATAAAGTTGGGAAATAAGCACAGATTACGTCCTTTTTTCTGACCTTATTCATTATCCATCAGGGCCTAATAAATTATTTCATCTTCGGGTCTCCAGGCAGGATCGACAATGCAAATGAATTTAAGATCTTGATTCCCGATATTTTTTATATGTTGCTTAGCCATTGGTGGAATGTATATCGTCTGTTCAGGAAATACGTTCACGCATTCATCATCAATATGCATTTGACCTTCTCCTTCAAGAATATAATAGATTTCTGTCGTTTTAAGACTATGAGGCTGTGAGGTTTTTCCAGGGCCCAGTCGTGCATGTGCAAGGCTGTAGCGAATTTCTAAATCTTCCTTATCCGGATGAAGAATTACGCGGAGCTTGGTATTATCTCCGGCAACGATTTCCTCACAGTTTTTTAAATCCTTGATGAACATTGATGTTTATTTTTTTAAGGGAATGGTAAGTGGATATGATGCCGTAGTACTATAAATATGTGATTCCGTTGCAATATGTTTAAATCGGATCAATTAGCACAAACAGCTAGAAATAAAAGTAATACGATTGAGGCATTCGTATAAATTAGGAATTGGGTTATTGTGGCTTCATTTCTTTTTCGTTTCGCAAAGTATCAGTCCTACTACGATTCCAACAATTGCAGCATTAATACCAGAAGCGACGATTTCGATAAAAATTGGGGTGATGCTCAAATAAATTGTGGTCATCGAATAAAAACTAAAGTCTAATAGGATGGTGATTAAAACTCCCATGACAACCCCTATTTTTGCACCATCGAGCCAGCTTGTCTTTTTTGACCAATGGTAAACCAAGGTAATAATGGATGAAAATGCAAAACAAGATAAAAGCATTGCCCACCAAATAAATTCTTCTTCAGGCCTGTTAAGCGATTGATTTGTACCGTTTTGCATAAAATCCATCAGGATGATGCCATAAACCAACCAACCAAGAAGGAAATAGGTAATTCCTCCAGCCAGAATTGCAAGTAAATTTTTTCCGATTTTCATGATGTAAATATTGGATTTTATACGTCTTTCCGGTAAAATTAACTTTTAAGTGGATTAATGTCAATATTGTATCAAGGGAGTTTTATTAACGCTCGAAAATTAATCTAAAAAATGAACTGGAATAATTTATCAACCGGTTTTACTGATGTTTATCAGTCTTTCTTTATCTAAAACTATGATATCCTTATCTTTAAGACTGATTATTGAGTCTTTTTCAAAACTTTTGAGCAATTTCACGGCAGTCTCTGTAGAAATCCCGGCAAAATCAGCGATATCTTTCCGTAAAAGCAATTGAAAAATATCAGGATGACGTTGCTTTAATCCATCGATATATAATATAGCATCTGCCAAACGACCGTTTGTCTGTTTATTCATGAAGTTTCTGACTGTATCAAACAAGTACGAATAATGTTCGGTATACCGTTTAATAATGCTAAATCCGAAACTTCCATTTTCTTTTGCAACGCGTTCAATGGCTGTTTTTTCAACCAAAAAAGCCTGACAATCAGTTAATGCTATTGTCGAGTAATTAAAGGTGTTTTTAGAAAATACGGCGGAAAGACCTAAAAATTCACCAGGAGCAATAATTTTCAAATTGTAACTCGAATTTCCGTCACCCTCAATAAATTGTTTTGCCAAACCAGTAATTAAAAATAACACATATGAAACAAATGCCCCTTGTTTTGTAAGGTTGTCACCTTTTCTGAAGAGAATTTGGGTTTTACTGCTTCTTACCAATTCAATTTCTTCATGAGAAAGCATTTGAAAGCAGGGAGCATCGATATGACAAATAAATTCACTATCCGTTTCGGTGATGGACTTCATCGCTTATTGTTCGTTTATGTAAGGCAAAGGTAGTCTAATTCAATAAAAAACTTGTCGAATATCAAGTCCGGAGTTAATGAGCTTATTCTTTAAAAGGCCGCTTTTATCAGGAAGGGACTTACCTTTGCAGTATCGAAAGAGAAAGCATTTTCACTCCGGGTTCATTCCTATTTTTCAAAGAGGATATCTCTTCGATTTAAGATGAATCCATATTTTAACTCCATTGTTTATGTTGTTGATGCGACCTATTCAGTTACTAATTTTCTAAATCGATAAATTTTTATGAATACAACCCTGATAGTATTAGCCTCAGTTCTTACGGTTTTTATTGTTTTCAGAATGCTGATGAAAGCTAAAATGAAAAGTACGTCTCTGGCTGCAGACCATGAAAGTATTCTAACGCTCACCGACAAAAATTTTGACCAGCAAACCAAGAACAGGATCGTTTTGGTTGATTTTTGGGCCAGTTGGTGTGCTCCGTGCCGGATGATGATACCCGTATTAAATGATGTATCCGCTGAATTAAGCGACAAATCGCGGGTGGGAAAAGTGGATATTGAATTATACCAATCGCTGGCTCAAAAATTTAAGGTAAGAAGTATTCCTACATTAATACTCTTTAAAAACGGTAAAGCAGTGAATCGTTTTGTTGGTGTTAAGTCAAAGGATTTTCTCCTTTCTGAGATTAGTAAAGTGGAGAAAATGTCCTGATTTTTGAGTCCTTGAAGCAGTTTATGACTTGAATAGATGTAATTCTCATCAAGAAGTTAAGACGGCTTTTTAAATGGCTGGGGTATTATTTTTTAATCCTTGCTTTGTCCCCTGATAATAGACTAACTTTGAGATAAATATAATGGAAATCAAAGAAATAAATACCAGATACAGCCAGTTGGCTGAATCGGATTGCTGCCTTTCTTGTGGCGGTGCAATTGATTATGCAAAACCATTAAGTGGTGAAGTATGTGTTGATCTTGGCAGCGGCCGTGGAACAGATGTATTACGTATGGCAGAAAAGGTCGGCGTAGAAGGCTTTGTCTATGGTGTCGATATTTCGGATGGAATGATTGAAAAAGCCCGCCGTAATGCGGAGAAATTTAAAGTAAATCATGTCCGGTTTATACAATGCCAACTCGAAAAACTTGATCTTGCCGATGAATTGGCTGATTTAGTGATTTCGAATTGCACACTCAATCATGCTTCCGATAAACAGGCTGTCTGGAATGAAATTTATAGAATTCTGAAAAAAGGAGGTCGTTTCGTAATTAGTGATATTTATGCCACGCATCTAATTTCAGAAGAAGACCGCAATAATCCGATTGCCATTGCTGAGTGCTGGGCTGGTTCCGTGACCCGTGCCGAATATATGGAACATCTAAAAAATGCTGGTTTTGTCTCGATCGAAATTATTGAAGAATCGGGCCCCTACGCAAAAGGAAACGCGGAGGTAGCCAGTATTACCATTGCCGGGAAAAAATCTGCCGCTTGTTCGTGTGGTCATTAAAACGCCCAGATAAGCATCGCTTAAATCACAAAAAGTAAAAATTATAAACCATATTGAAATATTTTACCCAATACTAAATCAGATATTTATGAAAAGTCTTGTTAAAAAGAAAATAAAGGAAGTGAATACGAAGAAAGTGGCGCAATGCTGTGCTAAGACATCAAAAACCATCGTAGGCTGTCACGATTAATCAGGAATTTCAAACGTTTGAAAATCTTTTTTTCTAACATTTTCGCTACAAATAGCTATAAATAACCATGTGTTAATGAATTATTCAAAACACAACATATTCTCCAAAATTTCCGAATCAGATAATTATTTTCTGGTAAATCTGCTGAGTGGATCTGCTGATATATTAAATCCCGTGGAAGGAAAAAACCTTCAGGCATTTTTAGATGGTAAAGCACTTTCTCCGGAATTTCATGAAAATCTGGCCACTATGGGTTATTTGGTTGATGAAAAGGAGGAAGAACGTCTTTACCGAAGTAAATACCTCGATTTTATCGATAGCCGTGAGGAAGATGAGGTGCAATTATTTTTTGTGCCGAATTATTCTTGCAATTTCGCCTGTACGTATTGTTATCAGGATGAATATGCGAATACTGACAAGGAACTGAGTCATGAAGTTATTAATGCATTCTTCAACTATATAAATTCAGAATTTGCCGGACAAAAAAAATATCTGACAGTATTTGGTGGTGAGCCATTAATGAATTCGACCCGTCAAAAGGAAATGATTTCGTATCTCATATCAAAAGCAAATGGGATTAATCTTGAGGTTTGTTTCGTTACCAATGGTTATGCACTCGTTGAGTATATCGATATTTTAAAAATGGCCCGTATCCGTGAGATTCAGGTTACTCTGGATGGTTTAGGCTCTGTGCATGATAAACGCCGTTTTTTGAAAGGAGGAGGACCTACGTTTGAAAAAATTGTCAAAGGGATTGATGCTTGTCTTGATAACGACTTGCCGGTAAATTTACGGATGGTGCTTGATAAAGAAAACATTAACGGACTTCCCGAATTGGCACAATTCGCCATTGATAAAGGCTGGACAGAAAACAAATTATTCAAAACCCAGCTGGGAAGAAATTATGAGTTACATCATTGCCAGGCGGATTCTGAAAATCTTTTTAGCCGTATTTCATTGTACGATTCAATATACAAACTTGTAAAGCAACATCTGTATATTGTTGATTTCCATAAGCCAGCTTATTCAATTTCGAAATTCCTGGCAGAAAATGGAAGTTTACCCGATCCTTTATTTGATGCATGTCCGGCATGTAAAACGGAATGGGCATTCGATTATAGCGGACATATTTTTTCGTGCACGGCCACGGTTGGTAAGGCTGATGAATCTCTGGGTACTTTTTATCCGGAGGTATCACGCAAAAATGAACTGATAGAAATTTGGGAAAGTCGTGATGTTACTTCAATTCCGGAATGTGGCAACTGTAACCTGCAATTGGCCTGTGGTGGCGGTTGTGGTTCGGTAGCGAAAAACAGAACAGGAAAAGTGTACTCAACCGATTGCCGTCCGGTGAAAGAATTACTGGAACTTGGATTTTCGGCTTATTTCGAAAATACACAATCGGTTTAAAAAAATAACCAATCATTAGAATTTTGTTAAACATTAGAATTTAGTAAATCAGAAGCAATACGTTAATAATGAAAGAAATATCATCCTCCGAGTTCGAACTAGAGATTAATGCCGGAGGGAAACTAGTCCTCGATTTTTATTCCACCGAATGTCCGCCCTGCGACGCTCTGGCGCCAAAGTTTGAGGGATTGGCACAGCTTTATGGTAATGATATACGTTTTGTAAAAATGTATCGTCAGGCAAACCGTGAGTTAGCGGAAAAATTGGGGGTAAAATCCTCTCCAAGCTTATTATTTTTTGAAGATGGAAAGCAGATTGGAAATATGCTCAGTGGTGGAATAAAAAGAAGTGAAATTATCCATGAGCTCAATAACATGTTGACCCACGATAGGGTGGAGGCAATAAAGTCGCAAATAAAACCTGCTGTCTCTGAGTTTGATGTTCTTATTTTGGGAGCAGGTCCGGGTGGTCTTACTGCCGGTTTATACCTTTGCCAGTCGAAAGTGAACACGGTACTTATTGATATCGCTTTGCCAGGGGGGCATGTTTCAACAACACACGAAGTTTCAAATTATCCAGGATTTATCGATCCCCAACCAGGATATTTGTTATCGCACAATATGTCGGAACAAACGAAATTATGTGGAACCAGTTATAAAGTGGCAGTGGATGTTACAAAAATCGACTTGAATAAAAAAGAGGTCGTGATTGATGAATTCGAAACTATAAGAGCAAAAAAAATCATCATCGCTACCGGTACATCTCCAAATTTGATGGGAATACCCGGTGAAAAGGAATTGAAAGGCAAGGGTATTTCATATTGTGCAACTTGCGATGCTAAGTATTATGACGATAAGGAAGTTCTAGTCATAGGGGGTGGAAATTCAGCAATAGAAGAAGCTGATTTTATTAGCAAGTTTGCCAGTAAAATTACAGTCGTTCACCAGTTTGACTCTTTTACTGCTAATAAGCAGGCTCAGGAAAAGCTTTTTGCCAATCCAAAAATTCAAACAAAATTCGGGTTCGAACCAAGGTCTTTTGTACGCGAGGGAGATAAAATTATTACCGAAGTAGAAGATTTGAAAACCCATGAACGATCAAAGTTGGTAAGTGATGGCGTATTCGTTTTTATTGGAATGAAACCCAATATTGATATGTTTAGAGATAAGCTTGAACTTGATAGCTGGGGTTATGTTAATACCAATGAGGATATGCTGACAAGTATGTCCGATATTTATGCCGTAGGCGATGTAATTTCTAAAAAATACCGTCAGATAACTACTGCAGTTGCTGATGGAACCATTGCAGCTATATCTATTGTTAAAGAATTAAGTTAAACAGCCAAATATATGCATTATGAGTACAAATAATTTAATCATCGAACAAGTAAGCCCATTTGACGTGCCCACAACCATTGAAAAGCTGTTGAGTGCTGCAAATCAAAAAGAGTGGCAGAATCCTGCCGTACACAATTTACAACAATCCTTGGCAAAGTCGGGCAAAGAAGTGCGTCCGGTTCAGGTAATCGAGATTTGTAAACCTGAATTTTCAGGGAAAATGCTTGAAAAGAATCACGAAAGAATTGTTTCCATTATGATGCCTTGCCGCATTTCGGTGTATGAAAAAGAGGATGGAAAAGCATACGTTGCCCTGATGAATACAGCGGCTATGAAAGAAGGAATGCCTTCCTCGGTTGCTGAAGTTATGCAAATCGCATCTGACGAAACTTTTGAGATTGTTCAATCGGTCATTGGTGCATTCTAAAAAATGGCGAATTCGTTTTTTTAATGTTTTCCATTTTTCGTTAGCATTTATTGGCTTTGCGGATTTTGCACTTAAGTAGCGGTTTATCAGCTGCTTAATTATTGTTACAATTTTGAGAATTGCTTTTTTCGAGAGGCGAAGTTGATATTTTCGTCATTCCGGCCGAACTATGTTTGGAATGAACCCATGAGTGTTCTTAAGATTGAAATATTATTGATGCTTTTATCATTTGGAAGCTGGAACAGAAGCTTCCAAAAATAATCTTATAACAGTCTTATTATTAATAAATTATCCGAAAGAATATGCAGAAAACTCTAAAAACCCTTGTTCATTCACGCTTCATAATTCTTGCAATTATTGGGATATCGACGTATGTGGCTGTATCATATTTTAATGTTTCGCTATGGTATATATTGCTAATTGGAGTGGTTCTTGGGATTATTTTTGGAAAGGTCTTTTGCCGGTGGGGCTGTCCTATGGGACTGATAATGGAGATAATGATGAGTTTAAGTGGTTCGGGTAAGATGAGGCAGATGTATCAATATCACAAAATTGGCTGTCCCATCGCATGGATTTCCGGCTGGTTGAATAAGTTTTCCCTATTCAGAATACAATTAAAGACGGAAAGTTGTAAGACCTGTGGAATATGTGATAAAGCTTGTTATATCGTTTCAATGGAACCCATTAAGTATAGTCTATACAAATCTCAAAAGGAAAGGCCGGGCGATAGTTATACCTGTTCAAAATGCCTGAAATGTGTTGTTGAGTGTCCAAACGGTAGTTTGCAGTTTAAAATGTAGGGTATTAGTGCTTAGTCTTCGGGATTTACTTCTGATAATCAGGATGAAATTATAATTTCAACGACCCATTTTAAGGCTGTTTTCTGTTTAGTATTTCAAAGTTCTGCTCAATTCTTCCACCATATTCATCTACCAGACTGAGTACATGTTTACCTGCGGAAGGATATAAAGCCATTTGGTGGAAGTTCTTGGTGGATCCAAGATATTGCCCGTCGATATGCCAATAAATTGTGGCCGATGAGTTCCGGTGAGCCACTTCAAATATTGTTTTTCCTGGAAGTCCATCAATTTCCAAGGGCACATATATTTTTGTCGCTTCTTTCGGGTAAATAATTTCCATCGCAAGATCACTCGTATTGATTTGAGCACAGTCTCTTCGGAAATCAGGAAGAACTTTGTAATTCTGATTTTTCGTTTTATAATACCATTCCATGGCTGGCGGCAGAACGAACCACGATTTTGAAATCATATTTGACGGAGATTCACAATCGCTATGAACACGCCATTTTTCGGTGGCATCCAGATGGATAATCTGATAGTACGGACAAGGCATTGATTTTAAGCCTGAGCGTGGAATCCATAGTGAATCCTGATTTTCGCATATCGGTAATGCCCTGTGTCCACTTTGGCTGCATACAGGAACTTTTATCAAATCGTCGTATGGCATATCAAACCATTTAAATGTGGGTAGCAGCGAAAAAATATCAAACATAACGGGGGCAGCCGCTGAAATGCCAGTAAGCCCGGGGCGTCCTTCACCATCAGCGTTACCCACCCAAACGCCCACAATATATTTTGGTGTACATCCAATAGCCCACGCATCTCTGAAACCAAAACTGGTTCCGGTTTTCCAGGCAACCTTCTTAGTAATATTTAAATCCCTCCAAATAGCTTCTTCACCCGGTCGCATCAGTTCGTCCATTGCCTCGAAAGTAGACCAGATGGATCCTGCATTAATGAAAAAACTTTCGTCCAATGGTGTTTTAATGTCATCCTTTTGGTTTTGTGAGACAGTGTTTTTTAAATACAGCGGCATATGCCAGTCGTTTTTATCGTAGCGCCCGCTGTGGGCACCATAATGGTTCAGTATTCGGGCCATACTCGAATAAATTCCACATAATTCCCACAGGCTTGTTTCACTTCCTCCCAATATTAATGAAAGTCCGTAATGACTTGCCGGTTTATTGAGCGTACTCATTCCCATTCGTTTTAACGTCAGATGAAAGCGTTCAACACCGTACATTCTCAACATCCGAATGGCGGGAACATTTAGCGAACGAGAAAGAGCAATTCTGGCAGGTACGGCACCATCGTAATCCAAATTAAAGTTTTTTGGAGCGTAACCGGCAATTTGTGTAGGGATATCAGGAATAAGACTCGTTGGAAGGATCAAACCATCGCTTAACATGGCTGAAAAAAGAAGTGGCTTAAGCGTGCTGCCGGGGCTTCTTGGAGCCATTATTACATCTACTTCATTATTGTGTGTACCCTTTTCTCCTGTTGAAATATTACCAACATATGCGATGGTATTACCTGTTTCAACATCCAGGACCAATACTGCTCCATTATGTATTCCGTTGGCACTCCATATTGCACTATGCCTCTGTAAAATATTTATAACTTGTTGTTGCAAGGCAGCATCTATGGTTGTTGTGTATTTTGCCGTTTCCGGTGCCTTCGGATTATAATCGTTGGCATAAATACGATTGAGAAGTTGTGTGGCTTGTTGAGGTAGGGGTAAGGGTCTGTCCGGTAAAGGTTCAAGCTGGGAAATTGTACAGGTTATGGAGTCAATGATTCCTTTATCGCGCATCTTTGTCAGTAAAAAATCTCTTTTTGATTTGAGCAATTGGCGATTTTTACCAGGATGAATCAGGGAAGGGCTATTGGGGAGCACGGCAAGACAAGCCGCTTCGCCCCATGATAGTTGTTCCGGTTTTCTGCCGAAATATCTCCATGCGGCAGCATCCAAACCAACGACATTTGCGCCGAATGGAGCTTGCCAGGCATAAAGTGCAAATATTTCATCTTTCGAATGGGTAAGCTCAATATATACGGCTAAACCCATTTCAATGATTTTTTGGAAAAGATTTCTTGGCTTATTTCTGGCCAATCTGGCAACCTGCATGGTTATAGTACTGCCTCCACTTACCTTTTTTAGTGCACGGGTATTTTGTACGATGGCTCTTCCGGTAGCCAGAAAATCGATACCGAAATGCGAAAAAAATCGTTTGTCTTCAAAGCAGAGTGAAGCCTGTAGATACTTATCAGGAATTTGTGGATTACACGGAAAACGCCATTGACCATCACTGGCAATATATGCCCCTAACAAAGCCCCATCCTTATCTTCGGCCACCAAACATACGGGTGTATCGAAGATAGGATTTGGAAGAATTACCCTCATCAACAGAAAAAAAACCAGTGGCAAAGCAACAACTATGATTATACCACGCTTATGTTTAGCGATAAAAGCAGTTATTTTTTTCATTTTACCACTTCTACCCATTTCCCGGGTACCCGGGCATTAATGCTTGCATCGTACATGGCTTCGCATTGGGTGGATGGCATGAAAAACCGTCCTGTATAGCTTGCATTCAGCAGAACATAATACATAAGTTTTTGGTTTTTATTGATGTTGAAATACGTATAAACGCGGTCATCTCGAATATCCTGATAGGTTGCCGGAGATGATTTTATTCCATTTTCATTTCCAAATAACCGGGAATTATGGATTTCCCATCCCGAAGGGAAAATCTGGGATAATGCCATTTGTTCATAATTTCCACGGATACCCGGATTGAAAACCGTTACTTCGGCCATAAAATCGCTGCCTTGCTGTAGTTTTTCTACATTGATTTCTTTGCCGTCCATTGATCGGTACACGACATCAATTTTTAAATTATTTTCGGCGCTGCCCTGACTTTGTCCCGTTTCAGGCTGACCGGTCAGGAGGATTCGTGCAAATATCATCCCCTTACCCGTATTTTTAATTTCTATGTGTCCCTTATTCGTGTTTTTAATGGTGAAATTGGTTTGTGAAAAAGGGGAGGATGTGTTTATTTTTAGTGACTCATTATTGATTTTACTGGTGAAACTCAACTTATCAGAAATACTGTTTTTATGGATGAATTTTGCAAGAGCTACAAGGCAATATGCAGTCGTTTGAGTACTCAACCATTCAGGACTACTCAGTTGTCCGGATATTTCTTTCATAAGAGGAGCTGCTTTACTCTTCTCACCCATTAATGACAAGGCATCCAATATCATTGCTTTGTCGCGGAGGTCTGAGCCGTAGGAAGTGCCTAATTCGGTGTACTTTTTAACCGTTGTAGTAATTTTAGCAGTAATTGCTTTGGCTACTTCGGGCTGACCCGCCAATTGATACGCTGCTGCCAGGCACCAGCTCGACTCAACCGAAAGTCCGGTTTGCTCTTTTAGCCGATTCATTGCTCCCAATTCAGGCGCTTTTGCAAGAGCAAGGGTATACAAACGGTAAGCCTGTACTAAGGTTGATCGTTCGTAAGGACTTAAACTCCAATTGGTAGCTTGTTTTTTCTGAAATCTCTTCCATTGATCCATAAAGGCTGGAGGAAGATTATAACCCAGCATTTGAGCTTCAATCATGAAATGCCCGGCGTAAGTGGTCGACCATTCATCGGATTGATTTGAACCCGGCCAATATGCCAGGCCACCATCGGGTATTTGGAATGTGGAAAGCCGCAATATGCCTGCCTTAACATTATACTCAGTTTCTGATTTTCTAGCCGTGGAAAGTTCCATAAATTGCGATAGGAAGAGCTGCGGAAACACGGAAGATGTCGTTTGTTCTACACATCCGTATGGATATTGAACAAGATAATCGATTCGTTTTCCAAGGTTGATGGGTGGAAATGACGATACTTCCAATAAGCCTTTATTTGTACCAGTCATTCCAACAGGTATGTATCCCAATGAAACAGTCTGTCCGGCTTCAATGATGGTATCAATGACGTTGGTGATGTATGGATTTGGATTCCGAACATCGATTTCTACCTCATATTCGGCCTTTTCTGACCCACTTCTGGCAACAATCTTAACTTTTCCTATTCCGGGTGATGATTTGGCTTTCAATTCGAAATTGACCATCTTGTCACCCACTTCTGTAAATTGAACCTGAGTGCTATTATCGCCAATAATGCTGAATAGTGGATTCGCTTGAACTTCAACTGTAACATTACGCATGTTTTTTTCCATGGCGAAAATGTTTACAGGCAAACTAACAGTTTCACCCGGACCAATCACCCTGGGCAAAGTTGCCAGCAACATTAATGGTTTACGAACGGGAACAGTTTTTTCGGCAGAACCATATGTTCCCTCATATCCGGCTACCACCATGGCCCGTATGGAACCAATATATTGTGGAATAGTAAATTTGTGTGTTTTCTTTTGTCCTTTTTCTAAATGAAATGGCCCGAGTGAAATTACAACCGGTTTAAAACGTTTTGCTTTTTTATCGTCTTTGGGTCGTTTATAATCATCGCCACCAATGCTGAACATTCGTGCCAGTTGTGCTGCCCAGGCGCCAATAACATTATCATATAAATCCCAAGTTTTAACACCAAGTGCTTCACGGGCATAAAAATTATTCCATGGATCCGGTGTTTTAAAACGTGTTAAATCAAGCAGGCCTTCATCAACAATGGCAATGGTATAGCTCATTTCTTTACCATTTTTCTCAGAAACAGAGATACTCGTTTTTTCTTCGGGCCTCAGGACTTCGTTCATCGTAATTATTGGCTGCAGCTTTGTTGCCGGGTCTTCTATCATAAGGGGTATAATTCCATACATCCGTATGGGAAGATCGTTCAGCGTTTGTGCATGTGGCTGGAGGAGACTTACATTTACATACACATTGGGAGTCATTTCCTGTGTGGCTTTAAATTCAAATTTTGTCTGTCCTGTGGTCACATTTACCCAATGCGTTTGTATTATTCTTGATCCGGATTCTATGCTAATAAATGCTCGTCCTTCGTTTCCTGTGGGAATGGTAAGGACTACATTTTCGCCAACATTATAATTGCTTTTGTCGGAGGTAAAACTGAGCATAGTAGCACCTCCCGGCTGGTCTTTAGACATGTGTGCATATTCGCTGCCCCAATCTACATAGAAAGACTTTGCACTGGCATGACCACCCTGATTGTCACAAACACGAAGTAAATATCTGCCCCATTCCGGATAATTAATCTTAAGATTGTATTTTCCCTCTCCATTGTTTAGGGTTAGTAATTCGCGTTTGATGGGCTTGTGGTAAGCCGAGGTGTTGTAATTTGTCAGGTCTTCGTCGGAACGATCCCACCACCAACGCCATTCAATTTTATACAATTGTACTTCCACGGTTTTAGTGCCCGGTAAAAGTCTTCCTTGTTGATCAACAGAAATGATATCTACCGGATAATTTTTATCGGTTACAAGAGTTTGGCGCGATTTTTCGACGGATGGAATATTTATACCGATAAATGAATTATACGGATAATACGGCACATTCATTTTATCGATGCTGAAACTTCCACCGGGTTCAAAAATGCGTGTAACAAAAATGGCATTCAACATTCCAGGAGCATTTTCAGTATTGAATTCGGCAGTAATTTTGGCCTTGCCGTTTTCATCGATGGCGTTATCAAATATCGTCTTGGTTTCTCCTTCAAATGCTCGTGTGGGATCGTCGAAGGAATAATCGGGATATTTTTTGAAGCTCGTTTTTGTTTTGGTTAGCGTGGCTTCTATTTTGGCATTCAGGTTTTTAGCTGCTGCACCGTGCAACCAAAGAACCTGCAGCGTTCCATTTACATTTTTGTCTTTATACAGCCCTTCACCAAAATCAAGATTAATTTTTAGGCGATTGGGCATGATGGTTTCAATACGGATACTCTTCTGGAAGAAGGCACCTCCAATTTTTATTTTCACATTCCATGTGCCGGTTGGGGCTTCGGAGGAGGTGTACGTTCGGAAATTGTAGATGCCTTGGATTGATTCGGTACGGATCATCTTTTTTACCAATTGACCCATTGGATTGTATAATTCCAGTGATACAGGGTGTTGGGCCGGTATGGATTTTAGCTTATCTTCAAGCATAAACATCAGATGAAGCGTATCTCCCGGACGCCATACACTGCGTTCGGCATAAATAAATCCCTTGATGCCTTCCTGAATGATATCACCGGAAATATCGAATTTACTTAACGACAATGATGAGCCATCATCCAGCCGTAAATAGGCTTTTTGTGCTCCATCGGAAGCGATTAAGAGATACGGAATTTGTTTAATGCTGATTTCTGCCAGCCCATCACTATTTGTATTGCCTTTGGCTATCAATTGGTTTTGATAATTGTAAATTTCTAAAGTAGCATTACCAATGGGTTTTGTTGTTTTTAAGTCATTTACAACAAAGAGCATTTTATCACCACTTCCTTTTTTAGCGATCAGGCCAAGGTTAGATGCCAGAACGTTTTGTTTTATCCACCGATCTCCGGTATAATATGATACATGACAAGGATTATCTTTCTGATTCCAGCGGTAACCCCTTGGGTAATAGTAGTTATTATAGTCATCGCTATAATATCCTTCTTCTTCGTAATAACTGTCCTCATCTGAATCTTCATCGCTATTTGAGGTTGTACCTGTTGTACTTATACAATTGTATAAGGAATATTCTTGTTTGAATCCTATGGAAATCTGATAAATAGCTCCGGGTTCATTTTTTATTAAGTCGTTTAAATCCAACGAAAATTGATTCCATTTGTGTAAATCCAGCAGCTTATCTCCATCCAGATTTATTGTTTTTTTTGCAACCACAGAACCTACCCGCCTGAGTTCATCGGATCCATTGAGTGAATTTACCTGTAAGAATTGTTTGATATTGTTTTCGAAGATTTTTATCACCTTGACATCAACAGCCTTTAAATTGGCAGCTTCGAAGGGAAAAGCCAGATTACCCGTATTGGGTAGAATGACCCCCGTATTTATAAGCCGCACTGCGGGCATAATTTCTTCAAAAGTTGCCGTAAACTGAATGGCTTCCTTAAGTTTATACCGTAAAATATTTTGTATACCCGCATCGATAAATACGTCCTGAGTACCAATAAGACGCTGGGGAGCATATACTCTGATTTCGTTATCAATAATAGTAAACTGTAGATTTGATATTTGACCGATGCGGATAAGACCATCCAGATTTTGATTTTCGAGTAAGGGATCCGAAAATTGCAAAAGCAGATATTGATCGGGTTCATAAAATACTTTATTGTCGGTGAGAATAAAATCGCCGAGTGCCGGAACGTTTATTTCTTTATTGCCAATTAAATCGACATTAATGGCTTTTCCATTCCATTCCAGTACAACCGTAGATGCTTGCTCCGCTCGTACGATGCTGTCGACAGTGAATCGAAAGTTTTTCCTGTTACCATCGAATTCCCAATGAATGGGGAGTGATTTTTTATTTTGTTTAGCATGAATGATTTTATGAATATCCTCCGGGTTTTCTACGTCTGCCGTTTGAATTACGCCATAAAGCCTTTGCCATTCGAGTGTTTTTTTATCAAAAGCTTTCATTCCTTCAATGCTTACATCAAACGATTGCTGAATAATCTGAAAGTCGAAGGGAAATACCTTCAAGTCTTTGGGCGTTGGCATAATTTTGTGAAGCAGGAATTCCCCATAATATGATTCTCCCGATTTCAGGGATTTGTCAGGCAAAAATTCAATCGTATATCCATCTCTCCATATTGTTCTGCCCTTGATGGAAGGCGAAAACCTGAATAAAGGGGTATCGCCTAACTTTTTCATTTCCTCATCTGAAAGCTCATTGGCCAGTCGGATACAGATAATGCTTTCCTTTGAAATATTACCCGACGTATACGCCGAAATATAGCTCGCAAATGCCGGATTGAATGGGATTCTTTCTTGTTTCTTTCCGAAAACAAAATATGCTGCTACCAGGATAATAACCAGACCCAGAGCGCCTAAAAAGTACTTTTTATTTTTCATTTTACTCAGATTAAGTGCTGAAATCAATAATGAAACGGTTAAAAATTAAAGAATTATAATTTATAATATATGCTTTACCAGTTTGTATATTATCTTGCTTAGTCAGGAAATTTCTCTCCAGACCTTTGTTATTTCTCTTCCTCTTTATTGTTGTATTAGCTGTAAAGTTAAAAACTTTACCTATTATACAAATATACATTTGATTTTTAAAAATTCACTAAACGTGATGAAAAACGGCTACTTTCAATCGTAATATTTTCGTTTATGCAATTCGAAACACAACTTGGAATGTGAGTGCTTTTCTAAATATCAGAAAATTAGCCTTTAAGGAATATTCGTGATTATTTTTGTTTTAACAAAACATAAAGCTTTAAATCTAATTCCAGTTTTGTATATTTTTCATCAATACCATTAAACACTTTATCATTTTTTAGGCACAGATAATAGGTGTGTTCGTTGTCGGTATCAAGACTTAAATCACCTATCCGGCTCATGTACGCAACAAACGCCCAATCGTTCCAAATTTTCGGAGTGGTTTGTATAATTGTTTGATTCGGTATATGTTTTGATAGTGTATAAATATCCCTGAGTTTGGCTTCATCCCTCGAATACTTTCCAATATTGAATATTGAATAAATTGAGGTAAAAAGCAAAATAACTACCGCTAATCGATTAATCCACAATACAATTGGTTTTGAAAGGGTTTCGAGAAATTTCAGGAATGGAAGAATCAGAAAACTTATACCGAGGATAAAAAACGGGATGGAAGGAATCAGATAAAATGCCCGTTGTTTAAGAGAAATTATAAGGGGAAATGAGGCGGAGATTCCTAACAGTATGAAGTAAATTCCGATTCGATTATAAGTTTTATCAATGGAAAGTTTTATTTTTATCTGTCTGATAAATAGGGCAATAACAATGATTATTGGCAAGGATAGCTCAATAATTAGTTTTGATAGAATCCACAAATGATTTTCTGTAGTGATTTCTCTTTGATTGGATAAGGCAGGTATGAGTTGCTGATGTATATAATGACCGAAATTTACTTTGGCTTCCGGGGAAAGAAGGAAGATTAGATATATCAGTGAAATCGGTAGAATCAAACTTACAAAGCCGTATATAATTCCGGTTATTTTACTTTTTTGTTCTAATGCCAGATAATAGATTGGGACGGCCACTATGGGAAATAGTCCGACGAATCCTTTTGAGAAAAATGCTAAAACAACCAGGATACTTCCTGGTATTAAGTAGAGTATCCTTTGTTGAAATAAGGCTTTGGATATGAAATAGATTGAAAAAATGGTAAAAACCCCCAAGGTATTTTCGAGCAAATTGTTCTGGTACGACCAGAAAACCAGCGGTATGCTAATCCATAAGAGTACAGGAATCCATGCAAATCGTTTTATATCCTTGCTTTCGGTAAATAAATGCCAGTTCAAAATAATTCCTACAGCGGTCAAAATGGCGGTGAGTAATGTGAAAATTCTCTCGGTATAAATTCCATCTCCCAAAACACTGAAAAACAAGGATTGAATTCCAAAGACTAAAGGTGGGTGCTCGTAAAATTCGGGATACAAAATTCGGGTATAATGAGGCTTCCAAAAACTTCCGATTCCATTTGATAGATTTTTTGAGATGGAGCTATAGGTAACGCCATCTAAAAACATTCCATCCTGCACCAGGGTTGGAAGTAACAGTACTGCAAAAATGCTGATGGTAAATAGGTAAAAAACCTTATAAGTTTTCATAGGCATTGATTGGCACTATAGCGATTCCTTTATGAATTTTGTTGAGTAATATTTGTCGCCCTGACGTACTTTAATAAAGTATAGGCCGGGAATATGTTTGAGTAAAAATACGGATTCCCTTCGAAAACTTGTGTTATGGGGCAATTAATCGGGATTTGGACAATGGAAAGTTTTTTTGAAACTATTTTGAAATTCGTTTAAATGATAGAGAATGCTTAATTATCAATAAAATCGGACAAGCATAGTGAATGAGTATTAAAAATTAGACCTGGCTTTCTGGGGAAATAGAATATTTTTGATATATTTGGTACTTCAATACTACATAACATGAAACAGCATAAACCATTTTCTTCACTCACCCGTCGCGATGCTTTGAAAATGATGGGCGTGGTGCTCGGCGGTTCCTTTTTTCCGTTTTCCTCCTGGGCCACCGATGAAATAGGACATCCTATTATTCTTCCCGAAAACAGCAAACATCTACCACTTGAAAAACCACTTACAGCCATCACATGTGGGGCAGGGGCAAGGGGTAATGTATATGGGAATTTTGCAATTGAATATCCTGATCAGATGAGGATTGTTGGCGTGGCCGAGCCCATTCCGATACGGCTTCAGCGTTACTCTACTAAACATAACATACCGGAAGATAATCAGTTTATAACCTGGGAGCATGTTTTTGCCAGACCCAAATTTGCCGATGCCATAATTATTACTACACCCGATGCACTGCATTACGGACCATGCATGGAAGCGCTTCGTCTGGGCTATGATGTATTGCTCGAAAAGCCTATTTCTCCATCGGAACAAGAGTGTCGTGATATATTGGAGCTAACAAAAAAGACAGGCCGTATTGTAGCGGTATGTCATGTTTTACGATATGCACCATACTTTATCAAACTTCGTGAAATGATTCAGGAAGGCGTCATTGGCGAGGTGATTAGTATGCAACATATGGAGCCGATCGAACATATTCATATGAGCCATTCCTATGTGAGGGGTAACTGGCATAACTCCAAAGAGTGTACTCCAATAATCCTGGCTAAATCGTGTCATGACCTGGATATTCTTCGTTGGATGATTGATAAACCTTCAAGAAAGATTCAGGCTTTTGGCGATCTGAAGTGGTTTAAACGACAGAATGCACCGGATGGATGGACGGCTCGTTGTATGGATGGATGTAAACAGGAAGCTGTTTGCCCGTATTCGGCACTAAAAATTTATCATCCTAAAAGTGGATGGAATTACGTATTTGACCTCCCGGATAATCCGGAAGAAAGGCCACAGGCTATCCGTAAATATCTTGAAACAACCAACTTCGGGCGGTGTGTTTATGATATGGATAACGACCAATGCGATCACTATATCACGAATATTCAATTTGATGATTCGATTACTGCCAGTTTCAGCATGGAAGCTTTTACGCCATGGGGAGGACGTCGTACCCGTATAATGGGAAGTATGGGATTTATCGAGGGCGATATGAAGAAGTTTACGATGTACGATTTTCGAACCGGAGAATCCAAAACGATGGAAGCCTGTGAGATAAATACAAATAAATACGGTAAATCAGGACATGGCGGTGGAGACTGGGGATTGGTTTCTGATTGGATTCAAGCAGTAAGTCAGCGAAATCCGGAATTACTGACATCAACCATTGATCAATCCATCGAAAGCCATATCATGGGATTTATGGCCGAGAAAAGCAGAAAAAATGATACGATAGAACGCATTGTTTTATAAATCGTCTGAAAAGGATAAAGGTTTTAGTCAGGGATTCTTTCCAGATATTCTTTCAGTCTGTTTCCAATAAAATACTCCCATCCATTGCGACAGCTATCTCTGGAAAATTCCGGAATATCTTGAGGAAAGCTTTCAATGCCCTGATGTAAAATTCGTAATTGGGTTTGCCTGCCTTCGCCTGATAATTCGAAACGTACATTTGAATTGCCCGGAAATCCATCGTAGGTCCAGTGAATGATGATTCTTTTTAAGGTTTCTACATCGGTAATTTTCCATTGATGCAAAAAGTTTCTTCCTCCTGAATGTACCATAAATTGAGTTTCAAACCCCGCTTCGGGTCGAAAGGATTCTATATTTTCAAAAAACCATTGCCGCATTTGTTCTACAACCGTAATGGAATTCCAAACAGTTTGTATATCAGCTGCAAAGGTATATTCAACGATTACTGGCTCCCTCTCCGGATTCATTTGATTTTTTTTGATTTTCTGATTACTTTGACAAAAATCTGCTTTCGGAAAACATATCCGAAGTTCGATTTCAAAAATTCAAAAACACCCTAATTGTTTTGTTGTAGTAAATGAGCCGGTGTGTAGCAGATAACAGGCTGTAGTAGGTTTCTGTATGTAATAAATTATTTAGAGTTGTTCTTGTTAAAAGCCCGAATGATTAAAAGAACGATTGTAATGAACCACCCGATTGGGTATGGAAGTATAAAAGCACCCCACCACCATGAAATGTTTGATGTACCACCAAATCCGCCGAGTGACGATAAATAAAAAAGAGCGCAAACACCGAAGGCGATGGCAGTGAAAGTGGTAAGAAATATTTTTTTGTGACGGTCTTTAAGGAGTTGTGTTGAAAAGGCCAGACAGGCGCTACCAGCTGCTATTACCATCGAACCTTCCAGTGGATCCAAAGAGCCAACGATTAATGCAATCACACCGATATTGTATATAACACGATTCCAGTTGATTTTTGTTTTCATTTCAAAATGATTTAGCAATGAATTATTTAAATCCTTGCCCTTACGATTCTGCGAATAGGATCTTATATCGCTAAATTACAAATTTTTATGTCCTTTTTATCACTAATTCTTTATTTTATTATCGAGGGCGATAATATTTTATTTCGCAACCGGTATGATGTCACGAGTGAAATTTGAATGACGCTTTGTTCACATATGATTTCACATTAGTCAATTCAACAAAGCTTTCTAACTTCGCTGCAAATTTTTTGTTACGTTTTCAGAAATTCCATAACCATGAATATTTTTCTATTGAATGCCGATAATTGGAAAGCTGACGGGGGTGCAACTTTTGGTGTTGTCCCTAAAACACTCTGGGAATCGGTTTGCCCGGCTGATGAGAATAATTTGGTAAATGCTGCCAATAAATGTTTGCTGGTAAAGACCGGAGATCGATTGATTCTTTTCGATACGGGCATGGGTGATAAGCAGGACGAAAAGTTTTTTAAATACCGCTACCGCTTTGGAAATGAAAGTCTTTTAGCAAATATGGCTGAAGTTGGTTTTTCACCGGAAGAAGTTACCGATGTTGTGTTTACTCATTTGCATTATGATCATTGTGGAGGTGCCAGTAGGCATAATGCTGACCGCTCTGGTTTCGAACTTGTATTTAAAAATGCCCGTCACTGGGTTTCGGAGGAGCAATGGAAATGGGCCAATAAACCGAACAAGCGAGAGGCGGCATCGTTTTTACCAGAGAATCTTAAACCGCTGGAAGCTAGCGGACAACTTCATCTTATCCGGAAAGAAGGATATTTCTGTGACGATGTTTACCTTCGATTGTTTTACGGTCATACAGCCGGACAAATCATCCCTCAAATATCTTTTGGTGATAAAACGCTGGTTTATACTGCCGATTTTATAGCTTCTTCGGCTCATGTGCCTCTGGTATATATTCCGGCCTATGATATTCAACCCCTTATTACTTTGGACGAAAAAGAGGTCTTTTTAACCGAAGCGGCTGATAAAAATTATATTCTTGTTTTTGAACATGATAGTTTGTACGATTGCTGCCGGGTAGAAAACACACCCAGGGGATTTCGTGCGCTTGATTTATCACCCTTTTCAGTTATTGTTTAATACTATAAAATGCTGATTTTTCATCACATTTTATAAGGAGTAATTTTTATTAATATCTTCCTGATTCTTTTGTAATTCTTATTTTAAAGTAATTTCAAATTATCCAATAATTCTACAATCTCTGCATATGTTGTGGGTTTGGCGATGATGCGCTGGTCTTTATCAATGAGGAAAAAGACAGGAGTGGCATTCAAAGCCCAGGCTGTGGCTGTTTCTCCGTCCCAGCCTTTCAAATCGCTGATGTTAATCCATTGGAACTGATGTTGTTTTAAAGAATTCAACCAGGCTTTTTGATCGGTATCAATAGAAAAGGCAAGAACTTCCCAGTCCTTTTGCTTGGTTTGATCGTATATTTCTCTAAGTTGAGGAAGTATTTCATTGCAATGCGGACACCAGCTGGCCCAAAATACAACTAAGGTGTATGGTTTTTTTAGTTCACGGCTGTTAAAGCGATGTCCTTTGCTGTCGAACCCATTTATGGCAGGAGCAGGATTTCCAGTACTAAGTCTTCGTATCGCATCCAAACGCTCCTGCACACTGATACTGGCCGGATTATCGCAGCTTTGGGGTTTAAACTGATCCGACATATACAGTAGAACATCCTCAAAACCATAGCGTTCGAAGCCTTCAATCAGATAATTAGTAATAAAGGTGAAAACTACAGGATTTGGACTTACGTAGGATTTTAATTTTTGCAGTCCCAGAATAAAAGAGGTCTGAATTTCACTCTTATTCATCGAAGGATCGGAATACAGAGCCAGGAATTCGATTATACGACGCGAATAGGCATTCGTGCGAATTAGTAAACTATCCGTAAAAGGGCAGGGAAGCAGGTCATGTTCCTTTTGCCAGACGATGCGCTCATAAGCTTTTAATATGAAAGGAATGGTTGATTGCCTGCGGGTGGTAAGGTATGATTTCAATAAGCTGTTATTACAGTTACCGATGGCCTTTTCCAGTAATTGATTAAAAGAATACTGTGAGTTTATGTATTCTCTTTCTATGTTTTTATAGAATTCATCAGAATCAGGATAGCGATCGAGCATTTCGCCCAGCAAATCCAATTTTTGGTGGTATTTTATTTCTGCCTGAGTGAACTTAAAATATAATTCTGTTCCGCTTTCCGCGTTCGCTTTCAGGCTATCAGCAAAGTATTGAATATGCGTTTGAATGGTTTGAGGATGGCCATCAAAGAAAAAGTCGACGGATTTCTTCGAATTTATTACTAATCGAAACTGACCCGAAAGATATTTTTTATCGATGAAAGAAAATTTTCCATCTGAAGTGGTTATAACGGTATCGGTGATATACAAACGGTCGCCTTTGTACTTTGCAAGACTGAGCTTTTGATTTTCGTAGCCTGTGATTCGGCCTTGTAAAATATTTTGAGCTCCTGTGTAGCCGATGAATAAAAGAAAAAACAAGCCAAGGATGATACGCATGAGATGGGTTTTTCGTTGACTTCAAAATTAGTGTTTTCAGAGGCAATGGCTGCAAATATGCAAATGCTTATTTTTGTCAGCTTAATTACGTTTTTTTCTCTTCGTTTCTGAATTATCTTTATTTAATTGTTTGAATATCATGATCCAACAACATATTAATATACTAAACGAAAAACTTAATACATTGAATGCCGAAGAAATTATCAGGCATGTACATGAAGTTTTTGGTACAAAAATTTTATTCTCGAGCAGTCTTGGTGCCGAAGATCAGGTGATTACGCATATGATTGCTACATTGAAGTTGCCTCTTCGTATCATTACTCTTGACACGGGACGTCAGTTTTCTGAATCATATGATTTACTGCAAAAAACTACAGCACGTTATAATATTCCCGTTGAAGTGTTTTTCCCTTCGCATCACAAAGTAGAGGAAATGGTGAATTCACATGGCATTAATTTGTTTTATGATAGCGTTGAAAATCGGAAATTGTGTTGCAATGTTCGCAAGATTGAACCATTGAAAAGGGCTTTACAAGGCATGGATGCCTGGATTACCGGTTTACGCCGTGAGCAATCGGTTACCCGCACTGAAATGGACTATGCTGAACCGGATAATCTTTTCGGAATTATTAAGATCAATCCTTTACTCGGATGGACTGAGAAAGAGGTCTGGGATTTTGTCGGCGAACACAAAATTCCTTACAATACACTTCATGATAAGGGATTCAGGAGTATAGGATGCCAACCCTGCACCCGAGCCGTGATGCAGGATGAGGATATCAGGGCAGGCCGCTGGTGGTGGGAATTACCAGAAATGAAAGAGTGCGGCCTGCATAAGAAATAAGTTCTTATGCTAAGGGATGATTTTCGTGAAATGATTTAAGGCGATATTCAAGATCGGCGAATTGCGTACGTTTTACGAGCGAAACACAAGCTCTGATGCCCTCTAGGCGTTCGCTTCCGGTAATCGAAAGGGCAATGGCACTGATGCCATAATAGAGCATTTCAGATAAAAGTTCTTCACCGCTAAAGCCAGGATAAGAGAATGTGAAGTAAAACCCATCGGCAATGGGTTGATCGATGTCTGTATCGTAAACAATTTTAAAACCATTATCAGTAAATAGTTTTTTCATAATGGCCGCTTTTTCGCCATATTCTTTAACGACTGCTACGAAATCAAATTCTCCGTCATTGACCGATTTAAGAATTGCGGCCAAAGCGTACTGAGCAGAATGGCTTGTTCCTGAACTGAGTGCGTATAATGAACCGAATATGAAGGCAGTACCTACGATATCGGATCCATAAAATCTTCTTAAATCAGGAGCTTTGGTTGTAAAAAGCGTGTCAGAAATAATAAGCATTCCGATACGTTCGCCGGCATAGCTGAATGCTTTTGAACTGGAAATCAGCAATATGTATTTGTCACAATAATTGGCAACACTGGGCTGGTAAGGATCTTGTCCGGGTTTTGAATAATCTTTGCGGAAATCCATTCCAAAGTAGGCTAAATCCTCTATAACAACGACATCATATTTTTGGGCGATCCGGCCTATGGTTTTTAATTCATCTTCCGTAAAACAAATCCATGAAGGATTGTTCGGGTTTGAATAAAGAATGGACGAAATTTTACCATCAGCCATAAATTCTTCCAGTTTGGGGCCGAGTTTATCGCCACGAAAGTTATAAACATCAAACGAGCGGTACGCTTGTCCCATGATACGAAGCTGCTGCTTATGTACCGGAAAACCAGGATCTAGAAAGAGCGTTCCTTCGCGGTTTGCATACATTCTGTTCAATGTCATAAATGAAGCATAACCGCCCTGCATAGAACCAACCGTTGGCAGACAATGCTCGGGTTCTACTTCAATATTCATATAATTTTTTACGAAACGCGCCATTTCTTTTTTCAGTGTCGGAATTCCCTGAATATCCGGATAAATGGCAGCTACTCCTCTTTCAAGGGCATCCACCTGACTTCTTACACCTATTTCAGTAGGAGGCAGGCCGGGGATTCCCATTTCCATTCTTATAAATTTCGTGTTTGAGGATTGCTCTATCGAATCTACAAGTTTTTTAATCTCACGAATAGTGGCTTTGCCAATATGTTCAATACCACTTTGTGCTATTTCTTCACTGACAATTTGATAATCAATAGGTGTGTTTTTCATGCCAAAAAGTTGATTTATATAGCTATATTTTATTTATTTCGACCCATAACTGCGGCTACAGCCAATATTACTCCCAAGGCAATTCCCAGAATGGCTGCAAAGAGTACCTGAAACTGCTCAGGTAGTAAAAACGTTATTGTATGTGCGGGTATCCAGAAAAAAGGAATAGTTTTTTTAAAGACAAAATTCCACATAACATCCCAATTGATTCCTGTCAATATCTGACCTACTGAGATGGGTTTAAAAAGACCGGGAATTGTTCCACCATGATTTAAAATATGTGTGTCAGTGATCTTATGTAAACTCATCATTATGGGTGCATAAGTCAAATTCATTGTAGTAGAAATTGTAAAAGCAATAAGCAATTTTCCCCAGCTTAAATTTCCTGCAAATATTTCAGGAGCACTTGTAAAGCCAATATATCCCAATAAGGAAATGCTTCCATTGGTAAAAATAATAAAAGCAATTTTAATGGTTATGCCCAGAAAGCCCCATACGATGGCACGGGGGATTAATCCAAAGCCAGGTGCATTGTAAACACCAGTTTTTATTCGTAGTCCAAGGGCTTCACCCATTGTTGCAAGAATGGCGAATTTGAAAAAACTCATGATTAAACCATGATTCAAATTAAATTCGGTATACCATCGAAACAGGCTGTCAATGGTGATAAATGGCAGAAAAAGAGCCATTACAAAAAGTAAAAAATACAGGTCGTTTTTTTTCATTCGATTCATTAAAAACGTGCCAAGATTGGGTATGAGCCTTGGCAAACCTAAGATTTTTAAATGAAACAACAAAGCCTGTGTAAGTCTAATTCTATGTATTTTTCGGAATATTAATGTAAAAACGGCCACACCTCTCGGTTGGGCCGTTGTTTTTGGGGATTTTTCTTTGCGGTTTGTTATAACCTTTTCGTTATTGGCGAAAAAGCCCACAAAGAACAGAGGTAAAGTGAGTTATTGGGGATAACTGTCCAAAGCTGGACAGTTTGTATGATACGCTTCGCCAGCGGTCATACAAGGCAAATATAATCAATATTTATTTTTTTTCAAATCATTTGGCTAAAAATTAATATACTTCGGGTTTGAGCACAATTGTCATGTCATTTAATTTCAAGAATTATAATTGGAGCAAATCACGCATCGTAAAGATTCCTTTTTTGTTGATAACCCATTCAGCAGCGGTAATTGCACCCAGAGCAAAGCCTTGTCTGCTAAAAGCATGATGTATCAGGCTTAATTCTTCATTTTGACTGGAATATATAACTTTATGGATGCCAGGAATATCGCCTTCACGAATGGAAGTAACGGGTATTTTCCCTTCTTCAATATCGGGAGATTTACACCATCCTTTCTTGGTTTGAAGCATCGTGAGCATACCTTCAGTAAGTGCGATTGCTGTTCCACTGGGCGCATCAAGTTTCTTTACATGGTGAGTTTCTTCAATACTAACTTCGAATTCAGGATGCTGATTCATTAGCTGTGCAAGCCTTTTATTGATTTCGAATAAAATATTTACTCCAATGCTGAAATTGGGTGCATAGAATAGACTTCCCCTTTTCTTACGGCAACGCTCTGTAATAGCGGGTAATCGATCGATCCATGCCGTTGTTCCACAAACAACGGGTATTTCGGCATCGAGGCAGCGGAAAATATTGTCGGCGGCTACTTCAGGAATACTAAAGTCGATGACTACATCAGCCTGATTTAAGATGGATGCATTGTTTTCCCAATCAGAAGTGTTATCAAAAATTCCTGCTATTGTATGACCCCGTTGTGGGATTGCCGCCTCAATTTCCCGGCCCATTTTCCCATAACCCGAAATTAAAATTTTCATCAGTATCTTTTTTGTTTGTTATAATTTTTTCAAAACCAAATTAAAATATCGAGCAGTTTACTAAATCTTTTTCAATCGGTAGATTTTAAATTGCAGCTTCTTACTATTGATGTTCTGGTCTTAATAAATCATTTACTGTTTTAACAGGATTAAAAGTAATAATGGGTACTTCCACAAAAACAGTCAGCCAGCGGGCCATAGCTCCATTCCATAAGCCCGGAAGTTCCTGAGCTTTCAGATTACGTCCGTCTTTTGATTTTTCAGATATAAAACCGGCATCATGATCAATATAGTTGTTCAAATCGTATTTTTTCCCATACGCATCACGTGTGCTACATACTAAATCGACCGGATTAAAGTGAGTGGACTGTTGAACAAGGGCCTTCTGGGCGGGATTCATCAAATCGATTTGAGATCCTTCGACTATCTGGAGTGATAGTCCTTTTTTGTCGCGAATGACGAATGGTCCCCCACCGGGTTCTCCTTCATTCTTTACCATACCACAAACACGTATCGGGCAGTCGTATTTTTCATTCCAGAAAATAATACGTTCTGAAGCATTCATCGAATAGTATTCTTCAGAAACAGGCATTTGCAGCACTCCGGTAGCAAAGTCTTCCAACTCCTGGATAAAAGCTACAGAGTTTTCACCCTGGTGTAATTTATGGACGAAGGTTTGAGTCTTGTTCCTTATTTTAATTAACAGACCCGCTAATACTTTTTTGTAAAGGATTGTATCATCACGAAGGCTGTCGGATACAATATTATCAATGTTTTTTACAAAAATAATATCAGCGTCTATCTCGTTTAGGTTTTGAATGAGAGCACCGTGTCCGCCAGGCCGGAATAACAGGCTTCCATCGGCTTCTCTGAAAGCAGTATTGTCCGGATTTACGGCTATTGTATTCGTCGATGATTTCTGAATAGAAAAGGATATATCATAGGCAAGCCCATAACGTTTTTCGTACATGGGTTTCAGCTTTTTTACAACGGTATTAAAGTTTTCGAGGTGCTCAGGAGAAACGGTAAAATGAAGTTTTACGATAGAATTCTTCCCCGTGGCATAGCCAGCTCCTTCTGCCAGGTGTTCTTCAATCGACATGCGGGAGCCTTCATTATAAGAATGAAAGTATAGTAATCCTTTTGGAAGATTGGCATAATTCAGTCCTTCTTCATCGAGAAGTGTCGAGATAATTAAATTGTAGTCACCTTTTTCGATGGCAAGGTCGAGTGATGATTTTTTATTTTTAAGTGCCTGATCCAATAAATCAGAGAAGGCGAATTTCTTAATATTCGTTAAGAAATTATAGGTTGAATTAAAATCACGTTTTTCCCATAATTTCTCAAGTGATTTAGTACTTCCATCATAATTTCCCCGGAATTCGAATAAATGCTTGAACATTCGACTGGCGGCACCCGAAGCGGGAACAAATTTGACGATGTTCTGATGTACGGCTTCATTATCATATGTTTTTACCAGTAAGTCTGTTTCTTCAGCGGAAATAGGAAGAATTCCATGATCAGGAATGGCGGCAGATACGATTTGTATGTACGGAAATCCTTTTACAAAATTTTCAATCTGTTTTTCTACCGTTTCCCTAGAGATTCCAAGGTTTTTGAGTTGGTCAGTATCTTGTTTTGTGAATATCATTGCTATAGATTTTTATGTTCCTAGCTGATTCACGAAGGTAATAAATTCATAGAAAGTACAATTGATCTTTCGGGAGATGAATTGTAATACATGATTATTCAGACAACAAATTGTCAAAAATCCTGATCGGCAGGCATTACAAGAATTTCATTGACATTCACATGTGGGGGTTGTGATGCTGCATAGAGTACAGCATTTGCGATATCGCTTGCCTGTAATGGTACAATGCCCCTGCGTACCGGTCCTGAATTCTTGAAGTCTTCATCAGCGATGGCAAGTGGTAGTTCAGTAGCAGTAACTCCGGGTTCTACTACACTTATGCGGATATTCTCCGAAGCAGTAAGTTCCATACGTATGCCTTCTGAAAAAGCATTCAGTCCGAATTTTGTGGCACAATACACCGCTCCTCCAATAAAAACTCTTCTACCCGCTGTAGAGCTGATATTAATGATATGCCCGCTGCTATTTGCCCTCATATGAGGCAATGAGGCAGCAACACAGAACATAACGCCTTTCAGATTGACATCTATCATACGCTCCCATTCGTCAACGCGTAAACTTTTTACAAATGAAAGAGGCATGATTCCAGCGTTATTTACCAGAATATCAATGCGTCCATATTTTTTAATTACCTCATCAACCATACATTTTACCTGCCCAAAACTGCTTACATCGGTCTGAACAATCATGACATTACCCCCGTTTTCTTCGATACGCTGTTTTAAATCCTGAAGTCGTTTCATACGGCGGGCAACTAAAACAACGCTCGCTCCGGCAGCCGACAAGGTTAGTGCTGTTGCTTCACCAATGCCACTACTGGCACCGGTTATTATTGCAATTTTTTGATGTAAACTCATAGATGTTTTATTGAGGAAACAATTATAGTCATTATCAGGTTCAGCCCATGGTTCAGGATGACGCAATCAGTGTTTTAAAATCAGAGCCACTTGGATTCTGGAATACTCTTAATTCGAAAAAAGGAATAATGGCCGTTACGTGGTCAAAAATATCGCTTTGTATGGATTCATAGGCAACCCACTCAGTTGATACCGCAAAACAATACAGTTGGATGGGAATACCTTTTTCGGTAGGAGCCATTTGTCTGACTATCATGGTCATATCGTTGTTGATATTGGGATTTTGTAACAGATACTCCTTAAGGTAAGCTCTGAAAACGCCAATATTGGTTTGCCTGCGTCCATTCACTAAAACAACATTATCGATGCCATTCTCAAGATTAAACCGTTGCAAATCATTTTCTGTTACATCAATATAATCTCTCATGATTTTGATTCCCCGTAATTTATCGAGTAATTCTGGAGTACAAAATTTAATACTCGACATATCAATATTGATAGCACGGGTAATACGTCTTCCACCGGACTCTTCCATCCCTCGCCAGTTTTTAACGGCATCGGTAATAAGGGTGTATGTGGGAATGGTGGAGGTTGTTTTGTCGAAATTTTGAATTTTAACGGTTGTAAGATTAATTTCTGAGATGGTTCCATCAATATCGTGTTTTGGAATGGTAATCCAATCGCCAATTTTCACCATATTGTTGGCAGCAAGCTGTATACCTGCCACAAATCCAAGAATACTGTCTTTGAAAACTAAAATAAGGATGGCAGAAATAGCTCCAAGTCCTCCAAGAAGAACAACCGGCTTTTTACTGACTACAACAGAAATGATAATGATTACACCAACGGAATAGACAACAATTTTTAAAACCTGAAGAAATCCTTTAATGGGCCTTTCTTTCGCATTTTCCATGGTTTGATACAAATCATGGGAGGCATTAATAAACGCATCCAATGAGATCATGGCAACAAAAATCATGTATATGGCCATTGATTTCTGGATGAAATTAATGAGGCCTGTATTTTCACTAATAACAACCGGAGATAACAGATATATAATGACTGCCGGAGCAAAATAGCACATTCGGCGAAAGAACCTTCTGTTATACAAATAATCATCGAACTGGAAACTGGTTTTTTTGACAATACGTTTGATGACTTTGAAAAGAATCCAACGGGTAATAAAATAAACTCCGATTGACAGAATAATTAATGCGAAAAGCCAAAAATAATCAGATAACAGCTGTGCCCAGATTTCGCCGAGGCCTTGCTTCATCATCCATAATTTTATCTGAGAACCTAATTCTTTCAATATTTCCATTCCTTGTTTTTTTATACAAAGATATCATTTCGAGCGTTTTTTATGCCATAAAAACCGAATTAATGTGCTTAATTGATAGCTTTCTGGCTGAATATCAATTGAAAAAGACTTGTATCATAAAAAATTGCAAAACTTCTTGATTTGATTTCAAATTTCTTTTGATTTGAATCCTGGTTACAGGTATATTTAAATGCGTTTTGGACCAATTCTGTACAAAAAAGTGCCGTGGTATCGTTAATATCAAATTGCATATCAAAAGGAGGCCTTTCCTGTTGTTTCCTATTAAGGAATGCAATGAGCCGAAGATCCTTGTCGGGGGTTAAATGTTTTAACCTTAACACCGTAATGCTTCCGGGAATTGCTTTTTTTAGGTATTTCTCCAGGCTTTCGGTATGAATGCCACCACTTTCTGAAAAGTGTTCAGATATTGAATGTATCACCATAGGAACCAGAGAATCCATCAGGATGATTCCACAATGAGACCACATCATATCGCCCCCATAATTATTTGCAATATATGAGCTTACAATGCCATTTCCGCGACGCAAAATAACATCACCCGTTTGGAGTGCCTCTGGATTCAATAAATGAAAATTATTAGGCTCTGTTTTTTTGTAATTGCACGATGTAGCAAAAAGAATCAAAACAATCATAAAAGCTTTCAGATTGCAATATGCTGCTTTACTCATATTGTCGAAATGATATGTACATGCTTTTATTAAATAAGCTATTTTCTGTCAGGGTTTTATATGCCTTGCTTACTCTTTTCTGATATCGACCAACCAACCTTTATCATATTTCACCAAGCGAATAGATTCGTATGTTTTATCATAGGAATAGTAACAAATTGCTGTATCTCCATCCATTTCCACCTGATCAATTACAATGGATTTATCAGATAAGTTTGCATCATCCTGTCCTTTTCCAAGGCTTTCCAGCAAATTGATATACTGTTTGGTAGATTCTGTTCCAAGATCTCGGGCTGCATTATATTCACAGGCATTCAGATGTTCGAGAAATTTTTTCGCTACCGTTTCCGGAGTTTGATCGGATGAACAAGCTATTATTGTGATAAACAGACCAACAAGGCCCATGTTAAACATTCTGTTTATATACATGATCAAATAATTTATTATAGTTCTTTCTTTTTTAATTACCAGGTCTGAGCCACCTCATATTGACACTTAATTGCAATTGATCATAAAATTTGACACAATAAAGGTACATACTAATAGTGTTCCTTTTGGCAGGTATCATATAGTTAAAAAGCATAATGTTTGAAATCTATTAATTCTCTCTCGTTTATGTTATCAGATTATTTGAATGATAAGTTTTTTTTATTGAATCAATCCTTTAATTTTGCATGGAGTAGAATTTTATTCAAGCTTCAAAAAAATCAATTCAGAAGATTGTAAACCCCAAAAATACACCTCATGAAAAAACATAATTTTAATGCCGGACCCTCCATTTTACCCAGGGTGGCTATCGAAAACACTGCAAAAGCCATTCTTGATTTTAATGGCATTGGTTTATCTCTGCTTGAAATATCTCATCGCAGCAAGGAGTTCCAGGCTGTTATGGATGAAACGGTCGCTCTTTTTAAAGAAATCATGGAAATTCCTGAAGGGTATCAGGTACTCTTTCTTGGTGGTGGTGCCAGTTTGCAGTTTTGTATGATTCCATTTAACCTGCTTGGGCAAAAAGCGGCATATCTGGAAACCGGAGTTTGGGCAAAAAAAGCGATTAAAGAAGCGAAAGCATTCGGTCAGGTGGAAGTTGTTGGTTCTTCAGCCGATAAAAATTTCTCATACATTCCAAGAGCTACCACCATTCCTGCCGATGCGGATTATTTTCATATTACGACCAATAATACGATTTATGGTACAGAAATTCATGTGGATTATGATAGTCCAGTGAATCTTATAGCTGATATGTCATCCGACATATTGAGCCGCCCGGTGGATGTTTCCAAATACGCTATGATCTATGGCGGTGCGCAAAAAAACCTTGGACCTGCCGGCGTAACTTTTATTATCGTTCGTGAAGATATTCTCGGAAAAATGGAACGTCATATTCCTACGATGCTTGATTATCGTACACACATTAAGGAAGGTTCGATGTTCAATACTCCTCCGGTTCTTCCCATTTATACCATAATGGAAACCCTCCGTTGGATCAAGTCGTTGGGCGGTGTCGAAAAAATATATGAAATCAATAAACGTAAAGCAAAACTTCTATACGATGCGATTGATAACAGCCGCATGTTTATGGGAACAGCTGCCGAAGATAGCCGTTCATTAATGAATATTTGTTTTGTTATGAAACCCGAATTCCAGGATAAAGAAGAAGCTTTTATGGAATTTTCAAAAAAAGCCGGAATGATCGGAATCAAAGGTCATCGTTCGGTGGGTGGTTTCAGAGCATCTACATACAATGCCTTGCCTGAAGAAAGTGTTCAGGCATTGGTGGATTGTATGAAAGAATTCGAAGCGTTAAATGCATAAGGCATTTCGTTATTAACAAAAATCCCGGTCGAATAACCGGGATTTTTGTTTTATGGTATTTTCATTAATCGATTATGATGCGTGGAATGTTATCGGGTAATCGTGTTAGCAATTCGTAGTTTAATTGATTGCTTAATTCGCTGAATGATGCCACCGAAATGCTTAAATCGCCCTGTTCGCCAATGATTACTACCTCATCTCCATGCCCGGCCTGAGGCACATTAGTAATATCAACTGTTACAAGATTCATATTGACGGTTCCAATAACACTGACTCTTTCACCTCCAATTAAAAAACGTCCCTGATTCCCAAGAGAACGACTGAAACCCTGCGCGTAGCCTATAGGTATGGTGGCAATCCGCATGTCTCGCGATGCAAGATACGTTGTGCCATAGCCAATAAATTCACCTGTTTTAACTTCTTTAATTCCCATAATCCGACTCTTCCAACTTATGAGCCTTTTTAAGGGATTATTATGTTTATCGCTTTGGGTGAGATAATGGATGAGCGTTTCGGCATTCGACCAAAAACCATACTGCATGATGCCTATTCTTACGAGGTTCATACGGGTTTTAGGATAGCGAACGGCAGCAGCCGAGCAGGCCGAATGAAAAATGTGTGGTTTAATTCCCTCATTTTCAAACCAGGTTCTTGCTTTGTTAAAAACTTTAATCTGATTCATTACCCGGTGATAATTGGCAATGCTTTCTGCACCTGCATAATGGGTACATATACCTTCCAATACAAGATGTTTCTCGTTTTCTTTTAGCAATGCGGCCAACTTCGCAAATTGTTTGTTATCGAATCCAGTACGGTTCATGCCTGTCTCAATTTCCAGATGAATGATGGCAGATTTCCGGGTTGTTTTTGCTGCTTCGATCGCTGCTTCTAGCCTATAGAAATCAAAAACATAAAACTCAACCTGGTTATTAATGGCCCATGGAAGCTCATTAATATCAATAATTCCCATAATCATGATTTGCGATTTTCCATTGGAAACATTTTTGACGCGCAGTGCTTCTTCGGCACTGAATACAGAAAAATGATCCAGACCGCATTCTTCGGCTATTGGCACAAAACTTTCGATATGATGCCCATAAGCGTTGCCTTTTATAACCGAAGATATCCTGACATTTTTTCCAACGATTTTTCGGATATACTTTAAGTTACTGACTAACGCACTTTTGCTAATTTCAATGACGGAAGTGTGAAACATGATTTTATTCTTCAAATTGGGAAATAATATTATTGAACATCAATACACCCGTATTGATTAATTCATCGGGGAAATCATAGGTCGATTGATGCAAAGCCGGTTGATTTTCACCCGACCCTATTCCGAATAAAGAACCTTGATATTTTGATGTGAAATGGCCAAAATCTTCCGACCACCGGAAAGCTTTTTCGGGATATTTTATTGGTAATGCGGATTGATTTGCGGCTTTTTTAATAATCTCATTGCACGCTATATCATTTATTGTGGCAGGAAATTCTTCGGTATAGTCGATTTGGATTTTAAGGCGATGCGCAGTAGCAATTTGCTGACAAATACGTTCAGCCGATTCGGTTAATTGCAATATATCAGAATTAAGGCTGCTTCTCAGGGTAAACATGAGTATGGCTGTGGATGCTGATGTTCCGAAGGCAATTTCACCCACTTTTACATGAATCAGGCTGATAAGATTAAAGTCAGTCAGATTCGTATTACTGATAGGTAAATTTATCAGTGCGGGAATTATTTCAGACACTGCAACTCCCGGATTGATGCCTTTTTCGGGTTCTGCCGCATGAGACGACTTGCCTTCTAAGTGGATAATCATTCCTTTGGATGCCGATGCAAACGACTCATCACGAATAATAACAGAGTGCATAGGAAATGAAGGAAGATTATGCAATGCAAAAACATAATCGGGCTTTAATTCATGAAATTTTGGATCATTTATAACATCATAAGCGCCCTGACCAGTTTCTTCTGCTGGTTGAAAAAGGAGTATATTTGTTCCATTCCGAATTGGTTTTTTTGACAGCACGCTCATTAAACCACACAGAATCGTTGTATGACCATCATGCCCGCATAAATGCGCAATGCCATCTGTTTGGGAACGATAATTATGGTCACCCGTTTCCTGAATCGGTAATGCATCCATATCGGCACGAAAAAGCAGACAATATTTTTCTTCTTTTCCCTTAAAAATAACGGCAACACCATGTCCGCCAAGGCCGCTTATTATCCTATTGGCTCCATATTTTACAGCCATTTCCATAACTTTTCCGGAAGTTTGTTCTTCTTTGCCCGATAATTCAGGATTCAGATGAAGACTCTTTCTGAACAGTATGAGTTCATTAAGCTCGCTTTGTGAAAGTATTCTATTATTCTGTGACGGCATTTTTTAATTCTTTGGTTTTTTGGGAAACATCAGGCTTAAAGTTACAAAACAGATGAATGAAACGGAAATTCCAAAAATATTTGCATCAAGACCGAAGGGCAATTTCAAATCTAATGCGATTAAGATTAGTGTAGTACTACCACCCAGCATCATCGACCAGAAAGCGGCTATCGAACTGCTTTTCTTCCAGAAAAGAGCTCCCAGGATAGGAACCAGCAAGCCAGAAACCATAAATGCATAGGAATAGAGCATGAGTTGCAGTACATTATGCATCATTGAAGCCAGCAATAGTGCTAATATTCCAATGAATAATGTGAACCATTGAGAGATGCGTAAAAAGTTTTTCGAAGTATGACCGATATGAAATATTGGATCAAGAATATCGGTTAAAATATTTCCGGAGGCGGCCATCAAACAGGAGTCAGCCGTGGACATAATGGCTGAAAAATAGGCTGACATCATCAGTCCCATCAGACCAACGGGTAATATAGTACGTAATAAAAGAGGAAGTCCTTTTTCTGGATCGAGATTTTCGGCAGTGGCATAACCAAGATAAGCGAACATACCCTGATCGGCCGCAACCCGTGCGAAGAGTCCCAGCATCACACCCATAATGGCCATTAATGGCCACTCGAAGATTCCGGCTATGAACCAAGCTTTCTTTGCCGTTTTTTCGTCCTTGCAAGCATAAATTCTTTGATACAATGTCATTCCTACAAACCAAATCGGGATAATCGTGAAACTCCAGTTGACAATGTTTTGCCAGCTCAGGTTTCTGAATGAAAGCATTTCTGCAGGGACTTTTGGGTGGGAAATTACACCAATTGATGAAGATATCGTATCGGATAATGGAGAGGCCACTTTTTGCATGTTCAGTGAATCGGTCAAAACAGGCAAATTGGATACTAAATCCCGCGAATGAGTCCATATCGGACTTAAATCCAGACCTCCAATGGCAAACCATGCCATCGGTAGGCCAATAAATATTAAGCCTGACATTAAGATTATCCATTGAACGGTATCGGTGTAAATTACCGCTTTAATTCCACCCAGTGAGGTATATATCATTACAATGGACCCCATGATAATGAGTGCCGTTTGCATATCGAGCGAAATAAAACTTGCAGAGGCCAGTTTGGCACCTGCAAGTATCTGGGAGCTTGTAAAACCGGTATAGCCTATTGCCGAAATTATTCCAGCTACCAGAGCTACTTTCTTATCATAAAAATATCCAAAGATTTGCGGAAAAGTGTAAAGTTTTTTAAAGAATGGCAAGCGTTGGATTTTTGGAATCAGAATTACCGCTGACAGCCATGCACCGATTAGGCCGGTAAAGAGCATCCAGGAACCGGAAATGCCCATAACAAATCCTAAACCACCCAGACCAATACTGAATCCTCCACCCACATCGGTAGCTACAACAGAAAGCCCAATATGCCAACTTCCCATACTCCGGCTGCCAACGTAATAATCGTCTGCCGATTTATTTTTTTTCATGAAATAATAGCCAACGCCCAGCATCGCGGCCATATAAATCACAAATTCAAGAATATCAATGATATGCATGAGCTTAAAATTATCCAATTAAAACAAATAAATCAAAAGGGTCAGCTTTATGGATAATTATGGGAATGCCCAGGGTAGAGCGTTGGTGAGAATAAGTAATAAACACCTGTCAGAATGAACTCTGAAAACGAATAAGGCGTTTATTTGATTAATAATCAATACTTTAATTGTTAATGCGTTGAAAAAAATATTTCAAACAAAACAGCTTGAATTGTAAAAATAGCAATTTTTAAGGAAACGAAAGCCCAATTATGATTGAAAATTCCCCGCGAAAATGATGTTTGATGAGCTTTAAGAACGTTCGTATTCTAAACTCAATATTTCATAAACACATGGGATATAAGGTTTTGCAGATTGTTTTGAGTATAAAAAAAGGAGAAATAAACCGTATTTCTCCTTTTTTAGATTTTTAACAAAGAATTATTGCACAATTAGCTTACGTGTTTCTACACCGGACGAAGTTTGTAGATATATGAGGTACAAACCAGGAATCAGGGGGTTTGTAATGGTGAAGTGGTGAAGTCCTGCATTTAGTTTTCCTTTATATATGCTGTTGATCTCTTTCCCAAGAGCGTCCACAATATTTAGCTGTATATCTTGTGATTTTTTAAGATTCAGGCGAATAAACGCATCTGAATTGGTCGGATTCGGGAAAACATTGAAGTCGCTTTTTTCGTGAATGATTCCGTATTCAATACCCGTATTTAAAGTTGCAGGCCGTGGAATTTTCACCGATGTATACACATAAAATTCGCCCGGCTGAATGATGTGGGTGTTGGCCATGTTATCAACGGTAATTGAGTCGCCGCTAATATAATCGAACCACATTCCGGTTTTGGTAAAACCTGGCAATATGCTTGAATTCGTCATGCCGAAATTGGCCATTACCACCACATCCATATCACTTCCACTCAGGACGATTTTTTTGGGACCTCCAACCAATGAGTGGTAGTAATCGGTTGATTCAAATACATCGTAGCGCTTTTTAAGGTCAATAAGTGCGGCATACAATTCATACAAATATTTACGCTTATAATTTTGCAAATAGTCCCAACGAACAGGTTTTGGTCCGGTACGGCCATTATAGTCAATGCTATAATCGTAACCCATTTCACCAAATTGCCAAATCATTTTAGGCCCGGGTATAGTGAAAAAGAAGGAAGCAACCATTCCCATACGCTGCAGGGCATTGGTGGTGTCTTTAAGATTATAGGAAGGGATGGAAGTATTTCCTGATTTAAAATGCCGATACATTAATCGTTCTTCATCGTGACTTTCCATATATCCGACTACATGTGGATTATCCCAGCTCCGGCGTTTATAATCGATCCACGAAAAATCAGAATTAGCCGTATAACCCATACTGGCTTCGTTATAACTGTAATTGAGGTTGCCCCAAAGTAACATGCCATGATTCGCCAGAATTTTTTCTTCAGAATTGTCGGCGAAATGCTCAAGTATTACAATGGCATTCGATTTGAAAGCCCAGATACTATCGGCCATACGATCCAATATGTTTATACGGGAAGCATCATATCCACTTCCTTCACCGGGTTTATTGGTAAATCCTTTTGTAAAATCAAACCGGAATCCATCGAACCGATAATCACTCAACCAATAGCGGTTGACTCTATCAATAAAGTTTTTTGTGTCCTGGCTTTCATGATTAAAATCAAATCCCCATGAAAACACTGGATTGGGTGAACTTTGGTTAAACCAAGGATTATCAGCAGCCGGTCTGTTTTCTGCATTATCCCAGTAAAGCTTAACAAAGGGATTTTGGCCATACGCATGATTGAGGACAATATCCATCAAAACGGCAATCCCTTGTTTATGGCATTCGTCGATGAATTTTTTTAGCATATTCTTGGGGCCGTAGTATTTATCAGGCGCAAAGTACATACTTGTATTATATCCCCAGCTGATATTCCCTTCAAATTCGTTGACTGGCATCAGCTCTATAGCGTTAACGCCAAGGCGTTTCAGATATCCAATGGTATCGATGAGCGCCTTATATGAATGTGCACTAGTAAAATCACGTACAAGAAGTTCATAAATTACCAAATCCGTTGTTTTTGGCGGACTGAAGTCGTTAATTTCCCAAGAATAAGGTTGTTGGGCTGTTTGAAGAACTGAAGCCACATCCGTGGTTTTGCCTTCAGGATACGAAATCAGGTTAGGATAGGTAATGCTTGAAATATATTTGTCGTCCCAAGGATTTGAAATTTTGTCGGAATACGGATCGGCGATTTTAATATTACCATCAACAAGATACTGATAAACGTATTCTTTGCCAGCTATCAGGTTTTCGATTTGTATCCAAAAGCGTTTTCCATCGGGTGTTTTATTCATATAGAAGGTATTACTCATCGTCCAGTCATTAAAATCACCCAGTACAAAAGCAAACTGTTTGTTGGGTGCATAAAGACTTAATATTACTGAGTTATCATTAAGATAATTAATTCCATCCACCATTCCTTCCGGAATTTCAGCAAGAGTAGGAGATGGGATAATCTTGTAATTAATGGTATCAAAAACTTCTTCGTTACCAGCTTTTGCTCGTATCAGAATCTGATTATCTATCCAATATCCTCCTGCAACATAAGGAGTAATTGTGTCATAAATCTGTGCTCCTTTAATGTTCTTGTGAAAAATGCCATTGTGAAGTGTACTCATCGTGTCGGCCTGCGGGCTGATGGCATAAATGTAAATGAGTTGGTCTTCGGGAAGAATTAGCTCGTTGAGGGTGGGAGATACCCGGTTAATACTGAGTACGGTATCATAAACATCTGCGTAAATATCTGCATTTCCTGTGTCCTTACCTTCGAGCCAAGAACCGCCAACCTGAGAAGCCGAGCGAAACACGAAAGCCATTTTCTGGATTTGCTCCGATACGGGGACGTTATAGTAAGCCCGTATATTTGGTGTGATGGTTAGTTTATAGAGGTTAACATCCAGACGTGTTAGTTTTGTTTCAGGCGTATTTTCGCCCCAGTTAGTCTTTACATATTTCCAATCAGTAGGAGAGGTACTTACATTCGTGATAACGCCGGTATGGGCATACACATCGCCGGTATATCCCATCAGTCCTTGGTTTCCCTGAGAAGCATCGAAAATAATTTCAACCGCCTGATTAATAATTGGAATCACCGGATTTGTCGTTATTACCTGCGCTTGAGTCAGAAATAAGCTAAAGAATAGCACTGCCGGGAGAAAAATTCGTATAGTCTTCATCGCTTATGATAATTTAGATAGCATGAGGCAAAGGTAATGCATTGATTAAAACATAAAAAGGGGAAGTACTACCGACTGTCGGGTACTTCCCCTTATAAAGGGTTTGAAAAGTTCTCCCGTTTCTGTACTATAATTTTCTGGTGAAATGTAATATTTCTCCTTCAGAAGTGGTTTTATCGTCCTTGAGCTTAATTATTTCGTTGGTTCGGTCAATTAGAAGCCAATCATCATTGAGATTTTCGAGGTAATTGGTAGCTCCAGGAAAGTTAATAGTAAGCTTTGAACTATTGTTGTCGATAATCCATGATCCGGTCGTTGAAGTCCCTCCTTTGGATGCTTTCAGAATACCAGTGTTCTGAAATTCGAACACATATCCTGTAAAGTTTGATGTTTCATCTTTTTCATCAAAATAGTATGAAATTGTCCATGTATTGTCAGAAAATTGATCAGATAAAACTTTATCCGATTCTTCTTTGGTACATGAAAATAGTACGGTGAAAGGGACTATCAGAAATAGAATGTATTTAGTTAGCTTCATTACTCTTGTCTTTTGCGGTTGATAATTTACATGGAAGGTAAGCCGGACAAAAACCTGAAACGGCTGTAATGATGGGAATTAATCCGAGCAAACCCCACCAATTATTAAAATAAAGACCTGCCCCACCAATAATAATACCGACAATAATCCGGATAGTTTTATCTGTTTTTCCGATATTGCATTGCATAATGTTAAGATTTAAAGTTTATAATTTTCTTCTAATCTTCAAACAGATAAAGCGTCTAATTGTTTATTATTTAGCTTATGAATCGACGGGATTTCCCATCTGCTTTCATTACCTTTGTTGCAAAGCCTCTTCATTATGAAAAGTATAATTGGAAGTATCCGTCAAGTATTTTTAATCGCAATTGGACTGATACCAATTATAATGAATTTTTCCTGTACATACAGCCCCCCTGTTTTTTCATCCTTCGACGATTATCCTATATATTCTGAACGGGATTTGGAAATGGTGTACACGCCCGAAAAAACCGGATTTAGAATTTGGTCACCAGCAGCTGAAGCAGCGGAGGTTATTATTTATAATCAGTGGAATGATAGTATTGCTTCGCGTATTATTAAGATGGAGCCAGCAGTTTCGGGAACCTGGATGGCAACCTATAAAGGAGATAATATAGGAAAATACTACACGTTTAAGGTAAAATATCAGGGAAAATGGCTTGCTGAAAGTCCGGGAATTTATGCCAAAGCCACATCGGTAAATGGTAAAAAGGCGTATATTTTCGACCCTTCACAAACCAATCCAAAGGATTGGTCAACCGATGTAAAACCTAAATTGAACAGCTTCGCCGATATTGTTTTGTACGAATTGCAAATCAGAGATATGAGCATAAATCCCAATTCCGGAATAAAGGAAAAGGGTAAATATCTAGGTCTGGCGGAGGAGAATACGGTAAATGCTGATGGTTTTAGTACCGGACTGGCGCATCTTAAGGAAATGGGTGTTACTCATATACACATTCTGCCCTGTTTCGATTTTCGTTCTATTGATGAAACCAGGCTATCGGAAAATAAATATAACTGGGGTTATGACCCTGAGAATTTTAACATCCCCGAAGGTTCCTTTTCTACAGATCCGTATGACCCAATTATAAGGGTAATTGAGATGAAACAGATGATCCAAAATATGCATAAGAATGGCATGCGTGTGGTGATGGATGTAGTCTATAATCATACCGGAGTATCGAAAAATTCGAATTTCAACAGGATAGCACCCGGATATTTCTACCGACAAACGAAAGATGGTAAATTTAGCAATGCATCCGGCTGTGGAAATGAAACGGCATCAGAGCGTCCGATGATGCGGCAATATATTGTAGAATCAGTAAAATATTGGGTAAAAGAGTATCACATTGATGGTTTTCGTTTTGATTTAATGGGAATTCATGATGTTGAAACGATGAATCTTGTAAAAAATGAACTGCAACAAATAGATCCTACATTGTTTGTTTATGGAGAAGGCTGGCTGGCTGGTGATAGTCCCTTGCCAGAAAAGCTAAGGGCTATTAAAAGCAATATCCCTCTGATGTCTGGTATAGCAGCATTTTGCGATGAAATGCGTGATGGATTAAAAGGCCATTGGGGCGATCTTCTCGATAGAGGATTTGTTTCGGGAAAACCAAATATGGAGGAAAGTGTTAAATTTGGCATTGTTGGTGCCGGTAAGCATCAGGATATTGATTATTCAAGGGTAAATTACTCAAAATCTCCCTGGACAATCAGCCCGCTGCAATGCATCAATTATGTTTCGTGTCATGATAATCATACTTTGTACGATAAGCTCAGACTGAGTGTACCCGAGGCATCTCAATTGGATCTGATAAAAATGAACCGCCTCGCAAATTTAATTGTTCTTACTTCTCAGGGAATTCCTTTTCTGCATAATGGCGTTGAGTTTCTAAGATCGAAAAAAGGTGTAGAAAATTCATTTGAATCTCCGGATGATATTAATCAGATTGATTGGAATCTGAAAACCATTAATTCATCCGAAGTAGTTTTTTATAAAAACCTGATTCAGTTGCGTAAAGCACATCCGGCTTTCCGCATGTGCAGTGCCGAAGAGGTTAACAAAAACCTTCGTTTTTTAAAGGGAATTGAACCCGGTGTCATTGCTTATACGATTAATGCCCGATCGGTAGGAGATACATGGAATAAAGTATTACTTATTTTTAATGGAAATTCTGAACCTGTACAAGTAAAATGCCCCCAGCCCGGGTATAAAATTTTATATGACGGTTTTCGTTTTGTTAATGATAGTATCCCATTTGAGTCGGCTCAAATGGTAAAAGTTCCTGCAATTTCGGGAATGATACTGGTAGTTGATTAATTATATATGCAACAAAAGAACCTTAAATACCGTCGACTGAGAATTATCAAGGACGATCCATGGCTTGAACCAGTGGAGCAGGAAATTTGGAATCGTTATCAGCGATATCGGAATCGGCTTGCCGAAATAGAGCGATTATCAGGAAGCCTGTCAAAATTTGCTGATGCCCACGAATATTTCGGTATTCATTATGATACAGCCGCTAAAGGATGGTTCTATCGTGAATGGGCACCCCGCGCTCGCGATTTGTATTTTTTCGGTGATTTCAATGATTGGAATCGTCATTCCCATCGTATGAATAGACTGGAAGGTGGAGTTTGGGAAATCTTTCTTCCGGATGATCATTATAAGGATAAACTTATTCATAAGAGCCTGGTCAAAGTTTTGGTTCATGGTGAAAATGGATGGTTCGAACGCATTCCGGTATATATTCGCCGGGTTGTTCAGGATGACGCAAGCCGCGATTTCAATGGTCAGATTTGGAACCCTGATGTACCTTTTGCTTGGGAAGGCGATAAATTTTCGTTAAAAGCATCAGATTCCCTGATGATTTATGAGTGCCATGTAGGTATGGCTCAGGAGGATGAAAGCGTTGGTACTTATACCGAATTTGCCGATAAAATATTACCACGGATAAAATCGGCTGGTTATAATACCATTCAGGTAATGGCATTAGCAGAGCACCCTTACTACGGTTCTTTCGGATATCATGTATCGAATTATTTCGCTCCAACATCCCGTCAGGGCACACCGGATGAACTTAAATATTTAATCCGTGAAGCGCATCGGATGGGCATTGCGGTGATTATGGATGTAGTTCACTCCCACACCGTTAAAAATTATAATGAAGGACTTGTCGACTTTGACGGACAGGAGGGATTGTATACACACCCTTCGCCCAGGGGCGATCATCCTCATTGGGATTCTAAAATTTTTGACTACGGTAAAACCAGAGTTTTACAGTTTCTATTATCGAATCTGAAATACTGGATGACCGAATTCAGAGTGGATGGTTTCCGCTTCGATGGGGTTACCAGTATGTTGTATTTTCATCACGGTTATACAGATACATGGGATAGGGATAAATATTTTGGTGAAGGGGTTGAGTGGGATGCCATAACCTATCTGCAACTGGCAAATACCTTAATTCATTCGGTCAAAAAGAATTCGTTGAGTATTGCCGAGGACGTAAGTGGGACGCCGGGTTTATGCCGTAAACTCACTGAAGGAGGTATGGGATTCGATTATCGTTTAGGCATGGGAATCCCCGATTTCTGGATAAAGATTTTGAAAGAAAAAGCTGACGAAGAATGGGATCTGGGCGAGTTATACCATACGATGCTCGACCGAAAATTTGATACACCCACCATCGCTTATGCCGAATCGCACGACCAGGCTTTGGTTGGTGATAAAACCATTGCTTTTCGCTTGATGGACAAGGAGATGTATTGGGGAATGCACAAAGATTCTCAAAGTCTCATTATTGACAGAGGTATTGCTCTCCACAAAATAATACGATTGTTTACGATTAGTCTGGCGGGAAATGCCTGGCTTAATTTTATGGGAAATGAATTCGGACATCCTGAATGGATCGACTTTCCGCGAGCAGGCAATAATTGGTCATATGCCCATGCACGCCGTCAATGGTCGTTGATGGAAAATCCTGATTTGCGATACTTTGCTTTGGCCGCATTCGATAAAGCAATGATAGCCATGGTGATAGAGCATAATTTAATGAGTTCTGATTACCCTGTCGAAATAAATGTTGATAATCTGAATAAAACACTGGTTTTCGAACGGGCAGGATTGATTTTTGTTTTTAACTGGCATACTTCAGCTTCTATTGAAAATTATGAAATTCTGTTGCCAAACCCCGGAAAATACAAAGTAATCCTTTGTTCGGATGATGCAGATTTTGGTGGACACGGTCGTATAAATCATCAGGTTGAGTTTCATTCCCTTCCTAATGGAGATAATACTGCAATTCTACGAGTATATAATACCAACCGTACTGCCACCGTTTATTTAAAAACTGAATAACTAATACTTTCTGTTACGTGGAAATACAGCCGTCCTCTTTTCCTTCCGCCATTAAGCCATACTTCGAAGCCTTATTTAATAAGCATTTTAAGGAGCTTGGATTTTTTGCCATGCGCTATGTTAAGGATTCTGATTCTGCCCGCGAAATAGTGCACGACGTTTTCATCAATCTATGGGAAAAACGGGAGAGTATTGATCCACAGAAAGATATCCGGTCTTATCTTTTTACTTCTGTTAAAAATCGCTGTCTTAATCATATCCGCGATAATCGAAAGTTTAATCATAACCTTATTGATATTGAAGAACATTTGAGTGAGTCGTATGAAAATGCCGATTCTGGTATTGAAATTAAAGAGTTGAAACTTCGAATTTCTCAATCAATCAATCAATTACCACAAAAATGTCGTGAGGTTTTTGAGATGAGCAGGAAACAAAACCTAAAATATGCTGAAATAGCCATTGCACTGAATATATCAATAAAAACGGTGGAAGCACATATGACAAAGGCTTTACAACTCCTGCGTAAAAGCCTTTCCGATTATCGTGTTACCGGACTTTTGGTTATTTACTCTGTTTTACAGCGTTTTTTATAAAAAATTTCAAGTTCAGATTAGGGTAAAGCCTTTCTGATGTGTAAACTAATTGAAGAAAGAAATCGTGGAACAAGACCAAACATATTATCTCGAACTCATCACAGCTTATCTGTATAATGAAGCTACGGCAGAGCAAGTCGAAGGCCTTTCTGAATGGATTAGCGCCGATGAAAGCAACCGAAAATTGTTCGAGGATTATCATCGTGTATGGTACGCATCAACTCGCGAAACGTTTGATTCTCTTGATGTGAAGAAAGAATTCGGTTTGTTTTTACAAGAAATTGACAAGCCCCGCATTATCAATATTCAAGAAAATCGGGCAGGAAGTGGCAAATGGAAGTTTTATCTGGGCTATGCTGCGGTTTTTGCGATTATCGCCATTGCTTCTGCTGCCCTTTTTTGGTTTATAGGACTGACGGATAAGGGAACTGAATTTGTTTCGCTTGATACAAACAGTCATATTGAATTACCCGACGGAAGTCAGGTGGATTTAAAAAAGGGAGCACGATTGGTTTATTATCAGAAGAGTAAACTCAGATGGGTTGAACTGACTGGTGATGCTTACTTCGAAGTACAACATCACGATAAAATTCCATTTTTGGTTGAATCAGGACCGGTAAGGATAAAAGTTTTGGGAACAAAGTTTTATGTCCATGCTGCCGATCCGGGCAGTTCTGTTAAAGTGATGCTGGATGAAGGTGCAGTTTCTGTGTATTTCGATAAAAAACCCAAAGAATCGCTTATTCTGGCTCCCGGTGAAAGTGCTCTCATGGATAATAAAAAGCAGCAGATGCAAAAATCGGTCATTGCTGATAAAAACGATATGGCTTGGAAAACAGGACAACTGATTTTTAATAGCACGGCTCTTCCTCAGGTTATTAACCAATTGAACCAGTACTATGATAGTAAAATCAGTATTGGCAGTGCCGGGCTCGAAAAGTGTATGCTTAGTGCTACGTTCGATAATATGCCACTCCCTGATGTGCTTCTGGTGGTCTGTCAGACACTCAATCTGGAAATAATAAATCAGCAGGGACGAATAATTCTCAGCGGTTCACCTTGTAATTAATGCGTATGATGATGCAAAAATTCATCAGGCTTCCATTGTTAATGCTGGCCTGTATGGTATTGATGATAAATTCTGCCCATTCGCAGGACCCGAATCAACAAATTTCTTATACGGTTTATCAGGAGAGTTTGAAAAAGATAATCCGTGATTTGGATCATATTACTTCTTATCATTTTTCGTACAACCCAAAGGCTATTGATGCTGATAGAAAATTGAATATCAAAATTGAGAATAAGTCGATACATTCGTGTTTTGATATCATCTTTACAGGTAATCAAATTCAATGGCAGATTATTGGAAAACAGGTGATTTTGAAGCCGTTTAAAAAGTCTGATAAAAAAACAGTAAGTCTGAGTGGCTATATCCGTGACCAACAAACGGGGGAAGTATTGATTGGCGCCTCTATGTGGTTTCCGGATGCTGGTGTGGGAACGGTTTCTAACGCTTTTGGTTTTTATTCGATAAGCCTGCCTGCTGCTGAATACATCGTGGCAGTTTCTTACATAGGATATCAGCCCACGAAAGATCGGCTGATGCTTTTTCAGGATACCCGTTTTGATTATAATTTGTCGCCTTCAGTATTGGAAATGGCAGCTGTGGAGATTGTTGATGAGAATTTTGTGGGTAGTGGTAATGTTAGTTTTCTGGGAGCTATGAAGCTTGGGTCTAAAACCCTTAGCGAATTGCCTGGTTTCGCCGGGGATGCCGATATTTTAAAAGCACTGGATGCCATTCCGGGCATTGCAAATTATGGTGACGGCTCTACCTTGTTTTATGTCAGGGGAGGAGGAAGTGACCAAAATATGCTTTTAATTGATGATGCACCCATTTACAACCCTTCGCATCTTTTTGGATTTTTCACTGCCTTTGCACCGGATGCTATTAAAGACGTTGAAGCATATAAAGGTGATTTTCCCGCACGATTTGGTGGAAGACTTTCGTCGGTTATCGATATACGTACCAAGGATGGAAATATGAAACGAATTGGATTTGCTGGCAATCTGGGGCCATATTCATCCAATGTCTCCGTTGAAGGTCCAATCGTTAAAGATGTTAGTTCATTTTATATTTCGGCTCGTCGCTCCAATCTTAACTGGCTTAAACCCGATGAAAGTCTGGCAAATAGTTTTGATCTTAATTTTTTCGATATCAACGCTAAGTTCAATTATCAGTTGAATTCCAATAACCGTTTTTATCTGACGATATACGGGGGTAAGGATGATTTTTCACGCATTAGTCAAAGCTCATTGAAAACTTTTGGAATCAGCTGGAATAATGTTTTGGGAACATTGCGCTGGAATCATGTATACAATGATAAACTGTTTTCAAACTTCACGGTTTATACCAGCCGTTATAATTACTTCCTATATACCGACAAGGAATTGAATGATTTTTGGACATCATCAATAGAAAATTCCTCGCTAAAATCAGATTTCACATATTATCCATTTCCTTCTGCAACTTTTCGATTTGGTATGGAGATAGCCAGCCATAATATTGATCCGGGTAATGTTTATTTTTCTGATCCGGCAATACAAAAATATGTTCCCAAAGTGCCCGAATACCATTCCAGATCTGCAGCATTTTATGTCAGTGGTGACCAACATTTTGGTAAGTTTCTTCGGTTTCATTACGGTATCCGTTTATCCTATTGGGAAAATGCCGGTAATACCACACGCCATTATTATGATGTAAATTATAATGTAATCGGGGAGGATGTAATACCAAAGGGAGAAGTGTATTATCGCGATCTACGACCTGAACCGAGAATAAGTTTAAGTTTTTATCCTTGGTCAGGCGCAGAATTAAAGCTCAGTTACAACCGTACCACACAGTTTATTCAGGTTCTTAGCAATTCTGTAAGTCCTTTTACGTCTCTGGATGTCTGGGCGCCCTCCGGTCCAAATATTGAACCACAGTATGCCGATCAGTTGGCTATTGGTATTGTTCGTCAGTCAGGCAATAAAAAATGGCTCATCAGCAGCGAAGGTTTTTTAAAAAAGTTTTATAACCAGATTGACTATCGCGATCATGCCAACATGCTTTATAATTCTTATTTGGAAGGAGAATTGAGATTTGGCACGGCTAAATCGTATGGAATCGAGCTGATGCTTAGAAAAACTTCCGGAAGATTTAATGGGTGGATAGCATATACCTGGTCACGGGCCTTAAAGACTATTGAAGGAATAAATCAAAATCAGGAATTTCCTGCCTTTTATGACCGACCGCATGATGTAAATATCAATCTTTCTTATACTCCCGGCCATCGTTTTAAATTTGCAGCAGCATGGTATTTTCTTAGTGGAGGGGCCATTACCACGCCGATAGGATTCTTTAATTATAACGGATATGTGGTTCCCATATATGGCAGTAAGAATAATGACCGTTTACCCGATTATCACCGGATGGATATTTCTGCAGAACTGCGCTTACATAAAGCAGGAGCAAGGTATCAGCATAATCTGGTCCTTACGCTTTACAATCTTTATGGACGTAAAAATCCATTTTCAATTAATTTTAATAAGGTGATGGGCGACGATGGCAAAATTGTTATTCCAACCGATTTATATGGAGGATATGAAGTTTTGTCAACACAGCTTTCGGTAGCAGGGCTTATTCCATCACTAAATTATACTTTCCGTTTTTAAAATTGATGTATGATGAAATTAAGAAATAAAATAAATCCTTTGCTATTGATTTTGCCTTTACTTCTGATTTCAGGTTGTGAAGAAAGGATTGATTGGCTCCTAAAGCCGGATTATCAGAGCGTACTCGTGGTGGATGGTATGATAACCTCTGAAGCAAGACAGCATACAATCCGACTTACTACATCATACACTCAACTTAATTCCGAACCCGGGAAAGCAAGTGGAGCGCAGGTTATTATCAGCGATAAAGATTCGAGCTGGACATTAACGGAATTTCCTGTCAATTCAGGTTTGTATCGCACTAAACCTTTTTTTGCGGCAAAACTGAATGTTCAGTATACTCTTTTTATTTCGTATCAGTCGCAGGTTTATTCAGCGAAAGCAACGATGGTTAAAGGGAATCCTTTGGTGCCTGTACATTATCAGAAAAAAAACAACGGGCTTTTTCAGATTAATTGGATTGCAAATCCATATAATCCACGAAAACCTGCCATGTTTACTATTTTTTTAGATTGGTCAGGTGTGCCAGGATATTCGGATATTCCTCCCGATTCGTGCCGGGCTTTAATAAAAGCATATAGTCTTCCAACGCTCGATGTTAGTGAGGTTCTTGCCCCGGAGGCCGAGAAAGTGTTTTTTCCGGCAGGTACGGTAATAACAGAATTGAAATATTCGCTTTCGGATGAATATGCAGCTTTTTTGAGAGCAATGTTGTTGGAGACATCCTGGTCAGGTGGGTTTTTTGATACAGCACCTGCTAATTTGCCAACGAATTTGAGTGGCGGTGCGCTGGGCTTTTTTGCTGTATGTGAAGAACATTCCGTAAGAATAATTGTGAAACCGTAACTTTTTTTAAACATAACTAAGGGTAATACTTTCTGAATGTGTATTTAATGCAAAGACCCATAATAAGCGAAAGCATCATTAATACCAATACCAAAATGAATACAATAAAAAAGTTTTTGAGTCTTATCGTAATAACGATGTTTGTTTTTACGGCCTGTAATAAGGATAAGGAAGATGTGAATACGGATTCTAAATCGGTACAGCAACTAACCGTTGATCAGAATAATGTAATACAAAGCTCTGACGATGTAATGAACGACATGGATAGAATTGTTTCTACCAATACGCTGAAGTCTACACAATGGATCCCATGCAACGCTACACTTGATTCTGTCGTGAATGCGGGCGATACAATTATATATTATGTTACATATCATGGACTTAACTGCAACAACAAAATTGAAAGATATGGGAATGTGATTGTTAAAAAACCGGTCAATACATATTGGATACAGGCTGGTGCAACAATGAGTGTGCAAATGATTGATCTAGAAATTACCCGTGTTGCTACAGGTAAAATGCTGATTATTAATGGGAAAAAAGTTTTTGAAAATGTAAGCGGTGGTCATATTGCACTACTCGGAAGTGTATACACCAGTATTGTACATCGTACTTCAGGTTACTTAAACGCTACCTTTGAAGACAATACCACCCGTACCTGGTTTATTGCCCGTCAAAAAGTATTTACCGGCGTATTGGGTGATTTGATAATGACCGTGGATGGTTTTGGGGTTGATTCAGGTTACGAAAACCTTTCGGTATGGGGAACCAATCGTCAGGGTGAAGCATTTTTTACCAATATTAGTCAATCGATTGTATTTAAAGAAGCATGTAACTTCAATCCTGTATCAGGAATACAGGAACATACTTTGCCCGCAGTCAATAAATCAGCCAGCATTACTTATGGTTATGATGCTTCTCAACAACTGATTACGAATGGCGATTGTCCTACACATTACCGAATTGATTTTCAGCACGGTACATATTCAGGTACATTATATCTCCCTTTATAAGGTATAGTAAAATCATTAAAATTTCAAATCATGAAAAAGATAAAATTGATTTTAGGAATATTGATTGTTGCTTCTTTGGTGTTTTCTTTGAATGCCTGCAACAAGGAAGATGCTAGCATAAATACCGATAAGGAAATAAATCTGGCATCGGATGAAGCACTTTCCGATAAATTATTCAGCGATGTAAAAGACATCGTTGACGAAGCAATGGGAATTGGACTTAAATCAACAGAAATTGATACTATTTTTATGGGCCCTTGTGTTGTTAAAACCATTGATACTATAGGAATTCCCCATACCATAACCATCGATTTCGGAGAAACTAATTGCCTCTGTCGTGATGGACGCTATCGCCGTGGAAAAATCATGGTTCATTATACCGGGCGCTATCGCCAGGTGGGAACTGTAATCACCCATACGTTCGATAATTACTTTGTAAATGATAACCAGTTATTGGGTACCAAAATTGTTACCAACCAGGGATTTAATTCAAATAATAATATGACGTGGACAATAAGCGTTAACGGACAAGTTATTAAAGCGAATAACGGAGGAACAATAACCCGTGTGGCTGAAAGAATGCGTGAGTGGTCTGAGGGTATTGAAACACCACATCGCCGTTGGGATGATGTATACCTGCTCACCGGTACTTCAACAATTACCCGTGAAGATGGAAGTATGCAGACGTCTACAATAACCACTGCCCTTAAGAAAAAAATGAATTGTCATTGGATTGTTAGTGGAATTATTGAAATGCAACGCACCGGTAAACCCTTAAAAGTAATGGATTATGGTGATGGCCAATGTGACGATTTGGCCACAGTAACAGTAAACGGAGAGACTCGTACGATTCATCTGCGTTAATATTCATTTCTTTTGTTTGAATTATTGATGGGCCGCGCGCAGCGCGGCCCATCAATTGTTTTAACCTTGATAAAATTCCGACACTTTTATTACTTTTACTTCCACGTTTTTTATTCAATTCTTAATCCATAATCGGTTTACCCATGAATAATAATCTCCGGAATATTCGATTTAAACAAAAAGTCTGGCTGGAAACACCGGATGGCGAAAATATCTTCGGCGACGGAAAGTATGAACTTTTAAAATCCATCGAAAAGCATGGTTCCTTAAAAGCTGCCCTCGAAGCACTTGGCCTTTCGTATCGGAAAACATGGGATAATTTGAAACGAATTGAGAAAACACTGGGCTTTCCTATTTTAGAAACTCAACAGGGCGGATCCGACGGAGGTAGTACAACACTGACTCCTGAAGCCTATAAATTATTACAGGCATTTGAACTGTTTCACACACAATACGATCAGATTTTTCTAGAAATCACAAACAAACTTGAAAAAGACATCTTTGAAAGCCTTTAAAAATCGGGTTTCTATATAAACGTGCGTTTCTTATTACTTGATGTCTTATTCCAATCGTATCCAAATGAAGTCCGTTTTCAAAGCATTATAAAACCAATAATCAACGGATCAAGTCAGTGGTTTTGCTAAGCATTCCTTTCATATTAATTTTTTTGAGGTCAGTAGATAAATGCATATATTAGCATCCAATAAAAACAAGGGATACATGAATTTATTTAAAGGTCAAAACCTGATAGAGTTTGCTGAACGCTTCAAAACGGATGAAGACTGCATTGAATACTTAGCTTA
>JAUSOY010000090.1 GCA_030656615.1 Bacteroidales bacterium | reverse complement strand
TGAATCTTTGAATCTTTAAGAAACCCGAAACAATAATCTATATCTGTGTTCATCCGGCTGGTTCATCTGTGAAAATCTGTGGGCCTGCATTGTCATACTGCCGAAGGGCGCAGCTGTTGTCACACTGAGCGGTGCCCTGAGTCGAAGGGCGCAGCTGTTGTCACACTGAGCGGTGCCCTGAGCGGAGTCGAAGGGGAACTCGAAGTATTCAAAAATTAGCGAAACGCTTGAATGTATGAATTTTTGAATCCTTGAATGTTTTTTTAATTCAAAATTCCTAATTCAAAATTCAAAATTGATTGAATCTCGAATGCTTTTTAATTCAAAAATTCCGAATTCAATAATTCAAAATTGATTGAATCTCGAATGCTTTTTAATTCAAAATTCCTAATTGATTGAATATTGAATATTGAATTTCGAATCTTGAATCTTTGAATGCTCAGCACAAGTCATTGTATCTTTCAAGCAGGGCGTAAATTTCGGAATAGTAATACGTTTTTTGGCGTATATTTTGGAATTAGAGGGTTTGCGTCTTTAAAAAATTCCTAACTTTATAGAAAATGTTTTCTAATCACTAATTACTAATCTGTGACATCTGTGGGCCTGCATTGTCATACTGCCGAAGGGCGCAGCTGTTGTCACACTGAACGGTGCCCTGAGTCGAAGGGCGCAGCTGTTGTCACACTGAGCGGTGCCCTGAGCGGAGTCGAAGGGGAACTCGAAGTATTCAAAAATTAGCGAAACGCTTGAATGTATGAATGTTTTTTTAATTCAAAAATTCCGAATTCAATAATTCAAAAAAAGGAATTCGAAATTCCTAATTCAAAATTCAAAATTGATTGAATATTGAATTTCGAATCTTGAATCTTGAATCTTTGAATCTTTGATCCCGATAGCTATCGGGACTGAATCTTTGAATCTTTGAATCAGATATCCTCTCTCTCTCTCCCACTCTCAAAAGTTCTCCCAAAAATATCCGTATTTTTACCCCATAATTACCTCCATGAACATCCTCACCATCGATATCGAAGACTGGTTTCATCTTTTATCGGATCACGAAGTGCCGGATCCGGAAAAATGGGCGATGCTTCCCTCACGAATTCATCAGGCGCTGGATGTCCTTCTTGAAATCCTTCAGAAAACAAATACTCCGGCCACTTTTTTTATCGTCGGATGGATGGCTGAAAAACATCCGGATATCGTAAAAAAAATTGTCTCTCTGGGCTATGAAATTGCTTGTCAGGGTCACCACCACCGACTGGTATATACCATGACGCCCGAAGAGTTTTCCCAAGACACCAGGCAGGCTATTCAGGTACTGGAGCATATCGGCGGACAAAAAATCACTGCATACCGGGCGCCGGGATTTTCAATCACCCATCAAACGCCATGGGCTTTTGATATTTTGGCCGAAAACGGCATCACCCGCGATAGTTCCCTCTTTCCCGGGCATAGAGCCCATGGGGGATATCATGGCCTTCAAACCCATTCGCCTTTCATTATTCAAACATCGCATCATTCCATCCGCGAATTTCCCATTTCCACGGTCAACTTCTTAGGAATTCCGCTGGCTTTCGGAGGCGGAGGATATTTTCGGCTGCTCCCCTACCCAATCATTCGTCATCTGAGTAAACGCAAGCCATACATCATGAGCTATTTCCACCCCCGTGATGTGGATACACAGCAAGGCGTTCTACCGGGTTTGAGTTTATCGAGGAGATTCAGAGCCTATTACGGGATTAATAACTGCGGAAATAAAATGGAACGTTGGCTAAGTGATTTCCATTTCACCGATTTGCGTACTTTTGAATCGCAGGTGAATTGGTCGGAGGTCGAAATCCGTACCATAACAACACCAGCAGTCCGGTAAGCGCATGAATCACAAACAACAGGCAAGGTTATTCACCATTCTTTCGATATTATACGCTCTGGCATCCACGGCGGTATTTCTCCTGCCTGCTTCTTTTCTCCGCTACGATTTACCAACAGGCAGCGATAAAATCATCCATTTTCTCATTTATCTGATGATGGCCTGGCTGGTAGCCGGCATACCAGGGCAATGTCCTTTACGATGGAGGCGACTGATACCCTGGATGTTTGTCATCGTTTTCACCCATGCCTATTACATCGAGTTTCTTCAGGCCCATTGGACAGGTCTGGGGCGCCGCTTCGAATGGGGCGATCTGATGGCCGATATGCTTGGCATTGCTCTTGGTATCTTTATCCGTTACCGCGGGGCATTCCGTCAATGCCGGTGCGGATTAAACGTCAGTCCCGCACATCCTTCTAAAAACAAAACCGAGTTGCCTGTTCGTGGTCCTATGACCATCTGTTCCAATCCCGTTTTACCGGGCATTATTGCACGCAGTTTTGGGTGGAAATCGGTCAGGGTACGGCTTGGAAAGGATTTGGAAGCCGACATGGTATGCACGGGAAAGAGCATCGTATCGCTGCCGCATTTTTCGTATGCTGCAGTATATTCCACCGAATCGCTATCACAGCAAGCATGGCAAAAAACCGTACAAGATCTGGCAGCACCACGTAATATTGCCGAGGCAGAAATCCGCTTGCCACAGGAAGCTTCTCTTCCGGAACAGCCAAAAACGGCATCGTGGCTTCATCTGGAAAAATCTTACGACCTGACATTTAAACATTTTTCATCGAATCTCCGGCGTAAAATCAGGAAGGCTTCTAAAAACGAGTTCAAGGTCTGGCAAGGAGGAATTGAACTTCTTCCCGACTTTTGGAAAGTGTATGTTCATCATATGAACGATTTGGGTTCTGCAGCGCTACCAATGTACTGGTTCCGCCATCTGCTGAATGAATATGCCGGAGGTTATGCCGGTATATTTCTGGTAGCGAAGTACGGCAAGGTAGTGGGGGCAGCCTTCAATCTGGAATATCAGGGCTTCTATGAAAATTGTTGGTTTGTCACCGATATGAAGGCTCAAAAAGAATATGCTTCCTACCTCCTTCATGATCGGATGATACATCATGCCATTCTTTTAGAAGCTAAAACCTACAGTTTCGGACGGAGCAGCACCGGCGGCGGGGTACATCAGTTTAAAAAGCAGTGGGGCACGACTGACATTCCGTTGGCATGGATTAAATATCCCGAAGCGGGGCCCGGTATCCGAAAACAAAAGTGGTTATTATTCATCTGGAAACGCGTTCCCACGAGGCTTCGTAATTTCCCTGGGAGGTATTTGGCGAAGTGGATATATTGATTTTAAGTGATGGTGTGATGGTGTGATGTTGTTGTAAGCTTAAACAATATTTAACTAATTTTAAACCAGCCTTATCCACAGATAAACACAGATGATTTCACAGATGAACACAGATAAAAAACTTCACAATGAATAATCAAATAACCGACAACTATATATATCAGGAAGAAAGCAGCAAAATCATTTCAGCCTGCTATGAGGTGCATAACCTGCTGGGTGGAGGATTTCTAGAAGCCGTATACCACGAAGCGCTGGAAATCGTTCTGAAAGAAAAACAAATACCTTTCGAATCTGAGAAAAAGCTTGAAATCCGATTTAAAAATGTAACGCTTAAAAAACATTACTATGCAGACATTATTTGCTATGGTCAAATAATTCTTGAACTAAAAGCGTGTGAAGCCCTAACTCACGAGCATACCTCGCAAATGCTAAACTATTTAAGAGCCACCGGCCTGAAACTTGGTTTATTAATAAACTTCGGTACACCAAAAGTCCAGATTAAAAGAGTGATTCTCTGAAGTAGGCATCTGTGTTTATCAGGCTGGTTCATCTGTGAAAATCTGTGGACAATGATTTGAATGAACAATGAATAATGATGAATGAATAATCAAACAATGAAAAACATCAGACTCAAAGAATTAAAAAACCTGATAAACGACCCCAAACTCAAGCCACTCATCGACGTTGCTACCTTCATGCTCATCACCGTGGTATTCCATTACATCTGGTGGGGGGGCTTGGTGCAATGGCTGTCGGGGATGGAATGGTTTAATGCTTTTCGGGATTTTATGACCTGGCTGGTATTTACGCAAGCGGCATGGTTTAACACCCATATTCTTGGACTGGAGTTTAATACCACTGCCACCACACTCATTTTTCCGGGAAGTGGTTATGTGGAGGTTGCCGAAAGTTGTGCCGGTACCAAACAATTCTACCAAATCATTGTTCTCTTCCTGTTAATAAGAGGTTCATGGAAACATAAAGTCTGGTACATCCCCGCAGCAGTGCTGCTGATGCATCTGGTTAATGTAGTCAGAATTATTGTTCTGAGTTGGGTGGTAATCCATTACACCAAGCAGTGGAACTTTATACACGAATGGATTTTAAGGCCGTTCTTTTATGTGGTTATTTTTGCAGAATGGTATCTATGGATAGAATTTTTTGCTGTTCGTACAACCAAAATACCAAATGAAGTATCTACATAGTATAACCAAACAATTTCTGACCAAGCTTAACGATTTCATTTGCTAAAATTGACATTTTATTGTAGATTTGAACCCTAAATCCATTTTGGTTTGGAAATATTTTTTACATCGGATATAATACGGGCTATTGCAGTTTTTGGTACTGCATTTCTAATTGCATTTTATTCAATTCCTGTGATTGTTTCGGTTGCCGTATCCAAAAACTTCTTTGCCATCAAAAACGGGCGCAACTCTCACGTTCATGCCACCCCGACTCTTGGTGGCGTTGCTATTTTTTCAGGGCTGATGATTTCATCATTAATCTTTTTAAATTTTCAATCATTTCTTGGGCTTCAATATATTTTTGCCGGCTTGACCATTATCTTTTTTATTGGAATTAAAGACGATATTCTATCACTTTCTCCGCTGAAAAAACTGGTAGGACAGATTGCCGCTTCGCTTTTGGTGATCGATTTGGGGAATATCCGGTTTACAACCCTTCATGGCTTTGCAGGTATTTATGAGATTAATTATTTCACCAGTCTTTATATATCCTTGTTTGTATTCATCGTGATTATTAACGCTTTTAATCTGATTGATGGCATTGATGGTCTGGCGGCAGGTATCGGTTTCGTTTGTGCTATGACCTTTGGCACCTGGTTTTTAATTGCTGGATTTCCTGAAATCGCCATCATGGCGTATAGCGTATCCGGTGCATTGATTGCCTTTTTTATTTATAACGTATTCGGGCATAAAAACAAAATATTCATGGGCGATACAGGATCGTTGTTATTGGGATTCTTGTCGGCAATACTGGTTGTTGTTTTCAACGAAAAAAACGCTGTATTAAACGTACATGCCGCTGTTTATGCCGCACCGGCTGTATCCATTGGCATACTGGCGATTCCGCTATTTGATACCTTCCGGATTTTTACGATACGGATAACAAAAATGCAATCGCCCTTTCGGGCCGATCGCAACCATATTCACCATCGTTTACTCGATTTAGGTCTTTCGCATTTTCAGTCAACATTAATACTGCAGTTCGTTAACCTTTTAATTATTGCAATGGTATTTATCCTCCAGTTTTTTATTCGGGATATACTGATACTTGTGATGATTACATTCGCACTATGCATAGGACTGAGTCAGGTCCCTGTCCTTTTGCTTAAGGCCAGAAGTATTAAAGAGTTGCACAATACAATTTCATCCTGATTAAATTACACATTTCATGCTAAGACAGAAAGGTTTTATAATGGCTGTAATCCTGTTGATTTCAGCCGTTTTTGTATTACAAGCGCAGGAATTCCCTGTTAATGAGAAACAATTTTTAGGGGATAACAATTCCAGACTTAAAGACTTATACCAGCCGGGTAATGGATTCCATACATCCATACGGCCATTTTTGCATGATGAAGTCAGTAAAATCTTCAATGGTGATTCTCTGGATAAAAGCCTCCATTTTACCTCCCCTTTTTCATCCAGATTCTATTCATGGGTTTGGAATAAGGCATTCAATGAAGATCTGGCTAGCCTCAATACCGAACTTTTAAGCTTGCGGATAAATCCCTTGATCGGTTTTGAAATGGGTAAAGAGAATGGCTCTGATGAAATTCGTTGGTTGAATGCACGGGGTGTTCGTATGGAAGGCCGCCTGGGGCAAAACATCGGCTTTGCCACCACCTTTATCGAAAATCAGTCGAATCCATTCACGTACGAGCGGATGAGAATTCAGCAAATTGGTGTGATGCCGGGAGAAGGAGGCATTAAAGGCTTCAAGGAAACGAATTACGATTATGCATGGTCATCGGGTTACGTAAGTTACAATCCGACAAGCTATTTAAATTTCCAGTTTGGTCAGGGAAAGCATTTTATAGGCGATGGCTACCGTTCGCTATTACTGTCTGATGAGGCATTTAATTATCCCTATTTCCAGTTTACGGTGAACGTATGGAAACTGAAATATATGTCGATGGTGGCCCAATTCACCGACCCCTCATCCCCCAGCATTGCCGATTTAGGATATCCTAAAAAATACGGCACCTTTCATTATCTGAGTATTTTTGCAGGCAAACGCCTGAACATCGGACTGTTTGAATCCATTATCTGGAAGGCTGCCGACAGCTCCAACTATCGGGGTCTGGAACTGGCTTATCTTAATCCGGTGATTTTTTTACGACCCGTCGAATTTTCGGTGGGCTCCCCCGACAATGCACTGATGGGACTGAATATCTCCTATCGCTTCTCCGCTTCGTATATGATGTACGGACAATTAATGCTGGATGAAATGAAATTTAAGGAGGTGATGAACGGCAATGGCTGGTGGGGAAATAAACAGGCTGTTCAAATAGGCTTTCGATATTTCGACCTTGCCGGTCTGAAGGGGCTTAATCTGCTGTCGGAGTTTAATTATGCCCGGCCATATATGTATTCGCACCGGTCTAATTTACAGAATTACGGGCATTATAATGAGGCTTTGGCTCATCCGCTGGGTGCCAATTTTCGGGAATCGATCAGCATCCTATCCTATCAGCATAAACGTTTTTTCTGTGATCTGAAAATGCAGTATGCCGAATTTGGTGCCGATAGTGCCGGTATTAATTATGGAGGTAATATTTTTAAGCCTTATGATGACCATCCTTTCGACTATGGAAATACCACCACTCAGGGCGATTTAAACAAGCTCTACCGCGCCGAAGTGCGACTGATGTATCTAATCAATCCCGCGATGAATCTCAATGCTGTGGTGGGTTATATTTACCGGAATCAGGAAAGTGACCAGGTCAACAGAAAAGATAATATTATATACTTCGGCCTCCGGACATCGATATTCAATCGGTATAAGGATTTTTAGGAGAGACGTTGAGAGGGAGAAGTTGAGAGACGTTGAGAGGGAGAAGTTGAGAGAGGGAGAGAGGGAGAAGTTGAGAAATGGAGAAGATGAGAAATGGAGAGAGGGAGAGGTTGAGAAAATTCTGCCCACAGATGACGCAGATGAAACACAGATGTACACAGATAAAAACCCCAATTACGAATTAGCAATTACGAATTACGAATCAATTACGAATTACGAATTAGCAATTACGAAAGAGAATTGGAGAAGTTGAGAAAATGCAGATTCACTGGAGTCCGTTCAAAAATTATCAGAATCATTAAATCTTTGAATCCTTGAATTTTTAAATCTTTGAATCTTTAAGAAGCCCTATACAAGCATCAACAATCTGTGGATATCCGGCTGGTTCATCTGTGGAAAGTTTTGTGATGAAGTGATGAGAGTGATGGACCATCACTGCTGCAAAGCAGCACCTCATCGCCCGCAGGGCGCATCATCACCGCGAAGCGGTGCATCACAGCTGCCAAGCAACGCTCACTGAACGCAGTGAAGTGTCTAAAGCACCTGCTATTCCGTAGCTTTCTCTTTCAAATATTCCATACACGATGCCAGGGAAGCGGTTTTCCAACGAAGATGCTGAAGGCAGTCGGATTGATGCTGGGGTTTATCCAGGGTATAATCGGTCTGCAGAAAAACCTCCAATGCATCCGGATCGCCTTTCATTTTTTCTGCAATCCCAGCTTCGATCATTAAACGACTGAAACTACAACGATTAAACGGGAAAAAGGCTGCCTCCGTTTGTAAAACATCAAATATCCCGACAACATTCAGGCTTTGCATTAAATCGTGCGCATTTATCTCCATCCAAGCCGATAATCCATTAGCATCATCACTTAAAATAATACTATTTTCGGGTAAATGTTCCTTTAAAAAATCACGGAGTATTTCAGGATTTAACGAATCGGCCGGAATATATAATTCGGCCGGTGGCTTGTTGGTCCGGTAGCGGATATGAACGGAATAAATCTGATACTGATAGGGTGATGTTGATGTATACAAGGGCATGGCCGGTGCGATTCCCGCATGCGTAAGATATACGAAAGGAATATCTTCATCGAAAAGCCATGGCGGCAAAAGAGCTTGCTGAATCTGTACGTTTTGAGAAAGGATGGCCCGTTTTTCAGCTTCAGCAATATGATGTAGTTCATCCTCCGGTATATCTTTAAAACTGAGAATGCCCCGTTTAAGCCAATCCTGAATGATGAGTCCAGACACTGTCCATAAATCGCTCACCCAGGGCTTGGGGATATTCTTCCAGCAATGTCCGGTAAAATCGCAGGGATAAGGCGTTGTGCACTGTACGCCCGGTAGAATCTCCGGGGAATGTGGCAGAGAGGGAATACCTTTAAGTGCTTGTATCCGCTGCCCCACCCTTTCGTGGGCTTGTTTTACTTCTGTAAGGCATGACTGTCGTGTAAAAAAACGATCGTTTAATTCCGTTTCTTCTTTCACAAAATCCCCGTTTACATACATCAGAAAGAAATCAGCGGGAACAATCCCTGCTCCCTTCATAACATAATATTGAAGGGCTGCATCTTCAAAATAGGTATCACTGAGGCTGAGTGAACTCTTTACCTCTGTTGCTATCCAGCCTTGCTCCGTTTTATGAAGAATATCCAGCATAATCACCACATCGTCATAAATAAAAACTGCTTCATACAGTGTGACGGCGCCTTGCTGAATATACTCCATGGTTCGAACGGCCGCTTTGGGCAAAGCTGCAGGACTTCCCGGGCTACAGTCGATGCCTCCCGGGAACATTTTCTGAGCCATAAAACCCACTTCATGGCCTCTTTTAAACTTAGCCCTTTGAGCAGCCGGAAGCGGATCGCGCAGGAAACTTCGCTTTTTGTGGAGGTAGAGCGATTTCTCGCATTGCAGGCCTCTAATATAAGTCGATTTGGAAAGTATGTACATAGGACACTGTATACTGAATGGCATTATTCTTGGATAATTTACAAAAATACGGTAAGAAGATTTCAATTACGACTGTCGGCCGGAATCTTCAAACCCGATAACCCATAAAAAACAAAAGCCATGAAAAAAATATTACTACCCGGGTTGATCAACAGACGCGTAGCTTTATGGCTACTCATAGCAACAGGAAGTCTGATGATGTCGTCGTGTTATAAGGGTCTGAACGGACTCGATGGAAGGGCCTTTATGTCGCTGAATTATGAGAAAAATCGCCCAAGTTTAATAGATGCCGGCACGGCCTCCATTCCCAATTTATTCGAATGGGGTCGTTTTTATGAGGCTCAGGCAGGTTGGTATTATCTTTATTACGAAGGGAGTACGTATTCGCCGTATGGCATCATGAAATATGCCTGGCAGTTGGAGTATGAAATATATCGTATACAAGGCGAGCCTGGAGGATGGGGTTACGATGGAGAGGACGCACCGGATGCTTTATTTACATTGCTTTGCCGTCCCGAAGGCCCCAGTTTTATTGAACAAAACATCTATAAGCAATCAGAAATACAATCTGATTCGGTATACACCCTCGAAACCCATAGCCAGGGTTATGAATTACGCGTGAAAGCAAGGAAATGCAAGGTGGAGAATTAATAGTGAATAGTGAAATTACGAATTACGAAATCAATTACGAATTATCAATTACGAATTACGAATCAATTCTTGTCAAAGGTCTGATGTCAAAGGTCTAACGTCCAACAGCCAGGTACGAACAGGCCTTTCGACTTCCGACAATTCTAAATACAATTCAAAAAACTAATACCTGCTTTAGCCAATGCTAACGCCAACGCTGAATTGTCTCACTGAACGCAGTGAAGTGCCTGCGTTGCCCTGAACAGAGCCGAAGGGCGAAGCTGTTGTCACACTGAGCGGTGCCCTGAGCGGAGTCGAAGGGCGAAGCGAAGTGTCTGAACTGTCACACCGAAATGCCTCAAATAATCAACAGACAATAATCAATTATCAATCGATTCCAAAACAACATCCCCATCGGCAATGGGCGGGTGGTATTTCAGATGGCAATAAAGCCTGGCCACGGTGAGGGTATCTCCCAAGCAATATTTGACAATTCGTTTTAAATCTTTCTCATTCCAGTATACTCCCGCTACCTGACTTCCTTCCATATCCCCTTTCGGAGTGGAGATGCCCAGGACAGCACACATCAGTACCAGAGAAGTGTAGCTTTTATAATCGCCGAATTTCCACATTTCCATGGTATCGATATGTGGAATCTCCCAGGGTTTTAATGCCGATGTATCAAAAATGGCCGGTAAACGCCGATGATGGGCATGGAGCCGGCGGGCAATGTATGGAAAATCAAATTCCTTTCCATTATGTGCTGCCAGTAATATCTTGTATTTCTGGCTCCTCAGCTCTATATAGCTGCAGAATTCATCGAGAATCAATGCTTCATCATCTCCAGAAAATGACCTCATCAAAAACGCATCTCCTTCGAAACGGCCAATGCATATGCAAATAATTTTACCGAATTCGGCATAAATCCCCGCTCGATTATACAAGCTTTCTGAGGTATCGTCTTCATTCTTCCGGAGGAACTGGCATTTATGGTCCCACAGGGCGCGGAATGGTTCGGGAACCGATGCATAATCGGGCCACCGGGGTACTGTCTCAATATCAAGGAATAAAATGCTGTTAAGTTCTTTCTTGTTGTCCATACCTATTTGATTTGTATAAAGGTATGAAGATTTTTAATTCACAAAACAAGGCACAGAAATTACGAATTATCAATTACGAATTACGAAAGAGAATGGGAGAAGTTGAGAGAGGGAGAAGTTGAGAAAATGCAGACCCACAGATAACACTGATAAAAAACCAATTACGAATTAGCAATTACGAATTACGAATCAATTACGAATTAACAATTACGAATTACGAAAGAGAATGGGAGAAGATGAGAAGTGGAGAAGTGGAGAAGTTGAGAAGTTGAGAAGTTGAGAGAGGGAGAAGTTGAGAAAATACAGATCCGTAGACGGTAATGTCTTGTTAATGAATAAATAGCCAATAAACAATAATCAATAGTCCATCGTCAATAATCCATAATCTGTGTTTATCCGGCTGGTTCATCTGTGTAAAGTTTTGTGATGAAGTGATGAGAGTGATGGACCATCACTGCTGCGAAGCAGCACCTCATCGCCCGCAGGGCGCATCACCACCGCGAAGCGGTGCATCACAGCTGCGAAGCAACGCTCACTGAGCGCAGCTGTTGTCACACTGAGCGTAGTGAAGTGTCTCTAATCAATAATCAATCGAAAATATTCAATTGAAGTTGACTGTTGACCAAAAAAAACTACCACACCAGTACATTGACCGTGAGTGTTATATTTTTATTCCACAAAAAAATTGCGGTATATACGAAATTTCGTTTTCAGATAAATACCATCTTTTGTACTTTTAAGCCCTTGAATATATCATGGCAATTTGAATAAAGCCACTCAACATTATCCCAAATAAATAACAAAGTACAATGTCCGGAAGTTTTGGAAAAACCTGGTGGGGAGAACACTGGCTACGATCTCTTGATAATATTGACTATGATAACCGCCTGCCACGGGGTGCTTCCTATGCCAGAAACGGTAAGGTGATTCGGGTAAAAATCTTAGAAAACACCATCACAGCTAAAGTGAGCGGTTCCCGACCAACACCATATAAGGTCACCATCATTATACCTCCTTTTTTTGAGGATAAAACGGATAAGCTTATAGAAGAAATTATTCGCCGACCTGCAATGATTTCACGTTTGTTAAACCGTGATTTGGACCCTCAATTGTTAAAAATATCAGAAGCTATAGGGCTAAAGGTCTTTCCCAAACAATGGACAGACTTTAAAATGCAGTGCAACTGTCCTGACTGGGCCGTTCCCTGTAAGCACCTGGCGGCTGTTATCTATATAATTAGCCGCGAAATAGACAACAATCCTTTTCTGGTATTCGAAATTCATAAAGTCAATTTATTGGAAGAGCTCCATAAACGAGGCATACACATCACTCAAACCCTGAAAACCGAAATACCTACACTGGCTGATATCAGGAGAACCAAACCCATAATAACGGAATCGCTGCATTTTGATTCAACTTCTTTCCGTCCTGATTTTTCCAAACTTGAAAACATCAGCGAAGCCATTGTACGAATTCTCCCGGACTCACCTCCATTTTATCCGAAAGGAAATTTTACAAGTGTTTTCATGACACAGTTTTACCGAATTTCCAAGGAATTTCAAAAGGTTATCAAACGCAAAGCCGATTTTATTTCACTTTTTTCAGACATTCCGCCGGATTATCATCTGAACAAAAGGGCAATTCCACAGCTCATCAGCAACGAAAGAAATGAAATTTTTGTTCAAGGTGAGCACAACAATTGCCAGAGTCTGGAACAGTTGATGGCTGCACTTTATACACTGCCGCCCGAGCAACTCCCCGATTATGAACCCGCTGTGATATCGTTGAGACATCTGTTATTTGCATCTCTTCACCTCCTTGCTGCCGGAGCATTCGTTCCCCAAATCGTCCAAACAGAAGATAAACGCTATGGTATCCGCTGGATGCCCGCATTAATCGATACAGATATCAAAAGTCTGATGGCAAAGATGGAATTATCAACATGTCCCGGTATTTTTCAGGTGCAAATTCGAAAGAAAAATTCAGAGTTTGTACAAAATGCAGACAATCAGGCCATCGAAATCATCTCCCTTTTTCTGACCTCATTAATCGGACATATCAGCAAGCTTAACCGGGAAGATGTATTTTATTCCCTTTTCTTCAGCAATTGCTCTTATGAATTTTCTGGCGTGGGTGAAAATGCTTTACCAGGGGGGATTAAAGTGTGGCTCGACCGCTTTTTCATTAATACGGAAGCATATAAACCCATGCTAATCATCAACGAAACCGGGGATGAGCGTTTCGAAATACAATTATGGATAGAAAGCAAACTCACCGAAGACGACCTTCCCATATCGATTTACCGTGTATTGAACGACCCGGCATATCTTGAACAACGATATCGCATATTGCAAGGTTTGAGCCTTTTATCGCCCTTTATCCAGAATCTTGATAAGCTCATTAATGAGGCTGAAACCTCTCAACTTATACTCAGTAATCGGGAATTCGCCTCCTTTTTAACAAATGTCTTACCTGTAATACGCCTCCTGGGATTAAAAATCATGCTTCCCCGGTCAATGAAGGACTTAATCAGGCCTCGTCCTACCGTGCATCTTAGAAAGAATAATTTTGATAATCAAGGATTTATACGTCTGGAACATTTGTTGAATTTTGATTGGAAGGTTGCTATTGGTGATGAGGTGATGGGAGTGGAAGAATTTCAGAAATTGATGAAAAACGCATCCGGTCTCATACGCTTTAAAGAAAGATACATCTATGTAAGCGATGCTGATATAGAAAAAATACATAAAACGATAAACGGTAACTCCACGCTGAATTCATTCCAGCTGCTACAAGCTGCTCTTTCAGAAACTTATCAGGGCTCCGTTGTAAGCATGTCGCCCGAGGTACAATCCTTAATTCGTCAATTAACATCGGATCAGTCTGTCAGATTGCCCGTTAGCCTTCGGGCTGAATTAAGGCCTTATCAGGAAAGAGGATTTTCGTGGATGTACAAAAACAGCAAAATAGGTTTTGGTTGTGTATTGGCCGATGATATGGGATTAGGAAAAACCATACAGACCATTACCCTCTTACTGAAGTATCAGGAAGAGGGCGTTCTTGACGCTAAAAATCCGGCATTGGTAATAGCACCGGCAGGGCTCCTCATCAACTGGCAATCGGAGATCGAACGATTTGCGCCTACACTAACGGCGATGTTGTATCATGGACCCGTGCGTCAAATCAAGGATTTTAATCACGACATTTTACTGACCTCTTATGGCACTCTGAGGAGTGATGTAGAGATTCTCAAAAAGAAAAAGTGGCAGGCCATTATTATTGATGAAGCCCAGAATATTAAAAACAATGACACTTCACAGGCGAAGGCAGTAAAAAGTATACCGGCAGTAGTACGCATCGCTATGAGTGGTACACCCGTCGAAAACCGGATGTCTGAGTTTTGGTCCATCATGGATTTTACCAATAAAGGATATCTGGGAAATGAAAAATGGTTTAGAGAGGTGTATGCCCAACCCATTCAAATGGATAATGATGCCGGTGTAGCTTTGCGATTCAGGAAAGTGACTGCTCCATTTCTGATGCGCCGGATGAAGACAGATAAAAGCATCATTTCCGACCTTCCTGATAAGCTTGAGCAAAATCAATACGCCGTATTAAGCAAGCAACAGGCAGGTTTGTATGAAAAAACGGTAGAAAAGGCTATGGAAGAAATTGAAGGCATCATCCGGAACGATCATACCTCCCTCTTCAAGCGTCAGGGGCTTGTTTTACAGATGATACTTGCACTAAAGCAAATTTGCAATCATCCGGCCAATTTCCTAAAAAAAGGAAACTTCGAAGCCGAACAGTCCGGGAAAATGGTTCTGCTTTTTGAGTTGCTCGAAAACATCTGTCAGCGGGGTGAAAAAGTATTGATATTTACCCAATTTAAAGAAATGGGTGATTTATTACAGCAGTATATCAGTCGTCAATTTAATGAAGCACCCTTGTTTTATCATGGAGGCTGTAATCTAAAAAAACGCAACGAAATGGTTGAAAGATTTCAGAATCATCCAGGTGATAAAATCTTTGTACTTTCACTCAGAGCCGCGGGTACCGGCTTGAATCTGACGGCAGCATCGCATGTTATTCATTATGATTTATGGTGGAATCCGGCAGTTGAAGCTCAGGCCACCGACCGGGCATATCGCATCGGCCAAACCAAAAATGTAATGGTACACCGCATAATCACAAAAAACACCTTCGAAGAACGCATTGATGCCATGATTCAAAAAAAGAAACACCTTGCCGAGATGACGGTGGCTAGTGGTGAAAACTGGATTGGGAAAATGAGCAATAAGGAATTACGTGATATCTTTGGATAAGGATTAAGTCAGGATAAATTCTTAAAACATTCATTTTAAATACATAAAGTCAGAAATATTCATATCATACTTCACTCAAATTATAAATCCATGAAACAGAATTTTAGCCAATGGATTCCTCTTATAGAGCTTAGCATGAAACTTTTCAGGCTTAAACCCTGGGATTTTATCTTGGAAAGTGACATTTTCGCTATTGAATCACCGTACACCGGTAAGATTTATTATATCAGTGCGATGGGACGCCTGGGAGAAACACTTGCTCTGTCGGCCTATGAAGGCGATGTAGCCCTCAGCAGCTTTTGGAGGCTGAGGGATACCAATACCCTAACGCGGCCAGAAGACATTCTCAACATCCCGCATTATATGATTTCCTGGGAAATTCCCGACTTCTTATTCGATGAACAACTCGAAATACATGATGCCTTGCTGACCCCGGCAAGCCGTAACGGTCGCAGGCCACAGATAACACGGATAGTGCCGGGCTTTGCACCCTATGTGATAAATAATGAAGAAATCGAAGAAATCGAGTGCATTATTTCTCAAAGCATTCAGGTGATTAAACGGTTGAAGTTAGACGATTCCATCCTTTTTAATGAAGAAAGTGACGATGATGAATATTTGTTCAGGCTCGCATCAAAAAGCGGTGAAAAGTGGACATGGAGGGATGAATACCGTTTAGTACCACAAGCATTTGCCCGATACACCTTTTCTGTTGATCAGCAATTACTTGAAATATTTATGAAACTTCCGGCCATTCTGGAAACGGTACAAATAGATATAATTACTTTTCCCAGAGGGGTCATTGAGAATGAACGGACGATTTTTCCAACCCTTTTATTGATAGTGCATGCCAAAACGGGTGTCATACTACATTTTATGCTGATAAAACCTGAGCCTGATTATGAAGGCATGATCAATGAATTACCGAATCGTGTTATGGAGTCATTTATTGAGTTTAAGCGTCGCCCCACCCGTATTACCTATCGAACGCCACCTCTGACGGAAGCAATGCGACTTCTTGCTTCGAAGGCAAAATTTAAGGCATGGTATACCGAAAAAATGCCCCATATGGACGAAGCCATTGATCATTCATTAAATTTTATATAAAACTTTTAACAAAGGCAAAATGCAATGGTCTGTAGTTTGCCCAATAACCTCATAAGACTCTGTTTACTACGAAAAATAATACGTGGCACTAATAAATAATAAACCAGAACACAATAAAGCAATGCCATTAATAATTAATTTGGGGGAGTTATACAATTATATGGTGATGAGTACACAGAACTAAGGTTGAATACCGATTCATAAAGAGACTTTTGAACTTAATGATTGAACAAAACAAAAATTCACAATTAACTAACAGCTAAAGCGAATACCAACACCAATTGTCAATGCTATCAGATAAAAACCCGCAGTCACACTACCGAAGGGCGCAGCTGTTGTCACACTGAGCGGTGCCCTGAGCGGTGCCCTGAGCGGAGTCGAAGGGCGAAGCGAAGTGTCTGACTCTAAATGACTTTCGACCCTTCGACTTTCGACAATGATAAATACAATTCAGAAAGCTAATACCTGTTTTAGCCAATGCTAACGCCAACGCTAAACGCAGCGAAGTGTCTGCATTGTCACACTGCCGAAAGGCGAAGCTGTTGTCACACTGAACGCAGTGAAGTGTCTAAAGCACCTGATATTCCGTAGCATTTTCTTTCAAATATTCCATACACGATGCCAGGGAAGCGGTTTTCCAGCGAAGATACTGAAGACAGTCGGATTGATGCCGGGGTTTATCCAGAGTATAATCGGTCTGCAGAAAAACCTCCAATGCATCCGGATCGCCTTTCATTTTTTCTGCAATCCCAGCTTCGATCATTAAACGACTGAAACTACAACGATTAAACGGGAAAAAGGCTGCCTCCGTTTG
>JAUSOY010000089.1 GCA_030656615.1 Bacteroidales bacterium | reverse complement strand
CAAATTTGGGCAAGATATAAACACCTGATCGCTGCGTAAGCGTTATCGAATATTTTTTCGAAGTAAAAAATTCTTCACGCATTGAAAAAAATTATCAGAAATCATGAAATGAAGGACTTTATGGACAGACACTAATTAAATTTTAATTTATTAATGGTATTAGATGGAACTCCCATGTTTTAATCGTGCTTTTTTGTGGAGCATCTCCGCATGGTCGTTTCATTTTGAATTATTTAAGTGTATGTGATCAATTAATTATTAGCATTCTGTGCTGCTGCTTTCATTTTTTCGTTGGCAGTAATTAGAAACTCTACCCTGCGATTTTGTGCGCGGCCATTTTCTGTGTCATTCTCGTATTTGGGCATTGTTTCGCCAAATCCCTTCACAGTTAAGCGGTTCGAATTAATCCCTTTCTCAGATAAATAATACGAAACCTTGCGGGTTCGTTGTACTGATAAATCCTGGTTATACGCTTCGCTACCTTTACTATCCGTATGCCCCTGTATTTCAATATCTGTGTCGGCATAACTATTCAACACTACAACCAGTTTGTCGAGATTCGCTTTTGCAGCATCCGAAAGGTTCGATTTGTCGAAACCAAATAAAATACTACTGCTAAATTCAACGACAATGCCTTCGCCCACGCGTTCAACTTTTACACCAGGTACTGTATTTTTAATTTCCTCGGCCTGCTTGTCCATCTGTCGGCCAATTATTGCACCTGAAGCGCCACCAACGGCTGCCCCGATTATCGCGCCCAGAGCTGTATTTCCCGAAGCCCTGCCTATTACAGCGCCCGTTGCACCGCCAGCTGCAGTTCCAATGACAGCCCCTTTTTGTGTTTTATTCCATGAAGCACAGCCACCAAAAATAAAAGCTGCACTTAATACGATCAGTAAACTCATCCTCAAGTTCTTCATTTTCGTTAATTTAATTGTTTAAAACATTCATTACTATCAACAATATCTTCCTTATATAAGAGCTATTTAATCCATGCTACCTACATCTGTTGCACTTTTTATATCGAAAAGGTTGAAACTCGTTTTTTTTAAAATCTGAATTTCACTTAAGATGCTTCTGAAGTGCACCACATCTTGTTCATCTATGGATTTCTATAAATTTTCCTTCCGCTTAACTGTTAATTTACATTCTTCATCTATTTTATTGATTTATAAAATGTTACAAACTATTATAAATATTTGTCAAAGGTAGGTCTGTACAAACGGCTAACTGTTACATAACTTTTGGTAAGTATTACATCATTCACACATTACGATTCATCTTTCGTGGTGCGAATCAGGCTGATTCCTGCAACGAAGAAAATAAGGCCAAGAATGCCGTATATGACAAGTGCCTTAATATTATTCGCACCACCCGAAGTATTTACAGAAACTATTGCGGTAAAGATCAGACCGCCTATACCAAGCAATGTAAGTAATGCGCCAAAAATTCTTTTTAGATTCATGCTTTTTGTTTTTTAATTATAGACATTGCATTAAAACCGCTGTTTTTTTAAAGGTCTTTTCGCTGAAGTGAAATGTCCAGAGTAAATCTGGCAAGCATTTATTGTAGCGGAAATCAATATTACACATGAATATTGGTCAGTGAACTGAGAAAGCCAAATACCTTCAGAAGCCATATGCAAAGGGCTATTACAACTACGATATTGAGTATTTTTTTGATTTTACGATCCATAGGGATCAGATTATTGACAAGCCACAGTACGAAACCTGTAACAATTATCACGATTAAAATGGTAAAGAGTGACATAAGGATGGGTTTTTAAGTTTTGATCAAAGGTAATAGCCTGAATTACTGAAAGTATTACATAACTTTTAGGATAGATTACATCATTCACACATATTAATGGGTGTCGTTTTAGGAAGAATAATAAGAAAGGCCGCCTTATTAACAAAGGCAGCCTTTCATTCAAAATAATTAGTTATTGATTGATCTACTTTTCAGGTACAATATCAATAATAACAGTGCGGTTATAATCGCGTTCTTCAGGATATTTGTTATCAAACGGGGCTTTCTTTTCATCCTCGCCGAATCCGTTAACCTGGAATTTAACATCGCTTCTGCCTGCTTTTCTAAGGCTCTTCTCGAGAATACTCTTTACATTACCAGCTCTGGCAATCGATAGTTTCAGGTTATTGTCCTCGCCTCCGATAATATCGGTATGGCCATGAATAATAACTGTTCCACCGATAGGAATTTTTGGAGTAACCACATCATTCAGGTACTTTTCGTACATAGGGATAGCAACCGAATTATTGAATTCATACAAAATACTGAATCGCATAGCTTGCACGCTTTCTGCTGGTATCCAGTTTTCCATATGTACTTTTGATTCCTTCTCTACTATTATACCACGCTTGGTTTCACCAATCATTTTCACCGTATAGTCACCGGATGGCCTTGTGCCCATAATTGATTTTCCGGGCAAGCTGACTTCATCCTCAATATAAGGGCCAAAATTCTGGATTATTCCTTTTTCGTCCTTTATTTCCAGCCTCCATGAAACGTATGCTTCTGAAGCACCTTTATTCTCGAAAGTAATATAACTTTCAAGCGGAGCTTCCTGCATGTTTGTGATTTCAACCGATTTGAGCGGAGCATTGGGACCCTTCTGGTATTCCATTAATAAAATCGGGGAACTGCTTTCGATGGATACCCTGCGGTCACCCTCGCGAAGCAGGACAAGCTCATTGGTGCCACCTGCTTGCAGTGATGGGATACTCGGTTTAACACGGCCTTCGGTAGCGATTCTTGAAGCATCAATTCCGAAAACGGAAACCAGGTATATCTTCACTGACTCTGCCATTTCGCGGCCATCTTTACTTCCATTTTCTGACGATCCAACCAATTTGACAGAGGTTGAAGGATTCTTCACCATGCGATCACCCAGTATATTAAGAATATTGTAATAAACAATCATCTGGCGATCTGAACGTCCATTCTGGTTTTTAGGTGCAGATGCCTTTAACTGATCTTCTCTGAAGTCCTTCACCTGATCTTTTTTCAATAATACATAACGATTGGAGATTTCGGTGGATCCGGTGTCAAAAAACACGTAGTTACGAAGCGGGAATATTTCAGTAACCGTTGCTTCGGTAGAAACATTTTTGGGTGCGTTAACCATAAATTTGGCTTCTGGTTCTGGTGCTACAACCACCTTTTCGGGTACTATTGTTTTTTCGACCTTTTCAACTGCCTTTATTTCACGTCCGCTTCCCAGTTTAAGGGCTATCCCGCCTCTGACAGTGGTAATATTCCATGTTTCTATCGAACGAGGTGTTTGGCCAAAATAAGGCTGGAAAGAGACAAAAGGTGAGAGCACAAATTGAGTCTGATGATTTTTTGATGAGAGATAAATATCATACCCAGCCCCTATCTGCATCGAGATCTGAATCGGGTTAATATCACTAAAGTCACCTGTTACATCCGGAGTAATCTCTTGATCAGGGTAGGCCGGGTTGATTCCAAGTTTGTAAGTGAATGATTTTGCCATATTGAAAGCTACGCGTGGGCCGGCATACAAATAGAAATCAGACCCGAATGGTGCCAGGCGTAAACTTGGCTCAATGGTAATGTAACTAAGGTCAGTGCTTAAGTCAGCCGGACAGTTACAGGGCGTTTTAACCTCTTCAAATTTTCCGTTACGACTGTCTAAGCCTCCCTGCAGCATAAATCCCCAATACGAATCAGGACGATGAAACTCAATAAGGGGTGCTGCAAAAAGACCGATACCCTGGCCTTTATGAAATGTAGCCGGAGGAGTAAGCTCTGCATTCAGTTGGTGGGTTGATCCTTCATAAAAGTTAATATTTGCACCGCCAGCAAGTCCGAAGAACCATGATGGCCTCGTATACTGAGTCTCCTGTGCCTGGAGTGTAGTTTGAATGCCTGACAGCGTTATAGCACCTATAAAAAGGGCTTTTATGACCAGCGTATAAAGAGACCACGCTTTGCGCGATCCCTTTTCTGAATTAAATTTCAATTTCATATTTTTATTATTTATTTTTCATATTATCAGAGCAATTCCCGCATAAAGCGGCATCAAATTGCCGGATGATTAACCTATCATTTATAGCCTTATTAAGGGGCTGGAACATTAATGGTTGTGTTAACCATAGTAACCGAAGCAATCAGGGATAATGCCCTGCCATTGAGTACCGTTTGAACGGCATTTCCGGGAGTAGAGAAAGTAACTCCGGCTGTAGCTATGATGGTTCCCACCATAATTCCACCTCCGGCTCCGTTAATAGTTGCCGCACTGCCAACATACCAGAACACATTTTTAGGTAATGCTCCGTTTATTAATACAATACTGCGGGCACCTGTTGGTCCTGCTATACCTACTGTAAGACCTGCTGCTGTCTGGAATACCCATGTGGCATTCGGATCGCCCTGGGCATCTAAGGTTAACGGGCCATTTGATATGTTAAAGGTTCCGCTAGCCGCTTTATAAATGCCTGGGGCTAAGGTTAATCCACCGAGTTCGCCTGCACCGGGATCAATTCCTCCAGGCATTGAAGCGGGAGAAATACTCAGATAAGCAGCATTGGCATCTACCAGTGCCAGAGTGGCAATTGCTTCAGATGTAGCTGTGCCAGGGAAAGGAGGAGCTGTGAAAATACCGTTAGTTACTAAACCAACATTTAAAGGTGTTTCAGTATAAACATCTCCGGTGAGCCCATCATGGAATCCGGTTACCAGTGTAGAAGCAGCTGTAGTAGCAATACCTCCGTTGATCACCGTGTTTATTCCCTGGTTGGTAACCCCTGCATTCCCGCCAAAAGCTCCGAAGGCAGCTGCCGTTCCTAAATCAATAGTCGGAGGAACAACAATTGTAAGGGTTGTAAAACTCCAAACATAGTCTGAGACCAGTGGAATACCGCCAGGATTCATTGCACCGGTTGTAATGGTAGCAGTATAGGTGGTTGCCGACAATAGGTCGCTTGTAGGGTTAAATGTCGCTATGGTACCAGCATACGTTACAGCCCCTGCAACCTGAATTATACCATTGTATAAGGTAAATGTTGCAGAAGTAAGTGTCAATGGATTCATTGGCATATTGAACGATGCTGTTACATTTGTATTCAGTGCAACTCCTGTGGCATTATTTAATGGGTTCGTAAGGATCACTGTTGGCGCTAATGTAGATAAAGTGGTGAATGTCCATACATAATTATTAGCCAATGGAATACCTCCTGTATTCATTGCACCATTAGTAATGGTAGCAGTATAGGTGGTTGCTGGCAATAGATCGCTTGTGGGGTTAAATGTCGCTATAGTACCAGCATACGTTACATTCCCTGTAACCGGAATTATTCCGTTGTAAACGGTAAATGTTGCAGAAGTAAGTGTCAATGGATTCATTGGCATATTGAACGATGCTGTTACATTTATATTCAGTGCAACTCCCGTAGCATTATTTATTGGGTCCGTAAGTATCACCGTAGGCAATGTTGTAGATAAAGTGGTGAATGTCCATACATAATTATTTGCCAATGGGATTCCGGCAACATTCGTAACGCCTGTGGTGACAATAGCGGTATAAACGGTGTTGGGCAAAAGAGGAACTGCGGGTGCAAACGTTGCAGTTGTTCCTGAATAGGTTACAACACCTGCTACCGGTACAATTCCTTGAGTTAAAACAAAACTGGTGGCGGTAATCGTGAGTGGATTCATTGCCATATTGAAAGTAGCGGTAACTTTTTTGTTAAGTAAAACTCCCGTGGCATTATTCACCGGGTCAGTTGAAATAACAGTTGGAGCAGTGATAGTACCGGTAGTAAAAGACCACACATAGTCAGTTGACAGTGGAATTCCTGCTACATTCTTCGCACCAGTTGTAATGGTGCATGTATAAAGGGTATTGGCCTCGAAAGGGCTCGAAGGATTAAATAATGAAGTTTTACCCGAGTAGGAAACAGTTCCAACGATTGTTGTTGACCCTTTTTTAACAATGAACGTTGTTGTTGTGAGTGTCAGGGGATCCATGGCCATACTGAAAGTGGCGGTAACTTTTTTGTTAAGCAGCACTCCCGTGGCATTATTCACCGGGTCAGTTGATGTAACGGTGGGAGTAGCTCCGGAATTTTCAGTAGTGAAACTCCAAACATAGTTTTCGGCAAGCGGTATCCCTGTACTATTTTTAGCACCAGTAGTAATTGTGCATACATAAAGGGTATTGGCTTCGAGAGGGCTCGAAGGATTAAATAATGCAGTTTTACCCGAGTAGGAAACAGTTCCTGTTATCGTAGTTAAGCCTTTTTTAACAATGAACGTTGCTGTTGTGAGTGTCAGCGGATCCATGGCCATACTGAAAGTGGCGGTAACCGTTTTGTTAAGTAATACTCCGGTCTCATTACTGGTAGGGTCAGTAGAAATAACCGTAGGTCCTGAAATAGATCCGGTAGTAAATGACCATACATAATTATTCTCCAAAGCGGTTCCTGCTAAATTCTTTGCCCCGCTTGTAATTGTTCCTGTATACTCCATGTTGGGAAGGAGATCGCTTGCAGGAGTAAATGATGCTATAACACCCGAATATGAAACAGTTCCTGATATTACAGTTGTACCTTGTTTCAGGGTAAATGTTGTTCCGGTAATGGTCAACGGATCCATAGGTACACTAAAAGAGGCAGTAACGACTTTATTAATGAATACAGCGGTAGCCAGGTTCGCCGGATCAGTGGAAATAACTGTCGGCGACAGAATATTACCCGTACTGAAAGTCCATACATAATTTGTTTGTAAGGCATTTCCGTTGAGATCCTTAACGGATGATTTAACTGTACCAGTATAAGTTGTGTTTTTTGTAAGCGCTTCACTTGGCACAAAGCTCAAAGTAGCATTCGTCTTGTTATAGGTTAAAGTGCCCGGAATAGGAACACCCGATTTCGCTCCACTTTGCAATGTAAATGATTGCTGATTGATGGTCGCAGGGTTCATCTCTTCGTTGAAAGTTGCTGTAACAACCTGATTAAGTGGTATGGCTGTAGCCCCGTTACTCGGGTTTGTTGATACCACAACCGGACATACTCCAACGATTTCAACATAATCGTCTTTTTTGCAACCTCCTATGAGTACTACAAGGGAAAAGACGGATACGATTGTGGCCATCCATAATCGTTGACTTTTTGTTTTCATAATATTTTTTTAAATGGTGAATAAATTTCTACGGTACAAAGATGAGTCTATTGACCCCGAAACATCTTACACAATAAGAGGTAAGATTTGCATCATTCACACATTTTTAGGAAAACTGTCTCATAGATACAAAGCCTGATTTTAAGTGAGTTATTTTTATATGCATTTCATTTTTCTGACGAAAATTATTGTTTACATCCGTATCAATTTATTCAAATCGGGATGATATTTTCTGGCCAATTAATGTTGTATCTACAAACGATGGGATACCTTTGAACCTAATATATTATGAAGTTTGATTGAATCAACGAGATGCCACAAGAGGAGTTTTTTTTAAATCAGGTAATGGAAAGATATATTTAAGAAGTAGAATAAAAATCGTTTTATTCCAACGTGGTAAAAAGGCCGTTAGATAATTCGGATATTTAGTTTTCTCTTATATCTTTGTTAGGAAAATTCGAACAAAGAAAATTGAAATAAAGCCTGCCGCATGATGAGCCACTTTCATACGATTCTGAATAAGCGATTTACCCTAAGCTTTTCTGGAGTAGTTAAAAAGGCAGAAATAAACTGCATATAATGAAAATACAGATTCAAATTTTAGTATTTCTGATATTTACTTCGAACTTGATTTCAGCTCAATGTGAAGCCTTTAATAAAAGTTTATTTCATATGCTTCCTGATACTGTTCCGAATAACATTAATTGTATTGACTCAATAGACCAAAAGCAAGGGTGGTGGATTGACTATACTTTGAGATATAACCCGATTGACAAACCAGATGTGCTTGCAAAAGGAGACTATGTGGAAAATTATTCTTACGGAAAGTATAAAGACAATTTAAAAATCGGTGACTGGATTTCAGTAGCAAATGTACATCTGATATATAGGACACGTACAGATAATTACTATTATTCCGAAGATACAATTATGATAATTTCTGGATTTGAACAAGCTGGTTGGAACGAGTCGATATTATATTTCAATGCTGACAGTTCAACCCAATTTATGCATTAGAAATTTGAAACGGAGGAGAAAGACATGATACCTTTTCGAACAATTTCTCAAGAAATTGTCGTCGCTTTTCTTTAGCTGAGAGTACCAAGGTTGTTTTTCG
>JAUSOY010000056.1 GCA_030656615.1 Bacteroidales bacterium | reverse complement strand
ATTAACAAATTTGGGCAAGATATAAACACCTGATCGCTGCGTAAGCGTTATCGAATATTTTTTCGAAGTAAAAAATTCTTCACGCATTGAAAAAAATTATCAGAAATCATGAAATGAAGGACTTTATGGACAGACACTAGATATAATCAGAATTTCCGATCCCCTCCCAGTAAGCCACCCAGGAGGCCACCTCCAAGTCCGGCAATGCCCTTTGATTCGTCTCTGTTCTGGAAGCGGGCAGCAGCAAAAATCCTGTCGGCCAATCGTGAGAAAGGTAGACTTTGGAGGTAGACTGTGCCGGGTCCCTTAAGTTGGGCAAGAAACAATCCTTCACCTCCGAAAAGTGCATTTTTGAAACCTCCAATGAATTGAATATCATAATCAACGGATGGATGCAATGCTACAAGGCAACCAGTATCCACTTTTAGAGTTTCTCCACTTTTGAGCTCTTTCTTAATAATAGTCCCACCCGAATGAACGAAAGCCAGTCCATCGCCACTGAGGCGTTGTAAAATAAAACCCTCGCCGCCAAATAATCCAGCTCCGATTTTTTTTGTAAAAGCGATGTCGATATCAATACCTTGCGCAGCGCATAAAAAGGCATCTTTCTGACAGAGATATGTTCCTCCTTCTTTTTGTAAGTCAAACACAATGATTTTACCAGGGTAGGGGGCGCTAAAAGCGACATTGCGCCGCACAAAAGCGGTATTATAAAATGTGGAAATGAAGAAGCCATCGCCGGTAAGCATACGCTTAAATCCTTTTAGAATACCACCGCCCGTACCTGTTTCCATTTGTATCCCTTCTTCCATAAACATCATGGCTCCTACTTCGGCTCTCACGCCTTCATTATTATCTAAGGCTATTTCAACTATCTGCATATCATCGCCATGAATAATATAATCGATTTGATGTGCTTCCATTTTGGTTAATCGTTTAGATATAATATTTATTAGATTATTAATGATGGTGATTTTTAGACTCAGTATTACCGTAGGGGTTACAAATTGTATTGTTTTGTAGAATTTTTTCGTCAGAGCATTTTTTAAAAACTAAAACTTTGTATATTTGCACCTTCAAAATGGTGATTGTAGCTCAGGGGTTAGAGCATCGGATTGTGGTTCCGAGGGTCGTGGGTTCGAATCCCATCATTCACCCTGCTAAAAAGAAGGTCAACTGACCTTCTTTTTTTTGTCAAAAAGGTGCAAAAGAATAATTTCTGGAAATATATGAGGTTTTGAAATAATGGTAAGTATTTGATATAATAATAATTGTGATATGTGGAATATTTTTTGTGTCAAGCTTGAAACATTTATAAGGTATTTAGCGTAAGACAAGGAAAACTGCACACCATGAAAACGTTTCAATTATATCGATCCATTCTGATTATATGTACCTTTGTTCTTGGTTCTCAAGTACTTAAGGCACAGGAATCCGATACTTTGGCTCATCCTTTCTGGAGGAATTGGCAAATCGAATTACATTCAGGGCCTATGTTTTTTTATGGTGAAGGAAATGATTCTAAGGTTACTCCATCACCCCGTGACTGGCGTTTGGGGTATGGTGTTTCACTTACCAAAACACTCAATAATCATTGGGCTTTTAGAGGTACTGTTTTCAATGGCGCTTTGGCAGGCCATAACAAAGAACTTGATAGTCGTTTCGAAGCCGATGTTATTACTGGAGCATTACAGGCGACCTATAATATTTCATCCCTTATCCAAAAACCTGGTTATTTGTATGAATATAAAATGTATGGTATTGCTGGTTTAGGAATGTCGAATTGGGAGTCTAAAAGATATACTTATAAAGGCATTGATGTAATTGAAGCTAACGGACTTGGTACCGGTAAGGGCATTGGCGGTAAAACTTTTGAAAGTAATTTAAATTTGGGTATCGGAATGAATATTAATCTTGCCGATAACATACATTTAATTATGGAGACATCCTTTTTCGGAACGATGAATGACGAGTTGGATGCATATTCCCCTTCTGGAAATATTCCGGATGTATATCAGTATTCTTCTCTTGGATTAGGTTATTCTTTCAATTTTAAAACAAAGAAATCGTCGCGTGCTAAACCTTCTGATAATTCGGGTTCGTGGAAAAAGCTTCGAATGCAAAAAGCTTTATCACAGGGAACATCCGGCGGAAATGATACACTGAGTGAAATTGTAACGGATAATATAAAAGCCAATGAAGCCAATGCTCAAAAGGTGGATGTGGTTTGCTGGACTCCAAATGAAGTAAAATCGGGTGAGAAATTTACTCTGCATCTCGAAGTATTGAAAGGAATTTTGACGGGAAAAGCTGAAATCAAAATAATATTGCCAGACCGTTTCTATGCAGAAGAACAGGAAGTGCCTGGCGCAATTTTTATTCCGATTGATAAAAACCTGACGATTTATTACAAGTCATTACCTGATGGTAGTCGTATCCCTATTCAAATCGAAATAAACTCCGACAGAGCCATTCCTGGTAATTATGCCATCTACCTCATGGGGAAGATTACAGATAGTAAGGGTCAGATATATAAATTCAGTACCATAACAAGTTTCCGTCAGAGCGGAGAAAGTATTAGTACTAACCGTTAATCAGTGTCGCTACGGCTGTATGGAATATTGACTGTAAATGTACTTCCTTCGCCAAGTATACTACTTACCTGAATGCTTCCATTGAGCGCATTCAATGAGTTTTGTAAAATAGCCAACCCAAGCCCAGTTCCTTCAAGGTTTACAACATTTTTCCCTCTGTAAAATGCATCAAACAGATGATTAAGGTTTTCACTTGGAATTCCAATGCCTTGATCTTTAACCGTTATTTTCATTCCCTTATTCTGGAACACTACAACCAATAATACTAAACTTTGGTCTTTGGAATATTTGAATGCATTAGACATTAGATTATTGATGATGTGGGACAGTAACTTTACAGATGTTGATATGGATGACGGAAAATCATTATGCTGAAAATCAATTTCGTGGTTTCTTCCAATTCCGTCTTTGTAATGTTGCATAGTTTCTGTAAAAAAAATCTGAGGGTTAATATTATCATAAGCAATGTTGGGTTTATCAGAATTAATACTGCTCATCAATAATACATCTGTTAATAAATCCATAACACTGGTTACTGAGCGTTTAATTATATTTATATGATGGGTAAGTTTCGAATTTTCTGGATTATCAGTCTGATTAATAGTCCGTTCCATTAATTCAGCAGAGCTTTGGATACTCGTAATTGGTGTTCTGAATTCATGGGATATCGTATTTACAATATTAGTTTTATAATCATTTATCTCTTTTTCTTTTTCGAGGGCCTTTTTTAATTCATTTTCAATAATCTGCCTGCGGCCAATCTCGCTTTCAAGGGTAAGATTATTCTTTCTTAATTCACTTGTTCTTTGAAGTACTTTTCGTTCCAATTCCTCATTCATTTTCAACAATTCATTCTGGTGTTCTTTTTCGAGGCTAATGTCACGAATGCTGATGACCCAGGATTTTTCCAATTGATCGTTGGTCTTTATTGCTTTAAGATTGATTGGGATTTGTAAACCCACTAAGTTTTCAAGTAGAAAATCACCAGAGAAATTTTTTGATCCATTCAATATAGAGTCAAGATGTACAATTCGTCCATTCAGTTCACTTTTTAGCCGAATAATTTCATTAACCGGTTTATTAAGTTCATCGTCATGTTGAACAAATAATATTGTCCGGGCGGCTTGATTAACCAGTCTGATTCTATCTTCAGCAATTGAAATTACACCCTCGGTAAGAGATTCCATGGCTGATTGAATAAGGTTCTTGCTGTAGCTGAGTTCATTTTCGATTTTCTGCTTATACAAACTGATCTCAATCATGGTAAAAAGCATTTCTCTGTTGAAAGGTTTTAGAACATAACCCATCGGGGATGTGTTTAAAGCTCTTTCAATTATTTTGGGTGAAGTATTGGCTGTTATATAGACTACAGGAATACGGAACTGTGAAAAAATTCTGCTAGCTGCTTCTATCCCATCATATTCGCCCGGCATGTTTATATCCATCATTACGATGTCAGGATTCAACTCGGCTGCAGCTGTAACAGCATCCGGACCGCTATGTACAATTTTAATTGGAGAATAACCTCCTTTGATAAGGGTTATTTCAAGTAAACGGGCAGAGGTTAAATCGTCTTCTGCAATCAAGATGCGTGCTGACATGGGTTTTGCTTTTGTACAAATATAATCAGCATTTTGATTGTTTTCAATTTTAAGTGATTTCTATTTTGGGTCTAGTATCCAATTATTGGAAAGTCTGAAATTACTAGAAATCCTTTTTAATAAATTGTTCAAAAAAAAATATTTAATAATCTTTTTGTAACCTTTTTGTAATACATTAACTATAAGTGTATAAAACTAGGAAAATTAAAAAAATAGAGCACTGACAATCAATGATTAAATCTTCAAAAGAAAAAATTAATTTTAGGAATACAATTTGTAGAGATGTATTACATAAATAATGAATCATGTCAAATATAGAATACATAAAGAGTGGAATGAAAATCTTTAGGAAAAAACTCAATCAAATATTGGTTGTGTTTATAGTATTCTCTGGCTTTTTGACAAGCGCTCAGATTAATTCTCCCGGTGATACGATTACCATTGAAAAGATTTCAGAAGAGGTTGGCGAATTTTTAGATATTCAACTTAAAAATTTAAGTCCTCCAATCAATTTTTCGGATACTGCATTTCTTCATCTGCTATTTTCTGAAAAATACGGCGAATTGAATCAAAATGATGCCTATGCCAATTGGTATTATCAAAAAATAAAAGCATTAAAAGGGGATGTTGGTTTACGTTTTACAGGTAATTATACTGAAAACCTTGAGCCTGGATTTACTTCTGATGAGGACATGCTTTATCTTCGAAGGATTTCTTTTGGTCTGGACTGGGATTTTCTTAATTCTGGATGGTTTGCAAATCGGAGTAAAGTTAAAACGCTCGAAATTGAATATGAAATTAATTCGTTAGAATCGCTGAAAGCGGATAAAGAACATAATTATTTGTATTTATATAGTTATCTAACGTATGTTTTTAAGAAGCAAAAAACTGAACTATTAACCCGTAGACAAACGGTTTTGGATGAACAGGTGAGAATTGCCCGTAAAATGTATTATCTGCGTCTTGCTTCATGGGAACGGATTCTTGAAATACAAAGTAAAGCGCTCGAAGTTGGTGCGCTACGTAATAATAATGAAGTATACTACAATCGCAGACTTCAGGAAGGTATGGAAAAGGTTTTTCTTGACGAGTCAATGCTTTCAAGTTTCCTGCCGGTCATCGACATTGAGCCAGAAAAAATGATAGCTCTTTTTAATCGTTCACCATTAGAATCCAAAATTAAGGATCTTAAACTAAAGCGATACGATGCTAACAATTTTAGGTTGAATGATTTTTCATTAAAGCCCTTTGTAAAGTATAATATGATTACGGATGACAAAGCAGTAGCCCGAAATTATGCTTCTGCCGGCGTATCAGTGGGAATTCCATTAAAATGGCCCGGAAGCGTTCGAAAGGAAATTGATGCTCAAAAGCAGATTATCGATAATGAGGAAGAAATTAACATGTTTGCTAAAGGCAATGAGCTGCTGAATCATTATTATGAATACCAGTATAAAAAGATGCAATATATTTCTTTTCATTTCAAAAAACTTTTAATCGAAGAGCGTTTGCGCAAGGAACTTGTTATGAAAGAACTTAACGACGAGGGATTTAGTCCATTGCGTGCTTTACAGATTCTCGACGAAAAAGTTAGTGTAGAGATCGAAATGGTTGATTTGAAAAAAGACATGTATCTAAAAATGCTAAAAATTTACAATTATCTTGACGTAACCAATCCAAACAACTTTGTAAAGGTTATAAAACCCGAGGAACTTGGCCGAAGATATGCTGGATACAGATTTACGTACATCTGGTCCGAAACGTTTAAAAGTACCACAAACGGTCATTTGCTGGCATTGCTTAAAAATAATGAGTTCAGAGAAGTTTTTGTATCGGCAGGAAGTACACCTGATATTGAAAAACTTCAGGATTTTGTTCAAACTTGCCGTTTAGAGAATATAAAAGTCCACCTGATGATTGGAGAAAACTCCCTCGTAAAAGGTGGAAATGCTGGAAACATAACAGCTCGGTTAGCAGAGTATAGTGACATTCCTTTCAATGGAATTCATCTGGATATTGAACCTCATGCTTTTGATGACTTCAGGTCCAATGAGGGTTCTTATATGAATGCCTTAATTAGTGTTCTAAACGCTACTGAATTATACTGTCGGTCAAAGGGTATGGAGGTGAGTATATCTATTCCGCTTCACTATAAAGATGAATATCTTGCTCAGATTTATGCAAAGAGTGATAAGGTATTCCTTATGGCTTATGAAACCACTGATATTGAAAAAATATCCAGACGTTCTTCAGAAGAGATTGTACATAGTCTTACAAAGACCGTTTACGCGGTAAGTGCTTCTGATTTTCCTGACCGTTTAGCAATGGAATATTATATTCAGCAGCTTTTACTGAGTACACAAACCAGTTCCGTTGCCGTGCACGATCTACGCCGGATGGTGGAACTCGATGAAAAAACAATTAAAAAATCATATTGAACCTGAATAATAGCATGCAATGAAACAGTTTAAATTTCAAAATAAAGCCAGTGTTATCAGGGGTATCAAGGAGGAGAAACCTCGCAAAAAGCGTAATTGGGACCGGATATTATATCTGACCATTTTTGCTTTAATTTTTGCAAGTTTTCTGTTTTACATACTTCAACGTAATATTTATGTATCATCGCTTGGTGAAGTAATCACAGAACGATTCGATGTAATGAATGCGGAAGACATTCAGATTCTGAAGTACTATGTGGTTGAACAAGACACTGTTAAGGCAGGTGATACGCTATTTAAATATCGTTCCGACTTTCGGGAAGAAGATGATGGTGGTGGCCTTGCTGGCGTAACTATTTCGAATACCCTTGTTGATAAGCCTTCTGATTGGATAATGCGTGAAATCACCAATACCAAAAAGAATATCCAATTAAAATCATTGGATATTAAGGAATTGGAAAGCAGACTCGTAAAAGCTAATTCGGAGCTCGAACGCTTAAAGCTTGAAGTTTACCTCGACGTTCATTCGCCTGCGGTATTAAAGCAGATACGTCAAAACATTTCTGATCATCTTATTGATAAATCTAAACTTCAGAGCGAAATCAGTTACCTTTACCAATATCTTCGACAATTGGAAGCAATAGATATACAGGATAGAGCTAGGAGTCAGGCTGCTGCTGATGTGGCTAATGCCGGATTCGGTTCAGGAAGTACGTCCATTCGCTACTATTTATCACCTGTTTCTGGTATCATTACACAAGTACTTACTCCTGAGTTTGGCATCACTTACCGTAAAGATGTAACTATGTATATATCAGATCTCGATAAGATATTTATTAAGGCTTACATTGAGCAGAATGATATCGATTTCTATCAGCCCGGCGATGTTGTAAAATTGAATTTTATTGATGGCACAAAGAGCCAGGGCAAAATCAAAGACTTTTACATCAATACTCAGGAAGTTCCCATCGAATTCCGTGAAGTGAGGGGAAAGAACCAAAGAAATATTGTTACTGAAATCTATCCACTCTCAACAAATGATCAATTAAAGTGGATGCGCTATTATAAATTTACTGTGAAAGTTTCTAAGTTGAAATATTTCTAGTAATCATAACCCTATAAACCGACAAGTACAATGGCTGAATTTGCTATAAAAAAGATTCCTAATGATCAGAAAAAAGAAATTGGTCTTATTTCTGACTTTAAGAATACAGATATCAGGCAACTGGCGTTATATGATGCGGTGGTGCTCGATTATACTGATCGTCAGGGTTGTGAGGCCTTTATCAGACAGTGTAGAGGTTCTTTTATTGGGACTCTTTATTTAATGCCAATTTTTATATTGTCGTTGAATAAGGATATTACAAAAACCGTTGAGGTACTTAGCGATGGAGTAATATCTTCATTACAAGTTGAGCCTATCATCGGATTGATCGACCGCATACGTTCAAAACAGCAAAATCTTGCCGTTATTGATTCCTCATCTCCCGAGGTGAGAATTATGACAAAGTTTTTACGATATATGTATACCCGTGAAAGAAAAATTGAACCAATCATCGATCCAAAATCACATATAGGATATAGTTATCCAATGCTGTCAGACCATTATAACAATGGAAACACCGTAGAAATGTTTCGGGTTCTCGACAACATCGCGCATAATGAATATGCACGACCAACTTTCGTGGATAAACTCCATCTATGCAGTGAGTGCTATTCATCTTTTCTGAATTTCAGAGAAACATGTCCGAAATGTGAATCGCTTGATATCATAACCGAAAATCTGATTCACCATTTTGTTTGTGCATATGTTGGACCTGAGCATGACTTTATTTCAGATGATTATATGGTATGTCCGAAATGCAATCGTATGCTTCGCCATATAGGTGTAGATTATGACAAGCCGAGTGTTGTGTATAATTGTCATAATTGTTCACACATTTTTCAGGAACCCGTTATGGAAGCTTTCTGTTTTGTCTGTCAGAAAAGAAATCCCATTGATGCGCTGATTGATAAATCAATATATTCGTATGATTTAACCCAAATTGGTGAAGAGAGTGCCGTAAATGGTTTTGGACGAGAGGTAAAAGAAGAATTTGATATTCAAGGATTTATCACATTTACAACGTTCAATATCTTCCTTAAATATGAAATCGAGCGCTCAAAGAACTCTCAAAAACCAAGTGCTGTCGGAAGTCTGATTCTAAGAATAAGTTCGGAAGATAGAGTAAAAATGGGCTCATCCTATAAAAAGTTAATGCTCGAAATGGCTGATTTTATCAAAAATGCAACGCTTTCTACCGATATACTATCTTTTGTAAATAATACTACCTTCCTGATTATAAGTCCTAATAATGAATCTTCTGAACTCCAGAGTTTACTGAATAATATTCGTTCATCCATGGAGAAACTTCTACAGTCGAGTTTGCCATTAACACCCTTTAAATTTGATACTCGGGTGATTTCTATTACCGGCTCACAGAATCATACTGATTGCATCAATCAATTGATGGCAAATTAATAAAACATGTTAACTACCTATTGGGAAAATCTATTTTACTTTCTGGAACATGAGGGATTCATGCGAATCATCAATCTGTTCTGGTACTACTTCTATATAGAGGCTCCCCGATTTTTGGTGCTTGATGTATTAGTTCTCATTATCAGTATTATACCTTCCCGTAAACGCCGGTTAAATTATGAAAGAGCCAGAAATGAATTTTTGGCAGAGAATCCATTGGTCTCTATAATTGTTCCAGGGAAAAACGAAGGGAAGCATATCTATAAATTGGTTAAAGGGATGCGTGAGCAAACATACCGCAACCTTGAGTTTATTATTGTAGATGATGGTTCTAATGATGATACTGAAGTAATTTGTCGCAATCTGAAGGAAAATGGATTGATTGATGTTTTTCTGAGGAATGAAGAACGTGGAGGCAAAGCCAGTGCTGCTAACCTGGCTCTTAGGTATTGCAAAGGTAAATATGTAGTTCATGTTGATGCTGATACATCTTTTGATCGTGATGCTATCGAACGTATTATGATTCCATTTTACCTTGAAGATAACGTAGGAGGAGTTGGTGGAAATATCAAGGTAAGAAATTATGATGAATCTATTGCTACCAGTCTCCAGGCTATTGAATATTTGCAGACAATTTCAGTGGGACGAAAAGTAACTTCTTTCCTCGGAATATATAAGATTATTTCAGGTGCATTTGGTGCTTTCCGTAAGGACTTACTCGACCGTTTGGGTGGGTGGGATATCGGCCCCGGATTGGATGGTGATATTACTGTGAAATTCAGGAAACTTGGATATAAAATTGCTTTTGAAAATAAAGCAGTTGGATTAACGAGTGCTCCAGTTAGATTTCAGGCATTGTCGAACCAGCGCCTTAGGTGGTCAAAATCGCTTATCCGTTTTCGTTTGCGTAAACATAAAGATGTATTCCAACCCGATGCAGCTTTTAATTTTTCAAATTTCTTCGCATTATTCGATAATGTGTTTTATAACCTTATCCTTGATTTATTTTGGTGGTACTATATCATTGATTTGGTACTCACAAATATGCCCTTCTTAATGTTTATTATCCCTTTGAAATTTATGATTTATTCGATGGGTACTACCATTCAGTTCCTAGTTGTCCTTGGCCTTTCAGAGCGATGGAGAACCGAATGGCGTTTGATGTATTATATCCCTCTCATGATGATTTATAATGGTTATTATATGAGGGTAATCCGTACAATGGCATATTTTAAGGAAATTTTTTGGTACTCATCGTATAAAGATGCCTGGAATCCTACAAAATCATCGCAGAAAGCACGAGACTTCGGATTATAACAAACCTCGTATTTTCAGAATTTCAGCGTAGAGGTTATAATTTTCTGCATCAAAGCAATAAAAAGAGACTTCGATGGGCATTTCAGGCAAAAGCATCATCTTAGAGCATGATTCTATGGCAATGATTGCCGCATCCGGTTTAGGAAACCCATAAATTCCGGTACTTATATTTGGAAAGGCAATACTACGGATGTTATAATTTGATGCAAGTTTTAAAGAGTTTTCATAACATAAAGCAAGTAATTCATACTCATTATTCTTTCCGCCCGTCCATACAGGACCTACTGTATGAATAACATACGATGCTTTGAGATTAAATCCGGGTGTAATGCAGGCTTCCCCTGTTTTACAACCACCCAATTGTATACAAGCTTGCTGTAAATTATCTCCAGCGGCACGATGAATGGCTGCGTCAACTCCTCCACCTTTTATGAGCCTGTAATTTGCCGCATTAACAATGGCTTCGGATGAAGAAAGTGTAATGTCTGCATTTATTAAATGAAAAATCAATCGACTTTTAATTTGCGTACAATAACCTGAGCATTTTCATATTTTACGACTTCTACGGGATCTCCTTTTTCGATATAGCCAGATATTGCTGTAGCATCAAGAATCTCATCTTCGATGTTTACTTTTCCAACCGGACGTAAAATGGTAAATGCAATACCTTTTTTTCCAACAGCATTCGAATAGACTAAATCGGCTGTATGATATCCATCCGAAGCGGATTCAACGGTATCCAGGGCCAAATGACCAAAAATGGTTGAATTACCAAACAGTTTTTGAGTAAAATAGAAGGATAGTATCAATGAAACAAAGCTTGCTGAAATTACAATAAAGAATGCCGCTACCAGACTGTTGATACCCGTTGTAAAAATTTCAAAACCAATATTATCGACCATGCTCAGTGTTAGGCCGGTGACCATTAAAAAAATTCCAGATACTCCGGCAATACCAAAACCGGGAATAGCAAAAATTTCGACGGCAACCAGAATCACTCCAACAATAAATATAAGAATTTCCCAATTGGCTGCCAGACCTTCAAGGTATAAGGGCATGAAATAAAGCACAGCGGCTATAATTGCTGCTGCTGATGGAAATCCTATTCCTGGAGTTTGAAGTTCAAAATATATTCCGCCAATGATGATTAAAATAAGTATTCCGGAAAAGAATGGATTTATTAGGAATCCGATTATTTTATCACTGCCGCTTAGGTTTTGGCGGATAATTGTATAGTCGTTGAGATTATTTCTTTTAAGTATTTCTTCAATATTATCGGCCTGTCCTTCACAATATCCGTTTATTTCTGCTTCTTTGGCCGTGAAAGTAAGAACCATTGATGAATCGATAATACCGGGAATGGTAATCCGGGGATCAACCATAGCCTGAGCAATTTGCGGATCGCGCCCCTTTGCTTCTGCCGTACTTCTCATCATCGAACGCATGTATGATTGGTATTTGTCTGGCAACGCTTTTCCTGATTGATCAACAACTGTGGCTGCACCAATATTTGCTCCGGGTCGCATATAAATCGAATCGCAGGCAATACTGATAAGTGCACCGGCTGAGGCAGCATTATTATCAATAAAAACCCAAATGGGTATCGGACTTGTGAGGATTAGGGTACGAATTGAATCGGCAGCATCCAGCATTCCGCCATATGTATTCATGTGGATAATTATCAGATCAACCGCCTTTTCTTTCGCTTCTTTTAGTGCTTTCTGTGTTTTTCTACGGACTGGAGGTGCGATTTCTTCTTTTATATCAAATACATATACTACCCCTTTGCTTTTAAAGGGTTTCCGGACAGGAGAGGGGATAGAATCGGCATAAATATTTAATGTTATGCTGGCTAGTATTACAGAAAAAATCAAAAACTTGCGCATAGTTTTTTTATATAAGTGTAAAGATATAAAAACCCCTAGGTGGGTCGTTCAAAATATTCATTTATTACATCCAGAAGATCATTATGAATTTTACCATTACTGGCAACGAGCCTTTTACCGTTAATATAGTCTGTACCTCCAATAAAATCAGTACATACACCTCCGGCTTGTTTAATAATAAAACTTCCGGCTGCTACATCCCACGGATTTAATCCATATTCATAAAATGCATCAAAGCGGCCTGCAGCAACATAAGCCAAATCAACGGCCGCACTTCCCAAGCGGCGAATTCCTCTGGTGGTACGCATTAATTCGCCAAATAAACGCAGGTATGGTTCTGTTAAACTATAATCCTGATACGGAAAACCAGTGGCTAAAAGACTATCGTCGAGGGAATCTGATAGTGATACGTGAATTATACTATCGTTGCACATGGCTGGCCCGTTTTGCCATGCATAAAATAATTCCCCGCTGTTTATTTCAAGAACAACTCCCGAAATAATTTGTTCTAAACTGCTTAAAGCAATGCTAATCGAATAACAAGGCACACCATGAATGAAGTTCGTGGTTCCGTCTAAAGGGTCAATAATCCAATTGTATTTATCGGATAGCTGATTAACTGTATTTTCCTCAGTGATGAAACCGGCCTCGGGAAGCAATATTTTTAATTGTTCAACAATCAGTTTTTCAGCAGTTTTATCCACATGAGTAACGAAATTATGTAGTCCTTTGATTTCTACATCAGAGGGTTTCAGTTTTTTGCCCTCGTCACGGATATACTCCGCTGTTTCTTTAGCAATACGACAGACTTCGCGGGTAATTTGTTCGGTATTCATCGTTAGGAAGCTTTCTTGTGTTGATTAACAAACCATAGGACCCAGAAAACACCCGTCAGAAATATCCCGATTGCTATCATTTCGGCTTGCGTGGCTTTTATTCCCAAGGCAATATCATACTGAATATTTATTCTTATTTTTTCAATAATAAAACGCTCTGTCGCATTTAACATCAGATAAATACCAAATAAAACGCCGGAAATATGTATCCGTTTGCGGATTCCCCACAAAACAAGAAAGAATAACCCACAAATCATGAATTCATATAAAGCGGTTGGGAATACAGGCGTTCCCAGCACATGACAATGACTTCCATGGCAGTCAGGAATTAAAATTCCGGCATTGATGACATTGTGTGGATAATCGAATGCCCACATCCAGGAGGGAAGAAATGAAAGCCACTCGGGTTGAGGTAATTCGTTTGGAATCCCCCAGCATCCATCACCGGAAATATGACAACCTATACGACCTACGGCGTAGGCCAACATTAAAGCGGGTGCAGCCGAATCGGATATGTAAGGCAACTTAATATTGAGTTTTTTAGCCTTCCACACAACTGCGAATGCAGCGACAATGAGTCCACCATAAAATGCCAGACCGCTAAAAGAAAAAATAGAACCCATTGGATCGGCAAAAAAATCATCCAAATGTTCTACAATGTCAAATAGTTTAGCTCCGGCAATACCCGCTAACGCGGCAACAAATACCAGACTTGCTGCATTTTCATGAGGACGGATGTTTATTTCCTCCGTGATTGGCTTCGGTAGTTTTTCTTTCTCTTTGCTTCGCCATGTAAGGTATGCCGATAAACCAGCTATTAAGAATGCGGTAACCCAGCTTCCTTTAAAAGACATGATGTAATCCTGAGGATGTTCTGCAAAATAGCTGTAATCGAGAAACATACCCCCGATTTTTAATCCGATAATAAATCCAAAAATGGCCGAAGTGGCTATATCAATGGGGCTTGCCGGAAGACCTTTTTGTATTTTTTTTGTCAAGGACTTAAGAATACCTTCTTTTTCTTTTCTACGGAGTTCCAGAGATAGAATTAAATAGCCGGTTACAAATGCCATGGCTACCATAAAACCATACGATTGAATAGGAAGGTTGATGGAAGTCCCAAACAAGTCGTTAATTAAGTCACTGATTTTTGGATACATACTTCTTAGCTTGAAGGTTTATATTCGAAAATCCCATCTGAATCCGGGTTTTCGAGGCGTAAAGTTACAATCTTGTTGATGTATTCAGGATTAAAGGCTGTCTTAACTTTTATATAATTTTCAGAAAATCCATGCATAAAGCCTTTGATACGATCGGATTCGAAAAGGACATTAACAATTCGGCTTTCATTTTGAGCATAAAAGGTTTTCATCTTTTGCCCTGAGAGTGAATGGAGAATTTTACTTCGTATTTGTTTTTTTTGAGAACTAACTTTGTTCGGGAGATTTTCTGCAATTGTACCCGGCCGCTCAGAATAACTGAAAACATGAAGATAAGAGATGTCGAGTTGCTCAAGAAATGTGAAGGTTTCTTGAAATAATTCATCCGTTTCGCCCGGAAAACCAACGATAACATCAGCTGCAATACACGCGTGGGGCATTAATTTTTTAATTTTCTCAACTCTGTTATAAAACACTTCTCTAACATATTTACGCTTCATTAGATTTAATATGGTATCACTGCCCGATTGAAGTGGGATGTGAAAATGTGGCATTAGCTTTTCGTTAGATGCTACCATATTTATAATGTCATCGTCTAATAATTCCGGTTCTATGGACGAAATCCGTATCCGTTCCATTCCTTTAACTTTTACAAGCTGAGTAAGCAAATCAAAGAAATTTTCATTTGTACCGTGACCGTAATCCCCGATATTGACACCCGTTAGAATGAATTCACGGGCATCACCCATGGCTGCTTTACTTGCCAACGCAATTGTATCTGCAATGCCGGCACTTCGGCTATGTCCCCTGGCATGTGGAATCGTACAATACGTACAATAATAATTACAACCGTCCTGTATTTTTAAAAAAGTTCGGGTGCGATCGCCGGAAGAATAGGATGGAGCGAATTTTTTATCTTTTTGAATATCGGATGTATGGATATGACAAGCTTGATATTTATTGTTGACAAGGTCTAATTCGGAAGGTGTATTGGATTCGATATACTGCCGTAAATCAAATTTTTCTGCATTACCCAAAATCAAATTTACTCCTTCAATTTCTTGTAAATTTTCAGGACGTAACTGAGCATAGCATCCAATAACAGCAATTTTAGAATCCGGATTACGGCGAATAGCCTGTTGAATAGCTGACCGACATTTTTTTTCTGCTACGGATGTTACTGAACAGGTGTGGATGACATAGATATCTGCTACTTCCCCAAAATCGGTAATATCATATCCCTGTTCTTTAAAATCACGGGCAATGGTACTGGTTTCAGAAAAATTAAGTTTACAACCCAGCGTATGAAAGGCAATTTTTGTCATTTTGAAGATAAATTGGAAAGCTTTTGACGTTTTTGTGCGGAAGAAAAATATTTCTGTAAAAGAATTCCTGCAACAACTAAAATCAGCCCTGCAAACGTTGAATACAGAATTTCTTCACCAACCACAAAGTGAATAAATATCAATGAGATAAAAGGTGAAAGAAATACAAGATTACTTATTGTTGCTGTGTTTTCGGTATATTTAAGTGCCCGAAGCCAAATTAGAAAGGTGATGCCCATCTCGAAAATGCCGAAATAAACAGCACCCAAAAACCCGTAATACGTTGGCCATACTGGTGTCTCAAATAAGAGTATACTAATAAAGATTAGAATAAATCCACTGATAAAACTTATGAAGAGTTTTATTGAATCGTCCATAGGATTTTTCATATTGATAATCCAGAACAACGACCAGACAATTGTACTTGAAAGAGCCAATAACACACCCAATGAATTACTAAATTGTAAACTCAAAGGATTCCCGTGCGTACTTATCCAAACAATTCCAAAGAACGAAATACCGAGTGCTGCCAGACTTTTTAATCGTACTTTTTGCTTCAAAAACAGCATCGAAAATAAAACCAGAGTCACAGGCCAGAAATAATTTAAAGTTCCAGCTTCCTGAGCAGGAAGTATGTCGTATGCTCTCAGTAAAACGAGATAGTATAGAAAAGGATTAAGAACACTGGCAAATACAGGGCTTAAATAGTCTTTGAATTTTAGTTGAAAAAGTATCTTAAACTTATTGGTAAACAGAAGGTACGCTCCTTGTACAATGGCGGCAGTGAGGCTGGCGAATAACAATAGATGCATAAAATCGATATGTCTGAGTGTGATTTTAAAAGCCGAACCGATGGTCGACCAAAATCCAATCGCGATTAATGCCAGAGTATATGCTTTGTTTTGGTTATGCAAGGTGTTTGAGTGTTAAAACATTGCAGAAATCAATTCATCGACCGAAATTCGATCGAAATATTGTTCAATTTTAAATGCTGATAATACGCCCCGGATAATATCAGGATCATGCGGAATGTTTTGCAATTTTAATTCTATTTCACTTATATCCAAATGGTTAAAGAAATCGCCATAAATTTTTACTGCAGACATGATTCCTTTATTGACATCAATGGCAAATTCAATACTTCCGCCTGATGTTTTTATGATTTTTCTAAAATTATACTGGGGCGATTCACCAAAATTCCAATCCCATTTCATATATTTAGATTCAGTAAGATTGTTAATCTCCTGCAAGTCCATGGGATTGAAAGAATAGGATTTACTAACGGTATACTGAGTATTGATGTGTTTCATAACCAGATTTTTAAAACCGACAACGTCTAAATCAGATTTTAAATGTTCTGAAATATTTGTAACACGGCTTCGAACAGATTTCACTGCTTTATCTGTGAATTTTAGAGGATCAACATTTAAAGCTGCCGAAAGATTGGGAAGTTGAGTCGAAAACAACAAGGTTCCATGGTGAAGAATTCGGTTATTAAAAATGTGCTCTGCATTTCCACTGAACTTCAAACCGGATATCGTAAGGTCGTTGCGGCCTTCAAACCGGGCATCAATTCCAAGTGCCAGCATTACATCAAGAATAGGCTTGGTATATTTCCGGAAATCAATAAGCTTTTCATCAGTGCTTTTTGCGTTGGATATAAAGGTAAAATTCAGATTCCCCAAATCATGAAAAACAGCACCCCCTCCGGTCAAACGCCTTACTACCGGGATATTGTTTTCTTGTACATATCGGGCATTGATTTCGGCCAAGCTGTTTTGATGTTTTCCAACTATGATGCTTGGTTCATTTCTCCAAAGCATAAAAATATCATCCCTGAATGCCTTTAAAAGGTATTCTTCAGCTGCCAGATTCCAATACGGGTTTGTACAATCATTATCGATACAAAGCATATTTAGAATGATTTTAGATAAGTTGCAAAAATAGTTAAAGATATGGAAATGACAGGAAGATTATTTTATTCAGTTTATAAGGCTTACTTTTTCAGTAAATTGCATCAAAAATGCTATATGGATACCTGGGAAATTATTACGCATTTGGGAGAGAATCGCGAGGAATATCATGGTGCGATGATACCGCCGATGTATCAGACTTCAAATTTCAAGTTTGATGATTTATCGGCCATGCAAACGGCTTTATCTGACGAATATCATTATCCGGTATATTCAAGAGGAAATAATCCTACTGTTAAAATTTTGAGAGAAAAATTAGCCGCACTTGAGGGTGCGGAAGATGCTCTGGTATTTAATAGTGGCTGTGCAGCTATATCAACCCTGCTGTTATCGCAGTTGAAGGCGGGTGATCATATGGTATGCATTGCTAAACCTTATGGATGGGTAAAATACATTTGCGATTATATTTTAAAAGCAAAAGGTATACAATGCAGTTTTGTGGAAGTTTTAGATAATGATGCCGGAGTTTATGCTTACATACAGGCCAGTAATGAAAACACACGTCTTTGGTACCTTGAATCGCCTAATACATTCACTTTCGAAGTTACCGATATAGCTGCGGTGGCTTTGGCTTCTAAGGAAAGAGGGATTATTACAGTGATTGATAACAGTTATTCCACGCCACTTTATCAAAAGCCCTTACTACTCGGAATTGATTTTGTAATACATTCGGCATCAAAATATCTGGCGGGTCATAGCGATGTGGTAGCCGGAGTGTTATGCGGCAATAGTGAATCCATAAAAGAGATTTATCAATCGTATTATCTGGCGTTGGGAGCGGTGATATCGCCCCAAGATGCATGGCTGATAATCCGAGGTCTACGTACTTTACCGCTTCGCCTTGAGCAATCATCAAAATCCGCATTGGAAATCCTGACCGCAATTGAGCATCATCCAAGAATTGAGAAGATTTATTATCCGTTTCATCATTCACACCCGAATTATGAGATTGCTAAATTACAAATGAAAAGCTGTAGTGGATTGTTCTCCATTAAACTGAAGGTTGATAACACGGAGGCGATTCATCGGTTTTGTGACGCGTTCAAAGTGTTTTCGATGGCAGTTTCATGGGGTGGATTTGAATCTTTGATTTTTCCGGCATTGGCTTTTCAAGTGAAGGATGAAACTGATCAAAATGCTCTTTCATGGAAAATCGTACGCTTTTATGTTGGATTTGAAGAGGTGGAAGTTTTGAAAAACGATCTGCTCCAGGCTTTAGCTGTTATTAATTCGTAAATACAGATTATTCATTTATAAGCACTATAAATTTAAAATACATATATCGGGAGTTGTATTTTTGTATATAAAGTATTATCTTGAGCATATATATTCAAAACTAGTTAATATGCTTCGTTTTATAAAGAGTTTAACGTACGCCATACGAGGTTTTAACAATTTATTAATTACCCAACCCAATTTCAGAATACATGTTGTATTACTCCTTTTGGCAATCGTTGGAGGTTTTATATTGGATATAAATCGGTTTGAATTTTTGGCAGTAATTCTAGCCAGTGGAATGGTATTATCTGCAGAAGCCTTTAATACAGCCATTGAGGTTTTGGCCGATAAAGTGGATGGAACGTATGATGAAAGAACCCGAATTTTAAAAGATATTGCCGCTTCAGCGGTATTATTAACGGCAATTGCTGCTTTATTGACTGGCATTATCGTATTTTTACCAAAAATTCTTCATCTTATATTCCAATAAATGATCGTAGTTGCAGACAGTGGAGCAAGCAAAACCACATGGTTTCTTTATGATAAAAGCATGCAGGAACCTGTAATTTTACAGTCGAATGGTTTGAACCCGTATTTTATTACGGCTCAAAAAATTGCTGAGGCAGTACAACAGACCATGAAGTCTAATTCTGTGGATACCAGTTTGGTTAATGAATTATTTTTTTACGGTGCAGGCCTCGGTAGTTCAAAAAATCGGCAAATAATTCAGGACGCCGTACATTCTGTTTTTTCATATGCCCGGATAGAGATTTTTTCAGACTTATGCGGATCTGCACGGGCTTTATTTGGTAATTCTATGGGTTTGGCAGCTATTTTAGGTACCGGCGCCAATGCTGGTTTATATGATGGAAAAAAAATAATTCAAACATCCGTTTCAATTGGTTTTATTCTTGGTGATGAGGGTAGTGGAGCTTATACCGGGAAAACATTTTTACAGGCGTATTTTAAACAGCAATTACCTTTGGAATTGACGTTGGGGTTTCAGGAATATTCTAAACTCGAACTTTCGGAAATACTGGATAAAGTATATTGCCAACCCTCACCCAGTCGTTTTTTAGGGAGTATTTGCTACTTTCTATATGAAAACAAAACTCATCCGTGGGTTCAAAATCATATCACACAATCTTTCAGGGCATTTTTTACTGAAATTATTTTGCCATTGAATTTAGCAAAGCAATTACCCATTGGCTTTACCGGATCTTTTGCCGCCGGCTTCCCAAACGAATTGAAAAAGGTTGTTCTTGAGTACGAATTCGTTGATTGCAAAATTATTGCTGATCCGGCATTAAAGCTATTCGAATATCACTCGGGCCAAGAAATTTAATTTAAATACTTCAATTTCAATTATTCGTATCCTATCGGTTTTGTTTTATTCTAAAAGACATCATCCAATTTATTCCATCCATCCAGATTATTGATAATCGGCTAAAAATCCGTGCCAGCGGAATTGCCAATAAGAATAATAAGGGGACATAAAATATTTTGTACTCCAGATGTGCATTGTTTAGAAAGTATCCCAGAATAACAAAAGGAATGAAGTGCACAAGATAAATACCAAAATTGATAAAATTGCAATTGTTTTGACAAAATCTAAAAATTCGATTCTTTTGACGGGTTCTCATTTATGCGATTTATGAGTATTCATTAAAGTCAAATATCGTTGTAAATGGATCACTTCCCAGTGATTTATTCCAAATCTTTAAAATCCCATTCCGTATGAAATGCCTTAAGGAAATCGATCAGTATCTGATGCCTGTTTATTGCTATTTTCTTGGCAGTTTCCGTATTCATACGGTCTTTTAAAAGAAGAAGTTTTTCATAAAAATGACTGATGGCGGGTGATGTCCTGGATTTATACTCCTCGAAAGATGATGCCATCAGGAGTTCATCATCCGGAATGTGAATCGGATTGTTACGACTGCCTCCAAATGCAAAAGCTCTTGCAATTCCTATGGCTCCAATGGCATCAAGGCGGTCGGCATCCATTACAATTTTGGATTCCAATGAAGTTGCTTTGTCATCAACCTTTGCTCCCTTAAATGAAGTTTCAGAGATTATTTCACAAACTTTCTGAATGATTTCTGTTTGAATTTGGCATTCTAACAACCAGCTGACGATTAGCTGATGTCCTTCATCTTCATCTTTCTTCCAGTCTGAGACGTCATGCAATAATGCGGAAATGCAACAAAGAGAAACATCTGCATTTTCCTTAACTGCAATATACTCCGACATTTTCCAAACCCGGAAAGTGTGATACCAATCATGCCCCGAAAAATCATTGGAGTAAAAGGTTTTAAGCTTAGGAATGAGTGTTGATATCGTTTTCTGAAAATCCGGATTTAGCATGCCAGTTCGTTTATGTGCCGAAAATAATGAAAATTGACGGAATTGAATATTGTTTATTGCTTATTCAAGAACTTGGCAATCGAAAATATTGCTGGGATTGATTCCTTGTTGCCTACATTTTTTAGAGTTAATCGATAATTGTTTTTGGGGCGAAAGTTTTTACGATACACTTGCCATGTGAAGTGTTTCATTCGTTCGGAATTTTTATGAATGCTAATTTTTATTATTTGATGGAGGTGTATTTATCTGAATACTTGCATTTTAATTAAAACGAACTTATATTTGATCCTCATTTTCAGAAAACAACAAAATAATTAGCTATGAAAAGCATAAGGATTTTAGTGATTCTGTTGATCCTTTGGATTGCGGGATCCAGTTATTGTTATGTCTGCCACATACGAAAGAATTGCGGGAATACGGAGGCCGCAATTACAACTCCGGGTTTGCGTATTGTTGATGGAAATTTTAGTATTTCAAGCGAAAATAACTTGTATTTCGGATACGGTACTGCAAATGTATTTATGCCAGAGGGAATAAATCAAAGTTTTGAAAGACTGGTACAATACTTAAACGAGGAGAAAAATAAGCATCTTGATTTAAAGGGGATGTTCAGTCGCGTGGAAAATGGTGACGATGAACTCGGTTTAGCAAGGGCCGAAACGATAAGAAGCGTTTTGATACGTATGGGTATTGATACAAATCAAATATCAACTTCATTTATACAAAACGATAATTTGATTTTTGATAATGAGAATGCACGTACGTATGCTGCTATCGAATTTGCCATTAACGATTTACCTGAAGATTCAAAGAAACCAGTGGAAATGGAATCCAATGGTTTAACAGAAAGTCTTAGTAATCCCCCGGTTATTTATTTTGAATCAGCCAGCATTTCCATTACGGATACGCCCCAATTTCAATTATTCATCACAGACTTATCCGCTTACCTAGAAAAATTTCCAGACCAGAAAGTTTCTGTTATTGGTCATACTGATTGGGATGGTAGTAACGAATTCAACAAGCAATTAAGTAATAGGCGGTCAAAAGCTGTAAAATCGTATATGGTGAGCAAAGGTATTAGCGGATCAAATATTGAGTTGGATGGCAGGGGATCTGACGAGCCTGTGGCCGATAATAATACAGAACAAGGCAAAGCAAAGAATCGCAGAGTGGAAATGAAATTAATTTAGTCAAACCGTATTTCAAAAAATCAAAAAAATGATGGAAAGAATTGCATCCGACTTAACATTTATCCTATTAGCACTTATTGTTGCTGCTTTATTAGGATTTATAATTGGCTGGCTTCTGAGAGGAGGCGCCATCAAATTGCTAAATGAAGAGATAGCAAGCCTTAAAATTAAGCTGAATGATTGTGAAAAAAACTCACAACAAAAATCCAGAATGGGAGCTGTAATATCAAATTATGATGCCGCTGCAATAAAAGCGGTATTTGGAAAGAATATTATAGAAGACGATCTTAAAATCGTGGAAGGTATAGGACCTGTCATTGAAGGGATTCTGACTAATGCTGGTATTAATACCTGGAAAGAATTATCAATAACCACATCTTCTCAAATCAGGTCAATTCTATATGCAGTGGATGAAGAAAAATTCAGGATTCATGATCCCGGAACATGGCCCGATCAGGCAGGGATGGCATTCAGAGGAGAATGGAAAGAGTTGTTTGAATATCAGGAGTTTCTTGACGGAGGTAAAATTCCCGGTTAATTCCTCGTAATTATTAAACAGTGTAATTGAATGGATGGATTTTATTAGCGCTATAATTTTATAAAGTAGTTCTATATTCTTCAATGAGAGTATTTTGTTGAATATGATAAATAAGAAAGCCGGGTATAAACGCCCGGCTTTCTTATTTTTAACGAACAAGCATCACGTTGCCTTTATAAACTTCCTTATCATTATACATGTCTCGCAAGGAAATCACCCAGATGTAAACTCCTACAGGGCTGTCATTTCCGGCATATTTACCATTCCACCCTTCATTGTAATCGGTTGTTTCGAATACAAGCTGACCCCAGCGGCTGAACACCTGCATCAGGAATGTCTTTTTCTGGAAGTAGGCTCCTTTGGGTTTGAAAACATTGTTTTTATTATCGCCATTCGGTGAGAACGCTGTTGGCACAAAGAATGCCAGTTCAGGGAATACTCTTACAGTTCTCATTGCAGTATCAGAACATCCGTTGAAATCGGTTACGATAAGATAAACTTTATGGAAACCCGTATCACGATAGGTGTGGATGGGGTTTCTGGCAATTGTATCTTTTCCGTCGCCGAATAGCCATCTCCAGCTTTCAAGTGATGCACCGGAAGAAAGCGATTCGTCAACAAATGCAACTTTTCCATCGAGTATTCCGATGCTATCGGGGAAGAAGGAGAACGCAGGGTAGGGTTGAGGATTCAATACAATATTCATTGTATCTGAATTTTTACAGTTATCGGCGGTTTTAACCGTCAGACTCACCGCGTATTCACCATATTCAAATACATGAGTTACAGAATCGCTGTTATTGGTAAGTACGGTTCCATCACCAAAATCCCAGACGTATTGCGAATGTTGCACGTTGGAAAGGTCTCTGAACGTAATAGCCAAAGTGTTTCCACAGAAAACGGAGTCAGGTGCTGATAGCATTACGGGCGGCACCGAATGTGTTTCGAGCAGGTGCACAGCAGTATCGGCACAGCCATTATTGGAAGTAGCAATCATCTGAACATCAAATCCTGACAATCCGATAAATGTATGAGTTGGATGCTGCAAGGCAGAACTTCCACCGTCATCAAAATTCCAATTCCACTGAACGATATTTCCGGAATCAATGGTAGAAATATCCTTGAAAGTTACTTTCAATCCATCACAAGGCACCGTGTAAGTGAAATCAGCATTTGGACTTACGAATACTCTTAATTTCTGGGAGGCAGTATCCGATTTGATGGTTGTTCCAACTAGAGCCTCAACAATTAAACGAACATCATACCAACCCGATTGAGCATAATTATGATAAATTGTATCCCGTTTAGTGGTATAATTAAGACTTTGACCATCTCCAAATTCCCAATTCCATGAAGTAATACTCACAGTCGGACTTCCCGTATTCGTGAGATCGATAAACATGGCATCCTTTCCGGAACATAAAACATTGGGAGCATCAAAAGCTGTGTTCAAACATGAGAACCTCACTACTTCCTGCTGAAGCGAGTCAGTACATCCATTTGAATTTGTCACTATCAGTGTGGCAGTATAAATTCCACCTTCCGGAGGATAATGATGCCATACATTGGGCAATGAAGGAGCCAGTATAAGCGTATCGCTTCCATCTCCAAAGTACCAATGCCACGAAACAATGGATGCAGCATTCGGAACACTTTGATCAGTAAATACCGTTGAATCGTTACAACCTGCTGGTGGAGCGGTAAATACAACTTCGGGCAGCGATTGGATGGTAATGGGTTTGATAATAAATGCATCACAACCAAACTGATTCCATGTCTTCAGTTGTACATAATATAAACCGGGATTTGGATATACATGGGTGGCATTGATTTGTGTGGATGTGGTTCCATCACCAAAAGTCCATAAGGCAGAAACGATACTGTCTCCCGGAGCGGATATTACCACAGGCGTGAAACTTGCTGTATCGCTGAAACACGCAGTCTGTAAATTAAAATCAACTGTAAATCCGGGACTCACATAGATGGTATCAAAAACAGTATCTCTACAACCATGGATTTCTTCAATGGCCAACATCACTACATAGGTTGAATCGCTGTGCGGATAATAATGTACCGGATTTTGCAATGGCGACCAGTATTGATTCGGGTATTCAAAATCCCAGAACCAACTACTGATATTTCCACCGGTCGAAATTGAAGTGTCAGCAAAATAAATAACACCCGTTGTACAGGCAGAATCAGACCAGGTAAATCCGGCCTCAGGTACAGGCCAAATGGTCAAATAGTGAGAAACTGAATCGGAACAACCGTTAGAATCAGCCACAATTAAGGTGACCTGGAATTGTCCCTGACTAGTATAAATGTGATTTAAATCAGGATTTGCCGGTGCGAAAATAATAGTATCCGTTCCATCACCGAAATTCCAGTTCCACCACATGATACCTCCATCAGGGCTGGTTGATTCATCATTGAAGGCTATAGCTGTATTTTGGCAGGTGGCAGCAGTATAGGTAAAGGCTGGGGCGGGCAATGCGTTGACTTTAACAGGCTGAGTAATATTTCCAATGCAGCCATTGGTATCAGCAACATAGAGGCTTACATTGAAGTTTCCTGCAATCGTGTACAAATGCGCCGGATTTTGTAAGCTTGACGTATTGGCCGCACCGGAGAAAGGATCACCGAAATTCCAGGTCCACGATTCAATCATTGCCCCCGGGATACTTGTTAAATCGGTGAAATGCGTCGAGTCTCCAAAACAAACGGTATCTGCACTAAACATCACTGATGGTAAGGCGAATACGGTTACAGGTTTTACAATGGTATCATAACATCCGTTGCTCGATGCAACAATCAATTGAACGTTGTAGGTTCCGGCTGTATCGTATAAATGGAATGGATTGGGCAAACCGGAATAGGTTGAATCACCAAAGTCCCAGGCCCAGCTTACAATAAATCCTGAAGGCGAAGTGGAAAGATTGGTGAAGTTTATCATACTTCCCTGGCAGGCACTTTGGAAACTGAAATCAGCCATAGGTGGAGCCCAAACGGGAACAGGTCGGATTTTAATCTGCGAACAACCAAGATTTGATGTTGCGGTTAAAGTAACCTGATAAATGGTGTCATTGGTTATTGCTCCATAAATATGGAATGGATTTTTAAGCGTGGAAGTAGTTCCATCCCCAAAATCCCATAAATAGGAAACGATTTGCCCGCCGGTAACATACGAAAGATCTGTAAAGAAGGTCGTGTCGTTTGCACAACTAACGGTATAATTGAAGTTTACAACAGGCAAAGGCTGAATAACAACACTGTCAGTGGTTTGATGCTGGCATCCGTTATTATCGATTATTATCAGCGTAATATAGTATGTGCCCTGAACAGCATATCGATGCGCAGGATTTTGAAGATGCGATGTATCTGCAGCACCACTCGATGGTTCACCGAAATACCAGGTCCAGGAAGCTATTCCCGCCGGAGCAATCGATTGATCGACAAAATAAACGGTATCCTGATGACAAAGGGTGTCGGCACTTGTTGCAAATGCGGCCTGGGGTAAAGGATAAACCTCCACAGGAATCATTATACTCGCTTCGCATCCGGCAATATCGCGTACCGTATGAGTCACATTGAAAATGCCGGAAGTGGCAAATACATGCGTTGGATTTAAAACCCCGTTAAGGTTTTGGCCATCACCAAAATTCCAATGCCAGTAATTTAAAGCCTGAGTATTGGGTGTTGCAAGGCTAACAAATGAAGTTGGCAATCCCAGACATACAGTATCATTGGTAAAATCAACATTTGGACCCGGATTAACCACTACAGGTTTTGTGATGCTTGTGAAACAACCGTTTGAATTGGTGGTTGTTAGTGTAATATTATATGTTCCAGGAGCAGTATACAAATGAGATGGGTGAATTAGAGCTGAAGTAGTTCCATCTCCAAAATCCCAAAGATATGTCGAAATAATACCACTGTTTCCGGTCGATTGATTGGTGAAGTTCACAGGACCACTTGAACAGGCAGGTCCATTAACTGTAAAATTAACAATCGGACTGGCTTTTACCAAAACCTGTTTTGTAATGTGATTCGTGCATAAATCGGAATTGGTAATGACCAGCGTTACATTATATATTCCTGGATTTACATAGGTATGTTGAGGGTTTACACCAACACCCGTAAAGCCATCGCCAAAGGTCCACTGATATCCGGTGATATTGGGTGCCGTATTAAGCGCGGTGAAACTGGTAGCATATCCACTGCAGGCTGTATCGAATGTAAAATCCGGTTGAGGGAAAGGATCGTACAATACCTGTTTTGTAATCGTATCACGGCATCCGTAATTATTGCTTACGATAAGTCGTACATTATAGGTATTGGGTAAAGTAAACACATGCCATGAATTCGTTTGAGTTGATGTGTTAAAAATACCCGAGCTCGGATCACCAAAATTCCATCGTGAAAGGACAATGTTTGCGCCGGTTCCGGCGGATGATGTATTCGTAAAATACGTGGTGTCACAGTTTACTGTATTGGAAACGAAGTTTGCCAAAGGTTTAGCAAAAACAGTTACCTGCATCAAAGTATCATCCATGCATCCATTTACATCATTTACTTGTAGAGAAACATTATAAATTCCTGCATTTAGATATTTATGTACCGGATTTATTAAGGTTGAAGTGCTTCCATCACCAAAACTCCAGAGCCACGTGTTAATGGTAGCATTTCCTGCGCCCATGCTTAAATCGTAAAAGTGCGTACTATCACCCCGACAAGGTGTGTCGAACTGGAAATTGGCTGTAGGCTTGGGTTTGATAACGACCGTTTTTATCACGGATGCCTGGCATCCAACTGCATTGGTAACCAAGAGGGATACCTGATAATTTCCGGCGTTTTGATAAACATGGCTTGGGTTCTGTACCGTTGAAGTGCCACCATCGCCAAACTGCCAGCTCCAGCTAACAATCGAACTTCCGATGGATGTCGAGGTTGAAGTAAACTGAACAGGGTTTAACAAACAGGGTGAGGTAGCGGTAAAGTTGGCTACCGGTGCGTTAATAACAATGGTTTGGTATGTAGTATCCTGGCATCCCAAGGCATTATAGGCAATTAATCGAACCTGATACGTTGAGGCTGACGTGAATTGGTGAAGCGGATTTTTAAGGCTGGAAATATTATTAGGACCTGAAGTAGGATCTCCAAAATTCCATAGCCAGCCGGTAATTGTGGTATCAGGATCGGTCGATTGATCTGTAAATTGTGCGGATGTACAATTATTAATGGTGTATGAGAAAAGTGCATCAGGACCCGGATAGATCTTGATGGGTTTTAAAATAGTGGAAGTGCAACCATTGGCATCCGTTACACTCAGCTGCACCTGATACGTGGAAGCAAAACTGTATGTGTGAATCGGATTGGATAAAGTAGAGAAGGTTCCATCGCCAAAATCCCAAGAACGACTAACGATGGCTACTCCGCTAGCACTTACTGAAACATCATTGAATTGTACAGGACCACCCAGACAATTGGGATAAGAATAAGTAAAATTGGATTGCGGTCCATACTGTATATTCATTGGTTTGGTGATACTTCCCTGACATCCCGAAACCGTCCAAACCGTCAGTGTTACAAGATAATTACCTCCGTTGACATACGTATGGGTAGGATTCTGTTGAGTGGAAGTTGTTCCATCTCCGAAATTCCATAACCATTGATTAATGGTGGAGCCTGAGCCTGTAGATAAATCGTTGAATTGTACAGGATTTCCCATGCAATTACCTCCGCTGGCTGTAGAAAAATCGGCTACTGGCATATTTATCGTAACAGCCTGAATTATGGTTGATGAACATCCGTAGGCATTAACCGACATTAACTGTACATTAAATACTCCCGCTTGACTAAAGGTATGTTGTGGGTTTTGAAGTGAAGATGTGTTGTTAATTCCGCTTCCGGGATCTCCAAAATTCCAGTACCAGGCAGTGATGGTCGTATCCGGATCGTATGAATTGCCGGTAAATTGCAGCAAAGAGCAATTTAAAGCGGTGTATACAAAACCGGAAATGGGCGAAGCATTTACTTTTACGGGTTTCGTTTTACTTCCTTGACAGCCATTGGACGATTGAACGACAAGACTTACTTGATATGTTCCAGAAGTAGTATATAAATGCTTGGGGTTTCTTATTGTGGAGGAATTCCCGTCACCAAAATTCCACAAGTATGTGAGGCCTGAACCGGATGTTGCTGAGGTTAAGTTGACAAAATAAGTAGTGTCACCAAAACAGTTCGGCCTCAGATAATCAAAATTAACAGTTGGAGCCGGATCAATGGTTACTGGCTTCACCACGTTTGCAACGCATCCGTTTGTATTACTTACAGTTAAAGACACCTGATAAATTCCGGAGTTAACGAAAGTATGTACCGGGAACTGCAAGGTGCTTATACTTCCATCGCCAAAGTCCCAGAAAAATGAATTCAGCGTTCCGCCATTGGAGGTTGATGTGTTGGTGAAATTAACTGGTTGACCTGCACAAGAGGATGCAAAGGTGAAATTAGCAATGGGTGCTGGGATAATCACGACCGTTTGGGTAGTCATGTTTTGACACCCATTGGAATTGATAATGGTCAGTGTTACGGTGTAAGTTCCGGCAATATTAAAGATATGGGATGGGTTTTGAATGCTTGAATAATTCAATACACCGGAAGATGGATCTCCAAAATCCCAACCCCAGGTGGTAATAGAAGCACCCGAACCATTTGAAAAATCATTGAAGAAAGTAGGTTGACCAACACAATTTCCCGAGAACTGGAATAAAGGTGAAGGCAATGGATTAACAACTACCTGACGATTTTTAAGGGATGTACAACCGTTGGCATCTGTGACTACAAGATTTACAGAGAAATTTCCTGAATTGGCATAGTTGTGTTTTGGATTCTGTTGTATTGATGAATTACCATCTCCAAAATTCCATGACCAGGAAACAACAGCTGCTGCATTTCCAGTAGAAATATCTGTAAAGTACGTTGTGTCTCCGGCACATGCCGAAGTGAAATTAAACGCAGCCAGTGGGCCTTGTAAAATGCTTACAGGAAGTATCAGCGTGTCTTTGCATAGAGTGCTGCTGGTAATAATCAGCCTGACATTGTATGTTCCAGGGCCGGTAAACGAATGCGTTGGATTCTGTAAAATGCTTGTGTTATAAAGTCCTGATCCAGGATCCCCAAAATTCCAGTTCCACTGAATGATATTTCCTAAGGTTGTAGTGGATTGATCTGTAAATTGAGCAATCTGGTTTGTGCAAGTGTTGCTTACACTAAATGCTGCAATAGGAGCTTCCTGAATAAATACGGTTTTGATGGAAGTGGCGGTACAAGTATTGGCATTTGTTACTGTAAGACTTACAGAATAGCTTCCTGTAGACGCGTATTGATGTGCGGGGTTTTGAAGTGCCGAAGTATTTCCATCTCCAAAATTCCATAACCAACCAGAAATAGCACTTCCATTACCGTTTGAAATATCTGTAAATTGCACGGGACTATTGCCACAATCATTATTCGAGAATGTGAAATTGCAGATGGGCAATGGATTTACAGTAATGGTTTTCGAAGTAATGGCTATACAACCGCTGATATCCTGTATGCTTAGACTAACCGTAAAGTTTCCGGCTGTGTTGTATGTGAATTGTGGGTTTTGTGTGGTGGATGAGTTGCCATTTCCAAAATTCCAGAACCAGCTTGTAATTGCTCCATTGATCGAACTTGATGTGTCGGTAAATTGTGTCGCCTGGCCATAACATGCCGTAGTATTGTTGAATCCGGCAAGCGGAAGCGTATTTATTTGTATTGTTTGAATACTGGTATCAGAACATCCACTGCTGTTGAAAACGATCAATCGTACGATTTTTGCTCCCGAAGTAGTGTAGGTATGCGAAGGATTTTGAGCCGTGGAAGAATTACCATCGCCAAAGTCCCATTGCCATCCTGTAAGTGTTCCATTGGCAGTTGTTGACAAATCGTTGAATTGAGTTGCTGTATTTAGACAGGCTGTACTGGCCGTAAAAGCAGCAACCGGCCGTTCAAATACGACTATCGTTTGCATGCTTGAATCAGAACATCCCGATGAATTTGTTATAATAAGCCAAACCTGATAAGTCCCGGCTAATGCGTACGAATGGATTGGGTTTTGTAGTGTAGATGTGTTTCCATCACCAAAACGCCACAAACGTGCACTCACAGATCCAGAGGTTAAATCGGTAAACTGAACGCTGGAGTCGACGCAACTGGCCTGATATGTAAATACAGGTTGAGGTAATGCATTAACACTTACAATATGGTTCTTTCCATATGAACAACCCGAAGCATCAGTAATGCTCATCATTACGTTATACAAACCAGCTAGTGTATACTGATGGGTTGGATTGGCAGTAGTACTGCTGTTTCCGTCACCAAAATTCCATGAATAGGTACTGGCAGTCAGTCCTGTAGGAATAATTGGAGTAAAATGTGTTGGTTCGCCTTTACAAACGGTGTCCCAAACAAAATCAACGGTATACGGACTGCTGACATTAATGCTGTGAGAAACCGTAGAATTGCAACCCGAAGAAGTTGATACAGTCAGTGAAATCGTATAGGTTTGATTGACTGCATAAATATGAACCGGATTTTGATTGGAGGAGAAACTTCCATCACCAAAATCCCATAACCACGTAGAAATAGGAGAAGTGACTGATAGTGATGTATCTGTAAAACTCACCACATTCGAATTACATGGATTGCTCCAGCTAAATCCAACAACGGGATTCTGATCCACAAAAACATTTTTGCTTACTGAAGCAATGCACCCATTTATATTTTGAATACTCAGGTTTACAGAATTGTTTCCCGTGATGGGCAGTATTTGAGTTGGATTTTGAACAAGTGAGGTGAGTCCTGCTCCGAAATCCCAAGACCAACTGATAATATTACCCGCGGAGGTAGTCATATCTGTGAAATGTGTTGGCGATCCAAAACAGGCAGTATCAAAGCTGAAATCAGCAAGCGGTCCTGGAAATATATTGATGGTTTTGAGGATGATATCGGTACATCCATTCATGTTTTCAACAATCATCTGAACAGTAAATGTTCCGGGAATACTGAAGAAATGTACAGGGTTTTGCAGGCTGGAGATATTGTTGACACCTGTTGTTGGGTCACCAAAATCCCATGACCAACTAACTATGGCACTACCATAAGTCTGAGAAATGTCGGTAAATTGTGTTGGTAAACCAGAACATGCTGTATCGTGTGTGAAATTTGCCACAGGAATGGAATCAACCGTAACAGGAAGACTTATGCTATTGGAGCAGCCTCCGGGTTTTGTCACTATTAAACTGACATTAAAAATACCACCTTGAGTATATGTGTGTTGAGGATTTTGTAAAGTGCTGCTGTTTCCATCACCAAAGTTCCATACCCAAGTAGAAATGGAGGTGCTAGTAGGATTTGACATATCCGTAAATTGAACCGGTAAACCAGCACAACCGGCCGACCAGGTAAAGGCAGCTACCGGATATTCTTCTACAAAAAGGATTTCGGTGATGGTATCATTACATCCATTCGAATTCTGTACAATAAGACTTACAGAATGATTTCCAGCAGAAATGAATGAGAAAACAGGGTTTTGAAGATTGGATGTCCAACTGCCATCGATAATCCATGTCCATTGTGTTATGCTACCACTTCCTGCCGTTGATTGATCCGTAAATACAGTTGGTGTTCCAAGACAAGGGGGCGTGTGGGTAAAGGATGCGGTTGGTTTTTCATCAACAATAACGGCCATGGTCGTTATATTTAGACATGCGTTCGAATTCGTTACACTCAGACTTACTAAATACGTTCCGGGTAGCAGAAATTGATGGGTCGGATTTTGAAGTGTGGATGTGTTTCCATCACCAAAATCCCATAACCAACTTTGTATTGAACCTCCATTTCCATTTGATAAATCGGTAAAAAAGGTCGTTTGGCCCATACAAGCTTGCGAATAGGTAAACTGAGATGTCGGAAGAGGATTAACCAGAACACTATATATTATACTGTCAGCGCAACCAAGAAGGTTTCCAACCAAAAGCCTGACATTGTAAATACCAGGATTTGTGTATGTGTGGGTTGGGTTTTGAAGAACAGAAGTAGAGCCATCACCGAATTTCCAATGCCATGAGCTGAGTCCTGCACTTACTCCCTGAGAAAGATCTGTAAAAGTGGTTGGTAAGCCAACACAGGCTGTATCAAAAGTAAAATCGGCGATTGGTAGCGGATTGACCGTAATCAGTTTCGTTGTGTCATCCGAACAGGAGTTGCTGTTCCAAACTTGTAGAGTAACCAGATAATTTCCATTTGTTGCGTACGTGTGCATTGGGTTTTGCAAACTTGAAAAACCACCATCGCCAAAATCCCATAGCCACTGGTTGATAATTCCACCATTAGCCAGAGAATTATCAGTGAACGGGGTCTGAGAACCGGAACAACTGTTTCCTGAGCTAAACGATGCAAGTGGTAAAGGATTAACCGTAATATTTTGTGTGCTAATACCCGTACACCCATTGACGTCCCAAACGCGTAAACTCACCGGATGTGGTCCAGAAGTCGTAAATGTAAAACTGGGATGTTGTAGAATGGAAGTGTTACCATTGCCGAAATCCCATAGCCACTGGGTAACGGTACTCAGAGGACTAAATGAGAGGTCTGTGAATTGGGTAGCACTGCCAAGACAAGCTGTACTTGCCAAAAAGTTTGATAATGGATTTGGATTGACAGTAACCAGTTTGGAGATGGTTTGCGTACAACCCAAGGTACTCGTCAAAATCATTGTAACACTATAAATTCCGGCTGAAGAATATGTGTGGACAGGGCTTATGCCGCTGCCTGAGTTACCATCGCCAAAATACCAGTTAACCGATTGAATGTCAACACTGCTAAGAGTGGATATGGCATTAAATTGTGTAAAGCCTCCTAAACAAGTGATGTTAAATGTGAAATTAGCACCAATGGGCGTTCCTGGTTGAACACTTTGAGTAATTTGATGGTTGCATCCGTTGGAGTTAGTAACTGTAAGCATTACATTGTAAGGGATGCTGAAATTGACATAGGAATGCTGTGGGTTTTGTAGTGTTGATGAATATCCATCCCCAAAATTCCAGTTCCAAGATAGGATGGAAGTAGCGTTGGCTTGACTTAGGTCGGTGAAACTGACAGTGTTGCCGGTGCAATTATCGGTATATGAGAAGTTTGCTTGCGGTAAAGTATCAACAAGAACAATTTGGGTTATTGAATCGGTACATCCAATATTATCCGTCACCTTTAATTGAACACTTTGTGAGCCAAAACTGCTGAAAATATGTAGAGGATTCTGCAGTGCGGAAGTTCCATCTCCGAAATTCCATACCCATGATGTAATGGCGCCAGCCAAGGTTGTGCTTTGATCGGTAAAATGGGTTGAGGTAAGATAACAAACCGTATCAAAAGTAAAAGCTGCCGCAGGTATGCTATTTACGGTTACACTTTGTGTAAAAACAGACGAGGAGCAACCGTGGCTGTCGGTAACCGTCAGACTGGCTGTGTAAACACCCGGAAGTGGATAAACGTAGGATACATTTGGGCTTTGTGGTGAGTTCACCGTGATGAAATCTCCGTTTCCAAATTGATAGGTCCAGTTAAGGATGCTTGAGTTGGTGGATGTTGAAGTGTTGGTAAATAGACTTGGGTTACCTAAACAGGCCTGATTTATTGTAAATGAAGCTGTTGGATTTATATAATTATAAATGGTAGCAGAGGTATTGAACACACAGGCATTTTGATCAGTAATGCTGAGATTATAAGTTCCGGCGGTCAGATTAAAAATTGAATCGGGGCGGGCAGGGATACTGTTTCCGGAACTCCAGATATATGAATAACCGGGGGTTCCACCACTTACGTTGGCTGTAATCCATGCATTGTTGGTGCCCGGACAAACCGAATCGAAACTCTGAGTAAAATCAACAAGAAATGGAGATGGCTGAGTAAGGGAAATGGTATCATGCAACATATACCCTAACGCATCCGTTACCTGAATAGTAAAAGAACCAGCGGATTGGTTGATGACTGTTGAATCGGTTCCTATAATGGCTGCAGAGGGCAGTTTTTTCCACTGATATAAATATGGTTTATTTCCACCACTTACATGAATGGTAATATTTCCGTTCGAGCCTCCCGGGCAACTGATATTCGCCGAATCTATCGAATGAATAAATACGTCGGGTTCAGTGAGCACAATGCTGTCGATAACAATGCATAAATTGGCATCGCGCAAGGTATCAACATAGTAGATGCCCGCGCTGAGTCCGGTAATGAGTGAGCTGGATGAGCCTGTATTCCAGCTATGTGTATAGGGAAAAGTACCTCCACTCGGAAGTGCAGTAATTTGCCCGTCTGAACAACCGTTACAACTTGGGTCTATGCTGCTGAACCCAAGGCTTAAGAGGGTGGGTTGAATCAGTTGAATTGGATTTAGATTGTAAACACCAACGCAATCATTTGCATCTTTAACATATACGTTATAGAAACCAATGGGTAGATTATTGAAAGTGGAGGATGTTTGATACGTTGTTCCTCCATCGATACTGTATTGCAGGCTTCCTGTACCACCGGATGCCGTTATGGAAATGCTTCCATTTGAAAAACCAAAACACGTAGGATTGACTTTGTTGATATTGGTGGTGGAGATAGCGGAAGGATTGATAAGAACAAAACTGCTACTGGAAATTTGACAATTATTAGCGTCGGTTACAGTAACCGTATATGTTCCCTCAGATAAACCTGAATAACTGCCTGTAGAATTTACAATATTCCCGGGATTCAATGTATAGGACAGCGTACCAGTACCTCCACTGGCACTTACATTAATACTACCATCCGCAGCATTTCTGCAACTTATCTGTGTGTAGCTTTCAGAATTTATTACCAATGCCGACGGATTCGCTATGGTAATAGTAGGTGTGGAGGCAAATGGACAATTATTGATATCCGTAACTATTATAGAATAATTACCTGGTGATAGGTTAGAATAAATTCCCGTTGTACTTAAAATATTTCCGGGATTTAAGAAAAACTGAAGAGGTGAGGTTCCTCCGCTTGCTGTAATTGTGATCGTTCCATTATTGGAGTTAAAACAGGAGAGATTTGTACTGTTTTGCCCTGTAATGGAAATTACCTCAGGATTAATAATGGTAAATGGCTGACTACTCAGGTTGCAAAGATTGATATCCTTAATTTCAACGGTATAAGTTCCTGCATTGAGTCCGTTAAATTGGCCAGTCAGGTTATTGATGTTGTTAGGCAGAAGGATATATGTTAATGTTCCCGTGCCTCCATTGGCAGTAATACTAATGCTTCCGTCCACAATATTATGACAGCTCATATTGGTTGAACTTGCCGAAGTGATGGTTAAAGTTGATGGATTAATAATAGTAAAATTGCCACTGTTTAATGTGCAGGAATTTGCATCCGTAATTGCAACAAGATACGTCCCGGCAATCAATCCATTAAATATACCACTTGTATTCGTAATATTTCCAGGGATAAGGGTGTAGGAAATTGTTCCCATTCCGCCGTTTGCTTGAATACTTATACTTCCGTCATTGGCATTATTACAACTGATATTGCTGGATGATGATGTTAAAATACTGAGTGCTGGCGGATCAATAATTGTAATAGTAGAGCTGGTAATATTACAGGCGTTTTGATCGCTGATGGTTATCGTATAAACTCCGGGAGCAAGATTACTGAACAATCCGCTTTGATTGATGATGGCATCAGGATTCAATGTATAGTTTAACTGACCTGTTCCACCACTTCCATTGATCTGGATGCTTCCGTTGTTAGATCCATTGCAGCTTATCTGAGTTGTGTTAATGGAATTTATTGACAGCGCTGGAGGATCAATTATTGTAAATGAATTTGATGTTGTGCTGCAACTGTTAATATCTTCCAATGCAATGCTATACGTCCCCGGTGATAAATCAGTGAATGTACCCGTGGTGTTTACAATAGCTCCAGGGTTTAAAGTATAACTAATGGTTCCACTTCCTCCTGTTGAAATACATTGAACCTGACCATCATTAAATCCATTGCACGAGACATGAGTAACATTCAGACTTTGAACCAGCAATTGTGGTGGTTGTGAAAGCGTTACAGACATAGTATCTGTACATCCCAAACTATCGGTAACAATTAATTGATAATTGCCGGCTATGACATTAATTGATGGGCTGGTTTGTAAGTTATTCCATAGATAATTGTATGGTCTTGGATGGGTTGTTGATAGCCATGGAGTTCCGCCGGTTGCGTTTCCAAGAAGGTTGCCTAACCCACCAAAGCACAGGGGAGGTGTGGTAACAATGCTGACAATCAGTTCAGAGGGCTCGGTTATACTGACTGAACAAATGGATGAAATCAGGTTGTCGTCAGTAATGGTAACTTCGTAATCGCCTACCGATAAATTGTTTATAAAGGCATTGCTGCCAATAATTGTAGCGTTACCTTCCCTACGCCAGCTATACTGATATGGTGTATTCCCACCAATTCCGCTGACTAGAGCCCAGCCTGAATTTCCTCCATTGCATAATACATTGCGAAAAGCTACAATCTGGCAATCGAGGGCTTGTAAAAATACAGAATCATATATTCGGCAACCGTGGGCATCAGTAATGGTATCCGTATAAACTCCCTCCGGAAGATTAGTAATTATAGCAGTTGTTGCACCGGTTTCCCATAAATGGGTGTATGGGCCTGTACCACCAGATGGACTAGCACTCGCAAAATATAGATAATCGGGTGGAGGACTTGGATTTGGAAAGGCTCCCGATGAAAAATCTATCACAAGAGGATCGGGTTGTAGTACCTGGACAAATCCATTGGTGTTGCAATTATTTGCATCGGTTGCTACAACCGTGTAAACGCCGGCCGGCAAATTACACATTGTGTCGTTGGCAACATTGGGCGTAACTGAATTCCACAAATAAGTATACGGAGGAATACCTCCACTGGCTTGAATGACTGCACAACCATCATTTCCACCCGGACAATTAACACTGTCCTGAATAGACGTTAGAATTATTGCGGAAGGATTTGTAATGCTAATGAGTGTCGAAGTAATGCTACAATTTTTTTCATCCGTTATCACCACGGTATAATTGCCAGCGGCCAGGTTAGTGAAATTACCGGTGCTTGAGGATATGGCTGGGGGATTTAATATAAAGTTTAAAATTCCTGTTCCTCCAGAAGCCTGAATGGTAATGCTTCCGTTATTTTGATTATTGCAGGTGACATTAGTGAACGTCGATGACGTAATCTGAATGACGGGAGGATTATTTACCGTTAAAGTTGAGCCGGTTAGGGAACACAGATTTATGTCCGTAACAACAATATAATATGAACCTGAAGCTAAACCCGTAAAGATTCCGGTGGTATTGGTTGTACCTGCCGGCATAAGTTTAAAAGTTCTTTGTCCGGTTCCACCCGTTGTCAAAACCTCAATCCTTCCGTCATTGCCGTTATTGCAGCTTACCGCAAATGCAATTTCTGAAGTTATTTGTAATGCCGGTGGATTAACTATGGTTATTGGATTCGAATATTTAGGGCATGAGTTTGCATCAGTAACGGTAATCGTGTATGTGTTTGCACTTAATCCGGTAAAAATTCCGCTACTATTGATAATACTGCCGGGGTTTAAAGTATAGGTTAGTGCTCCAGTACCTCCCGAAGCGCTTATGTTTATAGTTCCATCGGTTAAGCTGTTGCAAGTGATATTGGATGATGAAACAGCCCCTATGACGATTAGTGGTGGTGCTGTGATTACCTTCACTAGCTGCTGTCCATTATAATAGCAACCAGTAACATCTCTTACCATAATATTGCTGTAGGTGCCCGCACATCTTTTTCTAAAGACGCTGTCCGTTTGGAATGTTCCGGAACCAGTTGCAAAATTCCAATTTATGGAATATCTGAGTGGTTTAGTTCCTCCCCTGGCATGAATAGTTAAACTTGCATTACAACTATCTGCACAAGTGGGATTTATGGTTGAAATGGATGAAATAGTGATGGGATTTGGTCCGGAAATTATTGCCTGAGTTACACTACTTGTGAAGCAAATTAAGGTGCTTGGGGGAGTTCCCCTACTTTCTCGAATTTGCACCTGATATGTGCCTTTTGGCAAATTGATAAATAGTGAACTTGTCTGCCAGGTATATGATACAGGGCCAGTTAAATTATACTGGAATGTACTACCTGTCATTCCACCACTTGCATATACTTTTATTTGACCGTTGTTGTTATTGTGGCATGGCGAAACATTAGTAATCTGTAGGCTATCAATAACTGGTATTTTGTAATTATCGGGAAATACCCAGTTAATGTTATTTGTATTCAATGAATTAACTGCTGTATCCGGAGCGATACCTAATGCATTTGGGTCAGGGATGTTTTTACCTTTGATATATCTTAAATCAACATATTGTAATGAAATTGGATTTGGCGTGAATATGTGGGCATGTAATCCTGGAGAAGTACTGCTGGAAGTTATCACTGTATGCTGACAAAGAATAGCTCCAATCAATGAAAGTGCAGACATGGTCTGAGTGCTGTCATTTTGAAGCGTGAGTTTATTTGGATTCGTTGAACCCAGGTACCCATAATAGCGATATTGATTAAGGTGTCCCAGGTTATTGGAACCTTTTAAAATGCTTCCGTTACCTCTGAATTCTGTAATCTGGTTAACGGTATTTCTGTAACCATTGATCGTACCATGGTCATAAAAAGTGACATTGTTAAATGTATTCTTGTATGCTAATGCCACTACTTCACCAAGATTCCCAGAATATGAATTACCAGCATTAAGAGTTTTGAGTAAACCAAATATCACATTTTTAAAGGACGAATTTGTTGTATGAAGCGTTCCAGCTCCGTAGAATGTTATGTTATCATAGGTAAGATTATCACCGGCACGCATTCGCGAAAGTGACGAACTGGTAAAATTGATCTGTGAGGTGCCTCCAGCAATTAAAGTAAAGCTAGAGGAGTTCTCTATATTCCATGAGAAACCACCTGAAGGCGATTGTAAATAAATGGTAAATATTGAATTCCCAATGTTGAGGGTACGGTTAAAGTTTGTAACCGAATAGAAATGCATACAGCTTATTAGATACCCATTCGTATTTAATGTGCCTGCATTTAAGTTAATTTGAAAAAATACATTAAAATCCCCCTGTAATGTCCATGAACCGCCGATCCCATCAAAGTGTACTGCACCAGCTATTTCAACATTATTCGTTATAATTTGATTCCCTGTTGTTGTTGAAGAAAAAAGTAGTCCTCCCGATAAAAAATTAGTCATTGTGGCTGCTAACTGCAGATTACCGTATATAATTACCGGTTTTGTCGCAAAAAATGTAACAAATTTTGTGGTGTTCCAAATCATATTATTTGATACTGCATTTGAATTATATACAAAAACCGTATCACCATCCGAAAAGGAATTATCGTCGAAAGTAACATGATCAGTAATCCCAGGAGGAGTCGCCGGATGGGTGCTTCCACCGGAGGCAGTTGCCCAATGCAAGGTATTTTGCCACTCTCCTTGCCCACCAACCCAATAAAGAGTAGTTTGCGCCTGAATTTGACCAATACTCATTGATAACAGAATAAATCCCGCTATTCTATAAATATACCTTTGAATTCGAATTCCCATTTGGCGCTAATTTTTTGTTGAATAATCACCTTATAATTCTGACATAATTAACAATCATTACGTTGTATTGTTAATCCTTAATAATAAGGGTTTACGTAATATTTTAACAAAAGTTCGTTATTTTTTGGAAAACATTCCAAATTTCGGACAAAAATAGAAATTTTTAATTTCAAAATGGATTTGTACTTTTATACCTTGTACGAAAAACGTTATATCAATACATGACCATAAAGAAAATAATATCAGCAATTTTATCGTCTGGAATTCAATATCTGGATATTCGATCGATTGGGGGAGGATACTCCGGGGGAGAAAATCAAAACAATCAATCATCTGAGAAAGAACGATATTACGAGCTATTATTGAGTAACCTGCCCGGTATGGCGTACCGATGCAGAAATGATTATCAATGGACAATGGAGTTTGTAAGTAAGGGATGTTATGATTTAACAGGTTATAATGCATCCGACTTAATCGATAATAGAAAAGCTGCTTTCAATGATTTAATTCTGGACGAGTATCGTGACGATTTATGGGAAAAATGGCAATCATTATTAAAGGAAAGAAAGTTTTTTGAAGGCGAATATCAGATACGAACAGCTTCCGGTGAAATAAAATGGGTGTGGGAAAAAGGTTGTGGGGTTTTTGATGATAACGACAACCTATTAGCTCTGGAAGGTTTTATTACCGATATCACCGAAAAAAAACAAAGTGCTTTTGCTAAAATAAAAGTGGAAGAAACACATAGAGAACTGCAGAAAAACCTGTATGGAATCGTTGAATCTATTGATCAGTGCATCATCCTGATTGATCTTCATCAAAATGTACTTATTGCAAATAGTAAATCATCGAAAGTTTTTTATGCGAACTTCAACTTTCATATCGAGTTAAATATGAAGTTGGATTTTTCAGGTCTCGATGTTATTTTTCCAGAATTCTCAAAATCATATAAAAAGTGCCTTCAAAAACAGAGTTCTGTTGTATGTCGGTACTGTCATCCTTTGACTAACGGGTCTGAGATTTGGTTAAAATGGGAATTTAATCCGGTTTTGGATGATGGAACAGCTCATGCAGTATGTATAAATATTAATGATATTTCTCATAATCAGACTATTAATAATGAAATAAGCAGAGATCGTGCTTTGCTGAGGGTTGTTCTTGATAATATTCCCATTGCCGTATACGCTAAAGATACGGATGGTCGTAAAATATTAACCAATAAGCATGATTTGATGCATATGAATGCCATGAACGAAACCGATGTTCTTGGTAAAACAGATGCCGATTTTTATGATGTTGAAAACTCCCGTCTTTTCATGGAGGACGATAGAAAAGTCATCGAAGAAGGAATTTCATTAATGCATCGCGAAGAAATTCGTTTGCAACCTGATGGAAGTGAACGCATAATACTTACTTCGAAAGTTCCATTGCATGATGCGGATAATCAAATTATTGGTCTAGTTGGAATCGGACAGGATGTTACAGAAACCCGCAATATTAATCTTGCGCTGGAACAGAGTGAAGCTTCATTTCATAAATTGGTCGATTCAGCCCCTTTTGCCGTTAGTATATACACGTTTGAAGGCGTTTTGTTATATGCTAATGCTCGTTCATTAAAGATGTACCAGTGTAGTATTGAGGATGTCATGGAAAAGCAGGTTGCTACAAAATTTTGGGTTACTCCCGATCTTCGGATCCAGTGGGTGGAACAACTCAAAAAGGACGGCATGGTGACTGATTTTGAAATGCATATGCAAAACTTTGCAGGAACCAGAAAATATTGGGTACTAACATCTGGCGCTGTACTTCATTATAAAAACCAGAAGGTTATTTTCGCTTCTCATCATGATGTTACGGACAAAAACGAAACTTTGGACCGATTAATGAAGTCTGAAAATCTTCTTAAAGAATTAAATTATTCAAAAGATCGTTTTTTTAGCATCATTGCACATGACTTAAAAAGTCCGTTCAATGCCATCCTTGGGTTTAGTGAATTACTTTTTCATGAATATGAAGAATTTTCTGACGAAGAGAGAAAAAGATATATTAAGAATATTTTCGAGGCTTCAGATAATACTTTCCGACTGATTCAAAATTTACTTGATTGGTCAAGGCTGCAATTGGATCATATTCATATAGAACACGATAGGCTCGATTTAAGTGTGTACGTTAATGATGCAATTTTATTGCATCGCCATCTGGCCGATTCAAAGAGTATCCGTTTGATTTCAGATGTTCCATTCAACACCATTGTTGTGGGTGACGAAAATATTGTAAAGACGATTCTTAGGAATTTAATATCAAATGCCATTAAGTTCAGTCATCCGGGTTCCTCTGTATTTATTCAAGCCAAGCCGGATAATAATGCCGATCGCGTTATTGTCTCAGTTAAAGATGATGGCATTGGAATGACAAGCGAGGAAATATCAGCGCTATTCAGAATTGACATGAAGGTTTTAAAAATTGGTACTCGTGATGAAAAAGGTACCGGTCTGGGATTACTTTTATGTCATGATTTTATAAAACGTCTTAATGGAGAAATATGGGTAGAATCCGTTGATGGAAAAGGAAGTACTTTTAGTTTTTTCTTACCAAGCCGTTAAAAGTTTTATAATCGTTCATTCACTTCAAATATTAGAGTTCTCTTTTGTACGATAGTTTCTATTCAATTATGTTTTCCTATGGAAATTAAAAATATCTTGATTACTGGTGCCAGCCGAGGAATTGGACAAGCCCTATTCGAAAAATTTTCAAACGCTGAAGGCTATTTTGTTTGCGGTATTGCGCGGAGTTTCTCTAATGAACCGGATACCTTTTCGGAAAAAACAGAGAATAGAAATTGTCTTCGATTGGGATTCGATTTGTCTGATTTTAGTGAGTATCCATTTTTGATTAAAACAATTTCAGATTTTTTCCCAAAAGGTCCAATACTGCTGGTAAATAATGCCGGCCTGCTTTATTATTCTGCATTTGAGAATACGACGGAGGATCAGTTTGATGAAACGATGAAGGTAAATTTAAAAATCCCATATTTTTTGATTAAGAAGGTTTTGCCACTAATGGATAAAAACAGCCATATTGTGAATGTATCATCAATGGGAGGCTTTCAGGGATCACAAAAATATGCCGGACTTTCCGCATATTCCGCATCAAAAGGTGCATTGGCGATACTTACCGAATGTCTGGCCTTAGAATTGAAACCCAAGGGAATATCTGTAAATTGTTTGTGTTTAGGTGCTGTACAAACAGAAATGCTTACAACGGCCTTTCCGGGTTATAAAGCACCGGTAACACCTGCTGAAATGGCTTCATTTATTATGGATTTCGGACTCAATTCTCATACAGTGTTAAATGGGGTTATTGTTCCTCTTTCTCTGTCTAATCCTTAATCAATTGGTAATCTTAAATTAATGGGGCCTGAATTGCTTTTCGCAATTCAGGCCCCATTAATTTCCAAATAATAATATCTTAAAACGGTTTAAATTTCTTTTTAATTTCGTTTAAACCTTTCTTTTTTAGCGAATCGGCTTCTCTTTTGGCTCGTTCTTCCAGTGCCTTTTTCTTTAGCTCGGCTTCATTCGATAATTTTTGTTTTTCTTCCTGAAGCCTTTGTTCCGCCGCTTGTTTTTGAGCATCCAATTCTTCTTTGGCTTTCGATTCCAACTCGTCTTTTTTCTTATTGAATTCTTCCACCGCTTGGTTTTTTAATCCAGCTGCTAATCCACCGGCTGCTTGCATAAGATTTGTACTCACTTTTGGATCACTTATCGATCCGGTAATTAGTGCAGCAACGTTTATGGTTTCCCCAGGAGTGATATTCAAACCTTTTTTGGTGGCTTCTCCAACCAGTCCATTAATGACACCATTGGCAGCACTTCCCATTTCACTTCTGGGAATCTGCATGTTGAATACATAATCCAGACTTTGATTTTCGAGGTCGCTGGTTCCACTGAAATTACCGACAATTTTCCCTAGGGTAACATCAAAGGGTTTTACAATAAGTTTTCCTTCATCAATGAGGTAAGAAATTTTTGTTTGATTTATTTCGAGTTTTTTAAGTTTGTCCATTTTTAAAGCATCACCCAGTTTATCTAAAACAGTGAGACTTCCGACTAATAACTGATTGGTTTCAAGCAATCCTCCAGATCGTACACTGCTGATAATTGGCATCATGCCCTTTCCTAAAATCGTGCTGAGATCGAGTTGGGCACTTACTTTACCAGTAACCTTTTTAATAAGCGGAACAAATTTTTCTATTGAAACAAATGCCGCAGCTGTTTCAGCCACATCAACCTGCTGTAAATTGAGACTGAAGTCGGCCAAGGGATTCTCGGGTTTACGGCTGTCGTAATTACCACTTACTTTCATTTGTCCGCCCAAGGTATTCATAGTCAAGTTTTTCATACTCAGTATCTGATCCTTGATGACTATTTGTCCGCTAACATTTTTCATTTCGAGTTTATCGTATATAAGCTTATCGAAACGAGCATTCATACTGATGTCAATGCCTTTGGGAACCTCAAATATGGGAAGTGGAGTGGTATCGGCCGAAGCAGTTTTGTCTGATGTATTTGCCATGAAATCATTCAAATTAAGATAATTTGAATAGATATCTATTTGGCCGGTTAAATCTTCTTTCTTCAAAAAATACCCAAGATAATTTGTGATTTTACCACGGGCACCAAAATCATTATCTCCAATTTTGGAATCGAAAGAGGCTAATTCCATAAATTGTGGGTTGAAATTAAGCCCTGCTTTTGAAATCGAAATGGTTTTACCCATTTCCTTATTGGGATAAGTGAAGTCAGTAATATTCATACTTCCGGTAGCATTAAAATCAGCATACCGGCCACTTTCTACAGCCGACATTTTACCCTTTAGTTCAAGGTTAGCATCAAAAGTTCCTTTTAAATCTTCCTCGACGGGATAAAACTTTTTAACATCTGCCATATTAAGCTTTCCGCGAATGATGGTGTGAATATCGGGATCGGAAATTGGAGTGCGAAGTTTAAGACTTATATCCATCGGATTACCGGCCAATTCTAAATGAAACGAAGGCATGTCGATCATTGTATGATCGGGAATTCCGTCCGGATTGCTGATTTGTGCCCTCATGCTAATATTTGATACGGCAGCCGGTAAATCAGGATATTTAAACATTGCTTTTTCTATCCCAATCTTTACATCAAAGGCAGGCAGACTTGTTTCGGAGTATTTGCCTTTGGTATAGCCTTCCAGAAGAATTTTTCCTGCTGTTTCAATTTTATCAAAATTTTTGGTATAAATGGCTGGTATGAGTGAAAGTAAGTATTTGAATTCCGTTTGTTGTGTTGCAAACTTCATATCCAAATCATACCCGTCATCTAACATTCCGAAACTGCCGTCGATAACGAATTTCAGTTCATTTAAACGAACATCTGCTTTTGAAAAGTGGAAGATAAATTTGGAAAGATCTGCAGAAATGTCCGCCGTAGCCTCAGCTTCTACTTTATTGAGATATTTAATTCCACCATAAACAGCTGTAAGTGCTTTGGCGAAAGTATAGGTAGAAATGTCGGTTTGTCCCATGCTAAAATCGCCTTTTAATTCATGGTTCATACCTTCCAGTTCCATGTAGTAATTAATGAGTCGGTCGTCATAAACAACATAGGCATTATCAATATTGAATTTTCGGAGGCTGATCTTAAAAACGGCAGATGTATCGGTGTCCGTTTCTTTTTCGGTGATTTTGGCGATGTCCCAGTTGGCTGTGCTATCAGCCAGCATAATGGCTCTTATTCTTGGAGAATGAATCGAAATGGTTTTTATCTCGTAATTTCCATTGATAACACTCATTAAATCGAGAGAAATAATAAATTCAGGAATAGAGGCCAGGGTATCACCTTCAAAGACGCCAATTCCAGTAATACTTAAATCTTTGACTTTCAAACTAAAATCTGGAAAATTTCTAAATATGGATAGGCTAAAATCTCCAAAATCGACACGAGCATTAATATTTTTATTGGCTTCCGATTTTGCCATTTCAACAATTTTCCCTTTGAAGATAAAAGGAATGGAAATGAGTAATGCCACCAATACAACGATGACGATGGCAGTAATTTTTAAAGTTTTTTTCATCTCTTTATTATTTGCATGTAGATGTTGTATCGTCCAATTTGAAATTCTTTTTTATTTTAGTTCGACTTCATGGAAGTTTTGACAAATTTAAAATTCATACTTTTCATTCACTAACGCAATGGATGGATAATTGTTTGTTTAGTGCGTATGATTATACACGGGCACTTCGCTGTCGTAAAAGATGATCTGCCAATACGAGAGCGGCCATGGCTTCCACTACAGCTACTGCACGAGGAACAACACATACATCGTGTTGGCCACCAGCAGGAATGATTACTTTTTCTCCTTTTCGATTGAAGGATTCACGCTCTTTCATCAAAGAAGAAACAGCTTTAAATGCTACCTTAAACCAAATGGGCTGGCCGGTTGATATTCCACCCAGTATACCACCAGCACTATTTCGATATGGAATTACGACTTCCTCACGAATTGCAAAATTGTCAGAATTTTGTGAGCCCTTCAAATGAATACTTTCAAATCCGCTACCATACTCAAATGCTTTGGCAGAAGGAATACTCATCATTGCCGCGGCCAGTGAAGCCTGTAATTTATCAAATACGGGTTCACCCAAGCCTGGAGGTAAGTTATTTAAGTAGCAAACGATAGCACCACCACAGGTATCACCATCGGCCTGCAATTTTTCAATATAATTTTGCATCTGTATAGATACATCAGGCTCCGGACAACGAACAGGACTTTTGTCAATGCTGTTACGTTCATAATATTGTGTTTCGGGCATTGATATATTACCAACGGCAAAAACATAGGCATCAATTTTAATACCCGAATGTGCCAGTAATAGTTTAGCAATAGCTCCCGCAGCAACCCTTACTGCTGTTTCTCTGGCTGATGATCTCCCACCACCTTTATGATCGAAAACACCATATTTTTTATCATAGGAATAATCAGCATGAGAAGGACGATATACATCTTTGAGATGTTCGTAATCTTTTGAATTCTGCTGGGTATTTTTGATTAAAAGTCCAATGGGTGTGCCAGTAGTTATATCATCAAGGAGGCCTGAGACGATCTCGACCTCGTCCGTTTCTATGCGCGATGTACTTCCGGAACTTTGTCCGGCTCTTCGTCTTTGCATTTCATTCGAAATAAACTGTCGGTCGATACGAATACCAGATGGGCAACCATCGATGATTCCACCGATAATGCTGCCATGAGATTCACCAAAAGTGGTGAGTCGGAAAACCTGTCCTGTTGTATTTCCTGCCATAAACACAAAGATACTACTGTATACGTATTATATGTAATCTGAGATAAAATTCAATTGACAAAGAGCATTATAAAACGTACGAATTAATCGTATTTATATTCTGCACAAATACTCAATTTTTGACTTGATATTCCGTCGAGATTGATTTGTCAGAAAAATATTACAATAACATAATATATACCAACACCAATAAACAAAACGGCTACCACTTTTCTAAACCAGTATTCTATCGACTGCAAACGTTGATATGTTTTTCCAACAGAAGCCATTGAAAAAGCCAATAACCAGGCAAATAGTATAACGGGCAATCCAGTGGCTACCGCAAAAACAGCTGGAAGATAAAGTCCTGAAGCACTGCTTATGGTTATGGGTATAAGCATTCCGAAGAATAATACACCACTGTATGGACAAAAGGCCAACGCAAATCCCATACCGAGAAAAACGGCACCACCATAGCTGTTTTTAAAATGGTTTTCAAACCAGGAAGATATTCCCAAACTTTTGCCAATATTAAACTTGATGATTTCAAGCATATATATCCCAACTAAAATCAAAACGGGTCCAATGAGCTTTTCGCCCCATTGCTGGAAAATCCCACTAATTTTAAACTGGCTGGCTCCGAAAAAGAATATGAGACCAAGTGCTGTATAGCTGATAACTCTCCCAAGTGTATAAAATAGCCCGCTATAAAATACTCTTCGACGGTTTTCGAGCTCCCTTCCTATAAATCCAATGGCCGTAATATTGGTAGCCATGGGGCAGGGGCTGATTGCCGTCATAAGTCCCAGAATTAATGCAGTAAGGAATGGCGCCTGTGTGCTTTCGAGAATCTGATGTAAAAATTCCATAATCAGTAATATTGTGTTTGATTACTGATTTTTAAGTTTTTCAATTTCAGCCAGAATAACCTCTTTCAGTTTTTCTGGTTTGTTACCTGCCAGAAGAAAAGCATCATTTGTTAAATCGATTAAAGTACTGTCTTTAATAATCACAAGTGATTGAGCGTTTATTCCCAAATGCTTACCAATGATTTCACCGGCTTCTTCATCCAGATTTACCGATAAAAATGTGATGGTACTGTCGTTTAATCCCGATATGGTTTCATTACTGATTTTCTCTACAGCATTGCAAGTAGCGCAGCGTCTTTCAAAATGAAAATAATAGGCTTCAATTTTTCCACTTTCAACGGTTGAAATCAATTTATCTTTATCGGTTTTAAGGCTTTGATTGCATGCCGAAATAGACACGATAATGGCAATCAAAATAATTAATGACTTTAAATAATTCTTATTCATTTGGTAAAAGTTTTAGTGATTTTATAAAATGGTTTTGACAATAATTTCGCGTAGCTCACTAACGCCAGGGACTTTGCCTTTTACAACAGTTTTTCCGTTAATAATGACAGCTGGCATTTGAGCGATGCCGTAGTTTAATATTTCTGCAATATCTGTAATATTTTTTATTTCAGCGTCGAGACGAAGTATCTCTACAGCCTTTTTTATATTTTCTGAGAGGATGTGGCAATTTTTACATCCGGTTCCAAGAATCAGAATTTCTGTTTTATTCATGATTTTGAAAGTTTTTTATTAAATTCTGTTCTACCAATTCAGTACTTTTTTCGACAAAAATCGGACATAAGGTGTGAAATAGATTTTTCTGTCGGAGTATTTCCATTTCTTCAGGATTCGATAAATCGTGGCCAAGGATTTCCCTGCAATTGGTTCCTCCAAACGCTTGTTTAAAGGCCTCTTTGTGCTTCATGGACAAATTATAAACGATTTCTTTACCCAATTCATCCTCTGCAATTTCAGCATTATAGGCAAGTCCATAAACCATGAAAGCACCTGCAAGTGCACCACATATACCACCTTCATACATAAAGCCTGCTCCCATGTGACGTGTGAGTTTAAATGCCAATGAACGCGATAGCCCATAATCTTCGGCAAAGGTTCCTAAAACTGCCTGTGCACATCCATACCCTTCTTCAAAATATTGACGGGCTTGTTTGGAACGCTGATTTTGTGCCATAAATCTATTTTCGGATAAAGTGGGGCATATTATCGGGAAGTACAAGTGAAATTTCAACCAGTCCGGCAAAAACTCCATCTTTATACCAGGGTGTTTGCAAAATGAGTTTCTTCAGACCGTTTTTTTCAATGGTATAGGCATTGGTTAATAATGTGTTTCCAATCTCCCGGATTTTCTCACCGGAGTTAGGCTTATGGCACTCGAAAAGAGATTTTCCCAGCAGTTCAAATCCACCATAATTGCTAAACGTTTCAGCTGATTTATCATTCATTTCGATGATTTTGCCATCCTTATCACTAACAGTTATGGCAAAATTGATTTCCTTACTCCAATCCATACAATATAACTTTGATTATTACAAAAGTATGAATTTAACTGATTATTCAATCCATACTGCCTTGCATGCGGGAATCAGCGTAGATCTTACTAATATTATCGTGTCATTTTTCTGAACGGATAACAGAAAATAATCTTCGGTCAAAATTCCTACTGAGCGATTCTTTACTTCGATTTAAAATTTGGATTAAGTGTTTATGTTGGTTATTAATTATCTGATTTACAATACTAAGTAACTTATTCTATAAAATATTTCTATTCCCTATAGCTTGAATTGCTATTTCAACTATAAAAAAGAATAGAAATTAGGTGGATAATTATTGAAATGCGATTTCAAAAGAGTCATTCAACTGCAAAACCAAATAAAAACCTAATTTTGTCCGACTTCAATGATTACCCTTATGGCAACAAAACCGCGGTTAAGTTTCTGGCAAATTTGGAATATGAGCTTTGGTTTTTTGGGAATTCAATTTGGGTTTGCGCTTCAAAATGCCAACGTAAGCCGAATATTCGAAACGCTTGGAGCTAAAGTAGATAACATCCCAATTCTTTGGGTTGCGGCCCCGGTGACGGGTCTGTTAATTCAACCCATTATCGGTTATATGAGCGATAAAACCTGGGGTCGTTTTGGAAGGCGCCGCCCGTATTTTCTGGCAGGGGCTATTTTGTCGTCTTTTGCACTTTTTATTATGCCAAATTCCCCGGCCCTTTGGATTGCTGCCGGAATGCTTTGGATGATGGATGCGTCCATTAATATCAGTATGGAGCCATTCAGGGCTTTTGTTGGAGATATGCTACCCAGCGAGCAAAGGACCAAAGGTTTTGCCATGCAGAGTTTTTTTATTGGTCTCGGGGCGGTTGTAGCTTCTGCTCTGCCGTACATCTTTACCAATTTTGTTGGTTTGTCAAATACAGCTCCCGCTGGTGTCATTCCGGAAAGTGTTAAATGGTCGTTTTACCTCGGTGGAGTCGTATTTCTATTGTCGGTATTTTGGACCGTTTTTTCAACAAAGGAGTATAATCCTGAAGAATTGAAGAGTTTCGAGGATGGTGAAAAAGTTAATTCCGCAACATTTTTTGCAGAAAATTCATTAAATGATAGGGGTAATGGTTCACGAAATTTACGTATCGGTGGCATAACAGGATGTATTGGCCTTATTTTTTCTCTGTGGATTCTGTTTCATGATTTAAAAGCCGAGTTGTATATTCTCTCTTTTGGACTAATGGTTTTTGGACTGATACAATTTGCAGCTGGCCTGATGAAACGTCAGGGAAACTATACAAATGCACTGGTTGTTATTTTGGATGACATCAATCAGATGCCAAAAACCATGTTACAGCTTGCCATTGTTCAGTTTTTCTCATGGTTTGCTCTTTTTGCCATGTGGATATATACAACATCAGCAGTAACTCATCATATATATGGTGCATCTGATGTAAAATCAGCGCTATATAATGAAGGAGCCGACTGGGTTGGAATTTGTTTTGCGGTATATAATGGAGTAGCTGCCCTGGTGGCTTTTTTACTCCCTGTTATTGCCAGCCGGACCAGTCGAAAATTCACACATTCACTCGCATTGATTTTGGGAGGGATTGGTTTGATTTCGATTTTCTTTATTCAAAATCATATATTACTTCTTCTTTCGATGATTGGTGTGGGTGTGGCATGGGCCAGTATTTTATCAATGCCTTATGCCATTCTGGCGGGTGCTCTTCCGTCAGCAAAAATGGGAACTTATATGGGAATTTTTAATTTTTTTATTGTAATTCCTCAAATTATTGCTGCCAGTTTACTGGGTTTTATTACAAGAAATATATTCGCCGGTGAAGCCGTTTATGCACTTGTTCTTGGTGGCATTGTAATGATAATTTCTGCCGGTATGATGTTTTTTGTGAATGACGTGGATGAAGTAAAATTATAGGACATGGCGATAGAAAGAAAAAGTGGCATTCTTCTGCACATCAGTTCTTTACCCAATAATGAGGGTATCGGAACTTTAGGAAAAGAAGCAAGGATTTTTATTGATTTTCTGAGTATGGCAGGTCAAAGGCAATGGCAAATTCTTCCATTGGGTCATACGGGTTATGGTGATTCTCCATATCAAAGCTTCTCGACTTTTGCAGGAAATCCACTATTGATCAGCTTAAGTGAAATGGTAAGTAGCGGATGGCTGGTAGAGCAGCAAATCAGTGCATGTCATAACTTATCGAAGAATAAAGTCGATTACGGAGCCGTAATCGTTGAGAAGTTTAAAATTTTATGGGAGGCTTGGCAGGGTTTTAACGAAGTTGCGAGCCGGGAAGATAAAATAGCTTTTTCTGGCTTTTGTTCCCAAAATACAGAATGGCTTGATGATTATGCGCTCTTCATGGAGTTGAAGAATGTTCACCAGGGCGAGCCCTGGTATTCCTGGGAAAACAAGTATCGGATATACAATAAGGAGTCTTTTACTGAATTTATTTCAATTCACCAGGTACGCATCCTTTTTTGGAAATTTCTTCAATTTGTGTTTTCGAATCAATGGAGATCACTAAAGTTATATGCCAACGACCATAATATTGAAATTGTTGGAGATCTACCACTTTATATCGCGCACGATAGTGCTGATGCATGGGCAAATTCGGCCGTTTTTCAGTTCGATGATAATAAAAATCCTACACACGTTGCCGGAGTGCCACCGGACTATTTTAGCGAAACCGGACAATTATGGGGTAATCCGCTGTATGATTGGAATTATCTCAGGCAGACCGGTTTCAAATGGTGGCTTGATAGGGTAGGGAAGTGCCTCGAATGGTATGACATGCTCCGTATAGATCATTTTCGTGGATTTGCGGCTTATTGGTCAGTACCATTTACAGAAACCACGGCTATTAATGGTCAATGGGTGAATGCGCCTGGTAAGGAATTATTTGATGCTATCAAACAGCGTTTCGGTTCAACACCCATTATTGCTGAGGATTTGGGTGTGATAACTCCTGATGTAGAAGAGTTAAGAGATTCACTGGGATTTCCAGGAATGAAGATTTTACAATTTGCTTTTCAGCCAGCAAAGGATAATGAATATCTACCACATAATTATGTAAATCCAAATTGTGTATGTTATTCCGGAACCCATGACAATGACACCGTTTTGGGTTGGTTTGATTCCCTGGATCCTGATACCCGTGAATCGGTTAAACATTATATACCCGGCGGTGGTGAAAGCTTTGCATGGAAGGTCATGCGTTTGGCATGGCGCTCAACAGCTGCATATGCAATCGCTCCAATGCAGGACTTATTGGAACTGGGATCAGAAGCACGTATGAATGTCCCTGGTAAACCAGACGGAAACTGGCAATGGCGATTCCGCAACGGCGATCTTACAAAAGAATTGGCCTTGCAATTGAAAAGCATGTCTCGTTTATACGACCGCTGCTAAAATGCGGTTGGTAGATTCAATTAGTTGCAGAATATAGAATTTCGCAAACGGTATCTTTTTGAATATCCACGAATTATGATTCGCTGAATGGCTTGGCGTTTTGGAAGTTAATAGATTGAACAGGTGGATTGCGATATGCTCTGAATGCTTTTATTCCCTATTTTGCATTTTTTATATAAATTGCCAAATCAAATTTGCATTAATACAAGTATGATAACCTGATTAAAATGATGGTGAAGTTTTTGATGATGTTGCTGCAAAAAATCATGGTGGAATCGGATTTAAACTTTTACAGGCAATCAGTCGGCAACTCAAAGGCGAGTGGAAAACAGAAAAAGATCACGGAACTCTTTTCCGGTTTAGCTTCCCTTCGAGTGCCATTTTAAATGGATCTTCTATTCCTGAATAATGCGGAGCACTTTATAGCTATTAGGTGCTAGCCTGATTGGGATACCTCCATATGCAGCTTCATATCCTGTTATCTCCAATTCTGTTTTTTGCGTAATTATATTATTAAGGATGAGTTTACGCGATGCTTCCAAATGAAGTTCCCCGATTGCATGCAAAGGAATATGAAGTTTTATTCGTACTTCAAAATTGCAGAAAGAACTGATAACAAGAAATGCCTGTTGTTCATCATAACGCAAAAAAGCATATTGTCTGTGAATATCAGAATTTACATACATCAAATCATAAAACTGACCGCTCGAAAAAGTCTCAAATTGCTGAACGATGCTTAGAATATCTCGATATTCATTTCGTAAACCTGATTGATTGATACCCGAAAGTTCACCGTCAAACTTACCGTTGTGCATCCACTTTTGATGTAATGGCATATGGCAATAATCGAAAATGGATGTCCGACCATCGTTTCCACTAAATCCGGTTTCTCCTTCCGCATTTTCTCCATCTTCCTGGCCGTTATAAACCATTAGCGGTCCATTATGCATAAAGGTAGCAATTGCCATAGCAGGAATTCCCTTTTGAGCTGTTCCGGCAAAATGGGGTGAAGCTATTCGTTGTTCATCATGGTTTTCGATGAATCGGAGCATAAAAGCATCTAATCCGTTAAGGTTCTGCCAAACCCCACTAATTTCATGAGTACTATTCCCTTTTTCGATGATACGCCGGAGGGTATCGTACAGGCCCATTTTGTCATAGAGATAATCAAATCCCCCGTCAAAAATATATTGGTGGTATTCCCAGGGTTTATATATTTCTGCAATAAATATAACGTCTGGATACACTGATTTAACCTCATGTATAACCCATTTCCAAAATTCAACGGGTACCATCTCAGCCATATCGCAGCGAAAGCCGTCTACTCCTTTGTCGGCCCAAAATAAAAGGATATCACGCATTTTTAACCAGGTGGAAGGAATTGGATTAAAATGAGCTGTCTGTCCATTTTGATAATCTACACCATAGTTTAGTTTTATGGTTTCGTACCAATCGTTTTTATTAGGACTTGCTGTGAATTGGTCATTACCGGTAACTTTCGCCGGATATTCAATATATCTGTCGCTTAGTGAATCGAAATCACCTTGTATATCAAGAGATTGGTCAGGGATGTAGTAAAAGTTATTTTGCGGATGAAAAGGCAAAGTAGTATCGTCGGTTTCACCAAAATCTTGAACACCTGCCGGTTTTGAAATACTTATATATTGCCGTGCAACATGATTTGGTACAAAATCAATAATTGCTTTTAAATCAGAATTATGGGTACGATGCAGAAGATCGATGAATTCATTCATGCGTTTTTCTGGATGAACAGAAAGGTCGGGGTCCACATCATAGTAATCACGAATGGCGTATGGCGAGCCGGCTTTTCCTTTGGTAATCATCGGATGGCTGTCAGGAATTCCGAAGTGCTCATATGAACTCAGACTGGCATGAGCCAATACTCCCGTATACCAAATGTGTGTGTAATGCATGTCCTTAAGCGCTCTCAGGGCTTCATTATCAATATCATTAAATCTCCCACAACCATTTTCTTCCAGAGATCCATCGAAACTGAATTGCGTGAATTTATTTCCGAAGAGCCGTACAAACAATTGGTAAACCAGCGGTTTCATGGGCCTATTTATTTAATGAGAGATCGAAATCGGGTGTAATCAGAAAATCGGCTGTAGGGCGCAAGGCTTGTACCATTTTATGTTCTTGCTCAAGAACCCGTGACCGGTATTCGTTTTGCGGCTCTTTACCCCGGATTACCTGTGCTTTTTTTGTGACATGATAGGTCAAATCGATAAAAAAACGTAAGTCAATGCCTTCTGTTTTTATTGCGTATAAGCCATCAATTACCAGAATATCAATATCCTTAAAATCGGTAATAAGTTGATCAACTTGTTCTGTTACCAAATCAACACAAGGCATTTGAGTGCTTTCACCATTTTTAAATGCATGAATATTCCGGTAAATGGTATCCCAGTCATACTCTGAATAGCCTACAACATCTTCTATTCCATTGTTAATTCTCCAATCCTTACGTTCGAGGGGGAGAATCTGATAATAATTATCGATATGCATTATTTTTGCCAAATATCCTGCAGTTCTAAGACCCTTGGCCACAACATGCGATAATTCCGATTTTCCTGAACCCGATTCTCCCGAGATAGCGATAAGCATTTTGGATACCCGGTTTTTTATAATTGCATCAATAATAGCTGTTCCTGCTTTTTGATGATTGTCGGTAATTAATAAGACGTCGCCTAACATGTTTAATATTTTTATTTTATACAAACCTACTATTTCGGCAGCAAACTGTCAATGCTTATTTCATGCAAACATAAAATACGATCGATTATTTTATTTTTCTTATTTATAAGCTATATTTGAGGGTATAAATAACAAAAAATGAGTGTATTTCACAGAAAATTACCGCTAGTAGCATTGATTATCCACCGCTTTGCCATGGTAATCGGCATCATATACGCAATATTTATCAGCATTTTTGCCGTGGATGTTTTTCGACCGGGAATGTTCCTGCTTGAAGAAATTGCACAGTTTTTCGTACAACTTATCCCTGGAGTAATGGTCATTGTATTGGTAATCTGGTCATTATTTAAACCATTTCATGCGGGTGTTGTGTTGATTTTAACCGGATTGCTTAGTATTTGGTTTTTTAGTACCAATACCAAAGTTCTTAGTTTTATGCTTATATCTTTTCCCATTATATTTAGTGGCTTACTCATGATTATTGCCTGGTTTATTGGTGAAATTACTCGTAAAAAACCTAATATTATTCCGTAACAAATGTGTTTAGAATCTTTTTTTTAGAGTTTAAGCGATTTATATACTGAATGTAGTTTTGAGTTAAAAACGATTTCCCTGATTACTTTCCGGGCAACACATTCGGTTTTTTTATAGTGAATACACTAATTGTTCAATGCCCCACAGCACACATATTATCCTGAGTGCCTCACGTTTGTGTGATCTGCCTGCTTTTTACCCACATTATCTTATTCAAAGAGTATTGCAGTATCAGCAGTCCGGGAAAAATATTCATACACTTGTTTTATGGACAAAACACCCTTTGTCCTTGTTGTCCAATCCATTGTATGATTTTTTGAATAGCTTGAAATTGCAGGGTATACAGTTATTTGTTCATTTAAGCATAACAGGTATGGGAGCAATGCCTGATTTAGAACCTAATGTTCCTGATTATAAAATAAGCCTACAATTATTGCCCGATATCATTCGTTTGGTTTCAAGTCCTGAAAGGATAACGCTTCGCATCGATCCTTTGGTTCATTTGAGAATGCGCGATGGTCGAATCTATAGCAATTTAGAGCTTTTGCCAATAATTATTGAGAACGCCTCTGAATCAGGAATTAAAAACTTTGTTTTTAGTCTTTTAAAAGCTGGAATATACTCAAAGGTCGATAGGCGTTTCGGAAAAACGGGAATTAGAATCCTGCCATTTTCAGACGAGATGCTTCAGAATTTGAAAAAATATACGCTGGATTTGAAATCACAAGGTATAGGACTGCAAGCGTGCTGTGTTCAAGGTTTCGACGAAACAGCCTGTATTGACGGGCATTCGCTTATGACAATGCATGATTCAATCCATCCTCTGTTAGTAAAACAAATGAGACACAGACCTATGTGTGGATGTACACAATCGACCGATATTGGCGGCTGGCCTCCAAAAATGTGCAATTCGGGATGTTTGTATTGCTATGCTCGTCCCGCCTTATAAGTGAAACAATTCCATTGAAGTATCGAAGTCCACATAAAAATTGGCCTTATTTTTCAGAGATTGAACAACTTCATGTTCCCTTTCCAGAACCTTCATTCTGAATTCGTTCATCTCCTCTTTTTCTGATGCAATTTGTTCATCCATCGTTTGTTTATAGGTCAGTTCGATGAATACTTTCAGTTCTGCTTCTTCTAATTTAATGGCATATAAACCAGCAATTATCAGAACATCAATGGTTTTAAAGTCGGTATGTAATTCATCGGTTTGTCCACTAATGATATCAACCAATGGCAAAACGGCTCTGGATCCGTCAGCAAAATCGCGAATATTGGATTGGAGTTTTGGCCAGTTAATTTCATCTAATCCCACTGCTTCTATTCCATGCTTCTCTCTCCATTCGAGTCTTTTTAACGGATCAACCAGATAATAATTCTCGAGATGAAGAATTTTACAGTGGATATTGCGCTTCCGAAGTTTACGACCCAGACTATGTGCAACCTCCGCTTTACCAGTACCCACTTCTCCAGAAACAGCCACGATAAATTTTTCGTGTTTTTCTTCCAGAAGTCGTTCGAGCACCGTTTTGGCCGCTTTTTTATGTTTCTTTTGAATATCTAATATGTTCTCGTACATTTTTTTTCTTAAAGTTTGAAGTTTCCATCAACCCATACGCTTTCACCTGACTCAATTTCGAAATACTGATCAACTATAGCGATTTGAGAGGGTTTTTGTTCAATATTCAATGCCATAACTTCCATTTTTTGAGGAAGAATATGAACAAAGAATCGGGAGGTTTTATACCGGAAACTGAATTTCATGTGATTCCATCCTTCCGGCAGGGCCGGATTCAGAACGGGATATTTCCCATTTAAATCAAGTCCTGCATAAGTGTTTATGCTAATCCAAATGGTCGAAGCCATGACTCCGGCGTGTATTCCTTCGCCGGTAGTACCGCCTTGTGCATCACTGAAGTCGCTGTTAAGGGCATCACGGTATAATTCAAGGCCAAGTTCATGTTGGCCAATCATTCCTGCCAGACGCGCATGAACAACCCGAGAGAGTGTCGATCCGTGCGAAGTTCTCGCAAGATAATATGCCAGATTTTTTTGTAGATAATCATCGGGAAGCTGGTATCCAAGAGAACGGATGATCGAATTGCATTCATCGAGTCCAAGGTTGTAGAATGCCATCAGTGTATCGGCCTGTTTAGCAACCTTAAAGGCATCGGGCGACTTTCCTTCGGCTTTCAATAAACGGTCCATACGGTAAACATTGCCATATTTCTTACGGAAATAGTCCCAATCAATATCTTCTAAATCAAAGTATCCATCGTATTGGGCAATGATACCTTCCTTCGAAATAACAAGATTGAGTTTTTGCCGAATTTCAGTCCATTCCTGTAATTCCTTATCCTTTAGATTGATTTCATTACAAATACTTCTGAAGGCAGTTTCTTCGGCATTGAGACGAATTTCGTCAACCTTTTGCAGCATCCAAGCTACCATAATATTGGTGTAGGCATTATCGCGCAAGCCTCCTTTTTCAGCCCCCGGATACTTCTCATGAAACTCATCGGGTCCCATCACACCATCAATATGATACCTGCCGGTCTTTGAATCTAAGAATGCTTTCCCTGCCCAAAAACGGCAGATTTCGAGGTAAACTTTTGCACCTTCTCCGGCCATAAAGCTTGTGTCGGCGGTTAAGTGCATATATTGGTAAAGGTTATATGCCACAGCCAATGAAACGTGTCGTTGCAAACACGAATAATCATCGCCCCATTTTCCGGATATTGGATTTAGGTGTATCACCTGGGTTTCTTCTCTTCCCGAACTTCCGCTTTGCCATGGATACATAGCTCCGGTATAATTATTCTCGGAAGCATAGCGTCGTGCTTCTTCCAGCCTATTTACACGGTATTGATGAACCGCACGGGCGATATCAGGATAATGGATATGGAATAAAGGAAGAATGTATAATTCGTCCCAAAAAATATGACCACGGTATGCTTCGCCATGCAGCCCACGAGCGGGTATTCCGGCATCTATTCCTTTACTATGGGCTGATATTGTCAGATGAATATGGTAATTATGAAGATGAAGAAGTTTTTGTGACAGTCGATCGCCCGAAATTTCAATATGGGTTTCTTCCCATATCCGGCTCCAAGCGGCGGAGCTTCTTTCCAATAGAGAATCGTAACTACTAATCTGCGATAATTTGTTGCGGGTAAAATCATGAGGTAACGGTCCGGGTGTTGAATATGAATTCATCACCGAAATCAGTTTATCGAATCCGAATCCTTCACCTTCTTTAAGGGTTTTCTTTAAAATACACCACGATTGATCATCGGATGATTCATAAATCAGCTGCAGATTTTCTTTATTATCGGGGATGATCTGACTGTAAGCAGCTATATGAATTCCTGATGAAACTGTACAGACTTCGGTATATGTATGCAGAGATGAAGCTTCAGCTCTGACAGGCTTAAGGTGCTGTTGATTCAATTGATTATAGCGCTCAACACCAGCATTAATGAGGTGGCCATCGATTCCACTACGGATTTCAATGTTACCAGAATAATTTATTGCCCGGAGATGATAACGCTGGCCGCCGAGATGCGAATCGTCCATTGATATAAATCGTTCGGATCGAATTTGTGTTTGCTGGCCATCTTTTTCAATGATCATTTCACGGCAAAGTAGACCGTTTTTTAAATCAAGTGTCCGCTGTAGCTTAATGATCTTCGCATTATCGGTCGAAATCCATTCGCCTTCGTCGATGCGGAAATTCACTGGGAAAAGATTGAGGCAATTGACAAAATCTTCATTTTCCACATCGCGATCCCCGACTTTCGATACCAATCGATTATACACACCCGACATATATGTTCCCGGGTAATTGGTTTTTCCGGCTTTGGCTTCTTCAAGGGCTCCACGCACACCCAAATATCCATTTCCTATACTAAGAATGGATTCCCTCGATTTTTCTTTTTCAGGGAAATAGCCATGGTAATTTATTTCCCATGAATCATTTTCCTTCCCAGAAACGAACCATTTTTCGATGCCGTTGATTCCGGAAATACCTTCCAGATCGTCCACCACGATATCAGCGCCATTGGCTGCCAATTCCTGTTGATTTTCTTCACGAGCGATGCCAATGACTAAACCAAAATTTCCTTTAAATCCTGCCTGTACACCCGATACGGCATCTTCCACTACGACCGCCCTATCCGGAACAGCACCCAGATTTCTGCATGCCGTGGTGAAAATATCAGGTTCTGGTTTTCCATTCAGATTCAGTTCAACAGATACCACGCCATCTACGCGGGTTTCGAAAAGATTCAAAATTCCTGCTCTGCGTAGTACCTGTTCACAGTTGCGGCTTGATGAGGCAACACCTACCCGTATTCCATTCTGACGCAGTTGGTAAATAAGTTCAATCGTTGATGGATATACTTCGACTCCCTGTTCTTCCAATACCTGATTAAAAGCCTCGTTTTTACGATTTCCAAGGCCGCAAATGGTTTCCATTTCCGTTCCATCCTCCGCATTTCCGTAAGGGAGTTCTATATTTCGCGATTCCAGAAACGAAGCGACGCCTTTGTACCGGGGTTTGCCATCTACATATGGAAGGTAATCGTTGATATGATCAAATGCCTGAAATTCGATATTATTTTTTTCGGTCCATGATTTCAGAAATTCATCAAACATCCGTTTCCAGGCTTTGCTATGAACCAGGGCAGTACGGGTAATGACTCCATCCAGATCGAAAATTACAGCGTCAAAATGAAATTTGGGTAACATATGCCATGAATTTTTAAGGGTACAAAGTTAGCAATAAGCAGTAAGGAGATTTTGTTCAATTACAATATAGAATCCGAAATATGAAAATGAAAATTTTCCGTTTTGTGAAGATGTTTCGGACTCCTCCCGAATTATTACTTTTGTACATTATGAATCAGACGTATATTAAAAAGCTTATTGAGCAGGGCGAAGGACAACAGCTTGATTTTAAGTTTGCTGTGAATGATTCAAGGAAGATTGCCCGCTCCTTATCTGCTTTTTCGAATACTTCAGGAGGTACTTTATTGATTGGTGTTAAAGACAATGGCAGCATTGCCGGCATCAGAACCATTGAGGAATTATATATGCTTGAAGCGGCAGCTTCTGTTTATACAAAACCAGTAGTGCATTTCGAAAGCAAGGAATGGAATATTGGTGGTAAAAGGGTACTGGAAGTTAATGTTTTAAAGAGTGGTGATGCACCACACCGGGCTCCAGATGAAGAAGGCAACTGGAAAACCTATCTGAGAGTGGGAGATGAAAATATCGTAGCACCTCAATTGGCTGAACGGTATTTTAGGTTAAAGAAGGAAAATAAGAATTCCTTCATCCGTTATGGAGAAGATGAAAAAATGGTACTTGCCTGCTTGAATCATTCAAATGAAAGCACTTTTGCCGGAATTAGAAAAGCAACAGGCATTGGTCGTGGCCGTCTCGAAAATTTGCTGTTATCAATGATGCTTATGGATATAATCAGTATGGATTTTACGTGTAATCCTGTGCGATTCAGACTAATAAAAGTTGGAAACCTCTTATAAACTCTCCAGTTTCTCTTCAGCAGAACGGATGATATACTCCAATTGATTGAGTCCCTGACTCATAAATTTATATTTATGGTCCTTTAAAAAATCAACGGTGGCGCGGATTTCTGTTAATGTTTCTTTATCGGGTATCGTATTGGTATTAAACAAATGCTTGTTTAAATAACTGATTTTTTCGCCAATAATAGCGAATAATTCCATTTTACTGTTGAAATATACTGACATATTTAACGGATAGAACAACAAACTTACTACAATTATATCTGATTGCAAAATGCTGCTGGGGGCATTTCTGCGGTATATGTTAGGTTTATACGGTTGTATGATATATTCTGGCAAATGGAATTGATAATCAGGTCGGGATTTAAACGAAAAATCGCCCGAAAATTCCATTTTAGTGTAATTTTCGGGTGATTCGTATCGTTAAAGATTGTGCTGAAAAGTCGGATTTTATTCCATCCCGGGTGCTTTTCGGCCAATAATGGTCGAAAAAGGCACTTCGAGGGTTAGTTGTCCTTCAGATTTGACAATTTTATCCAATTTTTTCAACACTTCACTAAGTATTTTTTCGCTGTATTTTCCGAGAAGTTCTTCCCATGATGAATAAAAAGCGGATTTAATAAAATGATGTTGATAAAATGCGTTGGCACTAGCAAAACGGAAGGTGAAAGAATTGTTTTTTGCACCAAAAATAATGAACCCGTGTTTTTGAAGTTCACGATTCAGAATGAGTGTGGTTTTGCGTTTCTTGCGGATGTGCTTTTGTACAGCATTTACCAACTCATATCGATTGTTTTCGATGAGCGTTTCGAGTAGAATATTGTAAAAACCATCAAAGGTTCCCCGATGGTTTTGAGCAATTGCAAAATACCCGCCCGTTTTAATGACTCGGCATGCTTCTTTAAACGACTTCATAAAGTTATCAGAATTGTTTATACCGTTGTTGGAAACAACCATATCGATACTGCCATCCTGAAATGGAAGTGCTTCAGCAGATGCTCTGATCGCCTTGATGTTTTTTATGCCATAAAACTCTGCTTTCTTGTTAAGATATTCCAGCCCTTCCTGCCAGATATCCAAAGCAATAATTTCAGTTTCATGCCCAAATCGTTGCGCCATTTCAATGCTTAAAAAGCCGGTACCGCATCCGACATCTAAAACTCTTCCGTGACTAATCACTGGAATAGTCTCCAGTAATTGTAAGCCAAATGGTGCCGACCATAAAGGTAGTTCATCAAAAAACATAGGATCAGCGTGGCTATGGATTAATTTATTTTCGGCCATAATTGGAGGTATTTAATAGTTTTATCATTGTCATATACGAAAGCAGTTAGCCTGCTTTTGAAATGACTATAACAAAGTTAATACATTTCGGTTCATAAAAAAAGTTATTATTTGAATATTATGAATAATAACGATTTATTCGTATCACATAACGTCAGATTGAATTGAATTTTACTGATTGTTTTACATTCTATAAAATTTGATAAATGGAGTCTTTTATTAGTGTTATTTATCACCTGATTTTTTTGATAATTAGGTATTAGTAAAAAAATAATTGGAGAAAAATTGCACATTACGAAAAAGTGTTTTAATTTTGTCACCAATAAGTGACATATGGTAATACGAAATAAAAAGGCAAGCATGGCAAATCTACTCAGGGCAGTAGGTAATGTCATTAATAGGGAAGGTTTTAGAGATTTGGGTGTCAATTCCATAGCCCGCGAGGCAGGATGTGATAAGGTTCTTATATACCGGTATTTTGGAAGTTATGATGGGCTTTTGGATGCATATTTTGAGCAAAATGATTTTTATACACATTTTAATCTTTCGGAAATCTCAGAGAATGTACCTACGGAAAGAGAAAATCTTAAGCGGATGGTCAAAGACATCTTAAGAAATCAACTTTTTCAAACAATCGCTAATCCAGGATATCAGGAAGTATTGCGGTGGGAGCTGGTGGATGATAGTAAGGTACTTCAGACGTATGCTTCGCGCCGAGAGGCTTCGGGTCACGCTTTAACGAAACTTCTTTCTGCCAGTCTTCCGGCCTCATCAGCCGATATTGAAGCCATGATCGCCATTTTGGTTTCTGGTTTATACTATCTCGTTTTGCGAAGTAAATATGTTAAGATTTTTAATGGTGTAAGTCTTGATGCAGCGGATGGTTGGGAAAGGATTTCATCCGCTGTTGATGAATTGATTGATTGTACGTTCGATAAAATTTACAGTAAAGAATGAAAAAAGTTTTGATTTTAAACGGTAGCCCAAAACCTGAGGGCCGCACAGCAAGTATGCTGCAAAAATTGTATTCCGGAATTCAATATTTGACGGATTGCCAGTATTATAATGTTTATGAATTGAATATTACTTCCTGCAAGGGGTGCATGCAATGCCAGACGCTTGGGAAATGTGTTTTGCCCGAAGATGATGCTCATCGGCTTGGTATTCAGATGGCTTCTGCCGACATTATTGTACTTGGAACTCCGGTATATCTCAGAAACATGAGTAGTGGACTGAAAAAATTGCTCGAAAGGAATATTCCGATTATCATGGATAGTATGGCTGGAAAAATTCCAAAACCAAAAATGCAAGGCAAGAAACTGATTTATATGGTGAGTGGTAATACTCCGGAGCCCTGGAATTGGATATTGCCAGAGACCCGCGGAGCCTTGAATTCTGTTAAAAACGCCTTCCATTACAGTGGAGCAGAAACGATGGCCAGTATTGCATCTTGCGGTTCACAAAAATCAGAATTGTCAAAAAAAACAAAGCGGCAAATTGAGAAATTGAGTAAAAATATTCTCGATTTAACTAGGGCTTGACAAAATAATTCCGTATTGGTTTTGATCCCATTTCAAATTCGAGAATTCCTCCATTCATAATGTCTTCATGCCTCAGGCGTGGCTCTTTCAACTCTTTTCCATTGAGGCTGAGTTTTTGTATGTAGCAATTTTCGGTAGTGTTGTTTTTTGCAATAAGCCTGAATGTTTTACCATTTTCAAGCGTAATACTTAAGTCATCTATCATAGGGCTACCGATAGAATACTCATTACTTCCCGGGCATACAGGGTAAAATCCCATCGCACTGAAAATGTACCAGGCCGACATTTGTCCGCAATCGTCGTTACCACATAAACCACCGGGCTCCGGACGGTACATGGTATTCATTATTTTCCTGACCCATTTTTGGGTTTTCCATGGTACTCCTGCGTCATTGTAGAGATAAGGAACATGGTGACTGGGCTCATTGCCATGAACGTAATTTCCGATGATGCCCACTTTATTGATGTCTTCTGAATGAATTTCGTGATCGGGCAATTCCATAATGAATAAAGAATCGAGATACATCTCCATTTTTTTTGCTCCTCCCAACAAGGCTTTCAGCCCTTCAACATCATGAGGTACATGCAAGGAATAATTCCATGAATTTCCTTCAATAAATCCCTGATTTTCGGTGGCCATGGGATTGAACTCAGGTTTCCAGCTTCCATCGGAGTGTTTTGCACGCATAAATCCCACAGCGGGGTCGAAAATCTTTTTATAAGAAGCTGCCCGTTTTTCATATTCTGAAACGAAATTCTGCTTATTCAGTTTCTTTGCCATTTGTGCGATACACCAGTCGTCGTAAGCATACTCAAGGGTTTTTGATGCGGCATTACCCGATAAATCGTAGGGTAGATATCCGTATTTTTTGTAATCACCGATGCCATCATACACATCGTAATTGGCACTGGAAACACATGCTTTCAGCCCTTCAGTGTAATCAAATCCCTGAATGTTTTTCATCATGGCATCAGCAATCACCGGAACCGAATGATATCCGGTCATGCACCAGTTTTCATTGGCGTGATGCGACCAGATCGGAAGAATTTTATGAACACTTTGTTGATAATGAGCCAACATGCTGTTAACCATATCAGCGGTGCGTTGTTGCTGGAAAATTGTGAAAAGCGGATGTAAAGCACGATAGGTATCCCACAAACTAAAGGTGGTATAATTTGTAAAATTTTGGGCTTCGTGAATGTTTTGATCAATTCCGCGATACTTTCCATCCACATCTTGATAAATGGTCGGACTCAGATAAGCATGATACAAAGACGTGTAGAAGTTCTTCATTACTTCAGGGGATGCTTTTATTCTGATTTTTGAAAGCTCATTTTCCCATGCACTTTCGGCTTCGTGCCGGATTTGCTCGAATGTTTTTCCCGAAGCTTCGGCCATAAGATTTTTAAGAGCACCCTCAGTACTTACGGCAGAAAGGGCCATTCGCACCACCAACTTGTTTCCCGGAATGTTTCCAAATTCAAAATAGGCACGTACATCTTTGCCGGCCATTTCAGGGAAATTATGAAACTCATCAAATTTCCGATAGAAACCGTTATAGACTTTCTTTTCGTCGTTTTTATGGCCATAATTTTTAATAGGAGCAGAAAGGCTCATGGCGAAATAAATGTAACGTGTGCGAGCCCAACCGCGGGTCTGACGATAACCCGTGATAAGCGTATCATTTTCGACCCGTACAAATGACCAGATTGTTTTCCCATCGTAATTATAAATGCCATAATTCATATCCAGAATAATACGGGCATCAGAATCGGAAGGAAATGAATATTGATGGATTCCGCAACGTGTAGTGGCGGTTAACTCGGCCTTTATATTGTAATCATCCAGAATCACCGAATAATATCCGGGTGAAGCAGATTCGCGTTCGTGTGAAAAACGACTGCGGTAGCCTGTTTCAGGCTTTTCAGAAGTTCCGGGGTTCAATTTCAGTGCACCGGTGGTTGGCATGATTAGAAAATCGCCTAAATCGGAATGACCGGTACCGGAAAAATGAGTATGTGTAAATCCAACGATGGTATTATCAGCGTATTGATACCCGGCACAATACTCATACGTTTTTGGATTATAGCCCTTTCCGTACGAATACAGAATGGTATCGGTTTCCGGACTCAGCTGAACCATTCCGAAAGGAAGCGTTGCGCCGGGGTAGGTATGCCCCATATGATGTGTGCCAATAAAAGGATTTACGTAGTCGGTGGTTTTTTGAGCCGTAAGCTGAAAACTGAATAAGAGAATCAAAAAGCAGAGGGCAAGATGTTTGGATATTTTCATGACTGGATTTGTAGATGATCTGTGGTTAAATGTCGTTTGATTGACCCTGCAATGTTAATAAAACAATTGAAAAGGGAGAATATATTGCCGAAAAATATCAGGGATTCAGATTCAAATACTGTCTTGTTTTCGCTATTCGATAAATTATCATACAAAACGAATATTAAATATCACCTCACGAATTTTAAATAGTTAAACACTCCTATCAATTTTATTTGGATTAAGTATATGATAGATAATAATTTGCGAATATATTAATGGATTCCTGAATTCATCGTCAGACCCCAAATGATTGTTAGCTGTCGGGAATCAAAAAAGCAAACAAATGAAAAAACTATTTACACTAGCAATTGGGCTCATATCCTTCCTGATGATATCAGCCCAGACGGGTTTTATCCAATCAGATTGGTCGGGTGGTGATGGCCAAGAGTATTTTTCTGATCCCGCTAAATTTTTAGTCCAGCATAATCTGGACTACTTAAGTTCGCCGGGTAGTTTTATCTCTGATGCTTCTGTTCCATATAAATCGTCTATAACTCATATGGCGGAGTTTCAGGGGAAACTGCTGGTAGGTTTTTCTTTCGGTACTTTAGCCTATAATCCAGTAGACGGCCAGTGGTCTATGCCCCTGCCGGGCTATGCACTTTCTGAAAATGCAGTTTACGATGGAAAATTATATACAATATATGGTCTGAAAGTATTGTCGTATGATGGTACCCAAAATGAGTATGGCCTTGGGCCCAACGGCCTTGCCATACATTCTGATTTAGCGACCAACGGAATGAGTAGTTTATATACCATTTGTAATGTTGCCGGAGAACTGCTTGTGGGTTGCCGGTCACCGGAAAACGTAGCCAGGGTTATGCGATGGAATGGCTCACAATGGGTTCAGAAAGGAAATGCTTTTTCTAACGGAATTTATGATATAATTGAGTACAATGGAGAAATCTATGCAGGCACACACTGGTCGGGTGTTATTTATAAATTTAATGGTTCATCATGGGTTCCTGCATTTTATACCGGTATGATGTCGGTGAAAGATTTCGAAATCCATAATGGAGAATTGTATGCCGGTTCATTAAATGGTAGTTATAACTATGGTAAAATTCATCGCTTTAATGGCTCCACCTGGACCCAGATTTGGTCAGGGTATGGTGGTGTAAACCGTTTACAAAGCTTCGGGAATGACCTGATTGTTTCGCATCAAAGGGCTGCACGAACAGCCGCAACTCAGCCTTCCGGTTTTATTTCCAAATACAATTCTACCCAAGGTATCTCATTGGTAAGATATTTTGAAACAGAATCCTTTGCTATGGATTTTGAAGTTTTTAACGGCGATTTATACTATGGTGGGTATGGTACTACCTATTTTGGAGGGCTTGCCACAGGTAAATTTTTTAAAAATCATGAGCTTTATGAATACATCCATGGAACTCGTATGATTTCATCTATTATTCCCTCAAATGGCGGTGAATGGGGGCAGCTTGAATATGATTGTCAAAATACAGGCTCTGCCGGAAGTGAAGTCTGCATCCGCGATTTTGATGGAACAAATTACGGCTGGCAGATATACTGTCCGAATTTTTCAGAAATTGATTTTACAACCAATGCCTTGCAGTATATGATTTATGGCTGGAATATCGGTAATGAAAGCCAAACTATCTTTGATGAAATACGTATCGGTGAAGTGCAGTCTGATCCTCTCGAAATTGCTGCTCAATTCGATCCCATCGAATGCCCCGGCTCAACAACTTTGGTTGAAATATCCGCTACCGGAGGAACGCCTCCCTACGAAGGTGTCGGGACATTTGAAAAACCGGAAGGCTATCATCAATTTACCGTGAGCGATGCTGCCGGCCAGAGTGAAACCATAGAAATTACCATACTACAATCCGATCTTATTCCGCCTCAGGCCATCGCACAAAATATCAATCTTCCATTGAATGCTGACGGTATTGCCATGCTCTTGCCCGAAATGCTCGACACCGGTTCAAGCGATAATTGCGGAATAATATCCATGTCTGTATCGCCTTCTGAATTTAATTGCTTGAATACAGGTGATAACCCGGTGATTTTTACCGTAACGGATGCAAGCGGAAATGCTTCTTCTACCGAAGCATTGGTCACGATTTCTGATATTCTTTCGCCTACCGTAATAACCCAAAATGTCAATATTTATCTGGATGAAACCGGAATGGCCACATTGGATGCATCCATGGTGGATGCCGGCTCATTCGATAATTGCGGAATTTCTTCTTTGATGGTTTCTCCTTCAAATTTTAATTGTGAAAACAGAGGAGAAAATGTGGTGATTCTTACCGTCAGCGACGAAAACGGAAATACTGCATCAGGCCAGGCGGTTGTAAATGTGGTGGATGCTGTTCCACCCATTGTTTTGACCAATAACGTGGCACTGAACCTTGATAATAACGGACAGGTATTTATAACTTCATCAATGATTGATGCCGGTTCTTCGGATAATTGCGGAATTATGTCGATGCTCGTTTCTCCTTCTGCTTTCGATTGCAGTAATCTGGGTGATAATACCGTAGAACTTATTGTAACGGATGTGAGCGGAAATGTTTCTTCTGCATCTGCTATTGTGCAGGTGAGTGCTCCGGAACTTTTTGCTTCGGCTGCAACGGATGTGCCGCTGGTGTATTTTGGTTACAATCCTATGGCCTGTGCAAATCTTACTGCTTCTGCATCCGGTGGTGTTGAACCCTATTCTTTTGTTTGGAACAATGCTGCTTCAGGCAACACTATGCAGGTTTGTCCACAAAGTCCGCAGTGGTATACGGTTAGTGTTTCTGATAATTGTGGCAGTATAGCTACCTCTGAAGTGTTTATTGATGTGATGGATGTTCGGTGTGGTAAAAAAATGGACAAGGTATTGGTTTGTAAAGTGCCACCCGGTAACCCATCCAATGCACATACCATTTGTATTTCTCCCAACGCTGTGGCCGCACAACTTGCCAACGGCAGTTATCTGGGCGATTGTGGTACCATGAAAACGAATGTTAATTTCAGTAGTGATGAAATCAGTATGCATGTGTTTCCTAATCCTTTCAGAGACCAATTAAATTGTGAATTTGAATTGATAAAGGATGGTTGGGTGCAAATAGATTTGGTAAGCCTTGATGGCTCAATCGTTCAAAAAATCTATGAAGGACATACGCAATCAGGTCAAATTCAGACCGTAAACATTCAATCTTCATCCTTGCAAAAAGGCATGTACTTTTTACGACTGATGACGCAGGATAAAATTGTAATGAGAAAAGTTGTTCGGATTCTTTAGTTTTTTAATCCGGGAGTTTTTGATTGCTGTCAGAAAAACCTGGACTGAATAAATGCCATTTACCTCTGAATTTCATGATGTTTGTTTCATGGAATTCAGAGGTATTGCTTATAAGGTGGAAGTATGGACGCAATGATTCGGACTGAATTTTCTTCCGTTTAGACTCACCACTTCACCAACTTTTTTATTATTTCCCCTTTTTGAGATGTAATGCGTAGCAGATAAACACCGGAGGGTAAATGGCCAAGTGATAGTTTAATGGAAGTTTGCCCGGTAGTGATGTTGTGGCTGAGTAAAGTTCTGCCCTGCATATCCAAAAGATGTATCTGGCGGGTGTTTTGTTCAAATTGAATATGGCAAAGATCCTGCACAGGGTTGGGACCCAAAACAATATTATCATTCGTTTTAAGTACTTCGGGGATTGTAGTAACCAACCCCAGGGTATCGGTCTTGAGAAAGTAAATGTGATAATCACCACTGTTATAAGTATAACCTATGGCAGCAGCACCCAAGTCCTGTGTTTCTGTAACATTCACCATAAAGGTCATGGAGTTGCCGTTGTCATGTGCTTCTGCCCATATCTGGTTGCCCTCGCCGTCAAGGCGGGCAATCATGGCATACGGTTTATAGTCAAGGTAAGCGGAACCGGCAATAAGAAATCCACCGTCTGAAGTTTTTCGCATATCGCTGCCA
>JAUSOY010000049.1 GCA_030656615.1 Bacteroidales bacterium | reverse complement strand
TTAAACTCTGAACCCTAAACATTTAACCTTTCACTTTCGACTTTCGACCTTCAACTTTCGACTTTCAACCTTCGACCTTCGACCCAATACGAATCAATAAAAAATTGCCCTGTTTTTATGCTTCTTCGCTCTTACGGTATTTTAACTGCAAACCGTTGATGAAATTCCTGAGATACTGATCGTTACACAAGCGGTATTGACTCTGCTTGGGGTTTCTCATAAATGCACTCAATTCGTGAGCACTGATGGTGACGTCAACGGAGGAAAATACTTCGATGATATCGTCTGCTTTCATATCAAAGGCAATCTTAAGTTTCTTAAAAACAATATTATTCGTTAGTTCTTCTTCGGGCACTGGCTGATCGCCCTCCCTTTTTCCACGCTTATCAACGATCAGTCCGTTTAGAAATATCGCCAGTAAATTATCGCTTAATTTCTGGTAAGCCGGATCATCATCCTTTTTTAACCAATCACTCACCTCTGCCCTGCTTGCCGTATAATCGGCCAATCCGAACAATTTAATCATTTTTGAATCGCTAAGGTCCAGCATATAACGAACGCGGCGAAGTATATCATTATTATCCATAGAAAAATCAGTATAAAGGTGAAAAATCAATCCTGAAAATTACTTAAAAAATCGACAGCGGCTCGCGGTCGCTGAAATTTAATTCACTACCAGCTGCATTATTTACCTTCAATCCGGAAAAGAAAGAAGCCATATCGCTTAAGCGGTTGCTTTGGGCATTATTCGGACTTTACAGACGTTTTATGGCCTTAACTTACAAATGCACGCATCACAGGATAAATCAGCGCCAGGATGAGCGCAAACAGTATAAAGGGTCTGTTGATATTGGCCCAATGGAAATTTTTATGAAATATGGCCTGCAATGCATGATTGATACCGGAAAAGAAAAAGAAGAACATGCCACAAATCAACACGGCTAAAGCGGCAAATTTTCCCCAATCAAACACAAACACCATTAAGGCCGTGAATGCATACGAAAGCAATGCTATATCCGATTGTTTCTGATAATTACTACCGGTTTCGTAGCCTTTTTCACGCGCCGATTCCTCGCCCCATATCAGTCCTTCAAAACCTGAAAAACCAGCCATAGGAACCATTATTGCAGGTACGAGCCATTCAAAAACCCAGACGGCATCGTACTGAGCATCACTCAAAAACCAGTAAGCAAAAAAGAAGGCCAGACTAATTACTCCGAGCCTCACCCATTCCATTATTTTAACGATCATGGCTTGCAATTTATAAATGTAAGAGCAAGATACGAATTAATTCAATAATGCCACTATTTAGCTTGATTTCTAAACAAGCAAATTCATCCGATTCCGTTAAATCAGACGATAATGCGTATTTTTGTCTTTTAATTAACACCAAATGTCATGTTAAAAGCTGAAATCCATACCTCAAAAGGCGTTATGAAGCTGAACCTCTTCGAAGCCGACGCGCCCATAACGGTTAAAAATTTTGTTGATCTATCGAAAAAAGGGTTTTACGATGGACTGACCTTTCATCGGGTAATTCCCAATTTTGTCATTCAGGGAGGTTGCCCTAATGGTAGCGGTGCCGGTGGTCCGGGATACAAAATCAAATGTGAACTCACAGGTGGAAATCAATATCACGACCGCGGAGTATTGTCGATGGCACACGCCGGACGCGATACCGGTGGCTCACAGTTTTTCGTTTGCCATAGCCGCGATAACACTTCACACCTCGATCGCAATCATACCTGTTTTGGAAAAGTTTATGAAGGCCTCGATGTGATTGATGCCATCCGTCAAGGTGACGAAATCGAGAAGATTGTTATTATTGAAGAAGAATAGTTCTGCTTCCGTATATCAACAGAAAATCTCCCATTTACCGGGAGATTTTCTGTTTTTACCGCTTTTTATTTTAGAATTTAATTCTCGTCCGCAGTATCCTGAAATTTTTATACTTACAACGAGCAGACCGTAATGTTTCCATTATCCAACACTATTTTTAACTCTTCGCATTGAATCCAGAAATTCTCCTCGGACTAATAAATACGCGCATGCCTTTCGGTAAATATAAGGATCGGTTTATATACCAGCTTCCCGAATCGTATCTGATATGGTTTTCGAATCAGGGCTTTCCGGCAGGAAAACTCGGAATGATGCTAGAAACCATGCATGTTATCCGCGTAAATGGATTGGAAGATCTACTAAAACCTCTTTTAAAAGCTCAGAATACTAAAGGTTAAATTGGACGCCTAGGGTAAAATTGATAAAGCTGATGACTTTATAATCGGTACGTATGCCCGTTGGTGTGTTAAATCCAAAGCCAAACTTCCGCGACGTCATTTCTGTATTAAAAATCAGACCATAACAATTGGTTATATCGTATCGAACACCAGCACCCGCTATCCAGGAAAACTGCCGGTCGATGGATGAGCCCACTTCATATATTTCGGGCCCCAGTGGTAGATACACTGGCTTATGTATCTGATGCGGTGTTTTTGCTTCCGCTACCCCAAACAGTAATTTTGTTGAAATACTTAGTTTATCATAGATTTGGAAATGATAGGCTGGTCCGGCCATCGCGGTTAATACCTTGTATGGTTCCGAGCGAATATACGTATCTGACATAAATGGGTCATTAACAACGATTTCGTAACCCAAAACGCCCACTTCAACGGGATGCAAATTTAAACCTCCGCTAAACTCTATGCCAAATCCCTTATAAAAATACCAGGTAGCGTCGGCACTCACATTAAAACCTATGGAAGTAAAACAACCTTCATCCAGTGAATACGAACTATAATCCATCATGGGGAGTGATAATCCCGAACGAATGCTGATATACCGTGAATTAGACTGAGCAAATCCCTGGCGGGGAACAATAAGGCTTAAAAAGATGGCGAAAAAAGCAGGAAGTAGAAATTTCATCCGTTTGAATTTTGAACGCCAAAAATACAATAATAGCCGAAAGGAAAAACGGTTAACCCATAAACAGTTTATAAGTAGCAAAAAGCATGACCAGTGAGAGAATTATTCTTAAGCCATTAATACTGAACTTGTGACTGCCCGAATATCCTCCGGCCAAACCACCGAAAACAACAGCTAAAATCCACAGCAATAATTGATTCGGAAAATGAATTTGTGAATTGATTGATAACCCGGCCAATCCGGAAACTGAATTAACAAAAATAAATAGTGCACTGATTCCTGCCGTTTGCCGCATATCTGCCCATCTGAAAAGAATCAATACCGGACTTAAAATGATTCCGCCTCCGATGCCAATCATTCCGGAAAATATACCAAGAAGACCGCCAATACCAAATGCAGGAATCATAGGAAGTGATTTAAGCGCTTTATCTTTCATTCTGAACTGTACTAATAATCTCATAATAGCGATTATTAAGAATATACCCAGAATGATTTTATATAGACGGGGATCAATGGATAACTGGGCACCAATGTATGCGGCAGGTATTGATGTAATAGCAAAAGGCCAAAAGAGTTTAAAATTAAAATGTCCTGCCTTATAAAAACTAAAAAAAGCAATTCCCGATACAAATAAATTCATCGTAAGTGCCGTAGAACGCATGATGGAAGTTTCTATACCAAAGAGCACCATCAGGGTGAGGTAACCCGAGGCGCCGCCATGCCCCACCGAGGCATACAGAAATGCGGTAATAAAAATCAGAATAATAAAAACCAGCTCAACACCTGTCATAAAAATTAATTTAACGGACAGGCAGCCACACATACCAACAACAGCGTATGTTTAGCTCCTTTCCAATTCGGGATATTTTCCTTCGGGAGGCTGAGCAGTTTCCCGCACAACCCATTGCTGCTATTCCTTAGGATAGACCCTTAGGAAATGGCAGTCGGAGTAATCGTACAAATATATCAATTTATCAATGACGGCCAAAGGATTATACCCGGTTGTCTGGTACAACAATAAAGACCTGAGTTCCTTTACCAACAGTCGATTGAATTTTAATCGATGAGCCAAGCATTCGTAGCAGCGCCTGAACGATATTCAATCCCAAACCGGTAATAACTTCCTGACGCTGAATATTCGTCGGTGATTCCATCTATAAATTGCATTCTGATATTTTCAGCGAATCATCGGTAATAATTATACCATAAATTCCCTGAAATAGAAGGCCAGAGAATATAGCTTGTTGGTTAAAAAATATAAATAGATGACTAACCTAATCTCTCCAGTTTATCAAGAAAAATTTCCATGGATGTAATTCCCATGACAAAAAGCAGGAATCCACTCATTTCAGATTCTTTTACCTTGAAGCTTATAGATACCAATACCGTATAGTTCGGTTCTTCCGTATCGACGTAAATGGAAAGAAGTAATTTTTCAAGACCATCGAGGTAAAGACTTGAGACGGATAATGATATTTCAAATTCGAGAATATTTCCAAACGTGCCCAAACAGGCATTCAGGATAATATTTCCAACCTCTGTGAGCACTTCCCGGTATGTTCCTCCTGGATAATCCGAGTCAATCGGAAAACCGTTTAAAAGTTCGGTCAGTAAGAAGGAAGTATTACGATCGAGAACAAACATAGCATTTCCGGCTATATTTCCTCTAAAAATCTTATGTATGGTCGAAATCTCACCTTTTGTCACAGCACTGAGTTCTCCATATACATCTGCAAGGGAAACAACCTTTACCTTAAGAGGATTCAATATCACCTGATTGTCTGTCGATTCGGCAAGGTCATTTGCGGAACGGGCAAAGCTGATGTTTAATACTTCAGTGAGTGAATCGAGCTGTTTTTCAGAAATATGCATATCTATTAATTTAAATAGGTACCAAGGTCACTTAATATTTCTTCTTCCTGAATGGGTTTATTCAGAAAGAAATCACCCCCCAGTTCGGTAATTTCTTCACGGGAAGTTTTTTGCATATCAGCACCCCGTACGATAACAGCAATGTGGAAATAGCTCTTTTTAATTTCACCTAATACTTCCTGCCCACTCATCTCTGGCATCAGGAGGTCAAGGAAAATCATTTGCGGGTTCTCAATAGAACACAAGTCCAACGCGATTAATCCATCGCAAACTTCAAAAACCTGATGACCTGATTCTTCGATAATTCTTGAGAGAATCCGCCCCTGCATGACAGAATCATCGACCAATAAAATTTTCTTCATTACAGCTCATTTAATGATTTCTGAATCCTGGGTAGTTTTACTCAATTAATCAACAATGAAATAAGTATCCTGTTCGAATAAATTGAAAAATCTTATCAAATGGATGCCACTATTTAGGCAGATAGACAGATATCATGGGAATAAAATACATATCCGCAAGCGAACGAGATATTGAAGCGGAAAAATAATTTGATATTTCGCTGCAAGCAGTGGCGAATAAGACTCAAGATCCCGATACGCTTCGCTTTTGGGATCCGTTCGACTGAATATTATTGGTGAATTAGCTTTTCGTTGAACTAATTGATTAGTTATCTTATTGATTTTTTATTCCAAATCCATGGTTACATTTACCCAAAGCAATACAAAAAATGTACTTCTGAAAGTATTTTTCTTTCAGGACCAATTAAAATGAAAGGCTATGTTCTAATTAATACAGCATTTTCTTTAAAAAGCTTGAACAATTCATAAGCCTCTGAAGAAGCTAGTATTGAATAAAGCCAAGCTTTGATAATTGTTTTTGTTCCCGATAATTTTCCGGCATATGCATACCAGTTCAGATAGTTTTGTAAGTACTTCGAACTGACTCCTTTAAATGGCTTTAAGAATAACCT
>JAUSOY010000011.1 GCA_030656615.1 Bacteroidales bacterium | reverse complement strand
CAGTATTTGATAAAACCTCAATACGGGAGTTACTCACGGAATATCAAACAAATCAAAATGTCAAAGAACAAAGAAATTTATTTAGTGATTAAAATTTAACGCATCAGCAGTATACTGTAATGAATTATTATAGAATCCCATGTCTTCCAACTCGGTAAGTGGTTGGTCGTTTATGAAATAAAAATAGTCTAAACTCTGATCTATTTTATCATACAATGATGAGTAAGGCGTTTTCGGAAGAATACTCCAGGGCATACACGTCTCGGCCCAGGTAACAAATTGGTAATATTCTTCAAGCGTTTGGGCCGGATTTGTATTTTTATCAGGATTTATAATCTTTGCTTGTTCAATGGATTTAATAAGCATTGATTTTATGTTTGGATTATCCTCCACAATTTGAATCAACTTTAAGGTCTGTTCTCCATAGGTAGGATTATTGGATGAATCATCGCGTTTGCAAGATATGTGAGTCGTTGTGAGGACGATTAAGCTTAAAACAATCCAAAGCATTCTCTTTTTCATAAACTTTTAAATTAGAAGGTTAATAAGTCTTGATTTTTCCTGTTCAGGGTTTAAATATATCTGGTTTTCTTCCTCTACATATTTACACATGGTGTATCATACACCCTCGGAAAATAGTTTTATTCATTGTTCCAAAACAAATATAAACAGAATGCAATTGTATTCTCACAGTTTCGTTGAAAAGTTTTGAAGTATTGCGCCTTATTATCAATATGATTCTTTTGAAATCGTTAAAAGACCATTATTTCATGAGCGGGCTGCGCCAGTTATTATTCAGGTGCTTTTAAAACCATCTTTAGGTTTATAAAGTATTAGCCATATTGTCAGGGGATTTAGATGTAGACTGATTGCAAGAATCTGGTTTCAACCAAATTCATTGAAATTGCATCAACAATGTTTAAAATAAACAGAATACAAGCTGATTTCGTATTAGTTTTCTACTGTGAGTTTTTTGGCTTATTAATCAAATTTGCCAAAAATGAATCCAAAATTCACGGATATATTTTGCAAATCTTCTTTTGTTATTGTTTTTTGGTCTTCAAAACTATAAAACGAATAGGCCAGCCCGGTTCTGAATTTCATCCATTTGGCAATGTTGCATTCTGCAAATATTTCAGGGGACAATATCAAGCCATTAATTGTAATTTGAGGATTATTCGGATTGAAAAATTGAAAATCAGTTTCGCTGGCCCAAAGTGAAAAATAACCTGCATTGATAAGCCATCCCGTATGCAATGCCGATTCCTCATTATTGATTTTGCCAATTGTTAAACCGGTTTGCCAGATGAAAACATGTATGATGCTTTTGCCAATTTCTGTTTTAAGATTGGAAACGAATGTAGAACCGGATATTCCGAGTATAAGTTTATGGTTAATTAAAACTCCGGCTTCAATTCCTTGAAATGAAAAGGCTTTATTAAAAAAGTCCTGATGACGATGAAGTAAACTACCATAAAGTCAGACATCACTAATCAACGTATCGTTATGACTAAACAGCGTTTGGAATTTTTCAGGCTGCGCTTTTGTCTGTCCAGTAAAAGTTAATACAAAAACCAAAGCCAATAATAATGTGTATTTCAATCTTCTCATTTTGTTTTAAGCAGTTTAATTGAAAATAATAAAGTCCACAACTGTAAAGTACCAATGTTTAATCGCTCGACTAGACCAAAATAAGGCAGTTTCTGAGCAAAAAATATGCCCGAGGCTCCCCCAAAAAATAATATAAAAATGCCCGTAATGATGGAATAGATTCCAAACTTTTTCCAATTCGGTTCTTTTTTAAAACCAAACCCAATAAGGAAGGGGGTAACTATCGTAAATGGAACAATCAATGCAGTAATTACGATGTGCATAATACCCGAAAATGTAATTGCCGTATCCGGCAAATCCTGAGGAAAAAGACCATAAGTAATTGATATAAAGTGCAGGATAATAAATGAAATACCTCCCCAAAAAACAAGCTTGTGATGCTTTTTGCTTTCAGAAATTGTGAAGGACACGGCAAAAATTAACGCCAAAATTCCATAAATTGTTGTAAATAACAGCATAAGAGCTTTGTTGGGAGCACCTGTCGCCGTTAAATCACTTATCGGTTGTTGCAGATGACTATATCCCTTCCATAAAAAACCACCGATCACAACATGCAGAGCATAAATAGAAACAGCCAAAACTCCTGATAGCAGCAGAATTTTTTTATTTCTTTCCAATATAATAATTGAATTTGGTGATTTATTTTAGTGTAAAGTCGTTTTAAAAGATGTAGTTAGAAGTGTTTTTTCATAAGTAAACATTTGTATTTGTTTATTCTCACTACTCAGAATTGAAAATTTGATGCAAATTTTATGGCATAAAATAAGAACTTATTAAAGGTTCATGACTAAAGGATTACTATGCTTTAGAATAAGCGATACCAATTCTTCTTTTTTAATAGGTTTTGAAATGTAATCATTGCAGCCAACATCAATCGATTTTTCTTTGTCACCATACAGAGCATATGCCGTTTGAGCGATAATAATAATTTTTTTGTTAAATTCTCTTATTTGTTTGGTGGCTTCATATCCATTCATCACAGGCATTTGAATGTCCATTAAAACAACATCGATGTCCGGATTTTTTCTGCACATTTCAACGGCTTCTGCACCATCCTGGGCTATCAATAATTCACTGTAGTAATGAGCAAGAATTATAGAAACAAATTGTCCAGAGACCTCATCGTCATCGGCAATCATGATTTTCAGTCTTTTACGATTAGGATGAGCATCATCGGATATAATATTAGATTCTGGTACTTTTGTTATTTTTTTAGTGGAATAGGGCAATGTGAAATAAAAAGTTGAGCCTTTTCCCAATTCGCTTTCGACCCAAATTTTTCCACCCAAAAGTTCCACATAAGCTTTTGATATAGAAAGGCCCAATCCGGCTCCTTGTCTTGCTTTCTTATCAACAATTTCGGCTTGGATAAAACGGTCGAATATCGCTTCTTTCCTGTCATTTTGGATTCCGATACCGGTATCAGAAATATAAAACTCAACATATTCTGAACTATTTACTTTTTTTAAAGTATACCCGAATTCAATTTTACCGGAGTCAGTATATTTTAGTGCATTTTTAATCAAATTTATAAGAATTGAATTCAATTTTTCTTGATCGGTGCTTAAAATAGCATCTTGTGTTTGTAAATTTAAGTGATGGATGAGTTTAATTCCTTTTTTGCTGGCTTCGGGTTTAAAGAAATTGAATGCGAGTTCAATACACTCATTGATATTTGTTTCCGAAATTTGCAACTCTACCAAACCCGATTCAATTTTTGAAATATCAACAATATCGTTGATGATATTGAGCATCCTTTGGCCACTTTTTTCGATTACTTCGATATATTTCTCTTGTTTCTCCCCTGTAAGTTCAGGTTCTTTAAGTAGCTCGGCAAAACCCAGAATTCCGTTCATAGGGGTGCGGATTTCGTGGCTCATATTGGCTAAAAATGCCGATTTTAAGCGGTCGGATTCCTCAGCAGCCAGTTTTGCAATTTTGAGTTGCTCGTAATCCCGTTTCCTTTGAATGGAAATAGCAATTTGATTCGAAACGTACTCGAATATTTGTTTATCTTCCTTAACAAATGCATTCTTCTGATCGTAATCGCGAACCACCATGACCCCGATTGTGTCCTGCTTTATTTTTAGTGGTGTGCCCAGCCACGATTTAATGCCAAGAGCGTATTCCCCAACAACATCAGTTTTTATTAAATCTGTGATCTTATTTTCGTCAAGCAATAGGGGGTTATTTTTATTCAATAAATAATGAGCAAGAGTTTTTACATTTGGAAAAGATTCCATGTGATTATTAGAGTCATGGTAGTAACTTAATTTTAACTCATCAGTTTCTTCATCGAGGAGAGCAATATAAAAATTCTCTGTTTTTATAACTTTTGCCAATTCGTTCTTTATAAAACCAAATAATTCGTTCAGTTCATTGGCAATATTAACTGCTGAAGCAATATTAAATACCACATTCTTCAGTGTTTCGGCCTTTTTTCTTTCGGTAGTATCCCTTGAAATTACCTGAATACCCGATATTTTGTTGTCTTTGTATGAAATACTTGCATGCACTTCACTGAAAATGATCCTCTTGTCTTTTGTTTTCCATTCAATTTCAATAAGTTCAGGTACTTCGCCTGTTAAAATGGATCCAAATATTTTTTCAAACGCGTCCATTTTTTCTCCTAATACGAATTTCATATCGCGGAAATTTTTTCCTAAAATTTCCGATTCCTCATATCCCGAGAATTTGTAAAACGAAGAGTTGCAAGCAGTAATATTTCCTTCCAAATCGAGGGTAAAAATACTGTCGGGAGCCAATTCAACCATCGATCGGTATTTTTCTTCCGACTCAATTATTTCGCGGCGCGCCACCATAATAGTAGTAACATCTTCGGTAAGTACTACGCTTCCATTGATTTCTTTATTTTCATCGTAAGATGGAAAATACGTATATTGCAGCCAGCGTTCCGCCTTATCCGTCATAATTTTCAAGGGTCCCTTCACGAGCGTGCTTTTCGATTCAATAGCAACTTTTGCCGGACAATCGGGGCAAATTTCATCATTTAAATCTTTAAATGCATTGTAACATTTTTTACCAATAACATCGCAGTTTTCAATACCATAAATATCAAGCATTGCTTTGTTGACCACAATAATATTTTGATCCAGGTCGTAGTGTGCAACGCCAACACCCAGGTTGGTTACCAATGCCTCGTATTTTTGCTCTGCTTTTAACCGTTTTTGTTTTTCAATAACCGACCCAATCAGGGTGCTGACTGCATGCGGTAATTTAAAAATATGTTTCGACGATTTGAGGATGTAGTCGTCCAAGCCATTTTTCATGGCCTCTACTGCCACTTCCTCGTTACCGGTACCGGTGTACATGATAACCGGTTTTTGCGGGTAGTTTTTTTTAAGTTCTTTTAATACTCTAACGCCATCGCTCCATTTTAGCTGGTAGTCGGTTATAGCTACATCATAAACAAATGACCCAAGCACAGTATCCAATTCTTTTTGGTTGCTGATTTCAAGTATTGTACAATCGAAAGCTTTTTTAAGCTCCCGGATAACCAACAGCCTGTCGTCAGGGTTATCATCGATTACAATTGCATTTAGTTTATGTTTCATTTTCACACCTTATTTGGCAATTCATTTAAAATTAACCAGTACATATTGAGTGTCTTGACAAGCTCTGAAAGTTGTTCGAATTCAACCGGCTTTAGAAGATATGAATTTACCCCTTTTGTATAAGCAAGATCTACATCTTTTTTCTGGTTCGATGATGTTAGAACAACAACAGGTATTTTCTTCAGCTCAGTAGAATTTTTTATAATATCGAGCACTTCGAATCCGCTTTTTTTTGGGAGTTTTAAATCGAGTAAAATTAAAACCGGTAATGGGTACATTTTTCGGTTGTTATATTCACCTTCTCCAAGCAAATAATCGATTGCAGTCTGGCCATCGTTTACAACGTAAAGCGGATTGGCAATATTTGATTTTTTAAACGCCCTTTTTATTAAAAGAACATCATTAAGATCGTCTTCAACCAGCAGGATATCAGTTCTCATACATTTTATTTTCAGGTTGTAATATTAGCTTTTTTTTAGTTTCAAAATGAATGTACTGCCTTTATTTTCTTCCGAGTGCAATTCCACTGTTCCGCCAATTCGTTCGATGCATTTTTTTACTATCGACAAACCGATTCCTGTACCCGGATAGGCTTCAACTCCGTGCAAGCGTTCGAGTACTTTGAAAATCTTTTCGTGGTATTCCTGAGGTATCCCAATGCCATTGTCTTTGATGAAGATTGATAATTGATTATCAGTTTCTTCGTGCCAGATTTCCACAACAGGTTTTTTACCGGGCTCTGTAAATTTCAACGCGTTTTCAATGAGATTTAAAATTGGTTGTTCCAGCATAGTTTGGTTGCCTTTAACAGCGGGCAGCTTCGTTTTTATAATAATTTTGGCGTCCTTTTTTTTGATTTCATCTCTCAGCAGTTTGATGACTTTATCGATAATCGGTACAATTTCAATTACATCCAATGCGATTTCAACTCTCGATAATCGACTGTATTGCAATAAATCCATGATTAGCTTGTCCATTTGCTCAGCTGATGCTACAATTCGCTGCGAATAGTTTTTGCCTAAATCATCAAGCACCTCGCTATAATCTTCCAGAAGGGCTTTCGAAAGTCCCTGCATTGCGCGTAGGGGTGCCCGTAAATCGTGTGAAACTGAATAAGTAAACGAATCCAGACCTATATTGCTGTTTTCGAGTTGTTTGTTTACTGATTTTAATTGTTCACGCGATTCGTTTACATCTTCTAATAAGTATGTCAAAGCAGTTTGGGAATCGCGTAGTTTTTGAGTTTGTTCTTCAAGTTCTGTAGTACGATTTTCTACCAATTTTTCAAGATTTTGTTGGTAGTCTTTTAGTTTGGCTTCAATCTTTTTCTTTTCAGTAATATTGTGCATGGTTGCAACAGCTCCAATAGTAACCCCTTTATTATCAACCATTTTTCTTCCATTTGCGATAAACGATAAGGGTTCAGAGTTTTTTGGAATAATCGTCAGTTCAGCATTTTTAACCTCACCTTCATATAAAGCCCTGAATAAAGGAATGTCTTCTTTTTTCATAGGTGTTTTACCATCAGGCATATACAGGTCGTAATAATCAGCCCATTTGTTTGCTGGAATTGGTTTTTCAGGTAATCCGTGAAAACGCCGGGTGGACTCATTAAATCGTTTAAGAATGCCGTTTTCGTCACACACAACAATACCTTCCTCCAGATTGTCGAATATTACCGAAAGCAATTCCTGCTCTCGTTGAACTTCAGCTTCCATTTTTCGTAGTTCGGTAACATCACTAAAAAGAGTTGCAAATTTTCCTTTACTAGGAGAGAAAACCGAAACCAGAAAATGCTTGTCCATGGGTTCGAAATAGTCTTGAAAGATAATAGAGTTCCCACCATTAGCAACTTCGGAATATCTAGAAAAATAGGGTGGTTCGGATACCTGATAGGCAATTTTGGATGCTTTTCCTACCACCATTTTCTTTTTAATACCTAAAATAGTTTCAAAGGCCGGATTAACATCCATTATCGTGTAATCAATGGCCTTGCCTGCTGAATCAAAAATCAATTCATGCAACGCAAAACCCTCATTCATAGAGGAGAACAATGTTCTATATTTTTTTTCACTGTCTTTTAAGGCTGATTTCGTTTCCCAGTTTAGCGATTGCCGCAGGAGTAACTTTCCTAATAATAAGGAGCCTATTGGATAAAAAACCAGCACCGGCAATGCAATAACCTTCAGTGTTGTCCATATTGTGCCGACAGGAAGCAACAATGTACAAGCAAGCATGGTTGTATGAACCACAAGACCCATAGAAAGCAAACTTATAGTTGAATTTTCGTACTTTAATTTGAAAAGATATTTTTTCCACAAAATTCCGATAAAGCCGGATGAAATGATTACAGCCAAGCCCATATAAACGCCTGTTCCTCCAACATAAATCCTGTATATTGCAGCTATAAGCATGGCTATTAAGGTTGGAATTGCCCCAAAAAACAATCCTGATACAGATAGCAAAATGGAACGTGTATCAAATGTAATTCCGGGTATATAAATCCAAGGGGTAAGCATTAAAAGGATGCAAATACCACCTAGTAATAAACCGATGAATGCTGAGGTTGCAAATTTCCTTTCTTTGCTGTGCGCAGCTTTAAAATATTCAAAAACAATGCTTAATGCAAAAAGCACAGCAATGTTTTGAAGGATTCCGATAACAACTGGTTCATTCATAATATGTTTTTTTCTCGGCGTCTTTCTGTTTTTGCGGTAAAAAAAGCTTAATCGCCATAGTGCTAAGGTTTTAATTTTTCTTCCAGCTCTTTGATTCTTTCTTTCAACTCCTTAATGCGGAATTCCCGGCCAACGAATAGACTGTTCATTTTTTCCAGCTCCTGATTTTTTTGTACAATTTCTGCAGTTCTTTCTGCTACCATTTTTTCAAGTTCTTCATTGAATTTTCTGATTTCTTCTTCGGCTTTTTTGAGTTCGGTAATATCGCTTGAAATACCTCCAACTGCATAAACCTCACTATTCATATTAAGCAGCGGAAATTTTTGAGTCAAATAGTAATGTGTACCATCCGGCTCTATGTTTTCTTCTTCAATGGTAATTGATTTTTTTGATTGAATAACCGTTAGATCATTATTGCGATGTTGTTCAGCAATTTCTTTTGACATCAAATGCTGACGATTTCTGCCGATTAATTTATCCTTTGGCAGTTTAAACAGTTTTTCCGTTTCGCTATTTACCATTTGGAAATTTCCTACAATATCAGTGACATAAATCAAAGCTGAGCTATTGTTAACAATATTATCGATTAGCATATTACTCTTTAATACAGCTTCATTTAGCTCTGTTTGTTCTAATTTCTGATAGGTCATCTCGGTGATAAGCTGCGTCATATCAAGTAAAAAGTCCATGGCTGTTTTGACTTTTTCTTTTGATATTACAGGAACTTTTTCAAGAGATTCGAGGTATTCGTTATTGTCAAAATTATATTTTTGGGCTTGTTTTATAAAAAACTCGCGTTCTGGCTCCTCAAAAAAGAATTGCCCTGAGAACAGGTTGGCTATGTGTTCTCCATTTATTACGAGAGGCACGGCTACATCTACCAACCCGTTTAAACACTGATAAAAGTGATATTTTTCGCCTTCGGCCATCTTTCCAGCCAAAACAGTATCACTTTCTGTACAACGTTTAGCCGTTTCCGGATGAACCCGGTGAAATTTTGTACAAATTTGTCTCCAGCCCGATTGAGACAAAACATTACCGTCCAAATCTAAAATAGCCGTTACAAAACCGGTAGTTTTGTTAAAGCCTTCCAGTAAAATGTCGACTTTCTCAAAATCGATTAATTCTAAAATATTTCTTGTCATAATCCAGCTTTTATATTTTAGTTTTCTTCTTATCCAAATCTTCAATTTCGTTTTTCAGTTCTAAATCGGTAACCCCAGCAGCAATTTGCGAAGTGATAAAATGCAGCACCAAAATAATCTCATTGTTTTTTTGTGAAGAATCAATCATGTTAATTTGATAAAGCTGTTATACATAATTGGATGCTAATATACTACGCCTTCCATTTTTCATTCTATCTGCCTCATTGGTTTATACACGCACAACTCATGTTGCTAAATACTCCAAAATCCTGAGTTTTTTCAATCCTTACAATTATCCTATTATTGGGAATTTTCGTTTTCATGAGCAATCGCATTTAAATTAATTCCAAAAGCATATTTCCTCACTTGTTCCAAACGCTTTGATACGTTCTCCCCAAATATAATGCTATTTTAACCCTTTCTAACCCAATGGTAAAAAATATTTTCATCTCCTGAATAATACATTTGAACGCGTTTTGTACTTTGTGTGGGTAGTAGGAAGGGTCTTTGCAAAAGATCGAAACTCTTGGATGAAGCCAATACGGGTTAAGTTGAATATCAATAGAATATCGTACGTACATAATCGGTATTCAATTTCTCAGACGAAGGAATTACCAAATACCCAATCTTTTCGACAAAAATTTCGAAAAGATGAATTAGTACGGCTTACTTGTACAATTGTATCGGCCCTAAAAAAGTGGTCAGAGTTTTAAGAATTCCGATTTTTCAATACGCAGATAATAATTTTTTGCGTTTGGATAATCATTGCTATTTCCATTTAACAATAGAATATCGATGAAATTTTCATTGGTTTTGGTACCGCCACGGGGGGAGTTAATATATACATAAATCCCACTCATTTTCGGAATCGGTATCTCGTAAAACTGACCATCAATACCCTTTTTTACATAAAGTTTATCCCAGGAAGTACATAAAAAATATTGTGTCCCTTGAATTTCAATCATCCGCAGCCAGTTTGTCGACTCTTCAGAAATTGAGATTTCCTTATGCTCCCAACCGGAAATAGTTTGCGTGGCGAGATAAAAGGTATTTAACCACGGATCGGCCGGATTCAGTCTGGTTTGATAAAGTAAATGGATTTGTTTGTTTCTATCTTGAAAAATGTCGCAATTTTCTACCAGTTGGGGTCTTGTAGAGGCTAAAGCATTGTTTTGCAGGTCAATAATGGTCTCGGGTGTCCAAATACCGGATTTTCTTTCAAAATAAAATATTTTTTGGTAGATATTGGGCATATTCTCACCAACAAAATTATCCTGAATTGCCAGTATTCCTAATCCAAAATCAGTTGATATTACGTACGGATAATACACATCGCTGTTTAAATTTTGCCAGGCGTATTCCATCTGCCATTTAATTCCGTTCTTTTCTTTATAATAAATCTGATGACCCTTATTTAAGCCAAATGAAACGCTAATCATATCATCGTCTCCAATAGAGGCTCCAACGCGCATATTCACGGTTTCGCCCTGACTTACACCATCATTATCAACAATGATTTCCTGATTAAAAATGCTGATATCACCTGTTTTACAATTGGGGAACCAATAGTGCAGTAATTTTCCATAAGCACCATTTTCGAAAGACTGTGTGTATGTAGGTTCAAAAACAATAAGATGCACAATGCCTTCTGAATCCATTAATATATTACCAGGTCTCGAAGTGTTAAACGAAGCACCTTTTTGCCAGCTATTATCGTCTTCTTTTCGGTACAATACAATTTTAGAGGGATTGGAGGCGTTGGGGTTTGGATTAATATCAATGTTTTGATTGTCGATAACATACATATAAACCGTGTTTCCGAAGCGAACAATTTTACTTTGATTATAACCCCACCAGGTTCCATTAGGACTATGATTTTTACTTCCCGGAATCTGTTCTACCTTGAAATTAATTGGCGATGTTTCAATTTCTTTTCCGCACGAGGCTATCACAAAAAACAGAAAACAAAAAAATGCTGTGTTCAATACCACTTGTAAAACGCTCTTGTAAGTATGTTTCATAGTAATAAGAGTTGATCTGGTTTCATCTGATTATTGTGCATAAAGATATTGAACTTACGATGAAATCATCAAAAGTACATGACAAAAATTTGAGAATAGTGATTTTCTACGGAAGATGGGTCAACAAACTGGGTAAAACTATTTAATTTCAAATACTTTAAGGATTAATTGTAAATATTGGATCTAGCTTATGCTCAGCAAATCAACGATTTCGCATTCCGGTAGGTAGCATAAAACTTACGAATTGGCTTAAGACTTTGTTTCGGATATTCCGTTTAAATCCAATTATTTAGCATATCGAAAGTGATAAGAACTGAGAAACAATGCAAATAGATTTATTACCACTTTAACTTTTTAATTGTTAATGCTTAACTTGTAAGATGCATGAATATTTTTGAAAAGAGGGGTTCGTTTTTAAATAGTCAAGGTCTGGAACTATATCGAAATGCAGAATAATGTTATTTCCTGCTAGATTAAAATGAGAAAGGCAAAAACTATAAGTGTCTACTTCAATTTTCCGAGCTTAGCCTAATAATTGCTTTTTTCTTGTTTTTTTACACGCGTTCTAAAGTTTAATGGCTAGTTAAATTTCATCAGATAATCAATTAGTTAAAAGATCGGATGAGACATATTGATTTTCATATCCATTCTAAGTTAATTTGCAATCGCCACATTATCATGTTTTTAAAAATTTTAATTGTATTATTTTTATGCGATTGTTCATTTCTATCATGTTAAAATTATTCGTATATTTGTAACCATTGAATAATGTTTAATAATGTGGTTATATGAAGAATTATCTGTCATTATCAGAAGCCGCAGAGCTTATAGGTAAGAGTAAAGAAACTTTGCGAAGATGGGATAAAGAGGGTATATTAAATGCAGTTCGTGAACCTGTTTCAAATTATCGGGTTTATAAAAGATCAGATGTTCAAATTTTGTTAGGATCACTATTTGACAATTCGAATAGTGATGAAGTTTCAAACTATACGGAATCTAAAAAGCAATATTCAGTGCTTGAACTTTTTGCTGGTGCAGGGGGTTTAGCTGTTGGTCTCGAGAAGGCCGGGTTGAAATGTGTGGCACTAAATGAAATTGATAAATGGGCATGCCAGACTCTTAGGAGTAACAGGCCTAACTGGAATGTTCTGGAAGGCGATATTAAGGATTTCAGCTTTACACATTTTAAGAACAAAGTTGATGTCATAACTGGCGGATTTCCTTGTCAAGCTTTTAGTTATGCTGGTAAAAAACTCGGGCTTAATGATGCCCGTGGAACACTTTTTTATGAGTTTGCAAGAGTCGTTCAAGAAGTTAATCCATTGATTTGTATTGGCGAAAACGTCCGAGGCTTATTAAGTCACGAAAAAGGAAAAACCTTACAAGGAATGATATCGATTCTAAATGAAATTGGTTATAACGTGGTGCCTTTTAAAATTTTAAAGGCTATTCATTATCGAGTTCCGCAAAAGAGGGAAAGGCTAATTTTAGTTGGCGTTAGAAAAGACATAGATACAAGTTTTGAATATCCAAAACCACACAATAAAATTTACACACTTAAAGATGCATTAAGAAAAGGTGAGCTTTTCAATACTAATGTTCCAACGTCTGAAGGGGCTACTTATCCAAAGTACAAGAAAGATGTTCTTGACCTAGTTCCACCTAAAGGATATTGGCGAGATTTACCAGTTGATGTTCAGAAAGAATACATGGGTGGGAGTTTCTATTTGGGTGGTGGAAAAACTGGAATGGCTCGTAGAATAGGCTGGGATGAACCTTCTTTAACTCTTACATGCAGTCCTGCTCAAAAACAAACGGAAAGATGTCATCCAGACGTTACTCGTCCTTTTACTATCCGCGAGTATGCTCGTATTCAAACCTTTCCTGATGAATGGAGTTTTTCTGGCTCAATGGCTCAACAATACAAACAAATTGGCAATGCTGTCCCCGTTAACTTAGGCCAAGAAGTGGGTTACTCAATTGTGAAATTCTTAAATGAATATTACACTATTAAAAATCAAAAAGCGGAGACGTTTTAATCTCTGCTGCCAAAATCTCACAGCCCTTATTTATTAAATCTTTTGTATCGATCGTATTTATACTTCTGTGTAACTCCAGAACTAAACCTTTATAAAAATTTGGATAGCCTGTAATTCTGTGCCAAAACTCTGTGCCAATAAATACAGGATGAGTTTTATCAATGTCCTTATAATGCATACTTAATTCATTTGGTTCTCCATAAAGTACACCTACAATAAAATCAGAATTACTTATTCCTAAGAAAGCATTATTTGTTCTTGCTAAATTTATGGTTTTAGTGAATTTTTGAATTAAGGGTTTAACATCTTCCGAATTAATCGTATTCGGACCAGACTTTAGTTGACACCATTTTTTTCTTTGGTCAATTTGGTCAATAAATTCGATATCCATTCCTTTTATAAGTGAACCGCTTGCAATTTCAAGGTCAACAAACATATTTTGGATTCGAGTTCCAAAAGAAGTATTTATGGAGGTTCCAAGTACGCGAGGATAAAATAGTGCTTTTGCTACTCCCTCTGGGCTGTAGTTACCTTCAAGAACTCTTGAAAGATACTTTACTACAATCGGGTTAATATTGTAAGACTTTAGCTTTGAGTTTTTCTTTAGTGATGCTTCAATATGATTACTAAATATATTTGTCTCAAAATAATCAACAATTTTCTGTATTAGTATCGTTTCTGTCATTATGTATTTGTCTAATAATCAAAGATAAATATTTTAAACTTACGTACTCTCTATTCTTATACAGAATGAAAACCATCTTGCGGGGATGAACTTCTAAATGGCATCCTACGCAAATATAGCAAGAACTTATTTTATCTGTGTCAATACCATAAAAATATTTATTGGCCATTGCATTTAGCTGCATCTGCATATAATTCAATATTTTGCCTGAAGACAAACATCTGTTTCTTTTAATCTGGAATTATAGTGAGCCGCGGTATTTAATAAATCCTTCGCCTGATACTATTGGTCGGCCAAATTGGTTTTCTTTTTTAGCACATCGTTTTCGATAATTTGCCTCACCTTCTCCGGCTCTTCAAAAAGCGGACTATGTGCCGAGTTTCTGAACGTATAAAAACCTTTCACCGGTGCTTGTATTTCGTTCAGATAGTCTTTTGACAGGTCAATGTTGACGGTTAAATCGTATTGTCCACTAAAAAAATAGACCGGAATTTCCACTTTCGGTATTGAAGCTGGAATGTCCAAAACAAATAGCTCTTCAACAAATTTTGCCTTTTTAACAAACTTCAGTTTCGAGATCCAAATATTGAACTTTTCTTTCAGAGTGTAGGCTTTACATGTCCATACTGGGATAAAAACTCCCGTAAAAACAGACCTCATATTTCGCATGGTTCCAATTCCGAGTTCATGCATGGCATTATCGCGCAACATGGATTTGAAAAAGGCAGCAAAGCTGAGGCTGTCGGTTGGAGGAGCATATTTTTTAAGTTCAGATAATGCTTTTGTATTTCCTGCTACGGAGTATTGTTCGAGTATGTAGTTGTAAGCCCGTTTTTCTGATTCGGCCTGGCGGGTGATTTGAGCCATGCCTATGTATGCCTCGTAAAGTTGAGGGGCTTTTGCCACGGCTTCCAGGGCAAAGGGCGTTCCTCCTGAATGAGCCATAATATATATCTTTTCCTTGTTAAAGCGCTTGCGCAGATATTTAGTTAGCTCGATGGCATCCGAAGTAAATTGCTCAAAAGTCATGGTTTCGAGCGGTATGTCTTTGTGATAGGAGAGTCCGCCACCCCTTTGTTCCCAGTAACATACGGTAAAATAATCCTCAAGGCCGGGTTCATACCGGTCAAAGAGGAAATAGTTCGGGAAAGCCGGACCTCCATGAACATACAGAAGTACCGGATTTTGAATGTTTTTACTGCGGATAAACATCCCTTGTTTCACACCGCCAATGCTTACAAAGGTTTTTTCGGAAATGCTGCCTGCCAGTGGTTTTCCATCAGGGCCTGAAAATTGAGTGATTTTGCCAGGGCTGTATAAATAGAGTATCACAAAAAGTAAAACAAAGAAACCCAGAATCACAAGGAGGGAAATTACCAGTATATTAATGAATATTTTCATCGCTAGCTATTTTATTATGAGGGAATGAAGCATGAAAATTTTGCCCTGCTATAAAATTAGGAAAATTTTAGCATCCATATTATGAGCTAAATTAAAAGGCTTTACACAATGTATAAACAAGAATATGACAGGAGTGTAAAAAAGGAGGATGAATGTAGATTTCTTAAGGATGAATCCATGATTTAACTTATAGCAATGCAAGCCTCCAGAATGAGGTTATGGGTCTATTTTAGCAGCATTTGAAAGGTATTTATTCTACATAAACGATTAGCCTAGTCTTCCCCGCTTATAGTCTATGAAATTTACAGCTTTCGGTCAGTACATGAAAAACAATCCATCATCAATAAATCAATAATCCGTATCCAATTTTTCAAACATACGTGATTTTTCTGACGATTTATATACGGCTGTGCGTCTCAAAATATAGCCTTGTAACTCAATAACCCTATAAATGTAAAATCACCAATCGGGAAAGTTGAACACCTATCTCGTCGTTATATAGTTCGGGAATGAATTTCTGAGTTTTTAATCTCTAAAATTAAAAACTAACCACATTCCGATTATCTATATTCAATGCTTCCTTACACCCTTTTCTTGTACCGCTTCACGGCTATCGTCATCATCAGACTTCCATAAACCAACAGTATGAAAAATATCTGTTTTATTTCAGCAAAACCGGCACCTTTAAGCATCAACAGCCGGATGATTTTGATAAACCAGGCAATGGGATTGAGGTAATTTATTCGCTGAGCCCATTCAGGCATACTTTCTACCGGTGTAAACAGTCCACTGAGTAGGATGAAAATTACCATAAAAAACCAGGCGATAAACATGGCTTGTTGTTGGGTATCGCTAACAGTACTAATGATGAGTCCAATAGCAAGAATGAGTACCATATAAACACCTGCTACCAAAAAGAGCAGCCCTACAGATCCAAGCATCGGAATATTAAAAATGAGCTTTGCCAGAACCAGGCCGAAAGCCAGTTCAAACATAGCAATAAGCCAGAAGGGCAATAGTTTTCCGATGATGAATTGCGATTTTTTAATGGGCGATACATTGATTTGCTCGATGGTGCCAATTTCTTTCTCTTTTACAATATTCATCCCGGCCAGAAACATACCCATCATTGATATCAGTAATACCAGAATGCCAGGGACCATAAATGTTTGATAGTTGAGTTCCGGATTAAACCAGAAGAGGGTACTGGTTTCTATGGGTTGTTTAAAATGATCGAGTCCTGTTTTTTGAACAATAATATCTTTTTGATATCCGGAAATAATGGCCTGGGCATATCCGTTGCGCAGCGCAGCGGCACTACCATCCACGGCGTCGGTTACTATCTGTAAACTGGCTTTGTTTCCTCTGGCAATGTCTTCTGAAAAATCGCGAGGAATGATAAGAATCTGATGGGCCTGATTTTTGCGAAGCATATCAGCGGCTTCATTGTAATTCCTTACAGTCGCTTTAACTGTGTACCAGGCAGATCCTTCAAATTTTGAAATGAGATGGGCCGATTCTATGCTATGACTATCATCAACAAAAATGATATCGGTATTTTTTATTTCGAAGGTAGCGGCAAAGGATAAAACAATCAATTGCATGATGGGCATCCCAAAAATGATTCGTGGCATGAACTTATCACGAAAAATCTGAATGAATTCTTTTTGTAAAATGTATAATATGGTTCTCATATTAAGAAAGTCTTATTTTGAATTTTTTAATACTCAGGATGCCAAAAAAGACCGTCATACCGAGTATGATTAGTGTTTCTTTCCATACATACATGAAGCCTGATCCTTTAACCATGATTGATTTCATGATGATGATAAACCATCGTGAGGGCATAATATTACTGATACCCTGAAGGACCACGGGCATATTTTCTATGGGGAAAATAAAACCCGAAAGCAGAATGGTAGGCAACATTAAGGCAAACATTGAAAGCAGCATGGCTACCTGTTGCGTGGGACTTACGGTAGAAATCAGTATTCCGAGTGTCAGCGACATCACGATAAATAAAATGGCTTCGCCCATGAGTAACAGAAAACTTCCTTTGATGGGCATTTCGAAGACAAGCCAGGCCACTACTACGATTGTCATGGCATTGATGAAGCTTAAAATAACATAAGGCGTAACTTTTCCGAGGATTATTTGCCAGGGTTTTAGCGGAGAGGCTAGCAATATTTCCATGGTGCCGGTTTCTTTTTCGCGGGCGATGCTGATGGAGGTCATCATGGCCGATACCAGCATAAGTATGATGGCGATTGTTCCGGGAACGAACATAAATACAGAACGCATCTCAGGGTTGTACAAAAGACGGGATTCGGTTTTTATTTCGACGGGTAGTTTCAGATTTGGTAGTTTTTCGGCTTGGAAGGCTCGTGTTATTCCTTGCAGATAATTGGAAATGATACTGGCCGTATTGGGATCGCTGGCATCGGCAATGATTTGAATTTGTGCTCCATCCTGTTGGATAAAATGTTTTTCGAAGTCTTTTCCGATAACGATGGCTGCCTTAATTTTTCCACTTTTAAAACCCGCTTCTATTTCAGCGTTGGTGCTAAAAACCTGTTGCAGCTCGAAGTAGCCTGAAGAAACGATTTTCTGAACCAATTGTTTTGACATTGGATCTCTGGATTGGTCGTAAATGGCAATGCCGGCATTGTTCAGTTCTGTACTGATGGCGAAACCAAAAACTAAAAGCTGTACGATGGGCATACCAAAAAGTATCATCATCGAACGTACATCTCTGAAAATATGAAAAAACTCTTTTTTAATAAATGCTTCCATATCAATTCAATTATTAGCGGGCCAGTTTCAGAAATACTTCTTCCATGCTTTTACAGGAATAAGTGTTTTTTAATGCCGTAGGCTTGTCCAGGGCAACTATTCTCCCATCGACCATAATGGATACCCGCTGGCAGTATTCAGCTTCATCCATGTAATGTGTGGTAACAAACACAGTAATTCCATCGGCAGCAGCTTCATAAATCAGATCCCAGAACTGCCTTCGTGTTATTGGATCAACGCCGCCTGTGGGTTCATCCAGAAATACAATGCCCGGCCTGTGCAAAATAGCCACCGAAAAAGCGAGCTTTTGTTTCCATCCGAGCGGGAGTGAGCGTACGTGAGCATTGCGCTGATCTTCCAATCCAAGCCTTTTTAGTACCGCTTCCGAACGTTCTCTGATGGTTTTGGCCGAAAGGCCGTAAATTCCGCCATAAAACCGTAGGTTTTCCCATATACTTAGCTCTTCGTATAACGAAAAGCGCTGGCTCATGTAGCCGATGTTTTTTTTAATTTTCTCGTTTTCGGTATACACATCAAATCCGGCCACGCGGATGTTTCCGGAAGTGGGTTTCGAAATGCCACAAAGAATTTTAATGGCGGTGGTTTTGCCTGCACCATTGGCTCCCAGAAAACCGAATATTTCGCCTTGGGCAACTTCAAACGTCAAATGGTCATTTGCAACGAAATTTCCGAATTTTTTAACCAGATTTTCTGACTTGATGGCTATTTGCTTGTCGTTCACGTTAGGCTTGATTTTGCATGAGGTTCATAAAACAATCTTCTATGCCTGCATTTTCAGGAATAATTTTGATATTGCTATGTCCTGATTTTTCGAGATAGGTTTGCAATGTGGTGATGTCGGGCAGGTTTTTGAAGGTAATATGGATATTGCTGCCAAAAGTATAAGCTGTTTTTAGTTCTTGGTATTCACGTAAGTCCTTCACCAAATGAATGATATTATCACTGCTTACGCTAAAAAGTTCATCCGGAAAGGCTTGTGTAATTCCAAAAGGCGTATTGATATCCATGATACGGCCATTTTGTATCAGCGCGATGCGTTCGCACATGGCAGCTTCATCCATATACGGAGTAGAAACCAATATACTGATGCCCTGCTCTTTGAGTTTTGCCAGCATTTCCCAGAATTCTTTGCGCGATACAGCATCCACGCCTGTGGTGGGTTCATCCAGAAATAATACCTCGGGCTTATGAATAAGGGCGCAGGAAAGGGCCAGTTTTTGTTTCATGCCACCGGAGAGTTTTCCTGCCGGACGTTTTTTAAAGGGCTCCAGCATCTGGTAAATATCTTTAATCAGATGATAGTTTTCTTCTATACTGGTTTTGAAAACTTTGGCAAAAAACTGCAGGTTTTCTTCTACACTTAAATCAGGATATAGCGAAAAGCGCCCGGGCATGTATCCAATGATGCTTCTGATTTTTTTATAATCCTTTACAACATCAAAACCAGCAACACTGGCCCGGCCTTTGTCAGGGAGCAGCAGACTTGTCAGAATTCTGAAAAGGCTTGTCTTTCCGGCACCGTCGGGACCAATCAGACCGAAGAGTTCGCCCTTTTTGGTATTAAAATGAATATCATCGAGGGCCAGAACCTTTCCGTATGTTTTAGAAATTCCTTCAACTTCTATCATTTCTGTTTTTTTACAAATACCACTTCTCCGGGCTGTCCGATTTTTATTCTTCCATCCGATTTCACAGCAATTTTAACGGCATATACCAAATTAACCCTTTCATCACGGGTTTGTATTGTTTTTGGTGTGAACTCCGCTTCGGGAGAAATCCAACTGACCGTTCCTTTTAATTGCTCCACGCCACCTTTTCCGTCATCAATCCGAATATCTGCATCCTGACTGATGAAAACATCGCTCAGTTGGTTGCCATTGATATAAACGCGCAGAATCATTTGCTCCAAATCGGCCATTTTAAACAGGGCTTTTCCCATATTGGCCAGTTCGCCTGCTTCGGTAAACTTGCGTATCACCACGCCATCGGCCGGGCTCTTTATATAGCATTTGGTCAGGGCATTTCTGAGTTGGGCCTGTTGCATTCGCAGGGCTTCTGTTTCCTGGTAGATTCCTTCATACTGCGACTGAGCTGCTTCCATTTGTCGGTTAGCAAGCCGGAAGGATGCATCCAGATCATCGATGGTTTTCTGATTAACTGCACCTTCTTCATAAATCTTTGCGAAACGTTCTTTTTCCTTGCTCAGCGTACTGAGTTGTTCCCGGTATACGGCAACCTGTGCATTTAGACTATTTCCTCGTGATGCAGCGGCTTTAATCTGATGCGAGATTTGCTGAATTTTCAACGATAAATCGATGGTATCTATAATTCCAATTTGTTGGTTCATGACCAGTTTTTGACCTTCTTCTACATTCAGGACAAAAATCTGTCCGTTGGCTTCTGCAGAAACAGTATACTCAGTGGCTTCGAAATTGCCGAAGGCATCCGAAGCATTACTATTATCACGGCATGACGTTAAAAATGCCATGGAGGTGAACCACAAAATGATGGTTAAAAATTTGATGTTCATTGTTTTATTCATGGTATAATTCAATTATTCGGGTTGGATAAAAAGTCCCTGAAGTTCGTTGTACTGGAGCTTTGCGTAAATGGACTGCAGGTAATGGATTTCGCGGTTGAGAATGGCATTCTGTTCGTCGCCAACAATTTTAATGAGATCTGCGGCAGTAAGGGTGCCATTTTCGAAATTGACAAAAGCTTCACGACTCAGACTGGAATAGCTTTCAATGATTTCTGTATCTGATTTTAATAATGTGTCGTAACGGTCGATTTCTTCAAGCTTTGTAATCAGTTCTATGTGGAGGTTGCGCCTCCATGTTTCTCTGGAATTTTTAATACTTTCTTGCGTGACAGAATTCCGCTGTATGTCTTTTCGGTTTTGATTCCAGTCCCAGAGTGTCCAGCTGAGTTTTACACCAGCCATCAGCCATCCGTCGGCTTCGCCTTTGAGCATGTTTAATCCCGGATTTCCATATCCCGCTTGTAAAAAGCCGCCAATACCCGGTAGTAATTTCGACTGAAGTTGGTCGGAGTAATTATCGATTGTAGCAATCTGCAAAGAAAATGTGCTTTCTTCAGGACGTAATTGTGAATTAAATTCTTCATGAACCGGAGGTATGGGCAAATAGAAAATGCCATCCGGATTTACGTTTAATCCACTTAATTCACTCAGACCTTTTGCTAGACTCTTTAAATTGCTTTGAATTACTTTTTCATTCTGTTGGAGTTTAAGGATTTCTGCTTTCAGCGTCAGACATTCTCCTTTGGTTTTAAGTCCATGGCGGTATGCCGATTCACAAGTCATGTGACGGGCTTCCAGAATGTCCTGATTCATCTGAACAACCTTTAACTGAGCCTTTAGCAAGTTAATCTGAAAGAATATCGATGTGATTTGAGTATTTAACTGGAAAATAGCATTTTCAGTTTCGTTGATTTGCTGTTCGCGACGGATAATTTCTCCTGTTTTTCTTTTTTTCCCCAGTGAGCCATCATAAATCCGCTGGCTTACATCAGCCGTGATTTTATATTGTTCGTTGGGTGTTTGTGGCACACTTACACCGGGCAAACTAAATGGAAGCTCAATGACAGCCGACTGCCATGTAGCTTGCGCATTACCATTTATTTGAGGAAGGTAGGTGGCCCGTATATTTTCAATAGCCAATTGAGCCGATTGCCGGGCCAGTTCCTGATTTTTATAAAGAGGAAGATTATGAGCTGCGGCATTTTGGCACTGCTCCAACCAAAGGGTATCGGAAGGCTGGGCTAGCATATTCAATGTTATTCCCAGTAATAATAACAATATTGAAAAGGTTTTTTTAATCATAAAGACACAGTTTTAATGAGATGCTTTGCTGAATCATGTCGGGAGAACAATTCGTATTTATCATTGAATCATTCAGGAGGATTGTTTTTTTGATATAGCAGAAATAATGAAGGAAGGCACCACAGCTTTACGGGTCTGAATAAAATCGCGGAATTCCTGTTCGCTTTGATTAAATAAAACAGTTTTTAAGATGGGTCTTCCTACGAATGGGAATATGCATAATGCCAGCATATTTACAATTAATTGACGGGGATCGATGGGGATGATGTTTCCTGCTGATATTTCATCCTTAACCTGCTGAATGAACAGCGTTGGATTAAGACCGGATGAACGCACAATTCGAGATAAACGATCTTCATTATGCGATAACTCATGAAGAATAAATATTGGTATATGCGGATTTTGATTGAGTGCATCCAGATAAACTTCGACAAAATCCCTGATTTTATCAAAAAGGCTTAGCTTACTGTTTAAAACGATTAATATGGCAGGGACCAGCTTTACAAAAGCTTCAATAAATACGGCCTCAAAGAGCTTGTCTTTTGAACGGAAATAATAATGAAGCAAGGCTTTGTTGATTTCTGCCTCGTTTGCAATTTCCTGCATGCGTGCACCATCAAATCCTTTCATAATGAATACTTTGCGTGCCGCCTCCAGTATGGCTAATTCGGTGGTTGAGTCGAGTTCTTTTCTCATAATTTATTGATTAACAATGTATAGAGGATGTATATTATTGGCTTTAATGATTTTGTTGTTTTAATGATTCACTAATAATCAGCGATTTATACATAACTGTTTGGTTTATCCAATTGGTTAAACCATGCGGCAAAAATAAAAAGCATTTTTAAAAATGTCAAGTTTTTTTTCGAAATTTTTTATTAATTATCTGAGATCAGCATATGCGACCATTTACTATGCCAGTCCAGGCACGAAATATTCTCAATTCCTTCCGATTTTCTTTGGAAAAGGGATTCCGAAAAATGAAGAGCTTTCGGGCGATCTTCAAATAGGTTGAGATATAAGGGCATAAGTTTGCCGCCCAGAGAAGATGGCATTGGTGGGATTTCCATCACAGGAACATGTATTATACCCGATTTTATTTCGAGATGCAACTTGTCATCAGCTACCTGATAGTTGATGTGGAGGTAAGATGATGTTTTACCGAATTGTGAAAGATATCGCAGGTGGGCTGCAGTTATTGAATAAATGAGCATACGGGGAACCTGAATATCTTTATCGTTTTTATCCGCAATCGGGTAAACCAACTGAATGTCAAGCTCCCGAAGATTGATTTCTTTGCGAATCATATCGGCTGCTTTTTCTGTTTCTTCGTATAGATTGGCCAGAAGTTTATCGGTATAATGAAGGCTATGTCGAAGTTCACGGGCAAAAATTGCTAACATATCATAACTCTCGTCGGCGGTTTTTTTTAGAATCCCGGCTCCCAAAACATTGATGACATTCAATAAATCATGAGTGCTGAATTGATGTAAAAATGACTTGAGGCGAATTTCTGATAGGTTAATTTCGCGCTGAAGGCGTTGAATTTTAATGTTATACAATATTGCACTAATTCCAAAACCAGCTGCAGAGGCTGCAATTAATAAAATTACATGAAGATACCAGTTGTTCATTGTGGAACTATTTCAAGTGTAAAGATATAAAATTGGTGTGGTGAATGCTCTTAATCTGATGGATAATTTAATATTGATTTTTGGGATTTAATATTTTTTTCTGTTTCGTCCAATACTTCATTACTTTATGATTCCGCTCATGGTAGTGTCATTATTTGTTGGTTTTCAATAAAATCCATATGAATTCGTCTGAAAAAAAAACCGCCCCGGAAAAAGGGGCGGTCTGATATTTTGGTTATTCCGCTTAGCGGTTAATCGTCAGCTTTTGTGAGGTGATGGGTTTACCATCGGCATATAGCGCATAAATATACATTCCCGGGCTTAATATGCTGATATTTATATTTTGTATGCCTTTGTTTCCATTCAGGCGGGTATTGTAAACTTCCTGCCCGGTTAGATTAACAATGCGCAGTGTGGCTGTTTTGGCCGAAACTGGTAACTGATATGAGATATTAACTTGGTTGCTTGCGGGATTCGGGTAAGCTGATAGTTTTGAGGTCGTGGCAGGATGTTCGATACCTACGTCGGTAGCATCAAACTGCATGGTAAACCATATGGAATCGGCCCTGTTATCTGCATCCCAAATTACATATTTAACTTCTGAAGTACCAAGATTGTTATTGGGCATATAATGCACCGAAAATTCATTCGACGACTGACCAGTGTATAGATAAACTGGGTCAGACACAAATATGGAAGGATCAAAGCAAGCACCCCAGCAGAAATAATTCGCTGTTCCTGCTGTTTGTATACCATGAACTTTTTTCACCATTATATTTTTATCCATGGCATCATTGTTTGTCATTTCAATTTCTTCAAACATTTCCTGAGTAGGAGGGCCTTGTTTTTTTAATAAACTGCCGGCCATTACATCACCTTTGGCTGCCGAAAGTGAAATCCAGCTGGGTGAGTATTCTATCAGAACCGATACACTATCAGAAGGATTCATGATATCGAAGAAGGTGTACATAATAACGGTATGTCCAAGATTAATTCCGGTATTGTAATGACCCGAGAATTCATCGTAGCTATTACCCGCTTCAATAACGACTGAATCGGGTGAAACATAGGTTGATGGAGAATAGCACAGTGTCCAGCAAAAAACATTGGTGCTCTCGCTAACTACTGAAATTTCGGTTTTTTTTGCTTTTACCATCAACGAATTGGCTGAAGTGTTTTTTACTTTGAGTTCCACCACGATTTCATTGGAGGGAAGTCCGCCGGCATATATCTTCTGGCCATTGGCAATAGCCTGATTTTCGTGGGTGGTGATACTGAGGCTTTGAGCCATCATAAGGGCGCTGCCAAAAAGAGCTGCTGAAAAGAGTATTAGTTTGCGCATAAACAAAAGTGTTGATTTGTGGGATGATTAAAGTTGCCTACAAAGATATTTATTTTTGAATACATGATCAAATGACCAAATGCCTTGTATTTATCACAAATATTACGCCATGAAAGGAGATTTCAAAAAAAAAGACTGCAGCTAATCGCCGCAGTCTTTTCAAAAAATAATGCTCAATCCGGATTATTGAAGAACGAGTTTCCAGGCGTATGATTTACCTTCAAGAACCGCTCTTACATAATATGTGCCTCTGGCCCAAGGTGATAAATCGAAATAATAAGCCGCTTCACCATTCATTTCCTTTTGAAGGATCAAACGTCCACGAACATCATGGATGCTTACTTCAAGAGTGGATTGAACGGGAGCACTAATCGTAAATAATCCATTGGTCGGATTGGGGAATAAACGAATTTCTTCGCCCTGAATATTACCAGTAGAAACGCTGTTTGGCAACTGAATCAACTGAATGACCTGAGGTGTAATTCCACTTACAGTAACCGTGATATTGGCTGTGCGCGATACACTCGTAGTATTTGCTGAATAGTTAGCTTCAATAGCTCCATTGCCATTGCCTGATGGAGTAGCTGTACACCAGTTAACGTCACTTAATGCTGTCCATGAAGCATTTGATGTCACGGTGTAAAGGGCAGTACCTTCCGGGTAGTTAACGGTTTGACTGTTGGGGGTAACCAGAAGCGAAGCAGTTGCTCCGGCCTGAACCACACTTACATTAACAGGATTTGTTCCTGTTCCGTTTACGGTGATAACACCGGTACGAGGAAGTACGGAGAGGTTCTCGGTATATGTAACCGTCATTTGGTTGTTTCCACTACCCGAAGGTGTTACAGTACACCAAGTCACATTACTGACAGTTGTCCAGTTAACATTGCTGCTTACATCAAAGTTGGTATTACCGGCAGCAGATGTTACACTCTGGCTGCTTGGTGAAACACTAAGATAGGTTGTGGCACCTGCTTGGCTTACGGTGACCGTTACGGGTGATGAACCGCTAATTGTTACAGTTATCGTGGCAACCCGTGGATCGACTGACAGGTTTTCTTCGTAGTTAACGACGATGGTTCCGTTACCATTTCCTGAGGCCGTTGGTGTGGCCCAGGTTGAATTACTTGAAGTAGTCCAGGCAGTATTGGTTGTGATGGAGAAACTGGTAGCTCCGGCTGGTGCAGGAACGTTCTGGTTCGAAGGACTTACTGACAAAAGCGGATTGGCTCCTTCCTGACTAACCGTAACATTTACAGGGCCTAAGCCTGTAACGTTAACTGTAATAGTTGCTGTTCTGGGCGTTGTTGTCGTATTCTCAAGATAAGTGGCTGTAATCGTGCCATTTCCTGTTCCTGAAGGAGTAACAGAACACCAGATAGCACCACTTGTAGCAGTCCAGTTGGAGTTGGATGTAACATTAAAAACAGTATTACCTGCAGAAGCAATTACGTTTTGATTTGGAGGAGTAACTGCTAAAGTAGGCAGCGCACCGGATTGAGTTACCGTTACTACTACCGTGGGAATACCGACAACTGTAACGGTGATGGTTGCTGTACGTGGAGTAGTCAGCGTATTTTCGAGATAATTGGCTACTAGAGTTCCGTTTCCGCTTCCCGAAGGAGTGATGGTACACCATGTGACGTCACTGATGGCGCTCCATGAAGCGTTGGATGTCAGACTAAAATTGGTCGATCCTGCTGGAGCTGTTACATTCTGGTTGGAAGGCGTTACGGCCAGTGTGGAACTTGAAGCCAGGGTGGTAGCATTGGCCGATAATCCTGTTGAATAGTAATTACTACCATCAACCGAATACGCTTTGTAATAATAAGTTGTACTGGAAATAAGACCGGTATGATTGTATGTTGTAGCATTACCATTGTAAATTACAGTTCCACCGCCTGCAATAGCATTACCGGCTATGTATGCTGTACCATTTGCAGGAACACCAAAGGAGGTATTTGGTGACCATACAATCATAACATTATTGTTCGAGACATTTTTCGTCCAGCCTAAATTGATTTGTGAACTACTGCTTGCAGTTGCTGTGAGACTTACCGGATTAACTGGTCCGGTTGAAATACAACTGATGGAAGCAGCCCAACCTGCCAAGGCCGTACTGACATCAGAATGGAATACAAAGGTCAGACTACCTGTGGCATTGTTTGCAGTAACGGTTCCGGGTGAATTAGTACCACAATATGTTCCGATAAGAGGAGCGGCGATGGAGTTGCCATTATAAATTTTAAGGTAATCGTAATTACAGGTTGCCTGTGCTTCAAGGGCAAAACTGGTAAAGACAAACTGTAAACTATTGCCTGGGGTTCCTGGATTAAATACCGTTGTAAAGTCCTGATTATTACTGTAATTTCCTGTTGGACCACCCGGATCGTAGAAGTTACCGGTACAGGTATTAATGGTGGTATTGCTCATATTGAAGTTGGGATCCAATACCGTAACATAATTGGTTTTTGTTTCGGTGATGCTTCCATTAATCGTTAATGCCACTGTTTTTTGTCCGGTGGTAGAATATGTCACCAAATGGGGTCCCTGAGTGGTGGCAGTAGCGGGTGTAGCACCTGCTCCAAAATTCCATGACCATGAAGTTACATTACAAGTAGATGCATCGGTGAATGTTGTTGAGTTTCCAACGACAATGGATGTCAGTGAAGCTGCAAAGTTTGCATTGGCCGTATTTACCTGTATGTAATTGGTTTTTGTCTGTGTATTGTTACCAACGGTATTTGTAGCGACTAGAGCCACGGTATAACTTCCAAGGGCATTAAACTGAACCTGTGGATTCTGAGAAGTTGAAGTCGTTCCACCAACATAGGTAACAGTACTTGGTGTGAAGGTCCAGGCCCAGCTTGTTGGGTTGCCGGTGGTTTGGTCGGTAAAGGTTACCGTTTGAGCCTGACAGGGTGTGGTTGTACTGGCGGTAAACTGAGCGGAAGGTGCGATAGGACCAATCTGGAAAGAGGCCACGCGCGATTTTCTTGAACCACTTGTACCAATATATTCAGTTGTGAACCAGAAAGTTTCGTCATCAATGGGATCTACTGACAGTTGGGAGTAATCGCCATAACGGTTTGAACCCGACTGGAATCCTATCCCATTTTGAATCACAACTTCCGGAATGTCCATGATTCCACTGGCTGCGGCATTGGCTGCTTGAGTCTGACCAGTATATCGTATACCTGGATACATCGAAGTGCTTGAAACAGAATAGCCTAAACCAATTTCACCTGCAGCATTCATCATAACACTACCCATCCAACGGTTTGTAGCGTCGGGTGAATAAGTTCCATGCTGACGTACAGTCCAGGCTCCGGTTGTTTTCCGTAATTCATACCAGCGGATACCGGCCAAATCACTACCATTAACATCAACGGTATGACAGCAAACAATGGTCTGATACGTGCCAAAATTCCGGTATTGAGGAGGATTCATAATGACCATAGGAATAGCATCCACTTTTTGTGATGTTCCTTGTTGCGGAATATTACTCCATGTATTTCCAAAATTACTGTCGAAAGGTGAAACGGCTAATTGCTGTACACGGTTCCAGGTTGATGAGGATGGTGTTGTCCAGTTAGCGTTAAGTTCATAAATCCATAATTGGTCGGCACCACCACCAATAGCGTCATCGTTAATGGCAATAAACAAACCGGGAGATCCTGCAGGTGCCCATGCACCATCATTATCCAGGGGTGGAACGCAGTTGAAACCATCGATGGTTGTACCACGCCAGGGATTATCAAAGCCAATCATGGTTGGACTGGCTCCGCCAGTAAGCATTACGGAACGCTGAAAAACATAGATATCTTTTTTATTGGATCCTGTGGTATTGGTTCCCATATAATAACCATCCTGCCAAATACCAAATTTCATGTAATCGGGCATATCGTCCACATCAAAGGAATATTTGTACCAGGTTCCGGTGGGATCGTTGGTGGTGGAAACGGCAATAAGCATGTAATCGTTTGAACCCGAAACAGAAAACACTGAAAAGAACCAACGGTCAACCTGCTGATCATATAAAACAATCGGATCACCATCATTGTAGTTGGCTCCAGTTACACCACTAAATATCGTATTAAGATTCGTTGGGCCAGTTACCAGAGTTCCTGTTTTACTATAAATTGCAAATACGGTATTAACAACCTGAAAATAATGATTGGGACCTACAGAACCGCTACAATCAGGAGGAAAATAAGGAGAAGCCTGTCCTTCCCAGTTTTGAATAGTACTACTTGCATTGTCGGTAGTTCCCATAGCTTTTTGCCAAACGGCATCAGGTCCATTGGGTAAGGCGGTTTCCTGGAAAGGAAAAACCCTGTTTCTGAGCTTTGGATTCAAAAGCTTTTTTTGTGCCTTTTGTTCATGAAGGGCAAGTTCTTCCGGACTTAGTGCTGGTAAGTCGCGTAGGGCAGGAGAAATTCCCAGAAAGGTACCCTGACGTACAACGGAAGGTTTTACCGCTTCATTTTGTGCAAATAGGGGTGTCATTAGAAGGAGTAGAACCCCGGTGAGAAAATGTTTAATATTCATTTGCAGTTTTATAGTGTAAATGGTTAGAATAGAATAAAAAGATCGGCAAAGATAATAGATGGTATAATATGAATATCCGATTTTAGATTTTTTAACAGAAACATTTTGTTCCCTTGGGCAGGCGAAATTCTTATATTTGCGGACTAATGACTTAAAACCAAAAACTATGAACAGAATTTTATCTATTTTCACTTTTGTTTTGCTTTCCTGTGGCCTTATGGGTCAGCAAGTTGCACGCGAACAGGTGGTGCTTGAAATTGGTACTGGTACCTGGTGTCAGTATTGTCCGGGAGCCAGTATGGCTGCTGAGGATTTAATCAATGCGGGGTATAACGTTGCGGTAATCAAAAACCATAACGGAGACGCTTATACCAATGCAGCCTCTAATTTCCGAAATTCGTACTACAATATTACCGGATATCCTACAGCAAGGTTTGACGGGCTTACTCCTTATGTTGGCGGCAGTAACACCCAAAGCCTTTTTAGTGCTTATCTTCCTTATGTTAATGCCAGGAATAATGTTCCTTCAAGTTTTACTATAAGTCTCGATGGTTCTGTTACCGGTGGCGTTTATACTGCTAATATAACTGCTACACGGGTGGCAACTTATTCGAACAATAATCTTAAACTTCACTTGGTTCTTACAGAATCAGAAATCCAGGAAAATTGGCAGGGACAGACGGAACTCAATTGGGTTCAGCGTTTAATGATTCCAAACCATTATGGTACAGCGCTTGATTTTACAACACAGACAACCCATAATGTTTCCCTGAATTTTACTCCGGATCCTACATGGAAAGTTGTACATATGGAGTTGGTAGCATTTCTACAAAACGATGTTACAAAAGAAATTACTCAGGCTACTAAGATTCCTTTGTCAGCACTTCTACCTACATTAAACATTGATCTGGCCAATACGCTGGTGGCAAACGTTCCTGCAAAAGTTGGTTTTGGAAGGCTAAGCCCTGAAGTTCATATCCAGAATCTTGGAGCTGCAAACATTACTTCCGCGGCTATCCACTATCAGGTAAACAATGAAACCCCAGTGGTTTATAATTGGGCAGGCAATTTGGCTTACCTTGATGAAGCCATTGTAAATTTGCCGGAAGTTGACTTTACGCTCGAAATGACCAATAAAATTAAGATTTATGTAAGCAATCCCAATAATCAAACGGATTTAAACCCTGTTAATGATACCATTAATACTCCGTTTGTATTTTTGACCAGTGGCTATGAATCGCCCGCCACACTTGTAATTAAAACGGATAATAATCCAGGGGAAAGCACCTGGGAACTTCAGGATGGAAGTGGTACTGTTTTACAAGCTGGCGGCCCTTATACCAACCCAAATACAGTAATTATCATTCCTCTTACCTCAACAGCCCTTGGAAATTATCGATTCATTTTCAAGGATGCCGGAAACAACGGAATTTGTTGTCTGACGGGCAACGGAATGTATAAAATTGCTGACAAAAACAATCAGACCATTGTTAGTGGGGGAGCATTTTATGGAACACATACTACCGATTTTTCTTTTGGTACACCAGTTGGAATTGTTCAACCCGAAGTTGCCGGATTAAAAGTGTATCCGAATCCTGCCAGTAATGTTATCAACATAGAATTAGAGCAGTATCGTAAAGATGATGTAAATATTTCGCTAAGCGATATTTCGGGTCGCCGCTTAATTAGGATAAGCAAAACGTCCATGATGCCTGGTTATCATATTTTCGATATGAATACTTCATCGCTGACAAATGGAGTTTATATTCTCAGTATCGAAGTGAATGGAAGCCGAAGTGTTCAAAAGATTATCATCAGAAAATAATTATTCTGATATTTATAAAAAACGCCATTCCTGTCGATAGGGAATGGCGTTTTTTAATAAATACCAATAGTGAAAAACAAAAAAAAACAGCCAGAATTTCGGGCTGTTTATGAATATTTTAAATCGACTTATTGAAATAACCCATGGATATTGGCATTTATCTTATCAATAATCTGTCCTAAATCTTCAGGATTATTAGCAAAATCAATCTGATCAATATCGATGATGAGTAACTTACCGATATCATACGCTGAAATCCATGCTTCGTATCGTTCGTTTAATCGCTTTAAATAGTCGAGACGAATGGCTTCTTCGTAGGGTCTTCCTCGCTTCTGAATGTTTCTGACCAGGGAAGGAACAGAGCCCCTCAGATATACCAATAAATCGGGTGGTTGAATAAAAGTAACCATGAGTTCAAAAAGTGACTTGTAATTTTCAAAATCACGGGTATCCATCAGGCCCATATCATGCAGGTTAGGAGCAAAGATGTGCGCATCCTCATAAATGGTTCGGTCTTGAATAACCGTTTTGCCACCTTTCCGGATATCGACCACCTGTCTGAAACGACTATTCAGAAAGTAAACCTGCAAATTGAATGACCAGCGCTGCATTTCATCATAAAAACTATGCAGGTATGGATTCGTATCAACATCCTCATAATGAGGTTGCCAGTTGAAATGTTTCGATAAAAGTGATGTAAGGGTGGTTTTCCCAGAACCGATATTGCCAGCGATTGCAATGTGCATGATTGTTTGTATTATTGGATAATTTTATAAATTTCTTCTATCACTTCACGGTTATTTGATAGTCGGGGTACTTTATGCTGCCCTCCCAATTTCCCCCGACTTTTGAGCCAAAGATAAAAAGTTCCGGCTTTTAATGGAAGAATCTTTGGAAGTTCTAATACCATCGAATGATATCTTTTCGCCTCATAGTCTGAGTTTAAATTCTTTAAGGCATTATCAAATATTTCGGTGAAGAGATCCAGATCGGAAGGGGCTTTTTCAAATTCAATCATCCATTCGTGCGCTCCTTTGGCATTTCCGGAGAAGTAAACGGGCGCACCATGATACTCGTTAATGCGTGCATCGCACCTTTCGCAAGCAGTAGCAAAGGCCTTATCGGCATTATCAACAATCAATTCTTCCCCAAAAGCATTGATGAAGTTTCTTGTACGTCCGGTGATACGTATCCGGAAAGGGCACACCGACGTAAACATAACGGTATCTCCGATAAGGTATCTCCATAAACCACCATTGGTAGAAATAACCATGGCATAATTTATATCCATTTTTACCTCTTCCAACGGAATGGCATCTCTGATTCCAAGAAGGAGTTTATCCTGAGGAATGAATTCATAAAAAATCCCGTAATCAAGCATCAGTAGCATATCCGATTGGGTAGGGATGTCCTGAATACCAAAAAACCCTTCCGATGCATTATATGTGTCTACAAAGTTTACTCCGCCCGCTGGAAACAATGCTTCAAACTGAGCTCTGTAGGGCTCAAAATTCACACCTCCATGAAAGAATACTTCCATATTGGGCCATACCTCAGACATATTCTTTTTATTACTAATTTCAAGTATACGTTTCATAAGCAGCAGCGACCAACTGGGGACTCCGCTGATGTTCGTAACATCTTCCACAGAGGTTTCATGAGCCATCATTTCAATCTTACTTTCCCATTCGTCCATTAATGCAATCGAAATCTGTGGGGTGCGCCTGAATTCAGCCCAGAATGGAAGGTTTTGAATAAGAATGGCCGATAAATCGCCATCATAATACAATTGATTATTAATATGACGTGGCGTATGCGTCCCACCCATGGCCAGTGCCATGCCTTCAAAGAGTTTAGCGTCGGGGAAATTATTGTAATAGATGGATATTAAATCCTTGCCTGCCTTAAAATGACATTCTTCCAGCGATTCATAGCTTACCGGAATAAACTTGCTTTTATTGGCAGTGGTTCCCGATGATTTGGCAAACCATTTTATTTCGCTGTTCCATAACAGATTTTGCTCACCATTTCTTAATCGTTCGATGTATGGATATATATCTTCGTAATCACTCACCGGAACATTTCTTCTGAAATCCTTGTAGGATTTAATATCAGCATAAGCAAATTTTTTCCCCCATTCTGTATCACGGGCATTTAAAATCAGTTTGCTGAACCATTCATTCTGAACATCTTTAGGATATTTTTTAAATAATTCAATCTGGTGAATGCGCTTCTTGATTAGCCAGGAAAATACAGAATTTAAGATGGCCATAAATGAATTTTATTGTATTCAAAAATAGGAATAAAAGACGGTACTTAATGGTGATTTTATAAATAATACTTGACTTATTATTTATATTTCGTAATTTTGCGAAATACGAAATAAGCATGAAAGGAAAGTATAGTAGTTTACAGAACGACCTCGCCCGGTTTTCTAAAGCGCTTTCGCATCCGGCCAGGGTTCAGATCATGGAAATTTTACTCAGTCAGAGTTGTTGCTATAGCGGTGATATGGCCACTGAAATTCCGATTGCCAGGAGTACACTTTCTCAACATCTTACCGAGCTAAAGAACGCCGGCCTTATTGATGGCGAAATTGAATTACCCCGCATTCGCTATTGTGTAAACACAGAAAACTGGGAAAAGGCCCGCATTCTTTTTTTATCATTTTTTGACAAGGATATTTCGATTATTGATGATGCTAATTCCTGTAGAAAATGAATCCCGAAAATGGCATCCAGGTGATATTACACTCAGAAGCTCTTGTTTTATTTAAGCAGGGAGCAAGGCTAATTGATATCCGGCCGGAATGGGAGTTTGCATTTAAAAAGTTGCAGGTATCAGATGCGATCAACATTCCGTATTATGAAATACCATCGCGGTGGCAGGAAATTTCCAGAGACGGAATCTTTGTTTTATGTGATTCAGCCGGAGTACATAGTCGAAGAACTGCAAACGCACTTCTTGAGTACGGCTTCAAAGAAGTGTATATTTTGGCTGGCGGTTTCATCGAATGGGAGCGTGGTGGTTTGCCGGTCATCACCGATATTTCTGAAAAACTTTCGGGTTCATGTATGTGTCAGCTAAGACCCAGATTTAAAAAGAAGTAAAATATAATTTTGAACGATGTGTTAACGATCAATAATTGAAGATCATGAAAAATAATCAAAGATTATACACCTATGCCATCTGGTTGGCAGTTTTCACCATACTCTTCAATTTAGCGGAGGGTATTATTTCCATATATTTTGGCATCAGAGAAGATTCACTAACCCTTGCAGGTTTTGGTGCCGATAGCTTCATTGAAACCATTTCGGCTTCCGGTGTACTGTGGATGATTTACCGAATCCGCCGTAACACTGACTCTTCACCTTCAATTTTTGAAAAAACAACTCTGAGGATAACTTCCATTTGTTTTTTTATTTTGTGTCTTTTACTTGCCGTAGGTATAGGCAACAGCATTGTGAATAAGACTCAACCAGAAAGTACTTTGCCCGGACTGATTATTTCGTTAATTAGCATCGCCTCAATGATTTTTTTAATCAAAGCAAAGAAAAGCATTGGCAAAAAACTCAATTCAGACGCGATAAGGGCCGATGCAAACTGTAATCTGGTATGTGTGTATATGTCGATTGTGTTGCTTTTATCTTCTTTATTGTATGAACTATGGGCAATTCCCTGGATAGATATTGCCGGAACCTTAGGCATAATCTGGTTTTCATTTAAGGAAGGACGGGAAGCATGGCAAAAATCGACGAACCCAACGGCTTGTTCATGTCATTCGTGTGAAAATTAATTCATTGTAAAATTCAATAAAAATGAAAGTTTTAATATTGTGTACTGGTAATTCCTGCCGTTCGCAAATGGCAGAGGGGTTTTTAAAGCAAATGCACCCTGCGCTTCAGGTCTGGAGTGCAGGAACGCATCCATCTTCTATCGTTCATCCAATCGCCATTCAGGTGATGAAAGAAGCCGGAATTGATATTTCGCTTGGCTATCCGAAGTCGGCAGATATGTTTGCTTCCGTGGATTTGGATTATGTGATAACGGTTTGCGGAGGTGCACAGGAAAATTGTCCGGTATTTTCCGGAAAAGTAAAAAACAGGCTGCATATTGGTTTTGATGATCCGGCAGATGCTACGGGTTCTGGCGAGGAAATATTGTCTGTTTTCCGCAGGGTACGGGATGAAATTCAGCATGATTTTGCCGCCTTTTTTGATAAAAAACTTAAATCGCCATTGGAAGAGGCCCGGCTTAAGGCCATTGTTCTTGAAAAATATTCTGCCATTGCTTCTGCCGGTGGATGCTGCTGCGAATCGCCGGCTGATGTGGATTATAGTATTTTTTCTGAAAGTTATGATCAACTTAAAGGGTATAATCCGGATGCCGATATGGGACTGGGATGTGGAATTCCAACTGAATTTGCTGGTATTAAAGCTGGTGATACTGTCCTGGATTTAGGTTCGGGTGCCGGAAACGATTGTTTCGTTGCCAGAGCAGAAACTGGCGAAAAGGGAAGAGTCATCGGTTTGGATTTTTCGGATGAAATGCTGGTAAAAGCCCGAAAAAATGTAAAAAAACTGGGTCTTAAAAATGTGGAGTTTGTGGCTGGTGATATCGATAATATGCCACTTCCGGATGCCATAGCCGATGTAATCATCAGCAATTGCGTTCTTAATCTTGTCCCTTCCAAAGAGAGAGCCTTTGCAGAAATGATGCGCGTTTTGAAAAATGATGGACATTTTTGTGTTAGCGATGTAGTTTTGATTGGACAACTTCCCGAAGCCCTTCGTCAGGATGCTGTCCTCTATGCCGGTTGCGTTTCGGGTGCATTGCAAAAGAATGATTACTTGGCAATTATTGAGAAAGCTGGTTTTAAAAATGTGAAAATTCATAAAGAAAAACAGGTGAGTTTACCCGATGAACTTCTTCATAAATATCTTGATAAACAAGGTTTTGAAACCTATAAAAAATCAGAGAGTGGAATATTTTCAATAACGGTTTCCGGAAGTAAAATGTAAGCTCATGGAAAAAAATAATCAACAAGAGTGTATTCACCGACAACGTTTGGGCTTTCTCGATCGGTATCTTACCCTTTGGATATTTGCCGCCATGCTCTTAGGCGTTTTGCTAGGCTATTTTTATGAGGGAATCGGTGATTTCTGGCAAATGTTTGAATACGAATCAACCAATATTCCATTGGCTATTGGATTGATTCTTATGATGTATCCTCCTTTGGCAAAAGTGAAATACGAAGAATTGCCACAGGTTTTCAGAAATTATAAAATTCTTGGTCTTTCACTCATTCAAAATTGGCTGATTGGCCCGGTACTCATGTTTTTTTTGGCCATAATTTTTCTGAATCAATATCCGGAATATATGTATGGATTGATTCTTATCGGATTGGCAAGATGCATTGCCATGGTGATTGTTTGGAATGAACTGGCAAAAGGAAATTCAGAATATGCTGCTGGTTTGGTTGCCTTCAACAGCATTTTTCAGGTGCTGTTTTTTGCCGTTTATGCATGGATTTTTATCGCCATTATTCCTGCATGGTTCGGATTGCCAGTTACAGAAGCTGTTCTTGGCATAACCATGAGTAGTATCGCCAAAAGTGTGTTTATTTATCTGGGAATTCCATTTATAATGGGTTTTCTGACGCGGTATGTGCTGGTAAGTTTAAAAGGAAAAGAATGGTATCATAGCGTTTTTGTTCCCCGCATCAGCCCAATAACACTTTTTGCTCTTCTTTTTACCATCATTGTAATGTTTTCGTATAAGGGAAGTTATATAATCCGCTTGCCCATGGACGTTTTGAGGATTGCTCTTCCTTTATTAATATATTTTATCGTGATGTTTCTGGTTTCGTTCTGGATGGGTAAAAAATCGGGTGCTGACTATTCTAAAACAGCAACGATATCATTTACAGCAGCCAGTAATAACTTTGAGCTGGCCATTGCCGTGGCTATTTCGGTTTTCGGAATACAATCGGGTGTGGCCTTTGCCGCTGTTATTGGCCCATTGGTAGAAGTTCCGGTGTTAATAGGACTGGTGAACGTTTCTTTGTATTTTAAAAGGAAGTACTTTGCCGCTTAGGTTTTTCGTGTGTAATATTATTGTCGTAACACGATAATTCCTGATCTGACATCGATAGATAAAAAGCCGATTGGAGATTTCCGTCGGCTTTTAGTTCTACAATTACCCGTGCTTTGCCGCCTTCCACAAAGTTTTCTATACTTTCTGAAATAAATACATGAAGAAGGAGGTTCTGCATGTATATTTATATCGAACGCAAGATTATCGATTTAGCCCTGATTACCTATGTTTCAGACAAGGATTAATTTTCTATTTTTGCGAAAGAATCAATGAGATGATAGTATTTCCAAACGCAAAAATCAATCTGGGATTATACGTAACCTCAAAACGGCCGGATAATTACCATAATCTCGAAACGGTTTTTTATCCGATTCCGCTGAAAGACGTTTTGGAAGTGCTGCCTTCTGAAAAATTGAGTTTTCATTCCTATGGAATTCCAATTCCGGGTAATCAGGATGCCAATTTATGTATTAAAGCCTGGAGACTTATACAAAATGATTTTGATATCACACCTGTTGAAATTCATCTATTGAAAAATATCCCCATGGGTGCTGGTTTGGGTGGAGGTTCATCGGATGCTTCGTTTATGCTGTTGCTATTGAATGAAATGTTTCAACTGTCGCTTTCCAAAATCCAATTAAAGGAATATGCCATAAAATTAGGCAGCGATTGTCCGTTTTTTATTGAGAATAGGCCCGTTTTTGCAACAGGTAGGGGCGAAATCATGGAAAGGATTTTGTTGAATCTTGGCAATCTTTTTATCACCATGGTATATCCTGAGATTCATGTAAGTACGGCAGAGGCTTTTCATAATCTTAAACCACAAACCGCAAATTTTGAATTGCAAAAGTTTTCCGAATTACCCATCAGTCAATGGGCCGGTACGATTGAAAATATTTTTGAACATCAGGTTTTTAGGCTGCATCCAGCGATTGCGGAAGTCAAACAGGAATTATATAAGGCAGGGGCTGTTTATGCGGCAATGAGTGGAAGTGGATCGGCGGTTTATGGCCTTTTTGAAAGCGAAGAACAGGCAAAAACCCCAAAAAAAAATTTCAGGAGTCAGACATTTCGTCTGAATTTTTAGACGTATTTTATTGTAAACATCTAATTGTATATGGGTTCTATTGAAAAACCCCCATATGCTTTTACTTTTGCTGTATGATGAATTATCCTACCCACCTCGCAAGGCTTTTCAGACAAAGAGCTTCTGAAAACGGTAATGACGCAGTCTTTAAATATCGTCAAAAACCCGAAAACAACTGGAAAACCATCCATTGGAACGAAGCACTGAGTCAGATGGATGCTATTTCAATCGGGTTGATAAAGGCCGGAATTAGTAAAAAAGACTGCATTGGAATTATCAGCCATAACCGTCCCGAATGGACCATCACCGATTTGGCTATTCTGAGTATTGGAGCAGTTGTTGTTCCTCTTTATCCAAATTCAGCAGAAGCTCAGGTGGAGTATATTTTACAGGAAACCGAAATGAAAGTACTCTTTTCGGCTGGTGGTGAAATTCTTAATAGGGTAGTAGAGGTGGCTAAACGATGTCCCCATCTCGAAAAAATAATTTGTTATGATGACATTCCTGTCCAATTTCAGAATCAGGGCATACTGTCGTTTTCTGAATTTATCGCTGGCGAAGCGAATGCTGATTTGCTTTCTGAATTATCCGAACGATTGGAATCTGCCTCGGAAGAAGACCTGGCCACGATAATCTATACTTCCGGAACGACCGGTGAACCCAAAGGTGTAATGCTTGAGCATCGTCAGTTACTCAATACCATCCGAATTCATGATGAGCGACTGGAAGTCAGTAAATCGGATATCTCTTTATGTTTTCTGCCCCTGTGTCATGTTTTTGAAAGAGCCTGGACGTTTTATATGATTCATAAGTCGGTACTCAATGTGTATCTCGATAATCCAAAAGAAGTCATTGATGTTTTACCGGAAGTCAGGCCAACAGTTATGTGTGTGGTACCACGTTTTTTTGAAAAAACATGGCAGGGAATTCGGACGGAATACAAACGATGGCCTTTGATTAAAAGGAAAATTTTCGATTGGGCAGAATCAACGGGAATGAAGCAAATTCCTTATCATCAGTCAAATCAGGGCATTCCGATTGTTTTGCGATTAAAAATCAAAATTGCCGATGTCTTGGTACGAAAAAAAATACGAATGATTTTTGGAGGAAATATTCGTTTTATGCCTTGTGCCGGAGCAGCTATTTCACCGGATATTCTGAAATTCTTCCATGCAATGGGAATCTTTATCAACTATGGATACGGTCTTACAGAAACAACTGCCACGGTTAGTTGTTGTAAACACGATGATTTTGACCTGGATACCGTAGGAACTCCCATGCCAGGCGTGGAAATAAAATTTGGCCCCGATGATGAAATTTTGATACGCTCTAAAAGCCTGTTCAGTGGTTATTATAAGAAAGAAATAGCCACAAATGCATGTTTTGACGATGGTTGGTTTTATACCGGAGACAGAGGCCATATGCTAAAATCAGAAAAACTCATGATGACCGGCCGCATTAAGGAACTTTTTAAAACCAGTGGTGGGCTTTATGTCGCACCTCAAAAAGTTGAAACAGCATTGAGTGCCGAGCCTCTCTTTGAACAGGTGATGGTTTTTGGTGATAACAGAAAATACATCACCGCTTTGATTGTCCCGGCAAAGGAATTGCTGATGAAATATGCTCACAAACTTGGCCTGAATGACGAAATCTCCATCCTCATGGATCATCCGGAGATAAAAAAGCTGATCGATCAGAAATTAGACATCGTTCAACAAAGTTTAAATCCATATGAACGAATTGTAAAATATCACCTCATCTTGACTCCATTTTCCATTGAACAAGGTGAAATGACCCCAACACTGAAGCTTAGGCGGGATGTTATTGCAGTGGCGTACGCTATGCGTATAGAAGCTATGTATTTGTAATACAGCTTATTATTGCTTCTGTATCACATTGCAAGTAAGCTAAAGGATAAAATTGCCCGGAAGTTTTATAGGATTGAATTACCGTTAAAACGCAATTACCAGCTGATTGTACGATTAATTCTTATTTTTTTTTGATTTTGGCTTTTTGGGCTTAGGCTCCGGAAGTTCGTTTAATGTAATGCGAACCAGTTCGCTTAACCACACCCGGTCGTCCAGCTTGTCTTCAATCAAAAAACTGTTTTTAGCACCGGGGTAGGGTGGTGCCTCTACAACATCCTTAATGAATGCCCTGCCTGATTCGGTGGGCTTTATAAACAATTTATTATCGCATATTAATCCGAAGATTTTTTTACCCGAAAAGATACCGTATTCTCCAAACATTTTTCTGCTGGTGATTTCACCTTCATTTTCAATCTGGTCTATAACGAAATCAACAAAACTTTGATCAGTAGCCATATGGTTTAGTTTTTATTTTCAATTAACAAATTCAGTGTACTAATGTACGAACGATTATAATTCCTGATGTGCATCAATTAAAAAGCAACCCGCAACTCGTAACCCGTATCAAACGCCTATTTCCCGCTTATGCTTCCACCTGCGGTGCGACCAGAGCCAGTCTGAAGGATTGTTGTTGATTTCGGATTCTACTTTTTCCGCATACAAACGAGTGAGTTCACCATCAGGTAATGAATGGATATCGTTAGTTAATAAAGAAAGTTCAATGGTATAATATCCCCGTTTTACTCTGCGAACGGCTGCGTACATAACAACCAATCCGCAGCGCCGCGCATGTTTTTCAGGGCCGTGTAAAAAGGCAGTATCCTGCCCCATGAAATTTATCCAATATGATTTTTCCGGCCGGGTTGGACTTTGGTCGGCTGCCATGATGATGGCCACGGATTTATCCTTGTTCGAATCGAATGTACGAGTAGTTAATCCGATCGAAACCAGCTCGGTACCATAACGTGCCCTCGACCAGCGTAAAAACCGATCGATGTATTTATTGCTCAAGGGTTTATAAAATCCAAAGACTTTCAAATTGGTTTGAAGGCTGGCCGAAAAAGTGCCCCATTCCCAGTTGGCATAATGTGCTGTGCAAGCGATGATGGCCTGATTGGGATAGCTTTTTATAAATTCAGGATTCAGAACCTTATGTCTTTTATTGATTTGCGCAGGACGCATACTGAAACCTTTAATGCCTTCGATGAGGATATCGATGAGATTTTTATATGTTTTTTTCTCTAAAATCAGAATCTCATCCTTTGTTTTCTTAGGGAAACACTTTAGCAGATTATCATGCATGACCTTGCGGCGATAGCGGATAATATAGAAAAACAGTAAGTAGAAAAGATCGGATAGCAAATAGATAAACCAAAAGGGGAGCAAGGCAAAGAGGGATACCAGGAGAATGAAAAAAACAAAAATAAACATGCTCATACGGTCAATCACTTTTAGAAAACGTTTGGGCAAAGGTAAGGATAAGTATAGTTTAGGTTTATTAATAATTTTTACCTGCCAGCTTGTTTAGGCTAAATATGAAGTTCGATAATTTTGAATTTTTGTATTAATAAATTTTCCATGTGTTAACGAATTCATGAATTCCGGGTAGCAAATCAATAAAAGCATGTATGGCCATGACCAGCCACAAATTTCTGGTTTTGCTCCAGATTATCGACAGGAAAAACCCGGCCACCGATAAAACCAGAATACTATATCCAACAGACATAATAAGAGAAGGGTTTGGTCCCAAATTGTCTAAAGTGCCTCCTCCCCGCATGTAAATGCCTGGGGCGTGAGCCAGACCGAATAAAATACCGCTTAAAAATATTCCACCTAACTCCGATTGAGTCAATACAGCCAAACGGGATTGTACCAATGATCTGAAGAAAAATTCTTCTACCAATCCGACCTCAAAAAGCAACCAAATATATAAGAGTGGCAAACCAATCATCAGTTGTTTGTTTGATATCAATCCCTCACGTATAGGTTTTGCTCCATTTCCAAGAAAAAACTGAAAAACAAATAGTACCAGAAACATAACAATCAGAATAACTGCATTCTTCTTAGTGAAGAACTCTTTTACTTTTACGTGTAAACCGAAATCTTTCAAATGGAATTGGTAGGCGAACTTGTAGACGAAGAAGGGTATGATAACAAATAGCAGCAATTTATAACTAAGGGTAATTATTTCCCGGATTTGTTCATTTTCATTGAATAGTGGAGAAAATAAGGATTTTATTTGTACGATACCACAGGTCAGCGTATAGGTTATATAAACTAGTAATGAAGTGATAACCAGCCATTCAAGTTTTTGTACCGGTCTGCTAAATGATAATGTAACAGACGATTTTGATACTTTATAGGCGATTAAGGAAAATAATACACCAACTATCAGAAGGACGGCTATGGGCTGACTCACCGGAAAATGTTCCAAAAACGCCATTAGAGCCAGGATAATTATATATAATATTGAATAACTTAAAAAATACTGATTTCTAAGAAGACGCTTCATGATTAATTATTTTTGAATGGTAATTATTTTATTTTTTTGTACAAAATTGCCGATAGGGCAATCATCGTCAGCTGCAGTTTTTTTGATTAAATGACTTGTAAGGATTCGGATTTGGTTTATCAGGGCACTTTGGACTACAGACTTCATAGAAGGTTACAGTATATGTAAAACGTTACAAATTACAGGTGATTGTGACATATAGTGATGAACTTCGAATAAATAGAATATAAGAGAGCGTGAGGGCAATTTTTAAATCCGGGTACGTACCAATCCCATCACGAATTTTTTCGTTTGACAAAGCCACATCGAATATTGTCAGAATAAGAGCTGAAACAGGAGAATTATTGCGCTTGTATTTTTCAATTTTGTTAACCTTAGAAATTTTGCTGCCTTATAGAGTTTCTAGTCCTATGAAGAAATTAGTAATTATGATTGGCCGTTTTTCCAAGATATGAAATCAAAAAACAATCAAATTCAAATGTGATTTTGGTTGAACAAAAAGAAAACAATTTTACCTATTCTGTACAAATGGTTCTGATTATTACTATATTTAGGCAGTAATTAAAAATTAAAGTTATGAAATGGTACAAACCTCTATTGCCGCTAGCATTTGTGAGCATTGCCATAGCTCTGTCATACTCCGGATGCAGCAAAGACAAAGTAGACCCTCCACCAGAAGAAAAGGGCTTTACCGAAACCTACTACTCCAATTTTGGAGATCCTAAGATTCTGACACTCGATAGTGCCGGCCGAAAAGTGACCTATTTGGGTTCGAAATCCGTTAACGGGATGCCTACAAGCATTACTCAGGCTTTGGTGGATGCTCCGGATTTGAGTCCATTAAATCAGACCTTAATTCAATTTGACGCGCAGGGAAGGGTTTCTTCACTCAGCAGCCCCAGTGGAGGTATGATGGGACTGAATTATATATCCGATACCAGTGTTGTTATTGTATTTAATCTTCCCGACAATCAGGGTGCTTTTCAAACGTCCTTTAATCCATTGAAACCTACCAAATCAAAAGGATGTAATTGTGGAGAATCATCAGCTAATACTGTTTTTTCAAAAAGGCAGGAAACAGCCCCTGTCACTCCTTTCTTGGATTGGAATCAGAGACCACAGCAGAAATCAGCATTTAATCTCCATGCAACATCGGGTGCCGGAAATATTTATGCCCAATATAATGTTTCGGGCTCAGGAGTTTCCGGATTGAGCGTCTCTGCGATAGCGGAAGCTTCTGATAAGAGTATATCCGTTGTTGCCGTGGAACCCGGAGAACAAATCGGAGAATTCCATTACATTTTACCTACATCCCCAGGACCGCCGACTCCTCCAGCAGGCTATGGCGATAAGGCTCTTGAATTGATGAACAATGTCTGTCTGGGTGCTATTCCTCTCGGACTGGCCAAACATCAGATTTGCTTGAGAATGGTTAATCCAATAGCCATTATTAAGTGCGAAGCCATCCTCACAGCATACGTGTGGCTATGCAGGGCAAATACTGGCCGTCGCATCGGCAGCTATATTAAAGACAGTTACTCAGCCGAGCAAGTCAAGGTAAGCATCACCGCCCAACATGCGAGTTTACCCAGCAAAACGGTAAGCGTAAATGCCAAACCTTCGATGGGGACGTTTCCTGAAGCAAATTTTTTCTACGACGATTATTGTGTGATTAGTCAATTGTATACCAGTCCGGCCGATCCGGATCCTCAACAAGGGTATACCATTACCGCAAAGGCAGAGAATTTTATTGCTGGAGTGGATCAAATTACCCTCTACATGATAGGGACGGATGGATATACAAAAGAACAGACATTTACCCTCGACGCCTCAGCTACCTGTTCGATGTATATTCCCGGTGCAGCGCAGGGCGTAAGGGATGATATTACCGCAACGGTAATAACAACTGGTAATCCTATGGCAGGTCAGGTGCGGAAAATCAGTATAATATTCTAGGCGTTTTAATGATTTAAAAAGGCTGCATATCCAAAATGGATTTTGCAGCTTTTTTATTTTGGTGCTATTTTTAGCAACCAAACCGCGATTATTCCGAAGAATAGGTTAGGCATCCATACGGCCGCCATGGGTTGTAATGAACCGTAAATAGCAAATTGCGATGAAATCTGCATAAAGAGAATGTATGAGAATGTCAGGGCAATTCCCAAACCCAGATGCATACCGATTCCACCACGGATTTTTCTGCTCGACAATGCCACTCCGATAATCGTTAAAATGAGGGCTGAAACAGGAAAAGCGATGCGTTTGTATTTTTCTACTTCGTAAACCTTAATATTTTTGCTGCCTTTTAAAGTCTCACGATCAATAAAATTTCTTAACTGACTGTAATTCATTGTTTTGATATCTTCAACATCGATAACAAATTCTGCAGGATTCATGGTCATGGCGGTATCCAGAATTTTGCCGCGCGTAAGAGTCTGATAATTCATCGAATCGATGGTACGCAAAATATAATCATGAATTTGCCAATGACTGGAGGCTGTATCCCAGGTAATTCGGTCGCTGGTAATTTTTGAAATCATCCGTCCCCTTTCAAATTGCTCCAGACTGAATCGTGTTCCTTGATTTTTTGAATTATCCCAACTTTCGACATACATAAATGTGCCAGGACTAATTTGCATATGAATATCAATATCTCTGGTTTTAATCGGATTTTTAATATATTTCTTTTCAAATTCTCGCAGGTCGATATTTAATACAGGAATTAAAAAATTGGCCAGATAAATTGTCAGAATTACTAAAAATGATGCAGCAATGATGTATGGCCTTAGCAGTCTCCGAAAACTGATGCCACTGCTCAGTATGGCTATAATTTCGGTCCGTGCTGCCAGACGCGATGTAAAAAATACGACGGAAATAAAGGTAAAAAGGGCAGAAAACAGATTGATGAAGAAGGGGATGAAGTTAAGGTAATAATCAAAAATAATGGCCGACAAGGGTGCTTGTTTGTCGATGAAATCGTCAATTTTTTCGGAAATATCAAAAATAATAACGACCGATATTAGCAGTGCAATAGAATAGAAAAAAGTACCCAGAAATTTGCGGATAATATACAGATCGATGATGGTCAGACCCGTGAGTCTTCTGAGTTTGTCGATATTTTTTAGCATAGGTATGCTTTGGCTACAAAAATAGTATTTACAGTTGAATTATAGGCGTGCCGACAAACGTGGCAGCATGATGTTTTTCCAGTTTGTGAAGTCTCCCTGGATGATGTGCTTTCTTGCTTCATCCACAAGCCAAAGATAAAACTTAAGATTGTGAAGGCTGGCTATCATGGGTGCCAGATATTCGTTTGCAATAAACAAGTGACGTAAATATGCTTTCGAATGCAAGGAATCAACAAAGGATAATCCTTCTTCATCGATGGGTGAGAAGTCTTTTTTCCATTTTTCATTTCGGATGTTAATGATACCTTGGCTGGTAAAAAGTTGTCCGTTGCGGCCATTGCGCGTAGGCATCACACAATCAAACATATCCACACCTAATGCAATGCTTTCCAGAATATTGGATGGTGTTCCGACGCCCATCAAATAACGTGGTTTATCATATGGCAGTATCTTGCAAACCAGCTCGGTCATTTCGTACATCATTTCGGCTGGCTCGCCCACTGATAAGCCACCGATTGCATTGCCTTCAGCTCCTTTGGAGGCAATGTATTCAGCGGAAATTTTCCGTAAATCAGGGTAGGTGCTGCCCTGTACAATAGGAAAAAGGCTTTGGGAATGTCCGTAAATACCCTCCGTATTATTGAATTGTGTAATACAACGGTCGAGCCAACGGTGGGTCATGTCCATGCTTTTATGAGCATAATCTTTAGGGCAGGGGTAGGGCGTGCATTCGTCAAATGCCATCATAATATCGGCGCCAATAATTCGCTGAATATCCATGACATATTCTGGCGAGAACATATGTTTTGAACCGTCGATATGCGATTGAAAAACAGCTCCTTCTTCTTTAAGCTTGCGGGATGCGGCAAGCGAATATACTTGATAACCACCACTATCGGTCAATATTGGCCTGTCCCATCCATTGAATTTATGAAGTCCGCCGGCTTGTTTTAAAACATCCAGCCCGGGCCGCAGATAGAGATGATAGGTGTTTCCGAGGATAATCCTGGCATCAGTATCTTCCTTTACATCTCTGATATGCACGGCTTTAACAGCACCTGCGGTTCCTACAGGCATAAAAATAGGGGTGGATATCTGTCCGTGATCGGTTTCTAAAAGCCCACTTCGGGCACTGGACGCACTATCGGTATGATGAATACTGAATTTCATAATTTGTTTAGTCGTGTGATTTTTAATCAGATAGATATAAAAATCCGATTTTTGTAAAAGAGCGGCAAAGTTAATGATTCCTTGCATATGAATACTTTTTAATGAAGCAGCGACAATGTATCGTTGATAAAAAAATGATAAAACTGCATGATTCGATGTTTTAGGGCAAAAGGAATGGGATATATTTGTTGTATAATTTTATTGGTATGATTCAAAACTGGTTTTCGCCTGAAAACCTATATTTCCAGCTGTTTATCGGATATATGGTTTCCGTTGCAGTGCTTATGCTCTATTATTTTGGTTTGTTTAGTCGTCTTGCTTTTTATAGAATGTCTGAAAGTCCATTACACAATGAGCCGGTTTCTGTTGTAATATGTGCCCGTAATGAGTATCAAAATCTTCAGGATAACTTACCATTATTTTTATCACAGGATTACCCACAATTTGAGATTGTGGTGGTGAATGATGCCTCACAGGACGATACGTATTTCCTGCTTAAGGTATTAAGCGACCAGCATGAGAATCTGAAGGTGGTTAATATTGAGAAGGAGATTAATTTTTTTAAGGGAAAAAAATTCCCATTATCTATTGGAATAAAGTCGGCTTCGCACGACATTTTACTACTCACCGATGCTGATTGTATCCCGGCTTCTGATCAGTGGATTCGTGAAATGACATCGGCATACCAAAATAAAGATACATCTGTGGTTTTGGCGTACGGTGCATACAAAACAGTCACTGGTTTTCTTAATAAGATTATCCGGTACGAAACTGTAGTTTCTGCGATGATGTATTTGTCGATGGCAAGAGCAGGGATACCGTATATGGGTGTGGGACGGAATCTTTCATATCGAAAGAGCTTGTTTTATAGTAATAAAGGTTTTATTTCTCATTATGGCATTGCCTCGGGCGATGATGATTTGTTTATCAATAAGGTTGCAAACTCAAAAAATACAGCGGTAATGATTGCGCCACAAAGTTTTACATATTCAGAACCAAAGAAATCGTTTGAAGAGTGGTTCCGGCAGAAAAGACGTCATTTAACAACCTCCGGATACTATAAGTTTAAACATCAACTGCTTTTGGGTGCCTATGTTTTTTTTCAATATACTTTTTATGGTTTATTTACCTTGTTATTGGTGCTTAAATATCCCTGGCAGCCTTTGGTCATTTTTTTTGGAATTAAATTCTTTATTTATCTATTTATATTTAAAAAATCTATGTTGAAGTTGAAAGAGCGAAATTTATTATTATTTTCGCCTTTGTTAGAGATTGTTTTCTTATTTATTTATCCCACTATTAGCCTGGCGAACCTGTTTGGAAAAGAAAATAAATGGAGATAATATCACATCTTACAGAAAAAGGGAATCGGGATTATACACTCGTACAAGCCGCACTGAACGATAATGATCAGAAGGCATATGCCGAGTTATTGAATAATTACAGAGATTCGCTTTATTTTCTACTTCTGAAGATGACCAATGATCCGACTGATGCGGAGGATCTTACGATTGAAGCCTTTGGTAAGGCTTTTAAAAACCTGAAACAATATTCACCAAACTACGCTTTCAGTACGTGGCTTTTTAAGATTGCCGCCAACAATGCCATTGATTTTATGCGGAAAAAGAAAAAAGCCCCTTTTTCAATCAACCAAAACATGGGTGGCGAAGATTTTAACGACGAAATCGCCCAAAATATTCCCGCTGATAGTTTGGATCCGGAAGAAAGTTTGATATTAAAGCAGAAATACCGGACTTTGCGATCGGTTGTAGAAAAACTCAAGCCCCATTACCGTACATTGGTCGAATTGCGTTACTTTAATGAGCTATCGTATGAAGAAATTGCCAATGAACTTAATTTGCCACTGGGTACTGTAAAAGCTCAGCTTTTCAGAGCCCGCGAATTGCTTTTCCAGGTCATGAAAAATAAGGTCGAAAAGATTTAGTTTTCCCTTCCTTTCCGTTTTCGTAATTTTGCAGCCTATCCATAGCCGCAACTATAAATCAATTTTATGTCATTGAACGATTTTCAAAAACAGATATTGCAGGGCATTCCTGATGTTTTACCTGCTGTTCCTGAATGGGATACCAATGTTAGCCATGCTCCCAAACGGAAAGAAATTCTCAGTGCCAGCGAAAAACAACTGGCTATCCGTAACGCACTTCGCTATTTCAAAACAGAACATCACGCCGTTCTAGCTCCTGAATTTGCAAAGGAATTGAAGGAATATGGCCGGATATATATGTACCGTTTTCAGCCGACCTATAAGATTTATGCGCGCAGCATCGACGAGTTTCCTCATCGTTGCCATCAGGCAGCCGCCATTATGCTGATGCTGAGTAATAATCTGGATGATTCAGTGGCTCAGCATCCCAGAGAATTGATTACCTATGGCGGTAATGGTGCTGTTTTTCAGAATTGGGCTCAGTACCTGATTACTATGAAGTATCTGGCAGAGATGACTGATGAGCAGACGCTTGTTATGTATTCGGGACACCCCATGGGACTTTTTCCTTCCCACAAAGATGCACCCCGTGTGGTTGTTACGAATGGAATGGTAATTCCCAATTATTCTTTACCCGATCACTGGGAGAAATTTAATGCCCTCGGCGTTTCACAATACGGTCAAATGACAGCGGGTTCATTTATGTATATCGGTCCGCAGGGAATTGTTCATGGAACAACCATTACAGTTCTTAATGCTGGCAGGATGATTAAGGATGATGGAACCCGTATGCGCTTGTTTGTTACCAGCGGTCTTGGAGGAATGTCGGGTGCACAACCTAAGGCGGGAAATATTGCCGGGGTTGTAAGTATCACGGCCGAAATTAATCCCAAAGCTGCCTATAAGCGTCATGAACAAAACTGGGTGGATGAGGTGATAGAAGATGTGGATGAAGCCATCGATCAGGCCTTGAAATATCAGGAGTTGAAACAAGTCAGGTCCATAGCTTACCTTGGAAATATTGTTGATTTATGGGAACGTTTGGCCGATAGAAAAGTGTATGTGGATATGGGCTCTGATCAGACCTCCCTTCATAATCCCTGGGCCGGTGGTTATTATCCTGCTGGTTTAAGCTTTGATGAATCGGTCGAAATGATGGCCGCACAGCCCGGAATTTTTAAAGAAAAGGTTCAGGAAACCCTTCGCCGTCATGTGGAGGCTATCAATAAAATGACTGCTTTGGGAATGTATTTTTTCGATTACGGAAATGCATTCCTGCTGGAATCGTCCAGGGCAGGTGCCGATGTTATGAATACGGATGGAGGCTTCCGGTATCCGTCGTATGTACAGGATATTATGGGTCCCAAGTGCTTCGATTTTGGTTTTGGTCCTTTTCGCTGGGTTTGTGCATCTTCAAAAACAGATGATTTGGATACTACCGATTTGATAGCTGCTGAAGTATTGGAAGAAATGGCTGCAGTGGCGCCCCCAGAAATTAAGCAACAGATTGAAGACAACCTCCGTTGGATTCGGGCTGCGAAAACAAATAAAATGGTTGTGGGCTCTCAGGCCCGGATATTGTATGCGGATGCTGCCGGAAGAATTCGTATTGCTGAAGCATTTAACAAAGCAGTTGCCACGGGTCGTATTTCAGGCCCTGTAGTTCTTGGCCGCGATCACCATGATGTATCAGGAACCGATTCGCCTTTCCGCGAAACCTCCAATATCTATGATGGTTCCTCTTTTACAGCCGATATGGCCATACAAAATGTTATTGGTGATTCATTCCGCGGAGCTACCTGGGTTTCCATCCACAATGGTGGTGGCGTAGGTTGGGGAGAAGTAATTAATGGTGGTTTCGGAATGGTGCTGGATGGCAGTGAAGATGCTTCACGCCGCTTGAAATCCATGCTTTTCTGGGATGTGAATAATGGAATTGCACGACGTTCATGGGCACGAAATCCGGAGGCCGTGTGGGCTATAAATCAGGCTATGGTTACAGAGCCCTCACTAAAGGTCACATTACCCAATATTGCTGACGATGCTTTAATTAATTCATTGGAATTATAAAACCTATAATACCCTTTGCATTTTTTGGGGAAATACTTGATGGGCGCTTCTTTGAGGCGCTCATTTTTTTATTGTTCTTTCCAATTCTCTGAGATTTTCAAGCTTTTTCTTTGCCAAAAAGCCATTGATATCATACAGATGCTCACGAACACGCTTATTGCCAAATTCAAAAACCTTATTCACCAAGCCGTCTAAAAAGTCACGATCATGTGAAACAAGGATGAGTGTACCATCATAATCTTGTAATGCAGCCTTCAGGATATCTTTCGTTTTCATATCCAGATGATTGGTGGGCTCATCCAGAATCAGAAGGTTTACCGGTTCGAGAAGCAATTTTATCATGGCCAGTCGGGTGCGTTCGCCACCGGAAAGTACCTTCACTTTTTTATTCCAGCTATCGCCTCCGAACATAAAAGCGCCTAAAATATCTTTAATTTTCGTACGGATATCGCCTTTGGCTACATCGTCAATCGTTTGAAATACGGTGACTTCTTCATTCAATAATGAGGCTTCGTTTTGGGCAAAATAGCCAATCATTGTATTATGTCCCAGGGTAAGAGTGCCTTCACATTCAGTTTCATTCATCAGACATTTAACCAAGGTAGATTTGCCTTCTCCATTCTTTCCAACAAAAGCTACACGCTCTCCTCTTTCGATACTCATGCTTGCATTGGCAAACACCGTATGATTGCCATATCGTTTCGTAACACCTTCGAGGATTACCGGATAGCTTCCTGAACGGGGTGAGGGCGGAAAGCGCAATCGAAGGGCTGAATTATCTTCTTCATCAACCTCAATCAGTTCCATTTTTTCCAGCATTTTCACCCGCGATTGAACCTGATTGGTTTTTGAGTAAGTACCTCTGAATCTATCGATAAAGTCCTGATTATCGGCTATTATTTTTTGCTGTTCATCAAATTGCTTCTGCTGCTGTTCACGTCTTTCTTTTCGTAGTTGAAGATATTCAGAATAGTTAACCTTGTAATCATAAATACGTCCCATGGTAACTTCAATGGTACGGGTGGTTATATTATCTACAAAAGCCCGGTCATGAGAAATGACGATGACCGCTTTCGCACTATTAATCAAAAAATCCTCGAACCATTGAATTGATTCTATATCCATATGGTTGGTGGGCTCATCAAGTAAAATGAGGTCAGGCTTTTGAAGAAGGATTTTAGCCAGTTCGAGGCGCATCCGCCATCCACCGCTAAATTCACTCGTTTGACGGGTGAAATCTTCGCGCACAAATCCAAGTCCCAATAATATCTTTTCCACTTCGGCGTCGTAATTAATGCCTTCGATGGAATAGAATTTCTCAGAAAGCGTCGAAAGTTGATCAATCAGCTCGTAGTACTCGGCCGATTCATAATCGGTTCGGGTAGAGAGTTGAGTATTCAGATCTTCAATTTCGCGTTCCATATCAAAAATCTGGGCAAATGCCTGAGCAGCCTCTTCGAAAACGGTACGGCTGTCTACCGTGAGCAGATGCTGTGGTAAGTACGCAATAACGGCATCTCTGGGTGCAGAAACATTACCGCGCGTAGGCGCTTTTGTACCAGCAATAATTTTCAGTAAGGTAGATTTTCCTGCACCATTCTTACCCATGAGGGCAATTCGGTCCTTATCGTTTATTGCAAATGAAACATCTTTAAAAAGTGTGGTTCCCCCAAACTCAACGCTTAATCCATCAACTGAAATCATTTCTATTTTTTAATGAGCCGGCAAAGGTATCGGTTTTTAGCCAATTTTTATAAATCGCATCAATCAGCCTGATAAAAATCGTTTCATTTTAAATCGTGAATTAGCGGATTTGATATTCTGTTTCATTGCCTAAAATACCGCTTATCATATTTTTTAACCGCTTATCATATTTTGTTTTATTCCGGAGATTTGTATTCATTTCTTTGATGAATTGTTTATAATTAAAGCTTATTAATTGTGAATATCACAAATCTCAGGATTATATATCCTCTCAGAACTCTGATTCTTTCAGGCATTCTTTCAGTGCTGGTCATTTCAGGTTTATCACAAACAATTCCTCACGATAGTTTGTACCTTGGACAAACACCTCCAGGAATTACTCCTCAAATATTTAAATTGGAGGTCAGTAATGGATCTTTTGCAGCGGAACGAATGAGCATTTCTAACAATGGAAGGGAAGTATTTTATTCAGAAATTAAAAGTTATTATCCCATTAATTCTGCTAAAATCAGAAGTTATAAATATACTGAGGGTCAATGGACAGGTCCAGTTATTTTATTCGACGATTTTTGCTCTCCTGCCTTATCTGTTACTGGTGATACCATGTATTTTGAAAACGGAAATGCTGAAGCATTTTTTTCTATAAAAAAGGAATCGGAGTGGAGTATGCCCAAGAGCGTATTTTCCAAACTCGAATCAGCACACTATTTGCAAGTTACAAATTATGGAAATTATTATGTTTCATCGAGACCTGAAAATACAATTGGAGTAGCTGACTGGTGTAAAATTAATATTACAAACTCCGATACCACCGTAATTGGTCTGGGAATGCCACTAAATACCGCCTGGGATAATTTGGATTTTTTTGTTTCCAGAGATGAATCGTTTATGATAGTAACAACGCCATGGGGTTTAAGTATTAGTTATCCTAAAAAAGATAGTAGTTGGACAAATCCAAGAAATTTGGGCTCTAAAATAAACTTCGGGCTTGGCATGTGGGGACCTTATGTTACATCCGATAATAGATACCTTTTTTATACAACGGGCACCAAGCCTGATTATTCAGACGTTAATGTGTATTGGGTTCGTGTTGATGGTTTGATTGATAGTTTGAAGTTCACTAATATTCCGCCTTACAATAAAAATAAATTAAAAAGTCAAAAAGCATTGGTGGGTGATTCGTTTAGTTTCTCGATTCCTGACGATACTTTTTTTGATGAAGATGGTGGCACTATCTTTTCATATACGACAACTCAAATCGATGGCAGTCCATTGCCATCATGGTTGATTTTTAATGAACTTACAAAAACTTTTTCAGGTGTGCCAACAGGAACAGGAGAACTTAGAATTATAGTAACGGCAACCGATACCGGAAATGATTCAGGGATTGGTGCGTTTAGAATAGTAATTACCGACAAACCGTAAATTACTGCAAGTATACGTGTAGAAACGGCATGACAATAATTAATAACTTTCCATATTAAATATCTTGACAAGAAAATCAACGGTAATGCAAGCAACGCAAATTATTGAAAAATGGATAAAGGACAAATAATGAAAAATCTAACTTATTCTTTAATAGCATTTGTCGGATTCTCCTTTTTAGGACATGCTCAAATTAATAGCAGTATAATTTTTGAAAATCCACCTGATTCAATTCCAAAAATTTTCGCAAAAGGAATAATTTCTATTCATGACAGGTATGAATACGGTTTAGCCATTTCACCAAATAATGATGAATTGTTTTTTACATCGGAGAAACAAGGCCTGATGGTGATGAGAAAACTAAAAGATGAAATTTGGTCAAATCCTATGGTTGCTAATCTGAGAGGGAATGCTAGCTGGGAATTTGAAGCATTTTATTCAACTGATGGCACAAAACTTTATTTTTCATCAGATATAAATGATACATCTTATTTATGGTATTCTGAAAAATCAGCAATCGGATGGGATTCAGCTGTTTTATTGGATTCACCTGTGAATAATACACCGGTATTTTGGGCAACTCTATCAAAAACTGGTACCATGTATTATACTAATTTATCAAATTTTCAGATTTATAAATCATCTTTAATTGATGGCCATTACAAAGAAACGGAAAAAGGAGGACTAAGGTTTGGTGTACATCCTTTTATATCGCCAAACGAAGATTTTGTATTATTTAATGGTAGGGGGGATATTTTTATAGCATTTAAAAAGGCTGATGGTCAATGGACTGATCCCATTATACTTGGCAATCAAATAAACACGCTTGAATACAATGAAACATGTCCTTCTTTATCACCAGATGGAAAATATATATTCTTTAGCAGGTATAATGATAATAATGGGAAAAGTGATATTTATTGGGTTAGTTCAAATGTAATCGAAAAAATCAGAAAGAAAATTGCAGCATTTTAAACACATACACAACATACTTTTAAGGTAATTTTAGCAAACGATAAACAGACATCAGGAGCGAAGAAACAATAATGAAAAAAGCAATCATAATCGGAGCAACATCCGGAATTGGAAAAGAACTTGCCAAACGACTTGTCGACAATGATTATGCTGTTGGAATAACAGGCAGAAGAACCGAATTACTTGAAGAATTGAAATCAGAAAATCCCGAATCATACTTCATCAAAAGTCTTGATGTATCTGAGTCAAAAATCGTGGTCGAAAAATTAGAAGAATTAACCCTTGAACTTGGTGGACTTGATTTGCTAATTATTAGTTCAGGAACTGGTGACATAAATGAGAATCTTGATTTTAATATAGAAAAACGAACCATCGAAACGAATGTACTTGGTTTTACTTGCGTTGCTGACTGGGCTTTTAACTATTTTGAAAAACAAAAACATGGGCATTTAGTAGGAATAAGTTCAATTGCAGGACTTCGCGGAAGCAAACATGCACCATCATATAATGCAACAAAAGCCTATCAAATAAATTATCTGGAAGGCTTAAGGCAAAAAGCATTTAAACTTAAAAAGCAAGTTTTTATAACAGACATCCGACCAGGGCTTGTTGATACGGTTATGGCAAAAGGAGAAGGACTATTTTGGGTAATGCCTTTAGAGAAGGCTGTACAACAAATTTATAAAGCAATAAAAAAGAAAAGAAAAATTGCATATGTTACAAAACGTTGGGGTATAGTTGCTGCGATTTTAAAACGAATGCCCAGACCAATTTTTGATAGAATGTAGTGATATAAAGATTTAAGGGGAGTTCTATAAATTAAACTGTTGTAATTCAAATATATATAGCTATATTTGTGTATGAAAAAGCACACAAAAAGCATTAAAAAGCAGTCTTACAAAACGAGTGGGAAACAAGGATTGTTTGATACGCAATTTG
>JAUSOY010000002.1 GCA_030656615.1 Bacteroidales bacterium | reverse complement strand
ATAAATAGGAATATGAGCGATGCTTCGACTTTGCTCAGCAACCATGCTTCGACTTTGCTCAGCAACCATGCTTCGAGATATAGCGCAGCCAACATAATATACAAATGAGAGAAACCCAATGAAACGGTAACAGGCGTTTTTACAAATAATCAATATCTTCGATGGGTTCAACAAAGGAACACAATTCTACAGGGCAAACGCATCATTTCCCATGTATATTCGCTCAATCTTTTGACGTAAATTTATTAAATATTTCGCCTAAAAACAGTGCCTAATTTCAAATAAAAGTTGTATATTGTATTGAATATCAATATTATAAACTACTTTTTATGACAACTAAATTATCATCAATTTTTGGTCAAATAGATGACCCCAGGCGTGATGTAACGAAGCTTCACAAATTAAATGACATCCTTCTCATTGGAATTATCGCAGTGATTTGTGGGGCAGAAACATGGAATAATGTTGAAGAATATGCTCATGCGAAAGAGGATTTCTTACGCGGTTTTATGGAATTACCCAACGGAATTCCTTCTCACGACACTTTTAACAGGGTGTTTTCGGCCATAGACCACCAGCAATTTGAGGATTGTTTTATCCAATGGGTCAGTTCTTTGGCTGGCATTGTTAAAGGACAAGTTGTTGCCATTGATGGCAAGACAATCCGGGGGGCCAAGTCTCATGGCAAAAAATCGCCGATACATTTAGTCAGTGCCTGGGCAAGTGAGAATAATATGGTCTTAGGACAGGTTAAGACCAATGAAAAGTCCAATGAGATTACGGCCATCCCAAAACTGCTGGATATATTGGAACTCCAGGACACCATTGTTACCATTGATGCCATGGGATGTCAGGAAGATATTGCCAGCAAGATTGTTGATAAAGAAGCAGACTATATCCTTGCCGTAAAGTTAAACCAAAAACAACTGTATGAGGACATTGAAGATGAGTTCAGGTTTTCTGACACCATAAAAACTGATACACATGTAGATTTAGGGCATGGCCGGATCGAAACAAGAGCTTGTCATATGATTACTGAATTTAGTCACATACAGAACAAGCAGAAATGGAAAAAACTCAAGACGATTGTTAAGGTAGAAAGCACGCGAGAGTTTAAAAATAGTGACAAACCCACAGAAATGGCAACAAGATACTATATATCAAGCGTTAAAGCAAAGGCCGAAGATTTTCAAAACTACATTAGATATCATTGGTCAATAGAAAACAGCCTCCATTGGATATTGGATGTAGCTTTCGGTGAAGACGCAAGTCGCAAACGATCAGGCAATTCACCACAGAACTTTTCCACGCTCAATAAGATTGCACTCAACTTACTCAAGAATGAGAAGACGCTCAAGGTTGGCGTAAAAGGAAGAAGGCTAAAAGCTGGGTGGGACGATAAGTACCTGATGAAAGTGTTAAATATATGATGCGTTGACCCTGATTCATGAGATATGCGAAGCATAATTGCTTAGAGGAGTTCTGTTTTCTCTCAAGAACCAAAAAATCCTAAGTTTGTGGATTAATTCATCCGTTTATGTTTACTTTTTCATCCGTAAAAAAATACGTTTCACTGGTCAAATTCAGCCACACCATTTTTTCGATGCCTTTTGCGTTGATTGGATATTTTCTGGGTCTAAAGCACGAAGGCGCTGGTTTTGATATGGTATTGTTGATGGTAATAATTCTGGCGGTTTTGTTAGCCCGCAATACAGCTATGGGATTTAACCGTCTTGTCGATCGCCGCTTTGATGCACTAAATCCCCGGACCGCTAGTCGGGAATTACCAGCCCGCATTCTGAGTCCAATGGCGGTTTCAGTTTTTATAATTATTAATGCTCTTGGTTTTGTGCTTACCTCATGGTTTATTAATCCACTGTGTTTTTATCTTTCGCCAGTGGCTCTTTTTGTGATTATGGGATATAGCCTTACCAAGCGATTCACTCCTTTCAGTCATATGGTTTTAGGACTTGGACTGGCTTTGGCTCCTATCGGTGCTTATTTGGCTGTTACCGGTCAATTTCAGTGGATCCCCCTGATGTTTTCTTTCGCTGTTTTATTTTGGGTTTCCGGTTTCGATATTATTTATGCGCTGCAGGACGAATTTTTTGATAAAAAAAACGCTTTGTTTTCTATTCCGGCTGCGTTAGGAAAAGATAACGCTCTTATGGTTTCCCGGATTTTTCATCTTTTTTCTTCTTTTTTTATCTTTTGGGCTGGCTGGATGATGAACCCGGGTTATTTGTATTGGACAGGAACGGCAGTATTTTGTATTTTGTTGATTTACCAACACATATTGGTAAAACCCAAAGATTTAAGCAAGGTTAATTTGGCATTTTTTACCACAAACGGCATAGCCAGCCTGGTATTTGCTGCTTTTGTTATCGCTGATTTATTGCTGGCAAAAAATTAACGGGTATACCGGCATTTACGGAAGTAATTCCATAGTAAGGCAAAGAAAATCACCAATAAAATTGGCAATCCGATATTCAAAATCTGCCATTGAAGTTTTTCTGCTTCAACCCGTTTGCGATCCAATAAACGTATCTTCAATTCCCTTGATCGGATGCTGATAAGTCGTGAGTCATCAACCAGATAGTTCATTGCATTTAATATAAAGTCGCCATTGCCGAAACTTTGGCGGGTGTCCTGATCAAATCCCAGGGGAAGCGGATACCCTTTCTGACGATGTGTCTGATTGCGGATGACATCGCCGTCGGATACAACAATAACCTGAGTCTGCCGGCTGTTTTCAACAAAACTGATCTGCCGATCTTCTCGGATTTCTGCCGGCACCCGGTTTTTAAACAGCGATTCAAATTTTCCTTCCAATAGTACTGCCACTGGAATGTTTGCCTGCGTAAAAAGTCGTTCGTCGGGTTGGCGTTTGACCATTTCCAAATCAATAATTACCGGAGCACTGACCGATCGGCTGTATTGTGAGGAAGAAAGCAGAATTGTTTTTTTAACGTTTTTAATTCCTATAGTATCGATGGAACTGGTGAATTGAGTGCGTATTCCATTTAAATTATTGACGATGGGATGTTTAGAAGTGGGATTTAGCAGAGGAAAGAACATCCAAGGTAAATACCCAAATTTGGGTTGGTCGCCATTACGACCGGTAATCATAACAATGGGTAAGCAGGTAACGTCCAGAATCAGATCAGGATTAATCCTTACACCATATTTAAAAAGTTGGTCCTCAATATTTATTTCATTGGCAAGGCCTAGTGTTGAGCTTTTTTTCTGAAGGCTGTCCATTTCGGCATTAACGCCATCTACTAACCAAAGAATTTTACCGCCCCGCATCAGAAATTGGTCGATAATGAATTTATCTTTTTCCGAAAAAGCGGAATCAGGTTTAGCTATGATAATGGCCGTATATTTATTATAAATACCCACACGTGATGAATCGCTGGTATTTCTTTCGGTCAGGGCGTTTATTTTTCCATTCAGTTGAACTTTTTCTACTGAATAATACTCTGACAGGGCTTCCCGTGCACTGTAATTATCTTTATCGTTAAGTTCTCCATGTCCTGTCATGAAAGCAATTTTTGGCTTGTCGTTGATAATGAGTTTATTGACGGCTGTAGCCAGATTAAACTCAAGATTTTGAATCGAATTGTTTAAAACGGTTTCCGAAGAACTACCCAGTTGTTCCAGCAGAAGATGCATACTGGTTTCTCTTCCTTTATAGGATACCATTGCACCCGGGAAAATAATTTGCTGTTTAGAACCCTCCTTGGCTTTTACGTTCAGTTCGGTGGGCTTAAGGCCTTTTTCGATAAGCAGGCGGTAGGTATTGTCACGTTCTTTTTCGTCGGATGAAACATTGGGATTAATAAATTCATAACCGATAAATTCGTTATATGCTCTGAATTCGTCCAGCATTTCACGGGTTTCGTTGCGTAGACGTTTAAATCCGGCAGGGAAATCGCCTTCGAGATATATTTTAAAATAAACATAATCGTCAACCTGGGAGAGCATTTTTTTTGTGACGTCCGATAGTGTATAACGTTTTTCTGCGGTCAAATCGAAACGAGTAAAAACAAAAGATCCGATGATATTCAGAAGAATAATTATTAAAATGCTGTAAATAAGCATTATGACATTCTGTATGCGGATGTTTTTTTGGGCTGCCGAGTTTGGCACATCCCTGTTTTTGCGTTTTAATGAAAAGCCTGCCATGATATAAACGATATATTGGGGATGCAAATTTAAAAATAATCAGCTGCTCTGAGCTTTTAGGGAAGTCTTTAAGTCAGACAAACTGGATAGCAGATGTTTTAAGCAGTTATTCTTTACCAGGATCGCCGATAGATTTCAGGACATTTTCTGTTTTTTCAATTTCATGGATACGCGAATTGCCGTTGGAGCCAATTATTTGAATGAGAACTTCTTCCACTTTGCGAAATAATTCTTCTCTGGAACCATTATTGGTAAAAGAATAATCGGCCACTCCAATACATTTATCCAAACTTTGATGATTGGGGTCATTCGAGTTCATTTCCCTTTTTTCGTTGCTGATAAAGGTGTCAAATGAAATTCTGTCAGTTTCTGAATCGCGCTGACGAATCCGTTTGTAACGTATTCTGGGGTCTGCATCAACGGTGAAGAGATAGAAAGGAATCGGTTTGTTTTTAAGAGAATCAATTTCGCCGTTTGTGCGAATGCTTTCAATGATGGAATTTTTATTACCATCCTCCGCTTGCTGATACAGCTCATCAATGATAAAAGAGGGCCCGTTTTTTTGGCGCAATGAATTAGCCAGTTCTACAAAGGAATCGCGATTGGAGCTTATCCCTTGTTTGTTTAATTCGGATTTCAGATATTCTCTTACCGAATAGTGATTAAATCCTTTGTACTGTGTCAGATATTCGACGATGGTTCCTTTTCCTGAGCCCAGAGTTCCTGTAATTCCTATAATGATCATGTGCTGTGTTTTAGCTTTTGTGGTTTTTTCGGGTATCGTCAATAAGCATATCTACCCATTTACTGTCGACTTCAATTTCATTGAAAGTTCTGATTTTCTCAATCAGAATGTGAGGGTCTTTGTCGACAAGGATGTTTTCCCGGTGTTCTGACCGTAAATATCCTTGAGCTACCGTAAGGTCTAAAAATTGTAACAGATGGTAAAAATAGTCATTTACGTTTAAAATAGCCACAGGTTTTTTAGCAATACCTAATTGAAACCAACTAAGTACTTCAAATAATTCGTCCAGGGTTCCATATCCTCCGGGCATTGTAATAAAGGCATCCGAATATTCTCCCATCAGATGTTTTCTTTCGGCCATGGTATCAACCGTAATAACGCGGGTGAGTCCGGAATGTAATATTTCTTTTTTTGCAAGTAGTTTTGGCATAATGCCAGTGACTTTTCCTCCCGCTTCCATTGCTGCATCTGCCAAAACACGCATCAGTCCAATATTGGAACCACCATATACAAGTTCAATATTATTGTCTGCCAGTGCTTTGCCCAGCACTGCTGCAGTTTTACGGTAAATTGCGTCTTTTCCAAGGGCTGAACCGCAAAAAACACAGATACTGTTTATTTGGAGCGTATGATTCATAATCTTTAAATAAAATGGCCAGCAAAGTTAAAGAATTAAACTTGCCGAGTTGTTGATATGTATAATCGTTGCAATTGGCATTGGAATATTATTGGGGCGGGCTTATTATTATATTTGCATATTAAACGAAAATATTTGTGCGATGAATGCTTTATATCCATTAAAGTTTCAAACGATTTTTAAAGAGAAGTTATGGGGAGGTGATCGATTAAATTCTGTTTTGGGTATGGATTTTTCTCCTTTGCCTAATTGTGGAGAAGCATGGGTGGTTTCTGGCGTTCCCGGATTTCAATCGTTGGTGTCCAATGGATTTTTAGAGGGAAATGAACTGAACGAACTCGTTGAAGTATATATGGGTGATTTAGTAGGTGAGCGGATTTATGAAACCTATGGTGATGAGTTTCCGGTTTTGATTAAATTTATTGATGCCCGCGAATGGCTCTCTATACAGGTGCATCCAGATGATAGTCTTGCACATAAACGGGGTTTGAAGGGCGGTAAAACGGAAATGTGGTACATTATTGATGCCGACGAAAAATCAGAACTTATATGCGGTTTTAAGCACAAAACGGATAAAGAAACCTACCTCGGACAACTTAAATCAGGAAAGCTCCCCGAACTTATGCGTTATGAACCTGTGGCTGCGGGAGATGTTTTTTATATGCCAGCCGGAAGTGTTCACGCTCTGGGACCGGGTATATTACTGGCCGAAATTCAGCAGACATCTGATATTACTTACCGTATTTATGACTGGGAACGTAAAGACGCTGATGGAAATCCACGCGAACTTCATACAGAAGCTGCCATGGATGCTATAAACTTCGAAGCGTCTCGGGATGGTAGGATTTCCTATTCAAAAATCAATAATAATAGTAATCCGATTGTTTCGACTCCTTATTTTGTCACTACCTGGTTGAATATTAACCAGACCACGATAAAGGATTACAGTTTTCTCGATTCATTCGTCATTTTAATATGCATTCATGGGCAATCTATAGTGGAATTTGACAGCGATAAAATTGAATTCAGACCAGGAGAAGCTATACTTATTCCGGCCTGTATTGATGAAATTCGTATATTTCCGGATAAAGAATGCACTTTTCTGGAAGTTTTTATGGATGAAAATTTATTGCCTGATAATTTAGTTTCGAACAATTAGTGTTTTTCTTTGGTTAAACATAAAATCAAAAATCATGTCAGAAAAAATATTTAGCAAAATCAAACCAGGAGTAGTTACTGGAAGTGATGTTCAGGAAGTATTTCGGATTGCGCGTTCCGAAGGATATGCCATACCAGCTGTCAATGTGGTTAATTCGAGTTCCATCGTTGCTTGCCTTGAGGCGGCTCGTACGGTGAAAGCCCCGATCATAATTCAGTTTTCGAACGGCGGAGCTTGTAATATGGCAGGTAAAGGTCTTTCGAATGAAGCAGAAAAGGCGGCCATTTTGGGTGCTGTCATTGGAGCAAAAATGGTTTGGCATCTGGCTGAAAGTTATGAAGTTCCGGTTATATTGCATACCGATCATGCTGCAAAGAAGCTGCTTCCATGGATTGATGCTTTATTGGACGCCGGTGAGAAGCATTTCGCCCGCTATGGTAAACCCTTGTTTAGTTCTCATATGCTAGATTTGTCGGAAGAAAGTCTTGAAGAAAATATTGAAATTTGTGAGCGGTATTTGAGCCGGATGAGTAAAATGGGAATGACACTCGAAATTGAACTCGGCGTTACCGGAGGTGAGGAAGATGGGGTTGATAATACGAATGTGGAAAATTCAGCACTATATACTCAGCCCGAGCATGTAGCATATGCGTATGAGCGTTTAAATGCTATTAGCCCGCATTTTACAATTGCAGCTTCTTTTGGAAATGTCCATGGAGTATACAAACCCGGAAATGTTGTACTTCGTCCTGAAATTCTGGATCATTCTCAAAAATATATCGAGAAAAAACTTCATACTTCACCCAAACCTGTAAATTTCGTTTTTCATGGTGGATCGGGTTCCAGTCGTGAAGAAATCAGAGAGGGAATTAGCTACGGTGTTATCAAAATGAATATTGATACAGACACTCAGTGGGCGCAATGGGAAGGAATTTTAAAGTTTTACACAAAGTATTCAGAATATCTCCAGGGGCAGATCGGAAATCCGGAGGGTGCCGATAAACCGAATAAGAAGTATTATGATCCACGCAAATGGCTTCGTGAAGCGGAGTTATCCATGATAAATCGTTTAAAAACAGCCTTTGAAGATCTAAATGCCCTTGATAGAAATTGATCCCTCAGTAAATTATTTAGCGAATGTCGGAAACACTAAAAAGTTTTGTATATTGGCTCGTTCTAATCAGTAAAGTCATTGGGTATCATGGAAAGTAAATCGTATTTATGGAAGGGGAAGACGATTCTAATAGTGGAAGACCTGCCCCATAATTTTGAATTGCTGGAAGCTATGCTTTTGCATTCAGGAGTATCCATTGTTTGGGCACGTAACGGACTGGAAGCAGTAGAGTTTGTTGCAGATACTTCCCGTTATTTCGATGTTATTATTATGGACATCAGTTTACCAATTGTTAATGGTTATCAGGCGATGAAGAAAATACGTGAAGTTAAACCCTATATCCCTATTATTACACTCACGGCATATGCTTATGAGGGTGAACGGGAAAAAAGCTTTGAAGCGGGCACCAATGATTATCTTACAAAGCCAATAAATTCACAAACATTAATGCCTGTTTTGGCAAAATATCTCAACGATTAAGTAAAAAGCCGTTTCAATTTCGAAACGGCTTTTTTGTAATACCATTATTAATACTATCCATTATATCAAACATGGAATTTTAGTGGCCCGAAAATAAGAAAGGCTGCCTTTTATCCGGGCAGCCTTTTAGTTTTTTATCGGGAAAGAACTCTTAACAGTTCCTTGGGTTGAATACTCATCACCGGGAAAGGCGATTGGTGGATCATTTGTTGAGCTAATGGGCCGAGAAAGAAATTAGCTGGTGTAGAAACCTGTTCAGTCATAATGACGATTAGGTTGGCATCTATTTCACGAGCGTATTCAATGGTTGTTTCAGTAGCATTTTTTGTTGCTATGGACTTCAGAACAAAATTTATTTGATTTTTCTCGAAGTAATCGCAGGCTTGTTGAGAATACTGTATAATCATGTCCTGGACATCCTTTACTTTGGTATGGAAAAGGGCTATTACGTGAATTTCAGCCTTATATAATTTTGCCAAGGTCATGGCATGAGGCACTTTTTGGCGTGAGGATAGTGTGCTGTCAATGGGGAGAATGATTCTTTTAAGATCGCGATCTATTTTAATTCCTTCACGTATAGTGATAACAGGGGTTGTCGACGCCGAAATTATCCGGTAAGCATTGCTGCCTATCCACATTTCTTCAAATCCGGAGGCTCCGTGGGTTCCGATTATAATTAAGTAGGCCTTTCGTTCTTTGGCTTCATTAACGATTTCATTGTAAACTCTACCTTCTCTGATTTTAAATGTGATTTTTGTTTTGATAAGCTGAGGTTGATACTTTACAATTAATTCTTCCAACAGTTTAGTGGCTTCGTCCATTGCATCGGTATACTTATAAATCGTTTTATGTGCTTTTTGGGTATTATGAACAAAAAGCAGCAAAACATTTGATTTTGAGTGATTAGCAATGTTTATAGCGTGTTCTAATGCATTAATTGCGCACTGTGAAAAATCGATACCCACAATAATGTCTTTCATTTGAGGCGGATTTTGATGTTTTATAATCTTTCGAAGTAGACTTGATCAGGTACAATGAAGGCGTTTGAATAAATGGAATTTAATTCCTGTAAAAAGGCTTCTGCTGCTATCCGTGTTTTAAAATCACCGACGCGAACTTTATAATACGGTTCATTAAAACTTAGATAGGCGCCTCTATCGGGGAAAGTTTCCAGAAATTTATCCCGGGTTTTATTAGCCAGATTTTTAGAGTTGCTTCCGGAATCAAAAAAAATTTGTATCCTCCATCCATCAATGGTAGGATGTAATTGATTGTAGTATATATGCTTCTGTACCAAGGTGTCTATGACGGGTGATTGAATCAGATTAACCTTACCCTCTTCGTGTTGGGCAAATAGGACACTCCCGGTTAAAAGCGTCAGAGTACAAAAAATGGTTCTAAAAAAATCCATATCAGTTAATATCAGTATTTGTAATATATAATCCCGGAACAACGCTTAAAACAGGTACCGGTGACTGGTTCACCAATAAACGGGCGTTTGGACCCAGTAAGCCACTGCTTCCGGTTAGATTTTGCTCCGTCATCACCGAAATTAAATTACCACCGACGTTTAGCGTATAATCGATGATGGTTTCAGTAATATTATCGGTTTCGAGTGAAGTATAAACGAGGCTGATTTCTTTTTGTTGTAAAAACTGCATAGCTTTTCTACTATAGCTATCTGCTTTCATTTTTACTGATTTGAGGTCGCTTTCCTGATAAATATTAACGATGTGAACCTCAGCATTGAAGTTCGCAGCTATTTCCGCAGTGAGTGGAAGTTTTTGAAGCGTTTCTAACGAATTATCGATGGGCATAATTATTCTGGATAGTCCTGGGTTGGCTCCGGCTTCAAAACGCACCGTAATAACAGGGCAGGACGCATGTGTAATAATTCGGTATGCATTACTGCCTATCCATAGTTTTTCAAAACCTGACCCACCATAGGTACCGGCAATTATTAAGTCGGCATTAATGGAGCGGGCAACAGTAGAAATCTCCTGAAATACTTTACCTTTCCTTTGCTTAAAATGAATGCGTTTTCCAAGCTTTGATGCGTATTTGACAGTAAGTTCCGTCAAACGGGTTTTTGCCTCCATTCTCAAATCCTGTGAAGGGAGTGATATAACGGATTGCTGAACTACCTGATTGTCGACCCACACGAGTGTAAGGTCAGCCCCTGACTTAACGGCCAGACTCACTGCATATTTAAGGGCATGCAGCGAACCTTTCGAGAAATCGATGGCCATTACGATGTTTTTCATAGCATGCCTTGTTTATTGAGTAAAGGTAAGGAAATTTCATTTCGCAAGCAATTTTGTATCCTTAACCTTACTTTTGGCCAACGTACGGTGGTTTATCCGTATTTTTGCTGAACGCACATTAATAAAAAGCATGATACAAAACCCTAATCTTGACGCAAGTGGAGAGCAATTGACCAATACCGAGAAAGAACTTGAAAAAGTTTTAAGACCGGATAATTTTGGAGATTTTTCCGGACAACCAAAGGTTGTGGAAAATCTGAAGATTTTTGTGGCTGCCGCAAAACAGCGTGGAGAGTCGCTCGATCATGTTTTGTTACATGGTCCACCGGGTCTTGGAAAAACCACGCTTTCTCATATTATTGCCAATGAACTGGGCGTAAACCTTAAGCTTACCTCCGGCCCCGTTCTTGATAAACCGGGTGATTTGGCCGGATTACTTACCAATCTGGATCCCAACGATGTTTTGTTCATCGATGAAATTCACCGCTTAAGTGCTGTTGTGGAAGAATATTTGTATTCTGCGATGGAAGATTTTAAGATTGATATTATGATAGAAACCGGGCCAAATGCCCGTTCGGTTCAAATCAGTCTGAATCCTTTTACCCTGGTTGGTGCTACCACGCGTTCAGGTTTGCTTACCGCTCCACTTCGGTCACGGTTTGGAATCAATTCGCGCTTATCGTATTATACGGCAGAAATTCTTCAGACGATTATCATTCGCTCTGCCGGCATTTTGCGTGTAGGTATTGATAATAAAGCTGCCAGGGAAATTGCCGGCAGAAGCCGGGGAACCCCTCGAATTGCAAATTTGCTGTTACGAAGAGTTAGGGATTTTGCCCAGGTGAAAGGAAACGGGTTTATCGATATGGAAATAACCCAGTTTGCATTGTCGGCTTTAAATGTGGATATAAATGGTCTTGATGAAATGGATATCCGCATTTTGTCAACGATTATCGATAAGTATAAAGGGGGGCCGGTAGGTCTTTCTACCATAGCTACGTCCGTCGGTGAGGATTCCGGAACAATCGAGGAGGTTTATGAGCCTTTTTTGATTCAGGAGGGCTTTATAAATCGTACTCCACGCGGTAGGGAAGCTACAGAAAGGGCATACAGGCATCTTGGAAAAATCCCTCCAATAGAACAGGGCACTTTATTCGGTGATTGATTATGGATAAAAAGCAATTAAGCAATTTTCTAAAAGAGAAGGCTTTTGAAGCCGGATTTGATTTTTTCGGTGTGTCATTGCCCGCTGTTCTCGAAAGAGAAGCAGAAGCCCTGAAAGTGCGTTCCGCTTTGTCTTATACGGCCTCGATGAGCTATCTGGATCGGGATATTGATAAACGTAGCAATCCGGCATTGGTCAATGCAGGCTTAAAGAGTATTATTTCAGTAGCAGTGAATTATTCTCCTTCAATTAAGCAATTGACAAGTGGCCGGTATAAATTGGCGCGTTATGCGCATGGAAAGGATTATCATGGTGTAATTCATGAAATGCTGGACATTCTTTGTAATTCTATTCGGGAGGTTACAAAACCTGATTTATTAAAGACATTCGTTGACGATACGGGTTTAATTGAAAAAGCATGGGCCGTAAGAGCAGGCCTTGGGTCCATTGGTAAAAATACCTTATTGATTACTCCCAAAGGGTCTTTCTTTTTTCTGGGTGAAATTCTTACGGATATAGAACTGGAACCAACCAATGCGATAGAGAAAGACATTTGCGGTGATTGCTCTTTGTGCATGGAATCTTGTCCGACCGGAGCTTTGGTCGGTGCGCGCACTCTGGATGCACGCCGGTGTTTGTCATATCAAACGATTGAAAATAAGGAGGGCATCGCAAAGGAATATTTTGGACATGGCAGTGGATTCATTTTTGGATGTGATATTTGTCAGGATGTTTGCCCCTATAATCAAAAGCCAATTCCGACCGAAATTGATACTTTTTATGGCGATAAAGAGATTCTTTCATTAAAAGATTCCGAATGGGAAAACCTTAGTCAGACGGATTTTGATCGTTTATTTGCACAATCGGGTATACGAAGAACAGGATATCATCGATTGCTTAGAAATATTGCAGCAGTTTGACTTAACAAAAGAGAGGCGGCCCCTGCAGGGGCCGCCTCTCTTTTGTTAGATTGTGAAAAATATTATTTCACGATTAGCTTACGTGTTACAGTTCCTTTGTTGGTTTCAATCTTAATCAGATAGATTCCGGAAGGAAGATTGCTCAGGCGTATGAAATCCTGCTGTGCATTCTGCAGATTTTCACTATTAATGAGATTTCCCGTTAAGTTATAAACACTTAGGCGTTGAGCTTTAACACCTTCGGTGCGGTAACGAATTGTAACATTTCCATCGGAAGGATTTGGGAAAATACTTACCTCCAGACTTGGAGCATTTTCATTGATTTTGGTATAATCCGAAACATTTACATAACCAAATTTGGTAGTGGTCATGATGGAATCGCTTCCTGTAACCTGTAAACTTACATCGTATGTACCGATAGTATTATAAACAATTGCAGGGTTTTCCAATGTAGATGTGGAGGGTGTTCCACCAGTGAAATCCCAAGTACAACTGCTGAATTTAGTACTCGATAAATCGGTAAAGAATACCGTGTCAGTGATGGCTACATCTGTAGGAACACCTACAAAATTTACCCAGAATCCGGATTCGCCTAAATTAAAGAAGTTGAGGTATTCCTGCATTAAAAGTTTCTTAGTGGATGGAGCTGAGGCGTCGGTTAAACCACCAAATTCATAAGCTGAACCAACCGTTTTATAACCCAGACCCGGATCGTTGGCTACTGCAACATCGTATGCAGGGCTGTTATTTGTAAACACTTTATATGCAGGAGCAATGGCTTCAATTTTATCGATATAATTATTATCGCCATTAAATACAAAGCTCATATTGGCCGTGAAGGTATTATTTACTCCATTAATAGTTGTAAGCGTTCCTCCATTATCTTTCAAACCAGTGATTTTAAACATAGGATGAAGAGGAGTCGGATTGGCCTGTTGATCGAAATACCAGGTATCTCCACCTTCCATATAGATGTTACCGCCCTGCAGTAGATAGGTCTTAAGGGTTTGTCCTTCAGAAGAGGTAAGAACATGTTTGTTGGGATATGTTCCCAGACAGACAAATAAAGCACCATATGAATTGGGCGAGGTAGGGAAGGTTGTGATATAGTCGTGTGCTACATTAAGATTTAGCAAGGCCGTCTTCATAAATGTACCAGAATTTGTATTTCCGTCTAAATCCACTATAAGCACGGGAATCCGGCCAATTATTACGGTAAACTGGCTTGAATAGGTTAATCCGTGATCGCCGGTAAGGTTTATATTGAAACTTGCCTGATGACCAGCAGGTGTTGTGGCCAAAGCTGATATGGTAAATATTTTTTGAACAGCATTATTGGCTGCAATATTTCCATAAACATTCGTCGTTGTGCTGAGAATGATGTAAGGGTCATTCGTGCTTAGAACAGCATTAACATTACTGGCTGATGCTGAGCCCATATTGTTGATGAGTATGCCCATGTCAACCGTTTCACCTGGATCAAGTTTATTGTTTGTGTTTCCGGTAGGATCAGCAATGGTGATAGTACCTATAGCCATGGCAGCGGCATGTCCGTTTATCGAAAACAGGCTGCTCCAAGTGCTGGAACCTGAAGAACAAATCAGTTTGAAATTGATGGGCTGATTATCAGGAATATTATTGGCTACCTGTACCTGGAAGCCGGATGGAACAGTAATTACCTGACCAACAGGAATATTGCCATAATTTTCAGTTGAGTCGATAATGGTGGCATATATACTGTTTGAACGAAGGATAACAGAGGTGTTCTCTGAAGTAGCAACACCAATGTTTTTAATCCCGATCGAAAGTCCTGAAAGCTCACCAAAATCAAGTTGTCCGTTATTATTGCAGTTTGCGCCATTGTCGGCTACTGTGCTATTGTTATACATTACATACGGTCCTGATGCTGGAATAACGGGTACCAGGCCGATGTAAGGAATTTTATTATAGTTAACAACGGTAACTTTTACTGTGTCGTTTGGTGTGGTTAGCGCTGGGAAACTGATAGTAACCGAACCACTATTAATATTTCCAGTTCCCAGAATACTTCCGTTTTTTGAAAGGGTAACCCGGGCTCCTTCTGTCGTACAATTAACGACAAAACTGGAAGTGCCTGCAAATATCGTGGGATTGTGATTAACCGATAAGGTTGTTGGTTTAGCAGTTCGTACCATTAGGGAAGGATCTCCAAAAATTGTCCAGGTATCGGTCATGTCCATACCGGCACTTCCGTATGTATCATTCATTTTTGCACAACCGTTCATCGACAAACCACCAAAGGTGCGTTTGATATTCGTGGGATAAGTTTCTACAATAATATCAATCATTTCATCCTGGCCTTCCATGGGTGGATTCCAGCTTTGGTTGATGGTTGCGCCCAGAAATGCGATAGCACCAGTGGGCTGTCCGTTTGATGTTGCCCTTAGCCATGCTTCAGCAAAACAGGTAGTATTCATGAATTCGCCATTAACACAGGCAACTGACAAAACAAATGGCAATTTGCCCATGTTTGTCAAAGCATTAACATTTGAATTACTGAATCCTGAAGAACTCCATGCAGTAGTGCTTCCATGTCCGGTATAACACATAATTCCATTACCACCATTAACCTCAGTGGCAACCATAGCTGTGGTAGGATTGCCTGAGGCATCATTACCACCCTGATTTCCATCAAATAATTCAGGATTCGAAGTATAATTATAAGCCATTAAATCAGCCTGTAAATTCCGGATGTGCTGATAATCATATTCATTATCATCACCGGGACCTTCAGAGGATGCGATACCAGTACAGGTTGTATACCAATCATCGGTAATAAACTGAGGATTCTTTTCGTACTCGAGGGTACGGGTAACCTGTGTTTCCACGTGAGCAACGGTTTCAGCTGAAAAACGTCCGATAAATGCGTCAGGATAACGGTCGTTTCCAACAATATATCCAAAGGCTACGTCTGAAGGCCCACCTAAACCAGTATAAGTATTGGTCGGAATCTGTGGATTATCACCAACGAGAAGAACAAATGTGAGGGTGTTCTGATTGTAATAATTGGCGATATATGTCTTGATAGCTGGTGCATTAACTCCGATAGTGGCTACGTCAACCATTTCTGTTGGTATGCCTATAGAGTTTTTCCATTCAACCAGTGGAAGCATTGCATTCATAAATGCTCCGTGGGCGATAATAAGCATTTTACCATGATCGGCAACCGGAGTATAATCCATAGCACCGAAATTGACAAACTGCCTTTTATAAATATTTTCAAACTCAGTACTTACCTCGGGTTTGGATTTGGTGCGAACCAAGGGATTGGCACCAAGATTATCAATTTGATAAACTTCAACAGTCACATCATGAAATACCCTGAGGGTTTTGCTTAATGCGTTATACTGGAAAGGACGAATTTGAACGGTTTGTCCACGGAAATCACGCATAATATAAGGAGCGGATAACTCGGCCAATTGTTCTGGAAAAAAGCGATCTGAATCGTATTCAGTTCCGTATGTGTATGGAACCTGCGAGGGATCGATATCGCGTGTGAAGTTGCCTTTGGAAGGCGCCAAAGCAATATTGCTGTAATCAGTGTAAGTCGATGAAATAACTCTTACGCCCATATGTGCCAGATCAGGAACAATGATTGAGGTCGAGATTTTTGATAAATCCGGGGCACCTTTTATTAGCAAAGGGGTTGTATTGCCGGTTGAAAGCACGTAAGCGGTTCCTCTGGGGGTTTCTACCGATTTAAGGTCAAAACCCTGAACATGGAAATTCAGGACAGTAGTACTGCCGCCAGCACTTAGTACGGTGACTTCTGCTGGTGCAGGAGTCTGAGAACTGATGCCAGTCCAGTTTCCTGCCACTATGCTCAAACTGAGCACCATGGTCAATAAGAAAAGGGAGAGTTTTTTCATTGTTTGTATTTTGGTTTGTTTAGGTTGGTTTGGGACTTCAACAATTGTCTTAACCTACAAAAGTAAAATTTCGATGTCTGATATACAAGCCTTTCAATGAAATCAACCGAATTCTTACTTTTTTATCCGTAGAATATCAACAATACTGCAATTTAATTCTAAAATATTATTCGAATAAAACCCTGATTATCAAATAAAAAAAGGCCACCAAATGGTGACCTTTTTAAAAATGGTATTTTGAAAATTATTTGATGATGAGTTTACGGGAAACCGATCCATCTTTCGTTTCAAGTTTAATAAGATACATTCCTGAAGGAAGTTCTCCGGCATTTAATTTGGTTTCGCCCTGAGAATTATTGAGTTTACGTTCGAATACCAGATTTCCGGTAAGATTATAAACTTTCAGATTATTTATCATTGTTCTTTCACTGCGATAACGGATGCTTACATTTCCATCTGAAGCAGGGTTTGGATAAATACTCAGTTCGATAACAGGAGCAGCTGTGTTGATTCCAGTATAATCGGTAACGGTTATATAACCAAGACGTGTTACAGAAACGCTGGAATCAGGATTGGATACGGTAATGCTTACATCAAAGGTTCCCTGAGTATTATAAACGATTTCAGGAGTTGCTGAAGTAGAAACGGCAGGTACACCACCGGTAAAAGTCCAACTACGGTTGTTGAAGGCAGTACTCGAAAGGTCAGTGAAATATACCTTCTCTGTAATAGCTACATTGGTGGGAACTCCAACAAAATTCGCCCATAACCCGGTGCCTGAAACTTCAAAAAATTCGAGATATTCATTCATCAGGTCCTTCTTTGTGGAAGGAATGGCGGCATTGGCTAAACCACCAAATTCGTATGCCGAACCAACAGTTTTATAGGCTACAGTGGCTGGTGCGTTTGCTACAGCTACGATATATGCGGGACTTGTATTATTGAAAATAGTAAATCCATCATTTTTGGGTTCAATTTTATCAATGTAATTGTTATCGCCTGTATAAGTAAAACTCATACCTGCAGTAAACGCTGATGACACACCATTAATGGTCGATAATGTTCCACCATTGTCTTTCAGTCCATTAACATTGAACAAAGGATGAACAACGGTTGGCGTACTGATTTGATCAAAATACCAGGTATCTCCACCTTCCATGTATATACGCCCACCTTGTAATAAGTACGATTTCAGACTCTGACCTTCAGTAGCTGTCAGAATGTGTTTGTTCGGATAAACACCTAAACAAACGAAGAGTGAAGCATATGAGTTAGGAGTTGTAGGGAATATGGTAGTATATTCATAATTTACTCCAAGTTGATCCAAAGCAGTTTTCATATGGGAGCCCGAATTAGCATTGCCATCAAGATCCACAATAAGAACAGGAATACGGCCGATAATCAATTTGAAAGTACTGGTGAATGAGAGATCGTAATCACCGGTCCATGTGATGCTGAATGTAGCTTCGTGACCTGCGGGTGTTGTGGGGATGGCCGATACCATAAAAGCTTTCTGATTCGAACCAAGGGCATTTACAGTTCCATAAGTAGCGTTGGTTGTGCTTATGATGATGTAAGGGTCATTGGTGCTTAATGCTCCGATAACATTGTATCCGGCGGCCGAACCATTGTTCTGACATTTGACACTCATATCCACCGTTTCACCTGGGTCTAATTTCGAATTATTATTTCCATTAGGGTCTGTAACGCTAACGGTTGTGACGGCAAAAGACGCTGCATGAGCGGTAATGGTGAAGTTGGTTGACCAGGTTTGAGTACCCGATACACAGTATAAAGTGAAAGGAATAACTGCATTATCAGGAATATTATTGGCTACGATAACTTTAAAAGCATCGTTGATGGCTACAACTTGTCCGGCTGGAATACTACCGTAATTCTCAGTAGAATCGAGCAAAGTAATATCCTGATTATTGGTACGAAGGGTAACCATGGTGTTTTCTGATGTATTAACACCAATATTTTTTATTCCAACGGTAAGGAAGGGCTGTTCGCCGTAATCCATTAAGCCGTTGTTATTATAAGCTGCATCACCAATACTATTGTTTTGGTATACAAGATATGGTCCTGAAGCAGGAGCTACCGTGATGCTACCAATATGTGGTTTGCGGTTTTGCTTGGTAATAACGATGTCTGCTGTTCCAACATTGGAAAGTCCGGTGAAGGTAAGGTTAACAATACCGTTTGAACCAGCCATTCCAGTAGCGAGCTGTATGCCGTTCATCGAAAGAGAAACTAAGGCATATTCTTCGGTAGTTACTGTAAGGGTATTCATGCCCACAAGCAGGGTATTCAGGTAAGTAGCGGTTACAGGAGCAGGTACACCCATATAAACCATTACAGAAGGATCGCCCATGAGGCAATAGATTTCCCAGTAATAAGCTTTCATGCTGGTATTGGATTCCTGAACGGCCATATTACCACCAACAACCATTTGACCCTGAGTAACATACCAGCTGGTGGCTGCTTCGCCATGATCGTGGAAAGTAACATCATAAGCTCCTAAATGGGCAGCGTCGTATAAAGGATTCAGAGTAACGGATTTAAAACCGCATCCCCACCAGTAATCTTCATCCCAATAGGTATTATTGGTTCCACCAATGTAACCAACGGCTCCTTTGTTAACGGCACGAAGTAAAGTTTCTCCTAAACAATCGATACCAAAAGAGTTTGACTGGCAGCAGTTGCCTACCATTAATGGATACATATCCTGGTTGGTTAAGTTAGCAACATCGTTAATTTGAAAACTGGGATTTGCCCATCCCGAAGGGCTGCAATGTGCTGTATAATTGGCGTAGCATATACCGGCAGAAATATTGGCTTTAATATTTTGTGAATAGTTGCCTCCTGAAGGTTCAGGCTGTAGGTAGGTATATGAAGAAATTCCGTGCTGAGTATTGAAATAATTCGTGGTACCATAATTAATTTGCCCATTACTATGGGTAATAAAACTGGCATCTTCGCCGGCAGCCATTACTGCTTTTCCAAGAAATGCACCACTGGGGAAGGTGTACTTTTCGTACTGAATTGTTTTGTCGATTTGGGGTTGTAACTGAGCCACATTGATGGCTGAGAAACGTCCAATATACACTTCCGGAAGATTATCGCCGGTATATTCGGCATATTTCAGGTCGGTTACATGTGAACCAGCGGCACCGTTAAAGGCAGGAATCTGAGCTACATCACCAACCAACAGAACAAAACTGGTTGGGAAAGTGCCGGGTGCCGGATTGGTATACAGGCCGGAAAGGTAACTTTTAATCGAAGTATTGGTGGTTCCAACCAAAGGATTGTTGGTGTAAGCCTCAATAACTTTAAAACCTTTTTTCGTTTTCCAGGCAATAAAAGGCTGGAGTGCTGCCTCGAACATGGGGTCAGAAACAATTACGTAGGTGGCGGGAGCATTGGTGATGAGTTCATCCGTAGCCAGGGGTTTGTAATTGAAAAGCTGCTGATAATTGTTTTCGAAAAATGGTGAAAAATATTTTTTCTTGAGATCCGTGCTTGCTTTTGCAGAACCACCCTGAAAACTGATCCGTGCTTCAATCGTATGATATACTCTGAGAATATTACGTACCGGATTATACTGTACGGGATATACCTCAAAGTTAGCCATTGAAATGGCACGCATGGTTCCGGCAGATTCAACTTTAATCAGTTGGTCATAAAGAAAAGCATCGCGCCCGTAAGCTTCCTGGTTCATTTCAAAAGGAAGAACTGCAGGATCGTCATCCTTAGAAACAGGTGATTGAGCAGGAATAAGTTTTTTATTAAAACCTAATGCAGTTAAATCGAAATCGGTATATTCGGCTTTGGTAATTTTTACATTAATACTTGAGCCAACAGGAATTTCGATGAGTTTTTTTAGTACGGGAACTTTTGGAAATCCGACAACATTACTGAAACCAAAACCAGGGATAGCTAGTTCGGTAAAGGTACCTGCCTTCGTTTGAACCTGCATACTGTTAATGGTTTTTACAGCAGACTGTATACCCATAGCAGAGTATGTGTTCTCGGTAAGTTTGAATTCGTTTTTCTGAGTTTCGTTGATGGTGATTTGCTGGGCTTGTAGATTAAGACTCAGCAATCCAATGACCATCATAAGACCAAATATGGAAATTTGGTTCAGGATTTTTTTCTTCATTGGTTTAGCGTAAAGTTTAAACAATAATCGTGGATTGATGTTGCAAATTTAATAAATATGTGAGACTGAGGCTAAATTTCTATCAGTTAATTAATATTGAGGCATTATTCGGCATGTGAAATTTGTAAGACGGCCGGAAGATTGAAACTAAAACGGCTGCCTTCACCAACTTTACTTTGAATAATAAGGTTTCCACCTGTTTTCTCGATAAATTCCCGGCAAATTACCAAACCAAGACCGGTTCCTTTTTCATGACGGGTTCCGCGAGTTGAATATGTAACAAGGGGATCCAGGATTTTTTGTAGCACATCCTCACTCATTCCAACACCTTCGTCGGATATAGTGATCCGAACAGTATCGCCATCTTTGATGCTTTGGATGGTGATTTTTCCGTTTTCATGAGAAAATTTAACAGCATTGGTTAAAAGGTTGCGCAAAACAACCATAAGCATGCTTCTATCTGCTCTGGCATATTGTCCGCCCTGATAATCCTGTATAATCTGTATGCCTTTATTGGCTATTAAGGAGTCCATCGAAAACAGAACTTCATTAATTGTGTCATCAACCATGAGCTCTTCAGGAAAAAATACGAGCTCTCCTTTCTGTGATCTTGACCAATACAGTAAATTTTCGAGTAAATCGTGTGTGCCCTGAATGCTGCGAAGTGTTTCATGCATTAAATCATCACGTTCTTTTTCTTCGATGGCATCTTCCAATAACAACTTGATAAGATTGATGATATTATTCACGGGTCCCCGCATATCGTGACCTATCAGTGAAAATAGTCTGTCTTTGGTATGGTTGGCTTTTTCGAGTTCAATATTGGTTTTAAGCAGTTCTTCATTAAGTTCGATCAGCTCTGTTTTTTGCTGATGCATGACTACATGAGTGCGTATGCGAGCTAAAACTTCTTCCTTCTGGAATGGCTTGGTAATGTAGTCAATGCCACCGCGTTTAAATCCATGGATTTTATGATTAATATCCGAGAGTGCTGTTACAAATATAATCGGAATCTCGGCAGTTTCGGGGTTTTCCTTAAGCTTACTACAGACTTCGAACCCATCCATTTCGGGCATCATTATGTCGAGAAGGATTAGGTCAGGCATACTCGTAGTGGCCATGATAATTGCCTGAGTTCCATTTTCAGCAAAGGCGGTACGGTAATCCTGCTGCATTAAGAATGATTCCAGAATCTGAAGGTTTTTCGGGTTATCGTCAACCAATAAAATATAGGGCTGTTGCATAATTTTTTAGTGAATTATTTGTACAGATCAGATGCTGTTCTTCTTGGTTATCAAACAAAGATAGTAAAGACATACACAGTTTCAAACAACTGCTATGATTATCGGGTTTTTATTAACCGGGCTGAACCAATTTTTGAAATGCTTCTGGCAGGTAACCATGCGGCAATGAATCCAATTCCTGTTACTACTAAAAAGACGGCTAAGAAATGAAAAGCGTCCAGCCGCACAGGGTATTTATCAATAACAAAGGAACCTCCCGCAGTCTGTAAAGAAACGAAACCGTAGGTTTGCTGGGCCCAGGCAATAATTCCACCTATCATTAATCCTAAAATGGCACCGCCTAAACTAATCAATAAGCCTTCGAAAAGGAATATTTGCTGTACTTTTTTTATTCCTGCCCCCATGCTTAAAAGGATTGCGATGTCTTTCCTCTTATCCAGGATAATCATACTGAGCGAACTAATAACATTGAAGGACGCGATGATAAGAATAAATGTTAGTATGATGAATATCGCCCATTTTTCGGTTTTCATGATTTTTACCAAATCTTTTTGCTGTTCATCCCGGTCTGAAACAACATATTGGTTTCCACATAAATCTTGAATTTTTTGTTTTATTAAGCGGGCATTTTGCTCCTTTATAAAATAAACTTCCACAGAGGTGATACGGTTTTCATAACCGGTCAGTTTTTCGGCCAGTGAAATGGGTGCAAGTGTATAATTTAAATCGAAATCCTGTTGAATCGAAAATATTCCACTAGGAAAAGCATCAGCCCGGTTAAAGGCTTCCGCAATATTGGTCATTCCACCTTTTCTTCGGCTTGGGCTATATAATTCGATGGGATGGGTGGGGTCGTTTAATCCGACCGATAAATAATAAGCCACACCGGCACCCGGAATAATAAAATCCCGGAGGCTGTCGCCCAAATAAAAACTTCCATCGATCATCATGGAATCGATGCGTTTTACTTTTTCAAAATCTGCACTCAATCCTTTCAGCGTCGAGATGTACTGTTTTTCCCGGTATTTCATCAACACCTTCTCCTCAATTACTTCCACGGCAGCCAGTACTCCGTCAATATTCCGGATGGCGAGTATGGGAATGCTGTCGGTAGAAAATGATTTCCCTTGAACTAATGTGATTTTTAATTCCGGATCAAAGGTGTTATATAAATTGCGGATGATGTCTTCAAATCCGTTGAAAACACTTAGGACGATGATAAGGGCTGCTGTACCTGTACTGACCCCAAGCAGTGAAACCAGCGAAACCCAATGGATAATATTCCAGGATTTACCACCTTTAAAATATCTTGATGCTATATAAAGGGGAAATTTCATGCTATGCCTATTTCCAGGCTTTAACCATTAGCCCGGTACCAGTTTTTAGTGTGATACCTGCGTCAATAGCATTGAGTATCAGTGCAAACGGAAAAGTAATGATATACCAGAAAGGAAGAATTAGAAAAAATAATTTACTGGTATTTACCATCAGAATGGGATATTTCATCGAAAGTTTCCACGAAATTTTTCCTGGCCAGCCGTAGGTATAACGCGATTCAATTTTCGAGAAACCCGCGTTTTTGAGTTTTCGTTCAATTTCTTCAATGCCATAGCCATCGCGCACATGTTCGCCTATGAAAGATCCGCTACTGTCATGTTCGTGGTGGTCGTGTACATCGCTGCCCCCTTGATCAGAAGGTGTTGAAATCATCAGAACGCCTTCATTTTTTAAAGAAGCATGAAAATTTTTAAAAACATCTTCATCTTCCAGAATATGTTCCATTACATCAACCGAAAGGATGAGATCGTATGCATTGTATTTATCAAATTTTACCAAATCGGCAAATTCGAAACGGGCATTCGAAATGCCTGCCCTCGGGAAAAAATCATTGCAATCGGCAATTTGCTCTTCTTTTACATCCACGCCTAAAATATTCCAATTTGGGTTGTATCTGGCCATCCAGAACGAATATTGTCCGAAACCCATACCGGCATCCAACAAATGAGCTTCGCCGGAATGTGTGCTTGCCCATTTTCTTAATTCCTTGTGAACGTGCCAGGTGCGTAAAAGCAACAAATCGAGTAAACGGTAAAATAATTTTCTTAGCACCGGGTGCGAATTGAATACTTTTCCCAGGCTGCTTTTTATGGGGTCGTAATTCATGAATATTACTGTTTCAACAGGTTGTCAATGTTTTCCAGATAATCTAGGGTGTCGTCGTTAATAAACTGAAGCTCAGGAATTATTCGAACCTGATGTCGTATGCGTTGCCCCAGTTGGAAACGAATTTCGCGGTTGTGAAGTTCTATTTTCCCCACAATATTTTCCTTTTCCTGGGTGGTGAAAACACTCAAATAAACTCTTGCATAGGCAAGATCGGGCGTGATATTTACCCGTGTAACAGTTATCATGGCGTGTTTAAAATCCTCGGAGCGCAGGAGGATATCGCTGAGCTCTTTCTGAAGTAAACGGCCTATTTTTTGCTGACGTTGTGAATCCATGCAGCAAAAGTAATTCATTTTCGTTCTGCATATTAAATACATTTGCAATTATCCATGGATGCTTCATCCGATTTTTAAACAACATCACGGCAATAATGAACGTTATTGATTGAATTTCAAAGATGATAGCAGCCTGATTGTTTTTTATACCTTTGCATTGTGAAAAACATATATAGAATATTCAAATACATAATTCCCTATTGGAGTTTCGCGGCCTTAAACATACTTTTTAACGTGCTGGCCGTTCTATTTTCATTGGTTTCTTTTGCTCTGTTTATCCCTATTCTCGAAATTCTTTTTGAGAAAACGAGGCATTACACTATACCTCCTCCGGCTTTACCCGACGGAATGGCCATGTTGTCAGACACCTCTCTGTTAAAAGAGCATTTCTATTATTTTGTAAGTGATATAATCAGTCGTTATGGACAGATGCAGGCACTGTTTTATATCTGTCTTTTAATTGTTTTTCTGTTTTTTATGAAAAATCTCTTCCGATACCTGGCAATGTTTTTTTTGGCTCCGGTCAGAAATGGCGTTGTAAAAGACCTTCGGAACGATATGTATATGCGCATTCTCATACTGCCTTTATCATATTATTCGGATCAAAGAAAAGGAGATATTATTTCGCGTATGACGTCTGATGTTCAGGAAGTGGAATGGTCAGTCATGAGTTCCCTCGAAATGGTTTTCCGGGAGCCCATAACGATATTATCCTATATCATTACACTTTTTATTATTAGCCCGATGTTGACCGTTTTTGTTTTGGTATTATTACCCGTTTCGGGATTAATTATTGGCCAGATTGGAAAAAGTCTGAAACGCACGTCAGAAAAAGGTCAGAAGCGTTTGGGGTATATTCTTTCCATCATTGAAGAAAGCATTTCCGGCCTCCGTATTATCAAGGCTTTTAATGCCATAGGCCGATCGTATAGCAATTTTGATGAGGTGAATAAGGATTATTCTCGCCTGATGATTCGTTTATACCGTAAGCGTGATTTGGCCAGTCCTCTGAGCGAATTTTTAGGTGTGATGGTGGTTGTAGCTGTTTTGTGGTTTGGTGGCCGTCTTGTTTTAACCGACACAGGAAGCCTGAATGCCGCTGTTTTTATGGTTTATCTCGGCATATTTTCGCAACTGATTCCGCCAGTTAAAGCGGTTACACAGGCATATTACAATATTCAGAAAGGGGCTGCATCGGTAGACCGTATACAAATGGTACTGGATGCCGAGGAAGTTATCATCGAAAAGGAAAATGCGCTGTCCATCGAAGGATTTGAAGAATCCATAGAATATTCTAACCTCAGTTTCCGCTACGAAACCGAGGAAGTGCTAAAGAACATTCAACTCAGGATAGAAAAGGGAAAAACCATTGCTCTGGTGGGTGCTTCCGGAGGTGGTAAATCAACGCTGGCCGATTTACTTCCCCGCTTTTACGATTGTACCGGAGGCTCCTTGTTCATTGATGGAAAGGATATCCGCGATTATAAAATCGATCATATCCGTGCTTTAATGGGCATCGTTTCTCAGGAAACTATTTTATTTAACGATACGGTTTTTAATAATATTGCTTTAGGAAAGCCCGGTGCCTCTGACGAGGAGGTTATTCAAGCGGCACGGGTCGCTAATGCACATGAATTTATTTCTGCATTGTCATCCGGATATCAAACCATTATCGGCGACCGTGGGATTAAACTTTCCGGAGGACAGCGTCAACGCTTGAGTATCGCTCGTGCTGTTCTCAAAAATCCCCCGATTCTTATTCTTGATGAAGCCACCTCTGCTTTGGATACCGAATCGGAACGTTTGGTTCAGGATGCCCTTGAAAAATTGCTTAGAAACCGCACCTCGCTCATCATCGCCCACAGGCTATCGACGATTCAGTATGCCGACGAAATTATCGTACTCCAGAAAGGCGAAATTGTAGAACGTGGAACCCACGCCCGGCTCATGGAACATAATGGAGTTTACCGGCGTTTATGCGAAATGCAGACCCTGGTATAAGCGATCCACTGGAAAATACTAATACGGAAATCGTATTGAAACAATTCATGTTTTATCTTGGTTAGGAAGCGTTTTCCACCGGCCGGCTTCCGTCTGATATCGGCCGAGGTTAGCAATGAGAAAACTAATCCTGTTATATTCTGACATTCTCTGTTGATTATTGGCAAATTATTTCAGTGAAAAGCAGCGTGAAATTTTTAATCGTTTCTATATGTTTTCAGAACGGATCTTCGATTGAATCATTGTTTCACCTTATCTTTGACGGATGAATACATTGAAAGAAAAAATCAGTCAGTTGGCCATAAAAAATCATTCCAGTGTGATTGATTTTCGGCGGTATTTTCATCAGCACCCTGAACTTTCAGGAAATGAAGAAAAAACGGCTTCCCATATTGCAGCACTCCTGAAGGACTGGGGCATTTCTTTTGAAGCCGGGAAAGGCGGCCATGGAATCGTGGCAGAAATTGATGGATTATTGCCATCAGAGGCCATCGTTGCTTTGCGAGCCGATATGGATGCTCTGCCGATTACCGAAGGCACCGGGCTTGATTATTCTTCGGTGATGGATGGTGTAATGCATGCCTGCGGTCACGATATGCATATGGCATCCCTTTTGGGTGTGGCGAAGATATTAAACGAAATCCGATCGGATTTTGGTGGAAAGGTGCGTTTGTTTTTTCAACCTTCGGAAGAAAAATACCCGGGAGGTGCCCGTCTGATGATTGAAGAAGGTGTGATGGATCATCATACTCCTGAAGCCATTTTTGCACAGCATGTGTGTCCTGATTTGGAAGCCGGAACGGTTGGCATTAAAGCCGGTAAATACATGGCGTCTACCGACGAAATTTATCTGACTGTTCATGGCAAAGGGGGTCACGGTGGCATGCCAGAAAAGGTGATCGATCCGGTTTTAATTGCTTCACATATCGTGGTGAGCCTCCAACAAATAGTCAGTCGTAATGCTAATCCGGCCATGCCTACTGTTGTTTCCATCGGGCGTTTTATCGCCGAAGGCCGTACCAATATTATTCCGGAGCAGGTTAAAATGGAAGGCACCCTTCGGACGTTTGATGAAAAATGGCGTAATGAGGTTCATCAGATTATTACACGAATGGCGTCCGATATTGCCATGAGCATGGGTGGTCGATGCGAAGTTTTTATTGATAAAGGATATCCGTATCTGGTAAATGATGAAGAACTTGCAAAGGAAACCCGACAATGGATGGTCGATTATCTTGGAGAAAGCAAAGTAAAAGACCTTGATTTACGAATGACCGCAGAAGATTTCTCTTATTTTGCACAGATGGTCCCCGGATGTTTTTATCGTTTGGGCGTACGTAATCCATCATTTTCGAGTATGCCGGGTCTTCATTCTTCCGGATTTTGCCCCGATGAACAAAGCTTGATAACAGGATGTGGTTTAATGGCCTGGCTGGCTGTGAGGCGTTTAGGATTCTGATTCAGCAGGCAGCGTATACGTGTTTTTTATAAATTCTGCAAAAGCCATTACATCCAGTGCATTATCCACATGATGTTGTCCGATACGCGTACGCCTAAGTTGCGTCATATACGCACCACTTTTAAGTTCGGTACCAAAGTCACGGGCAAGAGAACGAATGTAGGTTCCTTTTGAGCATATTACCTGAATATCAACTTCGGGCATTTCGATGCGGGTAATGTTAAATGTTTGAATAGTTACCGGCCGGCCTTTAAGTTCTAATTCAAGATTTTCCCGGGCATAATCATAGGCTCTTTTTCCATCAACTTTTATCGCAGAAAAAATGGGAGGAATCTGTTCAAAGCTTTTTTCAAAGAAATGGGCCGATTGATGAATTAATTCTTCGGTAATATGATCGGTTGGGTATCGTTGATCGATATCCGTTTCCCTGTCAAAGGAAGGAGTGGTTGCGCCAATTTCAAAAGTCCCGGTATATTCTTTTTCCATGCCCTGAAGTTCATCGATGCGCTTGGTGGCGGCACCGGTGCAAACGATCAGTAATCCACTGGCCAGTGGATCAAGGGTTCCTGCATGGCCGACCTTAATTTTTTTTACGCCCAGTTTGCGTTTGAGAAGATGCTTAACCTTATTCACCAGGTCAAAGGATGTCCATCCTGCTGGTTTGTCGAAAAGCAGTATTTCGCCTTTAATAAAATCGTATTGCATTAAATAATCTGAAGGTCAATTCCCAAAGCGGCAAGAATAAGAATGGTGAGCCCGACAATGATGCGGTACCATCCGAAAATCCTGAATCCGTGTTTGGTTAAGTAAGTAATAAAAGTCCGAATGGCGATGAGTGCAACGATAAATGCTACGATATTGCCAAAAATAAGAATGGGTAATGTGTCGGTGGTAATGGCTTTGTAATTGCTGAGCAATTTATAAGCCGAAGCAGCAAACATGGTTGGTACAGCCAGGAAAAATGAAAATTCGGCAGCTGTTTTTCGGTCGAGTTTCTGAGCCATTCCACCAATGATGGTGGCCGCCGACCGTGATACACCCGGAATCATGGCGATGCACTGAAATAAACCTATTTTAAATGCTTTGGGGTAAGTAACTTCATTGTCGGCCTGGGCATTATTAAACCATTTATCAACAAAAAGAAGAACGATTCCGCCTAAAAACAGTGATGCAGCAACAACGATTACGTTTTCGAGAAGCATATCAATATAATCGCCTGCCAAAAGACCGATGACGGCAGCCGGAATAAATGCGATAAACAGTTTATAGTAGAACTTCAGGGTCTGAAAAAATCGCTTCCAATAAAGAACCACCACAGAAAGTATGGCTCCAAATTGAATATTAATTATAAAAGCTTTGGAAAAGTCGTCGGGTTTCATTCCAAGTACGGCCTCGGTAATTATCATATGGCCGGTAGAGCTAACTGGAAGAAATTCTGTAATTCCTTCAACAATAGCAATGATTAAAGCTTGAAACCAAGTCATGCTTAATCTTTCACTTTCCACATAATAGCAAAGACCTCGACCACAAAGCCAGCAATGATGAGAATGGGAGCCAGGGTCATCCGCTGAAAACTAAATATTTCCTGACTAAACACATTCGGATCCTTACTTCCTCCGCCAATCATCAATATGTAACCTAAAACCAGCAGAACTACGCCGGCAAGCATCAGAGAATAATTCAACTTTCCAAAGGCGAAATTGCTTTCAGTCAGATTGTCCTGTGCTTCAGGGCTTGTTTTTTTGATTTCCTTTTTAAGCATGGCTTATAAGTATAAATTGTCAATTTTCATTTTTAAATATTTCCTGACGGCCATATAATTCGCCAGTCCGGTGATGATAATTCCGAGAAAAAGCACGACACCGAAAAGGATGGTCAGGTAGGTTGAATTATGCAAGGCATCGAGTTCCGGAATTTCTTTGGATGCAAAATAAATCAGAAGTTCAAGCATGGCTGAGGCGATAAAGGCACTAAGTATCCCGTGCAACATGCCTTTGAAAATAAATGGCTTGCGGATAAAGCCCTGCGTGGCTCCTATAAGCATCATGCTTCGGATGATAAAACGTTTGGAGTAAACCGATAGCCGTATGGTATTGTTGATGAGTCCAATACTTACAAAAAGCAACAATACGGCAAAACCAAGAAGAATGATGCTTATACGGTGCATATTGCTGTTGATTTCCCCAATTAAATCGCGTTGATAATCAATTTCGGAAACAAGTTCATCGGCAAGAATCAGTTTCTCAATATTTTGAATGGAGTCCAGTTGGGTATATTCTGATTTAAGCCGGGCTTCAATGGATGGATAAAGTGGATTATAACCAACAAACCCGATAAAATCTTCTCCTAATTCTTTTTTTATCTGACTGGCTGCTTCATCAGCGCTGATGTATGTGGTAGTTCTGACAAAATCTGAAGCATCCAGCGATTTTTGAAACTTGAGTATGGAAGCTTCGCGGGCATTCTTTTTCAGATAAATGGTGAAACCGATGTTTTCGCGAAGATGATCGGTGAGGCTACGGGCATAAATCAGTACAAAGCCCAGTAATCCCAGCATAAACAGTACCAGTGTAATACTGATTACACTCGTAAGATATGACGAACGAAGACGTCGGCGGGTATATATTTCTTCCTGTCGTGCCATAGTACAGATTATCATTGCAAAAATAGAAATTTTCGGCTTGCGAAAATCTATTAATGTGCTTAGGTCTTTTTTTGGAGGCTTTTATATCGGTTGATGAGTTGGTTGGTGCTGGCATCATGACTGGTAATTGGCTCATCGGTTTTTAGTTCAGGTAGAATTTGGCCGGCAAGCTCTTTACCCAATTCCACGCCCCATTGATCGTAACTATATATATTCCAAATAATTCCCTGTACAAAAATTCGATGTTCGAACATGGCTAACATCGCTCCAAGATTATAGGGATTGAGTTGTTTGTATAGTATCGATATGGATGGATTATTTCCTTTGAATACTTTAAAAGGTAGCAAACGTTCAACTTCTTCTTCTGAAAGACCCTTTTTTATTAATTCAGTCCTGACATTTTCTTCGGTTTTTCCATTCATGAGGGCTTCACTTTGGGCAAAGAAATTTGAAAGAAGCAATTTGTGGTGTTCTGCGGGATCTTTTAATGGATTGGCCGCTGCCATAAAAATGCAGGGGATCATTTGTGTTCCCTGATGGATGAGCTGATAAAACGAATGTTGTCCGTTGGTTCCGGGTTCTCCCCAAAGTACGGGTGAAGTCTTATAACTGACGATGTTGCCACTGCGATCTGCTGATTTTCCGTTGCTTTCCATAACCGCTTGCTGAAGATAGGCTGGCAATCGGTCGAGGTATTGATCGTAGGGTAATATCGCCTCAGTGCTGCATTCGAAAAAATTAGTATACCAAATGCCCAGCATTCCCAATATGACCGGAATATTTTCATCAAAAGGAACCTGCCTGAAATGTTCATCCATTGCGTGAGCCCCTTCGAGCAACTTTTTGAAATTATGGAAACCTGTATTCAGCGCTATGGATAGCCCAACAGCCGACCAGAGCGAAAAACGTCCGCCAACGAAGTCCCAGAAGCGGAACATGTTTTGTGGGGCTATTCCAAATTTAGTTACGGCTTCTACATTGGTAGAAATGGCTACAAAATGTTTTGAAATATCATTTTCGTTACCTCCATTATCGAGGAACCATTGTCTGGCCGAAGATGCATTGGCCATGGTTTCCTGCGTGGTGAATGTTTTTGAAACGATTAAAAAGAGGGTTTGCTCGTGAGGAAGAGGTTTAAGAGTCTCAGAAATATGTGAACCGTCCACATTAGACACAAAGTGAACCTCGGGGCCTCCATCCGAGTAATGTTTTAACGCCCTGCAAACCATAACAGGACCTAAATCGGAACCGCCAATGCCAATATTTACAATATGTTTTATGGGTTGGCCGGTATACCCTTTCCATTCACCATTTCTGACACGCTCCGAAAAATCCTCCATTTGATGAAGAACGGCATGAATTTCATCCTGAATTTCTTTTCCTTCACAATAGGTATTGATACCTGGCGGTGTTCTAAGGGCGGTATGTAAAACGGCCCTGTTTTCAGTTTCGTTTATAATTTCTCCATCAAACTCCTTAGTAATGGCTTGGTTCAATCCACATTCGCGGGCCAATTCAATAAGAAGCCGCAATGTTTCTCGGTTAATATGTGTTTTTGAAAAATCGATAAAAATATCGTCCCAGCTTATCGAGAAATTCGTGGCACGTTCACGATTTTCGTTAAAAAGATCCTTGAGTTTAATGTGTTGTATTCTGTCATAATGAAGTTTTAGACGTGCCCAGGCTTCGGTTTGTGACGGATTGATCTTTTTCAGCATAAAAAATGAAGTGTTTTTTGTAAAGATAGGCCAAAATCGGAATAAAAAAAGAAACCCCGGAAATCCGGGGCGCTTTCGTTTACAGTGGATTGATGGTAAATTCTATTTTTAATTCCAGTTGATTTATAACCGGTGTGGCAGGCATTAATGCTGAATTTGTATCATAGTAAAGCTTACCATGAAACGTTTGGGACTTGATGAGTTGAGTTAAGTCGGCCTGGTCGATAATAAATATCAGACTTGTAGCCCCGGGAGTGAGGTTGCCGGTATGAGCAACGACGTTTTCAGCAATTTCGGAAGAAAACAGTGAAATTCTTGATGAAAGCAGAAAATCAAAGTTTTGGCCTTCCGGAGCAATAATGGTTAGTTTAGCTTCCCTAATTTTTCCGCTTTCCAATGTGAAGGATGTGAGATTGTGTGCCTGTTGAATACTGTCGAGATTGACATAGGCATTAAATTCGTAATACTGCTCTGTAAGACCGTTTTTCAGCGCATTTTGCATAATGATCGTTTGGGGAGGAATGTCAACCACGACATCGAAACTGGCCAATTCTTTTACTTTGTCGCAAGCGTTGAAAGCTATAAAAAACAGGCCAATACCAATAAATGTCATAAATTTTTCAGCGATTTTTTTGTTCATTGTATTTGTATTATAAGAAATGAATCCTGTAAAGGCCCGGTATGCCGGAAGTTCATTCGGAATGTTAAAAATGGGTGCATACACCTTTGTATTGTAATACTTAAGTAGCTTACAAGATAATACTAAAACGAATGAAAAATCAAGTTATTACTCAAAAGATTTGAATTCATTCAAAAAATAAAAATACAGGCCACCCAAAACATTGGACGGCCTGTACAAACCAAAACCAAAAACCAAAATTTTTTGAAAGAAATAACAAGGTGAATTTGAATTCCGAAAACAAATTCCTTAAACAAAAGTAATAGAGAAATAAGCCTTTAGGTGTTAAATCAAATTAAAAATGCTTAAAAAATGTTAAGTCTTGATAGCATTATTATTAAGGCTATTTTTGCAAGAATGAAGCAGCGAATCATTATCATTATCATTGCTACAATGGCTGTGGCTTTTTTGGGTCTGGCCACCATTCAAACCTATTGGATTAGGAATGCGATTTTGATTAAAGAAGTCTCTTTTCGCCGTTCGGCTGAAGAATCTGTTTCGGAAGTGGTTCAGAAAGTGGAAAAGATGGCGGCAGGTAAGCGTCTGAAGAAATACAAGGAAAGCGGAAAACTATACCGAAAAATCGACTCTCTTAATTTCCTGATTAACAATCGTATAAAATCATTATCCGAACGCTATGGTATTAATCCCCCCATTAATGTTAATGTTTCCAAGCCTCGAATCAATCCAATTCAAAAGGGTTGGAGAACATTGAAAGAGATTGATTCGGCGGCAGCCTCTATGGCTCAATTGGAGGAGGACGCAGAAAATTCGGTGGACTCTGCCAATGTAGATATCGAAGATCAAAGAAAACCCGATTTCGAAAAAGATCCCATTTTGGTTTATTTGTATGCCTTACGCGATAGGGTGATGGAAGAATTGATGAAAAAATCGTTTTTGGTGGATGAGGTATACCAGAATTTTATCGAGAACGAACATCTTCAACCCATTGAAAGGCGAATTAATGCATATGACTTAGATTCAATGCTGTACGAGTCATTTCAGGAAAGAGGAATTAGTACCATCTATGAATTTGGTGTTTTTAGTCCGCTCCGTAATAGTTTAGTGATTGAAAAGACTGGTGATTATTCGGCGGAACTGCTTAATAAAGCAATGGCGATTCAGTTGTTTCCGAACGATATAAATTTGCCGCCCAATTATTTGATGGTGTATTTTCCGTACGAGAAAGGCTTTGTTCTTTCAAAAATTTGGTGGATTCTGGCCATTTCGGGTATCCTTATCATTGCAATCGTTTGGACGTTTTCATATACCATTCTGACCATTATTCGTCAAAAAAAGTTGTCGGAAATGAAAAACGATTTTATTAATAATATGACTCATGAGTTTAAAACGCCCATTTCGACGATATCACTGGCTTGCGAAGCTTTAACGGACGTATCGATTCCTAAAACCAAGGAACTTCAAACGACATATATTGGCATGATAACTGAAGAAAATAAGCGGCTGGGTAGTATGGCGGAGAAAATTCTTCAAACGGCCATTCTCGATAAAGGTCGTTTGAAAATGAAATTAGAGAAAGTAAATATCCATGAAGTTATACTGAGTCTTGGCGAGAAAATTGCTTTGGCTTTAATTCAAAATGAGGGTAAAATTGTATACGATCTTCAGGCCCGCTCAGCCATTATTACTGCGGATAGAATCCATATTACAAATCTGGTAAATAATCTTTTAGATAATGCAGTAAAATATTCGACTAATTCACCCTTAATTAATATCCGGACTTTCACCGAAAAGGATAGTTTTGTATTGGAAGTTAAGGACAATGGTATTGGCATTAGTAAGGCTGATCAGAAACGAATATTTGACAAACTATTCAGGGTTAACACAGGTAACCTGCACGATGTTAAGGGATTTGGCCTTGGATTAAGTTATGTTAAGGCCATAAGTGAATTGCATCATGGCAGTATACAGGTAGAGAGTGAAATAAAGAATGGTTCCTTATTCCGCCTCCGCTTGCCGATTGAACGTTAGTTTTTTTTTGAATTTTATCCTTTTGGAATAAAATTGAATTTATTCCTGTCTGCAAGGATAATTGTTTACATTTGTATCAACTGAAGAAGTATGTCTGTAAAAGTTTTATTAGCTGAAGATGATAAAAACCTCGGGATAATCCTCAAAGCATATCTTGAAGCAAAAGGATATCCGACCGAATTATGTGTCAATGGCGAGGACGCTTTCGAAATGTTTTTGAAAGCCGATTTTGATTTTTGTATCATCGATGTAATGATGCCGGTGAAAGATGGCTATACCCTTGCCCGGGAAATCAGAAAAAAAAATAAAACGATTCCACTGATATTCCTCACGGCAAAATCGATGCAGGATGACAAACTGCGTGGTTTTGAGGTTGGTGCCGACGATTATATCACCAAGCCTTTCAGTATGGAAGAATTGATGGTTCGTATGCAGGCTATTTTAAGACGCTCGGATGTTGTGAAGCCTGCCGATAACGAATTGAAAGTTTATAAACTCGGAAATTCACAGTTTGATTATACTCGTCAGTTATTACGGGCGGGTGATAAAGAATACCGCTTAACTTCTAAAGAAGCGGCTCTGCTTCAGGTTTTATGTGATAATATTAATGAAGTGGTTGATCGCTCTCTGGCACTCCGCCGGGTTTGGGATGATGATAGCTACTTCAGCGCCCGAAGTATGGATGTGTATGTTACAAAGCTTCGTAAGTATTTTAAAACGGATCCCAGTGTGCAAATTCTGAATGTACATGGAGTGGGATTTAAGTTGGTATCGGAGGTACACTAATATAAGTTCACTAAAAAAAGGAAAAGGGACCATTGGCCCCTTATTTTTTTGTTTGGTCGAAATTCTATTAAAACAATGGATAGAATCTCTTAGAAATTATTGGCTTAATAAATAATCAGCTTCCGTTGCTCGGTTTTTCCATCTTTTAAAACTCGAATGAAATAAATCCCCGGAGTAAATCCTGATACATCTTTTTGAACCACAGGTTGGTTAGTTCGCTCTTCCAGTATGGTTCGGCCATCGGTCCCAAGAATCTGTAGCAGAATATGTTTTCCTTCTGCCTTCGTGATAATGGTTAGTTTATCGTTGGCCGGATTAGGAAACAGGGCGATTGAATTTCCGGTATTGGTTTCAACGCCTGTATTGATCGAGATTTCGAAACTTTCCTCCGTGGTGAAAGTTGAATTGCTGAAACTATGGTCACAAGACTGAACGCTGTAAAAATATGTGCCTTCTCTTAGTCCTTTTAAAGTCCATGAAGTGTCCTGGCAAACATTTCCTGTTTCGTATAAGCGTGGTGCGCCTGTAGTAAAATCTGCGGCTACACCCATTATTTCCATCATTCCGGGATTGATGCCCACTTTAAGATTGTATGACAGAGCCTTGGCGGGCGTATTGTCATCGGTAGATTTGTTCCATTTGATAATTACGGTCTGTTTGTCTGTGGAAGCTGTTAATCCCTGAGGTGTTTGAGGAGGGGTGTTGGGGGTGTATGCATTTGTACCAAGACTGTTACGGTAAAGGCGGGCAATGGTCGAGCCGGTGCCGGTAAGTCCCAGGAGGAGTAAATCTTTATCTCCATCATTATCAAAATCGGCCCAGGATGCGTTACTATATGATAAATCAGGGAAAGAGGCCGAAGATTGCCAGAAATTCCCTGCCTGGTTATTTCGGTAAAGAACAGTGGCAGATGTTCCGCACCCATTCGTTTTTCCGGTAGAAATAATATCCGGCCATCCATCATTATCAAAATCGGCTATTGCCAGATTTCCAAGAGCCATGCCGGTAATGGCGGTAATTATTTCGGTAAATTCATTATTTCCATCATTACGATATAGTTTGAAAGTGGGGGTAAGCGTCAGGTCATTTCCTATAAAGGCAATGTCCATATCCATGTCTTTATCATAATCGAAGAAATGAATGGTTCCGGCACCAGCACCATCAAAGATTATATTCGTATTCGTAAATGAACCTTCATCATTACGGAAAATCATTGTTGAATACATTCCACCAATATCACCACAGAGGATAATGTCCAGATCTCCATCGTTATCATAATCTCCAAAAGCGAGAGCACTGCTGAGGGCACCCGGCAGGCCGGCCTCAACATCGGAAAAACTTCCATCGCCATTGTTTTTATAAAGCAGTGTGGTTGCATGATAGCTGAGTGAATCGCCTGAAAGTAATACATCAATGAAGCCGTCGTTATTATAATCGCCCCAAATGGCCATGCCGTTGTTGCAACCGGATAAGCCAGCATTTATATTGGTAAAAACTCCATTATCATTCCGATAAATCAGGGTTTTGGCATTATAAGCGTCTGTTACTCCGCAAATCAATAAATCAGGATCGCCATCATTATCAAAATCGCCCCAACGTGCACTGCCGTTTTTCAAGGCCATAATACCCGAATTTACTTCAACAAAATTTCCCTGATTATTCCGGTATAATTTGGTAGCAGGCTGAGCGTTGGATAAAATACCATGGATTAATACATCGAGGTAACCATCCTTATCGAAGTCGGCCCAGGCGGCAGTTCCTTGCGAAAAACCCGAGAAAGATGTTGTGAATTGCGAAAAAGTTTGTGCAGGAGCTTTCTGTATAAGCAGGCCACAGAAAATAATCAAACTTATAAGTATTGGTTTACAGTATTTCATGGTGTGAAAGGTTTTTGGGAATGCAATAATAATCAAAAGAATAGTTACACAGCCAATAAGTGTGCAAATTATGCATACATCTACACATGTTTGATAATATTTTATAAATGCGTTTTAATGCGTTTTTGCTGATTTTCAAAAAGTTAAAATGCCCGCATGGAGGATTGTCCCAATTCGCGTGGTACGACTGACATGACCGGTATTTTTGCCGAGCGTATAATTTGTTGCGCTTCTGAATCGAGGAAATAATCTACAATCCCTATTTCTTTTTGGGTCATTATAATTACCAAATCAATTTCTGGATGTTGATAAAGATAGTTCATCATTCTCGGAATTGCTTCATCTTTCGAATTCTCTGTTTCAATAAATTCGGTTTGACAGCTTATTTTAGCATTATCAATGAAGTTTTTTACTTGTTTCATTTGAATGTTTAAATGTTGCCGGGCTTCTGAATCCATACCTGAATTTATGATGGATATTGCTCTGATTTTGGCATGATACGCTTTGGCTATTTCAATGGCCCATCCCACTTTTTGACGGGTTTCGTCCGACAAATCAAGGGGTAGAAGAATGTTCCGGCAACCATCATGATAATGAGTCGTGCCCTTGGCTGTTATAACAGGGCATGAGGCTGAGCGTACGACTTTATGCGTTGTAACCCCAACAATGTTTTCATCGGAGTTTGTGGTTCCCATAAAAATGAAACGCGCGTTAAGTTCCTTAGCCTTGGCAAGAATAATATCATGAGGCTTTCCGCGTTCTATTAAAGCTTCGATTTTAACGCCGGATTCATTTGAGAAACGCGTTGCTATTTCGGTCAGATCAGCGCTGATGTGTTTTAAAATATCTTCACTCTGGTCGGCAGGAAAAAACTTTGAAAAGATCCCAGTTTGTTCATGAACGTACAATAAAAAGATTTTAAGTTTTAACAGCCTGGCAATATTAAGGGATTGTTCAAGTGCTGTGTGAGCGGGTTTTTCAAAATCCCAGGGAATTAGAATACTGGTGCGTTGTGTCTGCATAATCTTTATTTTTGTTCACGAATCTTCAACGGCAAAGATAGGCCATAGACCTCAAAGCTCCGTTAAACAATTGATTTTTATCTGCACTGATAATATTCAATAAATTAATAATCAGAGATATAAATAAGAATTTGAAAATAGTAGAGTCAGCATTCGCGAATTAATAATAGATGACAATAAAACAGAAATAGTATGGAACAATTTGCATCCTCCGAACTCATTATAAATCCGGATGGTAGTGTATATCATCTTCGGCTTCATCCTCACGAAATAGCACCCCTGGTTTTAATGGTTGGCGATCCGATGCGGGTAGAAGTAATTTCTTCTTTTTTCGACAGCATTGAAGTGAAACGTCAAAACAGGGAAATCATCACGCATACAGGAATGCTTGCCGGAAAACGAATTAGTGTCATGTCTACCGGCATGGGCACCGATAATATCGATATCGTGGTTAACGAACTTGATGCTTTGGTAAACATTGATTTCGAAAAGCGAGCTCCAAAACCCACCCTTACTCCACTGACTCTTATTCGAATTGGCACCTCCGGTTCTGTGCAGGAAAATATTCCCGTGAATCAGTTTATCGTTTCTGAATATGGAATTGGCATCGATACCCTTCTGAATTATTATACAGCAGATAGTCCATTGATCGATTTGGTTTTTGGAGCTGAATTCATCCGGCAGACAACTTGGGATCCTGATTTGGGTAAGCCTTATGCTGTAAAAGCGGATGCATCACTACTAAAAGCTTTTGATAAAGGATTTGTAAAAGGCGTTACGGTTACTGCTCCTGGTTTTTATGGTCCTCAGGGGCGTTTATTACGCGCTCCTTTGGCGGTACCCGACCTGAATGAAAAAATCATGAAGTTTGAGTATCGTGGATACAAGGTGACCAATTTTGAAATGGAAACTTCGGCCATCTATGGTTTGTCAGCAATACTTGGCCATAGGGCCATTACGGTTTGTCTAGCCATAGCCAACCGGGTTACCGGCGATTTTAATCCCGATTACAAGATCCGGATGAAGGAAATGATTACAGCAATTTTAGATGTAATTAAGAAAGGCGATGTTTGAACAGTTTCGTAGTATTGAGGAGCCTTATCTTGCGGTGAATGAGGAGCAGGCGCGGGCTAACATTTCGGCCATGGCGTTACGGTTCCGGGATAAGGGCATCGCATTTCGTCCACATTTTAAAACGCACCAATCGCTGGAGGTTGGAAGATGGTTTAAAGATGAAGGGGTGGAAAGCATAACGGTATCGTCCGTAAAAATGGCTCTTTCATTTGCGCTGGATGGATGGAAAGATATTACTCTTGGCATTCCTTTTCAACCCGGGCAAGCATTTTCTGTCAAAGAAATCGCATCCTTGTGTCATCTGAATCTAATAGTTGATGATGCCTCTGTTTTGCCTCATATTCCAAAAATTTCGCGTGGAACTATTGGTGTTTTTATAAAAATCAATGCAGGATATAAGCGAGCCGGTCTTTTATGGACAGATGAGGATGCTATTGAAAAGTTATTGCTGGATATCAAAACATATTCTCACCTCCGGTTTATCGGTTTTCTGGCTCACGATGGTCATACATACAAAGCAGGTAGTCGGGAAGAAATACGTTCGATACGTCAGATTTCTGATCAACGTTTAGGACATCTTAAAAGCGTTTTCAATGCACACAATCCAATAATTTCTGTGGGAGATACGCCATCCTGTTCGTTGAACGGCGATTTTAACGAGGTGGACGAAGTGAGACCCGGGAATTTCGTGTTTTATGATATGCAGCAGCATGCCTTGGGCTCATGTGAAATCAATCAGATTGCTGCGGCTGTGGTTTGCCCGGTGTTGGCAGTATATCCATCGGAAGGCCGTATTATTATTCATGGAGGAGCTGTACATCTTTCAAAAGATATGTATCAGCAGGATAAAGAAATGGTTTTTGGCAAATTGATGTTGTTCGAAAACGGTCAATTGATTGAACCTGCCGAAGCAATGTTTGTTAATTCATTATCGCAGGAACATGGAATGATATACAGTTCTTTAGAAAATCTGAAAGACTTCAGGCCCGGACAAAGCCTAGCCATACTTTCCGCTCACATTTGTCTTACAGTAGCCTGCCAAAGAAGATATTCTATCGGAGCAGGTAATTGGACAAATGTGATTTAATTACACCTTCGTATTGGATGGCAAAACAGTTTTCTTTTTCGGTGGCGAAGTGGTATATTCGCAAATAGATTGTATTTGACATCTGAAATGCTCCAGGCTAATAATCAGGAAATGGATGAAATCAGAAAGAAAGATTTAGAAATATTACTTCGTTTGGTGGATGAACCAGATACCCATTCGTGGGAAACAATCCGGGAGAAAATTATTTCTTTTGGATTGGAATCGGTGCCGGTACTGGAGGAGTTTTGGGATAATTCTTTTGATCCATTTGTGCAAAGTCGTTTGGAAGAGATGATACAACATATGCAACACCAGCATGTGTATATGGAGTTAACGAATTGGGTGCATTTTGGAAGTCAGGATCTGCTTAGTGGTGCTTTATTGTTAACCCGTTTTTTATATGCCGAAACCAATACCGACCATTTTACACGAATAATTGGTAATATCGTTCAGGATGTATGGCTTGAGATGAATAATACCATGACGGGTCTTGATAAAATCAAAGTTATTAATCACCTCCTGTACGATGTTCACGGTTTTAAGGTTTTACGTTCCACCGAACCCGGCAAAGCCGATCATAGTTTTACTGCTTTTATCGAGCGGAAAAAGGGTCATCCCTTGTCGATGGCCATGTTATATATTATTATTTCACAGGGACTTAAAATGCCGGTTTTTGGTGTAGAATTACCTGGTCAACTGATATTAGCGTACACCTTTGATTCGGTTTCCAATGAGCCTGCCGAAGAACGCAAAGCAGTTTTTTATATTAATCCGGCACAGGAAGGTTTAGTGTTTCAACGCGGCGAAATAGAACGCTTTCTTTCTGAAGCAGGGCTTCCGGTTGAAAAAACCTCTTATTATTCGCCCAGTTCCAATGTTAATGTTGTCAAGCTTTTAGCAAAAGCCTATATTTTCGACCTTCAGGTCCGTAACGAGCATCAAAAAGTGGAACAACTCGAGGAGTTAATCCGTTCTCTTTTCTGATATTATCAATAAAACCATTTCATGCCCACTCAAAAAAAACTTTTTCTTTTGGATGCCATGGCGCTTATTTACCGCGCTTTTTATGCATTTAACAAAAACCCGCGAATTACTTCAAATGGCCTGAATACTTCAGCTATTCTTGGATTTGGAAATACGCTTCTCGATGTAATCCGTAATGAAAAACCTACTCATATTGGTGTAGCTTTCGATACCAAAGCGCCCACGGTAAGGCATGATGATTTTGCGGCTTATAAGGCCCATCGCGAAGCCATGCCCGAGGAGTTGTCGGCATCCATTCCATACATCATCACCATGATAGAAGCATTTAATATTCCGGTCATTTATTTGGATGGGTATGAGGCCGATGATGTTATTGGTACACTGGCTCGTCAGGCTCCCGAAAAAGGTTTTATAACCTATATGATGACTTCGGATAAGGATTTTGGACAGTTGGTTAATGAGCATGTCTTTATTTTTAAGCCACCCCGTGGGGGAGGTAAAGCGGAGGTTATGGGAGTTGCGGAGGTTTGTGAAAAATTTGGAATTACGCATCCGTTTCAGGTACAGGATATTCTTGGACTTCAGGGAGATGTTTCAGATAATATTCCCGGGATTCCCGGGGTGGGCGAGGTAACCGCGCGTAAACTCATCCAGCAGTTTGGTTCGGTAGAAAATATGATTGCCCAAAAAAGCAAGATAGAAAATGTAAAACTCCGGCAAAAGGTTGAGGAACATGCCCAACAGGCTCTCGCTTGTAAACAATTGGCAACAATAATTACGAATGTTCCGGTCGATTTTGATGAGGATGCACTAATATTGAAGCAACCCGATTTTGTTAAACTAAGAAAATTATTCGACGAGCTTGAGTTTAAAACCTTTGCCAATCGGGTGGCCGATGTTTATTCTGCTACCAAAGAAAGAGCTCCCTTACCCAAATCCATCCAGGGCGATTTATTTGGCGACGAAGGATACGAAACACAGGCTTCTTCCTTACAAAATATTCATACCAATCCCCATGAATATATTTTGGTGGATACCGATGAAAAACTTAATGCCATGATGGAAGAATTTTCTTCGGCCAGCGTGCTCGCCTTTGATACAGAAACCACCGGACTGGATACTATAAACGATGATATCGTCGGGATTTCTTTTTCGGCCCGTGAAGGAAAAGCATATTACATTCCATTGAAGGGGCGTGATGAGTTGAGCCTTAATACATTGCACCGTATTCAACCACTATTGACCAATCCCAATATTTTAAAATCAGGGCAGAATTTGAAATTCGATATATCGGTATTGCAATCGCACGGAATCACGGTAAACGGGCCGCTCTTTGATACCATGATTGCTCATTATCTGGTTGAACCCGATCAGCGCCATAACCTCGATTTTTTGTCAGAAGCCTATCTTAAGTATAAACCCGTTGCTATAACAGAACTTATTGGTAAAAAATCATCCAATCAGTTGACAATGGATCAGGTGGATGTAGAGCAGGTGAAAGAATATGCTGCCGAAGATGCGGATCTTGCATTCCGATTGATGAAGGTTTTTGAGCCTGTACTTAAAGAAAACAGCCTCACCGATTTATTCGAAAAAATTGAAATGCCGCTGATTCCTGTTTTGGCTGATATGGAAGCTACCGGCGTTAAGGTGAATAAAGAGATTCTGAATACTTTCTCTGCTGAACTTCAATCGGAGATAAAAAAGGCGGAATATGAAATTTATGTTCAGGCTGGCGAATCGTTTAATATTTCTTCTCCAAAACAATTGGGAATTATTCTTTTTGAGAAGTTGAAAATTGATGATAAACCAAAAAAAACCCGTACCAAACAATACAGTACAGGGGAGGAGATTCTCGAAAAATTACTTCATAAGCATCCCATTGTACCGATGATTCTTGAGTACCGTTCGCTCACTAAACTTAAATCGACGTACGTAGATGCTCTTCCGGCCCTGATTAATTCTTCAACCGGAAGGATTCATACCAGTTATAATCAGGCGGTTGCCAGTACCGGCCGACTCAGTTCCAATAATCCCAATCTGCAGAATATTCCTATCCGAACCGAAAGGGGGCGAGAAATTAGAAAGGCTTTCATACCTGCCGACGAAAATCACATTTTGCTGGCTGCCGATTATTCTCAAATCGAACTAAGAATTATTGCCCATTTGAGTCAGGATGTCTCCATGATGCAGGCTTTCTGGGATGGGACTGATATTCACACAGCTACGGCGGCCCGTGTTTATGGCCTTGATTTGGATAAGGTTGATAAAGAACAAAGACGTTTTGCCAAGTCGGTCAACTTCGGAATTATTTATGGAATTTCTGCTTTCGGACTGGCAGAAAATCTGAGTATTTCGCGTCGCGAAGCAGCCTCCATCATCGAGTCGTATTTCAAACAATATCCTGGAGTTAAGGCGTATATGGATGAAACCATTGTAAGAGCCAGAAAAATGGGATATGCCGAAACGATTGTAGGCCGTAAAAGGCAGCTGCGCGATATTCATTCTGCCAATGCTACCGTGAGGGGATTTTCTGAGCGCAATGCCATTAATGCACCCATTCAGGGCTCGTCGGCTGATATGATAAAAATCGCTATGATTAATATTCATAAAACCATCAAAGAAAGCAATCTAAAATCAAAAATGATAATGCAGGTACACGATGAATTGGTGTTTGAAGTGTATAAGCCTGAACTTGAACAGATGAAAGAAATTGTCCGTAACGGAATGGTGAATGCCTTACCGCTCAGTGTACCGGTGGTGGTTGATATGAATACCGGAGCCGATTGGCTTGAAGCGCATTGATTTTCTGTTCTGAATCATTGATTGGTACGAATTAGTTTGTTTTTCGGGAAGAGTATTTGCTTTTGAATTTGTATTTTTATTGGTGATTCTTTAAATACGAATCCGTATGAAGCGACCGATTAAAACACTTGGTAATCAAGGGTGTATTTATTTCGATACTGGTAAATTCGATGATTGGTGCGTTTATGTTGCTATAAACGGTAGTCAGCCATATGCACCCCGCGATTCGGAGTATTTTAGCGGAATGCAAACACTGGCCGGTATTTTTGGCACTAAAAAAGTGTATGCCGATTTTTTAAGAATTTATGAAAAGACCTCCAAAAACTTGGACGCAGATATTTTGAATGATATCGACAGAATTTCAGCGGATTACGGACAATATTCAGAATCGGCCGGATTATGGTTTACACTGATTTACGCCGGCATGATTGCCGAAGAAAACAAGGCTCACGCTGTTTTAAAGAAACGGATTAAACATTTGGCGGTGTATCAGTTGCTTATCGAAAAAATGCCGGTAGACGTCGTGGTGAATTTTAGTAAAGGCAAGGCTTGGCGGGAGTTGGACCAGTTGATGAAAAGGCGGGGTATCTGAATTCTTAATAATTCCGAATCAACAGCTCATGAATTTCGCCCCGGCCATTGGCTTTGGAATTAATGCTGCGGCGGGCTTTTACACGTTCTATGGTGTAATCAGAATACAAATCGTCGAAAAATTCATTTTCGGACTGGGTGTTTTTAGGGTCTGAATTGCTTAGCAACCATTGACTTTTATTATCAGTAAGCCGGTCACAGAAATTCTTGAGCCTTATTTGTGAAGCGTCATCAAAGAGCCCCTGCGTATAGCTGTTGAACGATGATGTTTCACTGATGGGTTTATAGGGAGGATCAAAGTAATAGAAGCTTCCGGGGCCCGAATACTTGTCCGTCTCTTCAAAATCGCCCATCATAATATCTACTTTCTGAAATACCTGATGTGCTTTTTCGAGATTTTGATAATCAAATATTCGGGGATTTTTATACCGGCCAAAAGGAACGTTAAACTGGTTTTTCTGGTTGACTCTGTACAAACCGTTAAAGCATGTTTTATTGAGAAAAATAAATAAAGCAGCCTGGTGAGGCGAAGAAGATTGCCTTTGGTTAAAAAGTTCCCGTTGTTCGAGAAAAAAGGCCTTGCATTCTTCTTCCAATTTAAAGCTGAAGTACTCATTGCTGAGTTTTAACAATACCTCAGAAATCTCGCCCAATTTATATTTTATGCAGTGGTAAACATTTATCAAATCATGATTGCTGTCATTTATTACGGCTCTTTTAATCCCCGGATTCAGGTTGAATATTCTGTAAAGAACTGCTGCACTGCCGCTGAAGGGCTCTACGTAGGTGTGTATTTTGTTGTTAAAATTTGAAGGCAAGCGTTTTTCAATTTCCGGAAGGAGTTGCGATTTTCCTCCAGCCCATTTAATGAATGGTTTGGGAGGTGATGTTTTTTTTTCTTGTGAAGTTTCTGACAACTGCATTTTTGCCGTCAATATTAATTAAAAACAGTGGAGACTATCGGCAAATGTATACTTTTAGTCGCATATCAAAAAAAAGCAAGCCCCCGTTTTGCGGAGGCTTGAATGGTTTATTTTTTATCGGTATTTGTTACCCTGAAAGAGGGCACTTCATAATCGGGCGGCAGATAATTGGCGGGAATGGTGGTGAGATTGCCATCGCGGGCTGCTCGGTAATGAGGCGACATAATTTCGACGCCTGCTTCATTGAATAAATCCTGTATGTGTTGATGCAATTCTGAATAAATGGCTGCCATTCGATGAGAATCGAGCGTAAAGCAATTAACCTGATATGATACGTAAAAATCGTCGAGACTGGTCTGGAAAACAAAAGGCTTTTTATCTTTTTCGATGCCATCTGTCTTTAAAGCAGCATTTATCATCAATTCATGGACCTGACGCCAGGGCACATCATACCCAATGGTTATGGTCGTATGTAAAATAAGCCCTGTTTCTGAAGCCCCGACGGTGAAATTTGTACTTTGCGAATTCAGAATAGTGGCGTTGGGCACCGTGATGTATTCGTTTTTGATGGTTTTTATACGGGTGACGAGTATCGATTTTTCTACAACATCACCGGTAACTTCACCAATTCTTACCCGATCACCAATTTTAAACGGCCGCATATAGGTAATAACCAGTCCGGCTACAGCATTGGCAATAGCCGAGGATGAACCCAGCGAGAATAAAACGCCCAGAAATACAGATACGCCTTTAAAAATGTCCGAATCGGAACCTGGCAGGTAAGGAAATATCATGACAAACATAAAAGCGTACAAGAGTACTTTTACAATTCCGAAGGTGGGCTTTGCCCATTCGGGGTAAAAACCAGGGATGGTGAGGGCTCCTTTTTCAATTTCGATGGCTATAAAACTTACCAGACGAACTACGTACCTGAAAACAAATACGATTACAATGATGGTTACCAGATTTGGTAAAAAGTCAAGTATACCCGAACCAATTTTTTTAACCGGTGTAATTGTAAAACGCCATAAAGCATCAGCTATCCCCTTTGTCCAGGGGAAAATTGAAAAGAGCAATGTTAAGGCGATATACATGAAAATGATAAGAACAAGTATCCGCAAAACCTTTAGAAGCAATAAAGCAGCCTTATATTGCTTTTCGAAGCTCAAAACCTCATACGTTCCAAGAGAAAAACCTTTAAAAAATTTGTCCTTATTGCTTTCGACCCATGTAATACCACGGCGGTATCCCCAGTTAACAAGTCTGAATATAAAGTAGATGCCAGTTAGAATCAGTAATACCAATATAATTTTAATGATAATACTTTTAAGGCTGTTTTTTTCGCGTTGGCCGTCTATGCTTTCCTTGATCTTTTCGAGATAGTCGTTGGCAAGTACTTTTTTGTCTTCTCCCATCCACATTTCATCTGCTTCAGAAATGGATGCAATGCCAAGGTCGTTATATAAAATGTCGGCACTTCTTTCGCTTAATTCGATGAAAAGGCTGTCAGAAGAATAATCGGTAAGTTTTGAAAGCCGGATTATTTTTTTCTGAATATTCTCCGCTCTATCGCGTGGGGTAAAGGCTGCCAATCGGGTATACACCATAAAAATGGTATCACCAAAAGGTGCAACGGCATATCCTTTACTGGTTTTTTTGAGTGAGTCGATACGAGTTTTTAAAGCAGATTTTCGAAGACTATCCTTGATACTCATTTGCCCAAGTTTAGCTTCCAGTTCTATTCTTTTTGACTGGTCTTTTTCTGACAAATTATGAAGGTCTCTTAAAAGCAGAGTTCTGTATATACTATCCGATACCTGGGCAGAGTCTGCTTGTTTTAAAACTTTATTAACCGATTCAAGAATGGAATCCTGTACCTTATTGTTTTTTGCAGTTGTTTCTGTGGGAGTTGCCTGAGCGTCAACTATAAAGGACAATAAAAGCAGAAAGACAAGTAAAAGAGTACGGGTCATTCGCGAGGTGTTTATTTGTTTTTTCATATCACGTTTGCTGATTGTAAATATGCAGGTCTCTTTGAGGAAAAGGAATGGTTATTTTGGCGGTTCTGAATTTCGAATCAATCAGAAAACGTAAATCACTTTTAATGTGCTCAACGGCAAAGGGTTTATCGCTCCAGAAAAAAAGCTGAAAATTGAGGGATGAATTCCCAAAATCACTGAAACGCACAAAAGGTACAGGGGTTTTAGCAATGTCATTATGTTCGGCAGCACATGATAGCAGGGTTGTTTTAACCAATTGAACGTCCGAGCCATAGGCAACACCCACATCTACATTAAATCGTGTTAAAGCCTGGATATGGCTCCAGTTGATGACTTTATCATTAATGAATTTCGAATTTGGGATGATCATAATGATATTATCGCGGGTTTCTATTTTGGAAGTACGCAGCCCTATTTGTTTTACTCTACCTACGGTACCATCTTCAATTTGTAAAACATCATCCATACGGATAGTGCCCTCCATTAAGATGATAAAACCCGATACAAAATCGTTGAATACATGCTGTATACCAAAACCGAGACCAACCATAAGTGCGGCAGAGCCGGCCAATAATATGGTAAACTTTATTCCGGCATTATCCATTATCAGACCTATCGCAATAACAATGATAATGTACTTTATAATTTGATATATCGCGTGCTGGCTTCCAATATCAATACGTCCTCTGGCAGATTGACGCCGCAAAAAATATTTGAGTAACAAGATAGACAGCCATGATAAACAAATAATTAGCAGTGCAGAGAATAAATGATGTACCTGCAGCGTGTAATTTTGGCTTGAAAACAGCGTGAAGTCTAGTATTTCCCGGAAGCTCATGTTTTTTGATAGGAAAGGTATGAAATTATATTTTATAAGTCAAGACTCCGTTGACTTGGATTTGTAGCAAAAAAAACCCGGATATATTCTACATGATTATATCCGGATTGTGCTGAAATAGAGATGATTAATCTTCAAATAGACCTAGGCCGTCTACTATTTCTGTAAGTTCTTTAACCGATTTTGCAGATTCCATCAATAATTTGGTTTCCTCGGCATTGAGTTTGATTTCAATGATTTCTTCGATACCGTTTTTGCCAAGCTTGACAGGAACCCCCAAATAAAGATTTTTTATTCCGAATTCGCCAGTGAGATATGCACAAACTGGGAATACGCGTTTTTGGTCGTCTACAATGGCTTCAACCATTTGTGCGGCTGCTGCTCCCGGAGCATACCATGCCGAAGTTCCCATAAGGTTTACCAGTTCACCACCGCCTTTACGTGTTCTTTCCACAATTTTTGTAATTTCCTCTTCACCAAGTAATTCGGTCACAGGAATACCATTAATGGAAGTATATCTTGGTAGAGGTACCATGGTATCTCCATGCCCCCCTAAAAGTAATCCGTGAACATCTTTGGCTGAAACATCCAGAGCATTCGCAATAAAGGTTTTATAGCGTCCGGTGTCTAAAATGCCAGCCATTCCAAATATCTTTTGAGAAGACTTTCGTGCAGCACGATATGCCACGTAGGTCATCACATCCAATGGATTAGAAACGACAATGATGACGGCTTCGGGTGAATACATGATGGCTTTTTCGGTTACTTCCTTAACGATGGAAGCATTGGTTTTAATAAGATCATCACGCGACATCCCCGGTTTACGGGGCAGGCCTGAGGTGATAACAATTATACCGCTGCCTTTTGTTCTGAGATAGTCATTGGTTACACCTACTACCTTGGTATTGAAATTGTTGATTGATCCGGTTTGCCAGATATCCAAAGCTTTACCTTCGGCAACGCCTTCTTTGATATCCACCAGAATCACTTCGCGGGCGAGGTCTTTATGAGCTATCACGTTGGCTACGGTTGCTCCTACATTGCCTGCTCCAATAACTGTAATTTTGTTCATAATGCTAAAATTTGTCCGATTTTTTAACAAATATATGTAATAAGATAGATATTTGTATTATTTCCCATAAAAAAACCTCCGGTATAACACATCCGGAGGTTCTTTTGTTTATAACAATTAAATATTTCAGAGACTTGGACCAGCAGCTACCAGTGCCTTGCCTTCATCATTATCAGTGAAAGCCTCGAAATTACTGATGAATTTTTTAGCCAGTGCTTCAGCGGCTACATCCCATGCATTGGCATCGGGCCATAAATTACGTTGGTTCAATAATTTGCTTTCAACACCTTTGACGGATTTAGGAATCTGAAGATTGAAATAAGGGAGTAATTCGTATTCGGCAGTATCCAGAGAGCCATCCAGAATGGCATCAATGATAGCACGTGTGGAAGGGATGTCGATGCGTTTACCTGTTCCGTAAGGACCACCAATCCATCCGGTATTTACCAGATAGGCTGTCGATCCGTGTTCTTTCATCTTGCGAGCCAGTTCAGCGGCATATTTTGTAGGATGCAGCAGCAGGAAGGCCGCTCCAAAACCGGAAGAAAATGCCGGGGAAGGTTCTTTAATTCCGCGTTCGGTACCAGCAACTTTTGCCGTGTATCCCGAAAGGAAATAATACATGGTCTGTTCTGTTGTAAGCTTTGAAACGGGAGGTAAAACACCAAAAGCATCGGCGGTCAGGAAGATAACTTTTTTGGCATGGCCAGCTTTTGAAACTGGTTTTACAATGTTTTCTATATGATAAATGGGGTAAGAAACGCGGGTGTTTTCTGTTTTAGCGTTGCTATCGTAATCAATAGCGGCTGTATTTTCGTCATAAACTACATTTTCGAGTAGGGCATCACGGCGAATGGCATTATAAATATCGGGTTCATTTTCTTTGCTTAAGTTGATGCATTTGGCATAACATCCGCCTTCAAAATTGAAAACACCTTCATCATCCCAGCCATGTTCGTCATCTCCGATAAGGTAGCGTTTCGGATCGGCAGATAAGGTGGTTTTTCCGGTGCCTGAAAGGCCGAAGAAAACAGCAACGTCACCATCTTTTCCTACGTTAGCTGAGCAATGCATAGAAGCAATACCTTTTAATGGCAGGAAATAGTTCATCATACTGAAAATGCCTTTTTTTATCTCACCACCATACCAGGTTCCGCCTACGACTGCTTTGCGTTCCTTGATATTGAAAGCAGCAAAAACATCCGAATTCAAATTCTGTTCTTTCCAATTCGGATTGATAGTCTTACAAGCATTCAATAATATGAAATCGGGTTTGAAGTCTTTTAACTCTTCCTCGGTAGGGCGGATAAACATATTTTTTACAAAGTGAGCCATCCACGCCACTTCTGTAACAACACGGATATTGAGGCGAGTATCAAGATTGGTGCCGGCAAAGCCATCCATAACGTAAACACGTTTACCATTCAACTGATTAATGGCAGTTCCGTATAGGTCTTTCCATACTTCTTCCGATATAGGTTTATTATCAGATGATTTACGATCACCACTTTTCCACCATACGTTATTCTGAGATTCATCCTCACGTACGATGTACTTGTCTTTGGGCGAACGACCAGTAAAAATCCCTGTATCTACCGCTACAGCACCAGTGTCAGTAACAAATCCTTTATCAAAACCACTGAGGGAAGGATCGGTTTCGTGATCAAATAATTCATCGTAGCTGAGATTGTAAAATACTTCATGTGCATCATCAATCCCGTAAGTTGCAAGATCTTGCCTGATTTTATCGAGCTTGGAAGTCATAAGAAAAGGGAATTTAGTTAGGATATAATTTTTAATGCAACAAATGTAGAAAATAAAAGTTTTATTCAGCTACAAATATTTAGATGATTGCATAGGTGCATATATTTGTCAGAAATAATTCTATGCATACACAAACAGGATAGGTTTGGAATGAGTTGGGCCTTCAGCCCGTAATTCAAATCTGTAGGTTCAATAATGATTCAGGCTAAGTATATCTATATGTATTTCGCCCTGAAAGGGCAAATAAACTTAGCCCGAGGCGTTGCCCCGGGATGAAATGAGTTGGGCTTTCAGCACGCAATTCTTTGCTGTGAGTTCATCGTTGATATAGGTTAAAAATGTTTTATGTATTTCGCCCTGAAAGGGCAAATCAGCATAGCCCAAGGCAACGCCTTGGGCTGGCGAACGAAGGAATACCGCATCGCCCTGTATGGGCAGCTAAAAACTTTTCACAACAGTACGACTTTAGTTGCCCCTATTGGGCGCTGCTACGTTGATGTTTGTTTACCCCGAGGCGACGCCTCGGGATGAAATGAGTTGGGCCTTCAGCCCGGAATTCTTTGCTGTGAGTTCATTGTTGATATAGGTTAAATATCTCTTATGTATTTCGCCCTGAAAGGGCAAATAAACTCAACCCAAGGCAACGCCTTGGGTTGGTAAATGAAGAAAGATCGTATCGCCCTGAAAGGGCAGCTAAACAGTTACTCTAAAATACTTCTCTTCGAATTATCGAAATGCATTCCATCAACATTTGTCAGGATTTTCCTTGCATTGGGCATCAATCACTGCTAGCGTTACCATATTTACTATTTCACTGACTGAACTACCCATCTGCAGCACATGGACCGATTTCTTCAATCCAAGCAGTACAGGACCGATAGAGTCGCTGTTTGTTACTTCATCCACCAGTTTATAAGCAATATTACCAGCTGTCAAATAAGGGAAAATGAGGACATTGGCTGCTCCGTCGGCGAGTGGTGAAAAAGGGAAATACTCTTTCATGAGGTCGGCATTCAGAGCAAAATTCGCCTGAATATCTCCATCAACAATCAGGTCAGGATGATCGCGGTGTAAAAGGCTAACGGCCTCGGCGGTAATGGTTGGAATAGAGCCTTTTACTGAGCCAAAATTTGAATAAGAAAGCATAGCAATACGCGGTACGATGCCGAAATTACGAACCTGTTCGGCACACATAAGGGCAATTTCCTTCAGCGTCTCACTGGTTGGATTCATATTTACCGTGGTATCGGCAAAGAATAGCATTCCTTTATTGGTGTGGAGAATATACATTCCACAAACAACTTTTCGATTTTCCTGTTTGCCGATTATTTCCAGGGCCGGACGAATGGTTGATGGATAGTTTGTAGTCAGCCCCGATATCATACCATCTGCAAATCCCATTTCTACCAGCATGGGTCCGAAATAGTTGCGATGGTGCATTTGTTCGCGGGCTGTCTGCAGTGTGACGCCTTTTCGTTGCCGGCGGGCAAAAAGTTTATCAGCAAAAAAGTGACGTCTTTCTTTTTCATCTTCTGCACGGGGGTCAATAATCTCAATATTTTCGAGTTCAAGCTCATTATCAATAATGAGTTTACGAATCTTTCCAATATTGCCCAGCAAAATTGGTGTCGCAATCTGTTCCATCATGACAATTTCTGCCGCTTTCAAGATTTTATAGTTTTCGGCTTCGGCAAAAACGATGCGTTTTGGTGCATTCTGAGCCCGTGCTTTAATCTGTCGGATGAGCGGATTGCCAATACCCATGCGTTTGCTGAGTTCTTCGGCATATGTTTCCCAATTTTCAATGGGTTTGCGTGCAATGCCAGTTTCCATAGCCGCCTTAGCCACGGCTGGCGCTACCATTAAGATTAAACGAGGATCGCAGGGTTTGGGGATGATATATTCTTTTCCAAAACGGAGGTTAGGGCAATTATATGCACGGTTTACCTCATCCGGAACGGGTTCTTTTGCCAAATCGGCCAGAGCATGGGCGGCAGCTAATTTCATTTCTTCATTGATGCCTGTGGCTCGAACATCCAAAGCACCCCGGAAGATAAACGGGAATCCCAGGACATTATTTATCTGGTTAGGATAATCGGAACGACCTGTAGCCATCAGGATATCTGGACGGGTTTCTACAGCTTCGTCGTAACCAATCTCCGGAACGGGATTTGCAAGTGCAAAAACAATCGGATTGGGAGCCATTTTTAGGAGCCATTCTTTGTTTAATGCTCCCGCCACAGAAAGTCCCAGAAACATATCAGCGCCGTCAAGGGCTTCTTCAAGGTTCAGTTTTTTACCTCCCCGTGCAAATTTTAGTTTGGCTTTATTAAGGTCAGGCCTTGATTGATGGAGCATTCCCTTGCTGTCGAACATCGTAATGTTTTCGAGTTTGGCACCAAGCATATGATAAAGTCGTGTACATGAAATGGCCGATGCTCCAGCGCCATTCACAACGATTTTTACTTCAGATATTTTCTTTTCAGTGATTTCGAGGGCATTAAGTAAGCCTGCCGATGTAATAATGGCTGTTCCATGCTGATCGTCGTGCATTAATGGAATATTCAGTTCAGCCTTAAGTCTTTCTTCAATCTCGAAACATTCAGGAGCCTTGATGTCTTCCAGATTAATTCCTCCGAAAGTAGGTGCAATGGCTTTTACAATTTGAATGAGTTTTTCAGGATCTTTCTCGTCCACTTCAATATCGAAAACATCGATATCTGCATATATTTTAAACAATAAGCCTTTACCTTCCATAACAGGTTTACCGGCTTCTGCGCCAATATCTCCAAGACCCAGCACAGCAGTTCCGTTGCTGATAACGGCTACCAGATTTCCCTTGGCGGTGTATTTGTAAACGTCTTCGGGATTTGCGGCAATTTCGAGGCATGGTGCAGCCACCCCCGGTGTATATGCCAGTGACAGGTCGTTTTGGGTGTGGTAAGGTTTGGTTGGGACAACTTCAATTTTTCCGGGCCTGCTTCCGGCGTGATATTCCAATGCAAGCTTTTTTAAGAAATTCTTATCAGTAAACTGACTCATTTTGAATTGATTTTGGTTGATTTTGTATGCCGATTGTTAATCCGCTAACAAATATATCAAATCCAAATGGCTTTTTGCATACGTTTTCACGTATATTTTTTTGATGAGGATTTTTCTTTGATGGTGAGAAGTTTGGACGGAACAAAACAGCGGGTCAAACTTCGTTCTTGTCCGGCCTCTGCAGAATCAACGTTCACTCGGCTCTAATTATGCTTAATCAGTTGTGAAGGAGGCAGCGGAGCAATGGTTAATTCACGGGTATCGGAAGACGGACAACCAAATGCATCGGTGACGTCAACGGTGTATGTGCCGGATGAAACAGGTGAGATGGTTTGAGTGGTAGCTCCGGTATTCCACAGATACGTTTTCCAACCCGGCCCGGCATCTAAAAGAGCATTGGAATTCGAACAAATTGTAATATCCGTTGGGGAAATAACGACAGGATCAAAGTTGGCAAAAACAACCTGTATCGAAGATATTATAATCCCTGCGCAAGTGGAGGAGGAGTAATAAAAAATCAGAGTTTCGTCGGGTTCTGTAATTCCATCCATAATAGGATAAATTTGAATTGTTTGTACAGTAATTCCTGCCGGGAAAAAGATGCTGTCATTTATTAAATTGCAATCCACACCATTTGTCGCGGTTCCTTTGATGGAGTCAAATACAAACCAATAACCCGCTGCAAAGGGGAAAGGGAGCGTAATCTGCAAATCTGTATATGAACAGCTTTCAACAGCTACCTGTGCATTTCCAGGAGTGCTGTACACGGGAGTTACTGCAACACCAGGACTCGAAAAACTCCCTGCCTCAAGAAAAACTCCAGAATCCAGTATTCTATCAACTGCATCCGCAATTGCTACCTTCAAATGATAAGTTGAACAAGGAACAACGGCTGCCTTTGCCGTCATAACTACCGTATAAGCGTCATATTGAATACTCTTACCACTTTGGCAATTATTGATAAGATACTGGCAGTTAACACACCCATTACCCGGGGGACAATCTCCGCTAGATCCAAAGTTTATTGTATTTATACTAACTACCTGATTAACAATAGGAATTAATGCGATGTTTGTTTTATTGTAGGTACCCCCTGCAGGATTGGGTCCGGTAATAAAAAACGCGAAGACATCATTTATACTGTTTACGTATTGATGATATTCTTCCGAACCAAATACATATCTGAATTTTATGGTGTCAAATTGAGGAACAAAATCAAATTCGAGGATACAAGCGTCAAGAGTAGTTGTTCCGGATGCAATATTTAAATCCGGATCACCAGGATTGCCAGTATTAGCACCAGCGCCTGGTAAATTATTTGGGCCTATTGCCAGCAGTGCATTTCCAGATGTTAATAATATCCCACTATCAGCGGTAATTCCGGCAGCATTACCTTTCCAAAACTTACCCGCTTGCCATAAAGTTGGGTTGCTTGCACCCTGAAGGCCTGAACTGGTAATATTGGTAACGGTTACACCAGCGCCAAGTAAATAATTAAGTAATTGGGTAGCATTATGCCCGGTAGTTACTTGTAACTGGCCATAAGAACGGAATGAACCGAGCAACAATATTAAACTTAAACAAAATATGTGACTATATTTTTTCATCCGTTGTATAATCAACAAAGATACAATTTCATTAACTGTCAAACGATTTCTTGTTTTATTATGACAATTATTTTACTGAATTGGTTTCTGTTTTCACGTTTTCTTTTATAAAAGTTATCTTCAATGAAATCTGCACTCAAATCCGTTCTGTTTTGTTGGTTTTAGTCATCATTTTCGAAGAATTTATCTTGCTGATAATCAATATTTTAACCATAATAATACAATCAAAATTCAGTTGAAGTACGGTGAAACCACATCCTATATTCCTGTGATGGCTTATTTCGCTTTTTTTGAACGAATTTGGAATACCAGCCAATGCTTCTTTTAAGGCTATTAATGCGAAAGAGGTTATTGTTGGATATGAATTAGGAAAATCGACCAAATCTTATAGGTATGATTTAAATGAAGGATTTTTAAACCTTTCACTCGTAAATGGGTTTTTTTACTACCTGAGTGCATAGGGTTTGCCCGAAAAGCTTCAAGTGTATGCTTGAGGTTTTCATTGTGCTAAAATTATCGATCGGGATTAGTAAATGTCACTTAATTCCCTATCTTTAAAAACTTAATAGCGAATAATGAAAAAAGATTTAAAAGAAATCTGCAATATAGATGTTTCAATTTATGACTCCGTATTTTTTGATAAAACACTACAGGCAAGGGTGGTAGCTAATAGTATTATTTCAGAGAAGAACTATTTTGATTATTTGAGTGAGAACAATGATGAAGTCGAAATTCTAAAAAAAGCGCTGAACAATAACTTCAGCGAGTTTTTCCGTAACAGGCTCACTTTTGCTTATCTCGAATACATTATTCTCCCCGAACTGATTCAAAAAAAGGCGAAACTAAAGAAAAAGGAAATCAGAATATGGACGGCAGCCTGTGCCTCCGGACAGGAAGCATACAGTCTGGCAATTCTTTGCAATGAGTTATTAAAAAATCAGAACACAAACATGAGTTTTCGAATTTTTGCCACTGATATTTCGGATACTGAAATTCAAAAAGCAAAAAAGGGAATTTATCCGGAAACAGCATTGAACAATGTTACCATGAAAAGGGTAAGAGAGAATTTTGAAGTAAAGAATGATGCTTTTGTTATCAATAAAGAACTCAAAAAATTGATCGATTTTTCCACCTTCGATTTACTTGATATAAATACAACGAGTCCACAGGCCAGCATATTTGGCAGCTTTGATATCGTTTTTTGTAGCAACCTTTTATTTTACTACAATGAAAAAGCTCAAATCCAAATACTGGATAAGGTTGATGCGAACCTTGTGCCGGGTGGCTATTTAATTGTAGGAGAGGCAGAAAAAAGCATCATCGAAAGAATAAAAAATTATATTTGGATTTCTAAAACTTCAATTTTCAGGAAGCCTAAATAGAGTCTGTCTTTAAACTTAAATTGTTGATAACTAATATAATAACTTAACGATAAAAATATTTTGGGTATAAGAAGAATAAGTATCTTAGTATTAAAGATACAGGCATTATGAAACTATTCAACGACTT
>JAUSOY010000078.1 GCA_030656615.1 Bacteroidales bacterium | reverse complement strand
GCAATGGAAGTTCCACCGCAGCTGTTTTCGTACCATTCCAGAATATCGCCTGAACCACCAACAGCAGTCAGTGTGATATTTCCGGCATCATTGGTACAGAAGAAATTCCTGTCAACAGAAGCCGATGTGGGAGGTTCGGGGAAGGGGAAGAGGAAGTTAACCTGTAAAGTAGTGTTAAGCTGGCATGCATTGATATCATTAACAAACAGCCAGTATGTACCTTCAGGTATATTGACCAAATCTTCGGTATTAGCACCATTACTCCACAAATACTGATAGGGTAGGGTACCACCGCCAACGGTAATATCAATGCCACCTTCAGTTCCTCCGAAGCAGTTAACCGGAGTAATAACGGGTGGAGTAGGAACAGCAACCTGATTCAGACGAACCATAAAAGCATCATCACCTCCGGAACTAACAAGTGTTCCCGGAGCAAAGGATGCACTGGCAGTGAATGAACCACCAAGTACCAGATTTTTATCGTTGCGCATGAAAATTGTCATGGATGAATCGGCACCAGCACCACCAGCTTGTTGTGACCATACGAGGTATCCATTGGTGTTGTGCTTGGTAACGAAAATATCGCTTTGTCCTGCACTGGTAAGAGTTTTATCACCCAAAACCATGCTGTTACGGAATGAACCAGTCGTATAGGCATTACCCAGAACGTCTACATAAATCGCTTTGGCGTTATCAATGCCTGTTCCACCAATGGTGCGAACCCACTGAGGATTACCATTTTTGTCGTATTTGGCTGTAAAGGCATCTTTCAGGCCATTGGATGTAACGTTAGTAGCACCGAAACTGGCTGTACCTTCAATATTTCCTGTGAGATAAATGTTTTGTGATTGGTCAATGGTAACATCACGTCCCAAATCATTTCCAATACCACCTGCTTTACGAACCCAAAGAAGGTTTCCAAGCGTATTGTACTTGGCCATAAAGATGTCATTATTTCCAGAGCTGACGATATTGGTGCTGCCGAAAGTAGCAGTACCCTGGAATCGACCTGTAATAATGGCATGTTCTGAAATATCTACCATAACCTGATGACCAAAGTCTTCGGAAGTGCCACCGGCCTGTTGTACCCATTGCATAGCACCTAGATTATCGAATTTGGCCAGATAAACATCATCACCACCACGGCTAATCAGCGTATTAGCTCCAAAGGTTGAAATTCCCTGGAAGGAGCCTGTTACCCAACTATAACCACCTTCATCGGTGAAAATGCTGTTACCAGCATCATCAAAGAATCCACCATAGTTTTTAACCCACTGGAAGTTACCATTGTTGTCATATTTTGCGAGGAAGGCATCGGTATTTCCATTGGCATTAACCTGTGTTGCTCCAAAGAAGGCCATTTGAGTGAAGGTACCAGTCAGATATATGTTACCCAGTGTATCAAGAGCCAGTCCGCGGCCCTGATCTTTCAAGGTTCCACCGGCCTGTTTAATCCAGCTGAGATTACCCGCTGCATTATACTTAGCCAGGAAGATATCATCATCACCGAAACTGGTCAAACTCTGTGTCTGGAAATTTGAATTGCTTTGGAAATGCCCGGTAACGTATGTATTACCAAAACGGTCGGTGCGGATATCGCTGATTTTGTCGTTTCCTGCTCCACCCATTCTAAGCGCATTGCTCCAGTTGGTGGTATCATGAACAAAGGCAAGTACGTCAGGCTGATCAACACTGATGGATTTACGAACCTTACAATTATTCTGGTCTCTGATTGAAACAGTGTAAGTTCCAGGAGTCAGACCTGTTAAATCCTGAGTAGTGGCACCATTTGACCATTTATAAGTCAGGGGTAAAGCACCACCAGTTATAGTGATATCAATGGCTGCATTGGTATTACCATTGCAGGTGATATTACTGGTAACGGCACTGACAACAAATTTTTGTACTACTGTTAGTGTTGCTATCTGGCTGTCAGAGTATCCACAAGACTGTGATGTAACACGACAGAAATACTGTCCAGCATCGCTCATTGATATTCTTGGAATGCTAAACACATTCGTGGTTGCGCCGGTAATGGCTACGTTATTCCGATACCACTGAATGGTAATGAAATCGCCTACAGGTGTTACCCTGAAGCTTACGGAATCATCTTCGCATCGTGTGGCTGATAAAGGCTGTGTTACTACTGCGGGTAAAATATTAACCCAAACATTCACATCAGTGGTCCAAACGTTACCACAAGTATTCCAGATATAGCAACGATAAATACCACGGTCAGTTACGCTGATGGCAGCAAAATCAAGGGTAGGTTGATTTGCTCCCGGAATATTAATACCATCTTTTTGCCAACGGTAGAATAAAGAATCTCCGGTAATGCCAAAACCAATACTGATGAAGTCACCGGCACAAGCACTAACATCCACTGGTTGTGAAGTGATAACAGGAACACGATTAATGGTCACTCTGGCCTGCTGAGTCATTACAACTCCACAACGTGTTGATAGATAACAGGTATAATTTCCAGTTTGAATAAACTGAATATTATTTATTGTATATGTAGGAGCGTTGGCACCTGGGATATCAATACCTTCCAATTTCCACTGATAGGTTATTGAATCACCAATGGCAATTGTATTCAGAATTACAGTAGTTCCGGCACAAGTACTGATACCTTGAGGTTGTGTGGTAATGATGGGTGTAGTATTTACCCAAATATTAACGATATTACTCCAAGCAGTTCCACAAGTATTTTGAACCCTGCACTGATATGCTCCCTTATGGACAAATGCAACCGGATTAAATTGAAGCGTAGCATTGGTTGCTCCGGCAACAATAACGCCATCTTTGAACCACTGATACTGCAAGAAATCGCCAGAACCTGCAACCTGAAGAATTACATTATCACCGGCACAAGCTTTTCTGTTAACGGGTTGTAATGTAATGCCCGGTGGCGTATTCATATAAAGTTGAACATTTTGCGAGTTTAATGTTCCGCAGGTATTCCAAACTTTACAATAGTAAAAACCAACATGGCCGGCATTTACGGGATTGAATGCGAGATTTGGGGTAGTTGCCCCTGCAAGTGGGAAGCCATCTTTATACCATTGGTATTTCAAAGAATCACCGGTAACCGTCATATTGAAAGCGACAGAATTTCCGATACACGTACTAATGTTCTGGGGTTGAGATGTAATAACAGGTGCTATATTAACCGTTAGGAATGCAGTGGTTGTATTAATAGCATCGCAGTTATTCCATAATTCACAATAATAGGCTCCGGTCTTGGCCAGTGTAATATTGGTTATGACTAAAAGTGTATCTGTTGCACCAGGAATTAAAACTCCGTCTTTATACCACTGGAAGTTCGGTAGAGCTGATCCACCGGCCACAATACCTACACGAAGGGTTTCTGTATTTCCCAAGCATGAAGAGATGCTTTTTGGATTAATAATTACAGAAGGATCAATGTTTGCATACAAATGGGCAGTATCTGAAATAGCCTGGCCACAGGTATTTGTAATTCGCACATCATAAATTCCTATACTGGCAAGAGTTACAGGATCTATAGGAAGAATACGGTTGGTGCTACCGGGAATATTTACACCATTAAATCTCCACTGATAAAACAATGAATCTCCACTAACAACAACCGTCATAGCAGAACTATCACCGACACATGTCAACAAGCTCTTAGGATGACGTGTGATAACAGGAGGAATATTTATATTAAGATTGACCGATACGGTGTTTATAGTTCCACAAGTATTGTATATTCTTAAATAATAATCTGCAGTATCAGCATAAGTTACAGGGCTGAACGTAATGTTAGGACTGGTTTTACCAGGCATTAAGAATGAGTTTTTATACCACTGATATTTCAGGGAGTCACCAGTAGCAGTAACTGTAAATCCAGTACTTAAACCCGGACAGGTTGAAACCTTTTTAGGTTGAAGCGTAATGACCGGAGCAACATTTACCGTCAAACGACCGGAATTGGTTGTCTGAGTACCGCAGGTATTAGAAATTACGCAGGTATAATAACCGGTATTCGTCAGATTTACAGGATTAATTGTAAGACTGGCACTGGTAGCACCGGGTACATTAATTCCATCTCTTCTCCACTGATATTTCAATGAATCGCCAGTGGCAGCAATATTTAATGTGACTGAATTACCGATACAGGAAGAAATCGTTTTTGGATGTAAGGTGATAACCGGAGCAATATTTACCGTGAGATTAACAATATTACTTGGAACAATGCCACAAGTATTATAAACCACAACCTGGTAAGGGCCAGTATTTAGAAGACTTACTGGATTGACCGTGTAGGTACTGGCAACAGCACCTGGGATATTAACACCATTGAATTTCCATTGATATTTTAATGAGTCACCGGTGGCTATCACACTAAAAGTATGACTTTGTCCTAAACAGCTCGATTTATGCTTTGGCTGAACGGTAATAACCGGAGCAATATTTATTGTAAGGTTGGCTGCATTGCTGAGTTGATTTCCGCAGGTATTGTATACATAGCAAGTATAAGCACCAGTATTACTTAAGGTAATTGGATTAACCGTATAAGTTGATGCTGTAGCACCTACAATATCAACCCCATTGCGTCTCCATTGGTATTTTAATGAATCGCCTGTGGCTGTTATACTAAAAGTATGTGAAAATCCCAGACAAGAGGATTTTTTAACCGGATGTAGTGTTATAACCGGAGCAATATTAACCGTAAGATTTACCGTATTACTTGGTGCAATTCCGCAGGTATTGCTTACAACAACCTGATAAGCACCTGTATTAAGTAAACTTATCGGGTTAACAGTATACGAACTTGAAATAGCACCGGGGATATTAACACCATTGAATTTCCATTGGTACTTTAATGAATCACCAGTAGCAGAAACATTAAAAGTATGACTCAGTCCCAGACAACTGGATTTGGGTTTTGGCTGTACAGTGATTATCGGGGCAATGTTTACAGAAAGGTTTGCAACATTACTTAGTTGATTACCGCAGGTATTGTAAACATAACAGGTGTACGCACCCGTATTTCCGAGAGTAACCGGATTTATCGTAATGGTACTGAAAGTAGCTCCGGCAATATCAACACCGTTTCTTCTCCATTGGTAATTTAATGAATCACCTGTAGCTATTACACTGAATGTGTGTGAATTGCCAAGACAAGATGATTTGTTGACCGGTTGCTGTGTGATAACAGGAACAATATTTACAGTCAGATTTACAATATTACTTGAAACGGTACCGCAAGTATTGGTAATGACAACCTGATACGTTCCGGTATTTGCCAGACTAACTGGATTCACGGTATATGTACTTGCGATTGCTCCTGGAATATTCACGCCATTGCGTTTCCACTGATAATTTAAAGAATCGCCGGTAACCGTTACACTAAACGTATGACTATTGCCAATACAGCTTGATTTATGTTGGGGTTGAACTGTAATAACCGGAGATATGTTAACGGTAAGGTTTGCAGGGTTGCTTAATTGGTTACCGCAGGTATTGTATACGTAGCAGGTATAAGTTCCGACATTTCCTAATGTTACCGGACTTACTGTGTATGTGCTAAGGGTGGCACCTGCTATATCAACACCATTGCGTCTCCACTGATAGTTAAGAGAATCACCAGTAGCAACTACGGTAAACATATGGGTATTACCCAAACAAGAAGATTTGTTTACAGGATGTTGTGTTATAACTGGAACGATATTCACAGTTAAAGCCAGCGAAACGCTTGAAACATTACCGCAGGTATTTGTAATGGTACAAATATAATTTCCAGTATTAGCGAGTGTAACCGGATTTATCACCAGAGTGGGTGAATTAGCTCCGGCAACATCAACTCCATTCCTTTTCCACTGATAAAACAGTGAGTCACCTGTAACAATAACCTGCATTGTTGCAGAGTTGCCAAGGCAGGATGAAATATTTCCGGTTTGTGAAACAATCACTGGTGGAATGTTAATATTGATATTGGCATTCTGACTCGTTACGTTTCCACAAGTATTATAAATAAATAGTGTATAATTACCAGTATCTGCGTATGTTACAGGCGTGAAAGCTAAAGTGGTGGAAGTGGCTCCGGGAAGGTCAATTCCTTCCTTTTTCCACTGATAGAATAATGAATCACCGGTTACCGTTACGTTTAATGCTATATTTTGACCAACACAAGTCGAAATACTGTCAGGTTCAACCGTTATTGCGGGAGGAATATTCATGTTAAGAACTGCATTGGCAGTAGTAACATTTCCACAGGTATTACTGATATAACAGGTATAAGTACCAGTATCAGGATATTGGGCTGGGCTGAAATTGAGTGAGGTTCCTGTTGCACCCGGAATATCAACACCTTCAAATTTCCATTGATAAAACAAGGAATCTCCGGTAACGATAAAATTAAAGTTCGTTGGTTCAGCTTCGCATATTGAGACGCTAAGTGGTTGTTGTGTAATAACCGGCGGAACGTTGATATTAACGAGTATGGAAGTAGTAACAACGGTAGCACAAGAATTTGTAATGGTGCAGGTATAATTACCGGTATTAGAAAGAGTCATTCCGGCAATCTGAATATTGGCGGTAGTAGCGCCTGTTATTCCTCCACCATCAGAAACAGTAATTCCGTCTTTTTTCCAAACATAGGTAAATGGACCGGTACCAGTATTTGCAGTACTCAGGTTAATAGTAGCCCCCGGACAGGTACTTATAGCAATAGGTTGTAAAGTAATGACCGGATTAAATTTTACGACGAGAGTAATATTTTCAGTAACAGTAAATCCACAGGGATTACTTACCGTGCACGTATATATACCAGCATGTGTTGCGTTAAGCCCTGAAATTGAAAGGGCAGCAGCTGTGGCTCCCGGTATGTCAATTCCGTTAAATTTCCATTGGTATGTTAATAGAGGTATGCCTGTAGCAGCGACATTTACACTAAAAATACTTCCTTCACAAATCGAAAAATTATTACCACTGACAACTAAAGCCGGAACAGTGAACCTGCCTACCCGAATTTTATTTGTATCGCCTGCACATCCGTGTAAATTGTACTCGACAACCCAAAGAGTATCGAACCCGACGGTTGCATTCCACTGAATTTTTATTCGAGCTGCACTGTCAATCGGATTGGACAATATGGTGCCTCCTCCATATTTCAGTCCCCAGACAAAATGCGAACCTGCTGCACTATCAACCCGATAAAACTCGGTGCTTGATACACAAACAGTATCCGGTTGGGTCGTGTTACTCTGGGCGTTGCTCTCCGGAATGGCGAAAAATCCGAAAAAAAGCAATAAAAGGGCTGTGGTAAAAAATCTGCTATTCATTGGTGTTGATTAGTTTTCCAATTTATAAGAAGTGGTAAGAACGGAGTTGTTTACATAGGAATTATATCTGACTAGCAAGAGTCTTGCTGACCAGATATTTTTAGTGCTTACAAATTTATAATTAATTTGCTCACAAAGCCTGCTTATACCTTCATTTTGAATCGTTTTTAACATATTTTATTAATTATGCTTAATTGATAAAACAGAAGGCACTGGATGTATTATAAGTTGCAGAGTATCTGATGCTTCACAATTATTATCGTCTTTAACAATTATCCACTTTGTTCCGGAAGTGCCAGTCGTGAGAGTCTGATTACTACTTCCATTATGCCATAGGTATGACGAAAAGCCTGCACCTGTGTTAAAAGTAATGCTTTCACCCTGACAGAGAGCGGTATCGTTTCCAATTTCAACTTCCGGAATCGGATAGTACGATAGATGAACCGTATCACTAAGAATGCATAACCCATCCTGAACAGTGACATAAAAAGATCCTGTATCCGCTGTTTGTATGGTTTGATTTATACTTCCGGTATTCCAAAGATATGATGTATAATCGGCTCCGGCGTCCAGCGTAACGGTAGTTCCAAAACAAAACGAAATATCAGGCCCTAAATATAAAGAGCTATAATCCGAAAAATATCCATATTCTGAACTTCCTCCGAGTTTATTCAAAATACCTACATGAAAAGGTCCCAAATTGTTTTCAATAACATTGGATCCCGTAGGCAAAAGTGCAGTACTGTTAAGTTCTTTACGCGCATAAACCCAAACTCCACCGGTTCCCGGAACACTGGTAAAATCAGTCGATAAAATGGTTGTGGCATTACCGTTTACTTTGAATCCAGCCTTGTAATCATTTTTTGTTAATAACATTAAAGCAAAATCCAAATTGGATGTGCGGTTAAACCCCACTTGTTGTGAACCTGTACAGGTAATATGTGGCACTACAGCCGATCCGAGTTCATCAAAATGGCCACTGATGTGGTAAACGTATACCGGTTTATCGGTTACGATATAATATGCATTATCAGTCATTAACACAGAATGACTCTGACCACTATTCAGGGTTGCTGTTGGTGTGGCAGATCCATTCAAAAATATTTGAGTATTATCATATGGCGCAAGTACATAAAATCGTTCAAAATTTATTGAAGCATTAAATGCAAATCCTTTTACGACAATGTATTCGATTCCCAAAATATTAACTGGTTGAATTTGATCGCCAATTAAATCATATCCACCCGTTGGCTGAGGCCTAACACTATCGTCCATAATGGTAACAGCTATCGGCTTATTGGAGGTAACCCACGAGCCGGATAAAGTTCCGCTGGCAGTAATATTTGTACTTCTAACGGAGTACGTTTGGCCTTTTTTCAAATTAACCGACCAGGTACTACCCGATGCGTGACCATTAACGTTGTCGGTGACGTGGATTGTAACTATCGTTCCATTTTCAGTGGCAACAATTTCAAAAGTTTCCTGGCCCACCTGATTGGGATAATGAAACTGGGAAGGAATAAAAAACTCTTTTCCCAGACCGTTTTTTCCTTTTAAAGGAAAAATATCCGGATTATTAGCATGAGCTACTTCGTAATACGCCGTTACAAGGCTGGTAGATGTTATCAGAAGACCAGCATCGAGTACGGTATTGGCCGGTGTGTTTTCTATTAGACCTTTATAGGGTGTAAGGTTGATGCTGCCTGTATTATTTGCTGGGATATTGATGTTTATGGGTGCAAAGGAGGGTGTGGAAGGCATTTTAACGGTGATGGTGGCCGGATTTCCCAGTGTGGAAATCCTCAGATATATAGGATTATCGCCATGTGACGCGGCAACGTCGGGTGCTACAAACCAGAAAACAGTATCTTGTTGAGCCATGGACGAATAAGTATTTACCATAATCACGATTAATAATAATAGCGATGGTTTTAGTCTAAAAAATTTGGTCACAGTATAATAATGTCTTGTAATTCAGTTATATAAGTAATGTTAAAAACAACATCAGGTTTTCGAAAAAATGCCTATATTTATTAAATATACGACAATATAGCGAAAACGTCCATTTTACAGACAGTCAGATAGTGCAGAAGGTTGTTTCCTGATTGTGACTTTTGCCTGTAATCGCCTGATTTTATCAACAAAAAACCAGGTTTATTAACAATGCGGATTTTTATACGTAAATATTTGGCATTTGGTTTTTATTTCAAATGAAAAGTATGGGATTTTTACGAATTTATTATGGCAAAAATATCTACCTCAAATAAGATTTTTCAGGATTTCATTTATTCATCCGATGCTTTTACAAACATTTGAAAATTCTGCGGCCAAGAAAATCTGATTTTATTTTCTGAATTAAAACTTCCCAATAATAATCATTGGTGTTTAATCGCTTGATTAGCTGGCAGTGCGATGATGTTTACTTCAATTGCATCCGTGGAGTGGCAATTATTGGCATCGGTTATCGTAAGCTGATATGTTCCGGTTTGTGTAACCGTTATCGTTTGGGTTGTAGCACCGGTACTCCATTGGTAAGCATTCATTCCCGGACCTCCATTTAATATGAAACTGGCCGGAGCACAAGTAAGCGTATCATTCCCAAGGTTAATGGGGGGTAATGGGTTTACTCGTAACTTGAATGTATTAGACCATGCACATCCATATTCATCCACAAATGTGATAAGATAATTATAGATTCCTGTATCGGCAGGCGAAATGTATGTGATGCCACCACTAACTCCGGTGATTCCCGGCCCGGTGATGTATATCGAATCAATTCCGGCAGTATATCCCCAACTTTGGGGCAGTAGAGAAGGATCGAGATTCATCGTCCATTCGAAAATATAGCCGTTATCTACTGCCCATGTATCACAAATTTCTATGGTCCAGCGGCCATTTAGCGGGCATCCTATCAGTTTGGTGAATGAGGAATCAGGAAGGTAGTATTTTAAATTATTGGTCCTATCCGTAGAATCGAGGCGCGCAAGCCCTGCATTTGCATTGATGGTGCCAATATTTGGATAGATTTCGCTCCAACAATAATTCCAGGGTGTTCCTATTGGATTGTTTTTCGGATTACAACCACTATCCGGGGTTCCACGAATCCCCATATCAGCACCACCCCAATTAATAAATTTCTTAACAATAGCCTCTTGATTATTCGGGCATATGACCGTGAATTCCAGATCACCCACATACGAATGCTCCATAAATACACATACCGATTGTATATCACTGGCATTGGTAATGGTTTGCCCTGGTGTGAAAGAGGTAAAATAAACGTCGGTATTATAACATGGGTTTGCCGGATTGCAGTTGGGTCCATCGGGGATGAACATAATACTATCAAATTTCTGAGAACTTATCTGACTATACGAATAAGGGGTAAAATTGGCAATGGAGGAAGCGGTAATGGCGGCTGTATCACCCTTACAAATGGGTGCAGGGATTAACATCTGGATTATGGGTGAGTTGGAAACTGTAACACGGGCAATCATTGGCAAACTAATACAATTATTTGTGTCTTTCAGAAAAACACTCATTTCATATCCTCTGGCGGAGTCGTATGCATGCCATACCGACGAAGTGTTGGTAACGGCATTACTTCCGTCGCCAAAATCCCAGTGATATGTGCAGAGGGTATCGTGTTGGGTATAGGATGTTCCATTTTGTGGATAAATACCTCCGGCAATAAAATTAATGCTGTCGCCTAAGCATAATCGAAAGTATAAGTAGCTTCCCAAAACTTCTGGTACGGGTATACATGCATTGGTATCCAGATATGCGATAATATCTTGGCATAACAAATCAGTATCCCGCCGTCCTTCCCGCAGAATTTCACCCATTGAGAGCGATTTCTTTTGTTGGATACTGTCGTTAAACTGCTGTGCATGAACATCAGCCAAAAAAGTAAGAAATACGAGTATGAATGCAGTATTCGTTATTAGCCGTCCTTTAAAAATATTTGTCATTTTGCTCAGGTTATCCGAGCCGAATATACAAAACTTTGTGATGTAAATACATTATTGATGACGAATATTTAAACTGCCGGGAAGGAGGTGGTGGATTATATTAATGTTTTTTGTGGACAGGCAGTTAAGATTGTTTTTAACCGTTACGGAATAAGAGCCCGGTAGCGTGGCAAAAATACTTTGGGTGATGGCTCCTGTATTCCAATTATACTGTATAAACCCTGGACCAGCATCCAGCATAATGGGTGTGCCTTGACAAGCAGTATATTCGTTGTTCAGGTTTATAACTGGCAGGGGCCATTGTCCTACTACAGCACTCCCATTTAAAACACCCGAACAGGTACCATTCGTAACACTCACTAATGTATAGGTGCCCTCTGTAGTAGCATTGATGATGTATGGTGATGTGCTGTTATAATTTATTACAGGCGGCTGATTTATACCGTTAATGGCATAAGTAAAAGTATAAGGGGGTGGTCCACCGGTCATTGTAATGGTTACAGGAACAGGAGTTCCGGCACAGGCATCGCCACCACCTTTTATAATGGCATTGGCGCATAACGACGTTGGGGCATTGTATGATTCAATACGGGTACAAAGGTCATTGGCTGAAAAAGTAGCCGTAAGTTGATGTGCAAGCCCATCACAGGGTATTCCTGATAATGAATACGTTCGTGGACTGGTAAAAGGTGGATAGAATATTTGTGAGATACCGCTATTATCTGTTATCATCAGTGTGCCGGTAGTGGGTGGGTTTGTGAAATTAATATGCCCACTTACTGTATATGTATTGTTTGTGCTATTGCAGTCACTAACACTGGTAAAGATGTCTACAACAGTACATTCAAATACAATATTGCAGTTAAGGCCACCCGCTCCGGGCGCCTCCAGATTTGTTTGAGAAAATGTGATAGTGGTCGCTTGATTTGAATAATTGGTAATCATCAGAATGTAAAATTCGCCGGCCAGTCCACCGGTAATATCGGCATATTCTGTGGAAGCACCCGAATAACTACAATCCTCTACTTTATCGCAAGTTAGCCCGGCCAAACATGGACTGGTGGGGTTATCGAACGGGCCCCAAAGAATAAAATCGATATCTCTGGGTGGATTAGAGCTCTCGATCTTAATGGTTACGTTGCCATTATTCTGCATCTGCATATAAAACCAAGCAGGATTCGGCCTGGTACTGAGGCATTGGTAACATGGCCCGGCTGGAGCTGAACCAGTACCAACCCCGGCCGGATAGGTTATGGTGTTAGCACTACAAAATACAGAGGATGTATTGCAAGTCGAATTCTGAGAACTTGCTACAAATGGCAGACAAAATAATGCAACGAATAAGCTTAATAACTGCTTGTAATACAGCTTCATAAAATGACCAATTTTGGTGGCAAATTTATGAAGCAAATTGAATTCTACAATACCTAAATTCTAATAAATCAAAGATTTAAGGATTATTAACAAATTCAGTTTAAAACAAACGAAATGAGAGGGAAGGAAGTTAAATGCTAATTTAGGAATAAGGGTTATTGGGTGATGAAGTGATGAAGTGATAAAGTGATGATGTGATGAAACATCAATTCCGCGAAGTGCCCGCATTGTCACACTGAGCAAAGCGAAGTGTCTGCATTGTCACACTGAGCGAAGCGAAGTGTCTGCATTGACCTTTAACGGTATAAATTCCTGCAATTGTCAATTCAATCTTTTACAATAGGAAATAATCAATAATCCATTGCCCGATTACCTCAATTATGCCTTATCAGGGCTGGTGGTGGGAGTGGAGCCACAAAAACTTCAATGGCATCTGAATTATTACAACCAAATTCATTACCAACCACCACGGAGTATGTGCCTGATACCGTTACGTTTATACTATGATTGTTTGCACCTGTATTCCAAAGATATTCCCAACTGGGGTTATACCCAGCGTCAATGGCAATAAATTCACCCTGACAAATGGTGGTATCATTACCCAAATTGACCGGAGGAATAGGGTTAACAGTTAGATGAACAGCATATACACTGTCGCATCCCATTATATTAAGTAAGCTATCGTAATAGGTACCTGTAGTGTGCTGATATTGACCAAATAATAAAATACTATCACCCCAGCAAAGCGTGTGATTGGTTTCGAAGTAATGCGAAATACGATATGTAAGGGTGATGGGAGCCATAGTTGTACTGAGTGAATACCACCAGGTATTGATGGTTTTAACATCACCATAGGAAGAAGCACCCGTTCCTGGAGGCCAGGGGTGACATCCTGCAAGATTATTACACCCGTCAAAATTAACCGTACCCGAGGGAATCAATGAGTCATCCCAATATACCTTTGGTTTAACTCCCACAGGCCTGATTAAATCTATTTTAAAACCAGTCCAACCCGCCGGATTATATTCTACATCATACATGGGCAGATTGGTGAGGCCATTAATGTAAGTAACCACAATATTGAAAGTGGTTCCATTGGCAACCTGAACACCCAACCCATTCAAACCATTCCAAGTTATGGTATTTAGCATTTCTTCGTAAACGGAATCGGAAAGAACAACATCCTCGGATTGATAACCGGGCAAAGGGTTTATATTCAGAAGGATATCCACATTTCCACTTTTATTAACCCACATATTAATATCGAGGGTGCCATCGCAGTCGTTGCTGGAAGTTACCGATAAAACTTGGCCAAGGATTCCTGTAGGATACGTATTCACGTCCGGGTTATTCAAAAAGATCTTGTATTTTTCGTAAGTAAAATTTCCAGAACGAGAGCGCCGATCTGTGTTAAAATTTCCGGTATTTACGCAGCCTGAAGGATTGCACGCTACCCGAAAAAAATATGGTCCCATGCCATTAAAATCTATTTGGGTTACAATTTGGTCGTCGGAATATGCAAACATTTTACCACGGAATAAATAACCGGTTCCACCTTCGGTTGATAGAAACCAGTTTTTTGACCATACTCTTCCGTTAATGACCACATTGGATGATGAAGCCACAGTAATATCGAGATATCGTAATTTTTCGTCGGCAGCTGGAAAACCTGTTGAATAATCAAATTCGAGATAGTAATTGCCTGAGGCTATCGGAGTGAATGTTAATGCATTATAGCCTCCTGCCGTAATGGCAGCAGGACCAAGAATAGCCCGGTTGTAAGAGGAAATGTAACCCGGACCGCTGGTTGGAATATTACCGGAAGTGCCCGTTTGTATTATCCCTGCAGCATTTTTTATTACATAACTGATGGTTTTGGAGGCCGTTACTTTTCTAAATCCATAATAAACCTTTTCCCCAACATTAGATATCGTGAACCATAAGCGATTATCGGCACTGGCTTCGGGAACAGCAAAATAACCGTATTCATTTCCTCCCTGAATTCCCTTTGATAACATTACAATTCCACGTGCTGAATCGGATGCCAGTGGAATCAGTTGCTTGGTTCCTTCAGCTTTACTATCCGCAGCAGACAAAAACAAACAAAATAGAATGAAATACAACGCGGTAGTTTTACCCATGGGCTATTTGTTTTTGACAAAAACTTAGAACGTTCAAAAGTCCGCATTTTTCGATACATTCCCAAGGCAAAGGTTTAATCCTGCTCAATCATGATTAATAAATAGAGGCGGCGGGAGATCGGAAACGAAAAGCTCTACGGAATTGGATTTCTGGCATCCATTGAAGTATGTTACTAAGCATGAATATGTACCAGTAGTTGTGGCCGTAATGGTTTGAGTAATAACACTGGTGTTCCATAAATACCCTTGAATATCGGGGCTGGCACCAGCATCAAAAATAACTGATTCGCCGTTGCATATGAGGGTATCAGGTCCTAAATCGAGTGGTGAGGCAGGTAATGAAAGTACATGGTAAATATTCACGCTATCACAACCCATAATATTATAGGTGCTATCATATAGTATATCGGTAACGGAAATCCACTGACTGAGAATATGAATACTATCGCCCTCACAAATCGTATTGTAATAGTTGCGAGTTTCGTTTCTGCGATAAACCACATCGAAGGGAGTAATACTTGTACTTAGGGCAAACCACCAAGTGTTGACTGTATTAACATTACCAACAGAATTGCCCCAAGAATGACATCCTACCGGGTTAACACAACCATCCAGATTTACGGTGCCACCTGGTAACATTGAATCATCCCAAAAAACCTTGGGTTTTGTTCCTGCCGGACGAATTAAATCAACAATAAATCCTTTCCAGGTTGTTGCGCTGTATTCAACGTCATACATTGGAAGATGAGTGAGACCGTTAATATAGGTTACTTCAATAGATATCGTTGTGCCGCTGGGTACAGGATTTCCAAGTCCATCCAAACCATCCCAGGTTATCACAGTAACATTCGTATTAATTACGGAATCACTCAGATTGATATCTTCTGGTTGTACACCTGGTAAAGGGTTAATGTTTAGCAAGATATCAGCCACACCTGATTTATTAACGTAAATCAGAAAATCAAGGTCACCATTGCAATGGTTGTCTGTAGTGATTGAATCTACTCCACCAAGAACGCCTGTAGGAAACACATTTATATCAGGGTCGTTCAGGAAAATTTTATATTCGGGATAGGTTACATTCCCGGTTCGGGATTTCCGGTCATTAATAAAGTTTCCGGTGTTATCACAGCCGGTAGGATTACATGCAACCGTAAATAATGCCGGTGCCATACCATTAAAACCAATGGAAGTTACTACCCGGTCATTTGTATAAGGAAACATCGTACCCATAAAAGGTTTAGAGGTTGGCGAACAGTTTATCTGCCAGTTTTTCGACCAGACTCTTCCTTTGATTTCAATATTGGCAGGAGTACAAACACTTACATCAAAAAAGTTGAAGATACGTGTACCTGAAGCGGGAGACCACCAGAATTCTATGTAAAAATGACCGGTAAAGGGAGGATTGAAAATCAATGGCTGATAGCCGGCAGGGTTTACAGGTTTTGGGCCTGCAACAGCTTCATTAAAGGTTGATATATAACCCGGATTTGGTGCTGATGTTGGTAACAGACCCGATAGCAAGGTATTTCCAACGGAGTCTTTAACTGCGTAGTTTGTCGTACCACTATTTTGAAATCCAAAATAGACGATTTCGGTCGTAGAGGCTATTGTAAATTGTAGACGATTCGTTGCGGGGGCAACGGGTGTGGCAAATGTTCCCCAGGTATTTTCATATGCTGCTCTTAGTGCAACCTGCTGCCCGGGAGTAGGTTCCGTTGGTTGAATTTCTCTTGTTCCTTCTGCAAAACCTGATAAACATGAAAAAATTGAAATTAGAAGTAGACAATTGGTAAGTAGAAGTCGATAATAGTGCACGTTTTACAATTATTTTGCGATTGGAAATTTCCAAAGATATTAAAATCGCTGGTTAATTATGCTTAATTAGTTGCGAAGGCGGTAAAGGAGAAACAATCAGCACAGCTGAATCGGATTTCTGACAGAGATTATTGTACGTTACCAAACAAGAATATGTACCCGAAGTAGAAGCTGTAATTGTTTGAGTAATAGCAGAAGTATTCCAGAGGTACGACTGTATATTTACATTGGTTCCGGCATCATAAACCACTGAATTTCCCTGACAAATATGGGCATCGTTCCCAATATTGATGTTAGGGGAAGGTTTAACCGTTAAATTTGTGGCATGTACGCTGTCGCATCCCATGAAATTAATCAGACTGTCATAATACATTCCACTTGTTGTTTGCCAAATACCATTAATTAACGATGAATCACCTTCACATATACTCGCAGAAACTTCATAATAATTAGACCTCCTGAATTGAAGATTCACAGGGGCCATAGACATACTAACCGAATACCACCATGTGTTAATGGTATTATTGTTGCCGACAGAGTTCCCCCAACTATGACATCCTATAGCCAAATTACAACCGGTCAGGTTTACAGTTCCGCCAACTTGGGCATCATCCCAGTATACCAAAGGTTTTGGACCAGAAGGTCGAATAAGGCTTATTTTTAAGCCCTTATAATCAACCCCAAAAGCAACGTCATTTTCTACATCATACATCGGAAGATTCGTCAGTCCGTTGACGTAGGAAACAATGATACTAATGGTGGTGCCATTTGGAACAGGAACCCCCAGACCGTTTAATCCGTTCCAGTTTATGATGTTTGCAATTCCTGAATACACAGAATCGTTGAGGCTGATATCCTCTGGCTGGAATCCTGGCAACGGATTAATATCCAGCATGATATCAACAGTCCCTGATTTGTTAACATAAACCAAGAAGTCGAGATTACCATCGCACTCGTTCTGGGTGTGTATAGAGTCCACAGAGCCAATGACTCCAGTAGGGAACATTCCGACATCCGGATTATTAAGAAAAATGGGGTATTCGGCATATACAGCCGAGCCCGTTCTCGATCTCCTTGACAAAAGAAATGGCTGAAGAGGATCGCAACCCTTAGGATTGCATGAAACTGTATATGTATAAGGTGCGATTCCGTTGAAGTCGATCTCTGTAACTATACGGTCATTGGAATAGGGATACATTTTGCATTTATATAAATTACCAAAGGAGCCCGTAGTAAGATTCCACTTTTTTGACCAAACCCTTCCATTGATAGCCACATTTGTAGCGGTAGCCACCGTGATATCAAAAAGGTCAAATTCTCTTGTATTTGCACCTGTAAATAAAAATTCAATGTAAAACTTACCCGGAAATGGCGGATTAAAGGTCAGGGGAGGATAACCTCCTATGGCTATCGTATTAGGCCCAAGATTCGCCTCTGCCCAAGTATTGATATAACCGTTTGATAAATTAGTAGTTGGAAGGGTGCCTGTGGCTTTAACAATTCCAAGTGAATCTTTAATGTTGTATGTAATAGCGGTTGTTGGAGCTTTAAAACCAAAATATACTCTTTCTGTAATATTTAAAATTGAAAATTGTAAGCGTGCATATTCCGGTGCTTCCAATGTAGCAAAATTACCATAATTGTCATTTGCTCTGGATGCCCTTAACCTGCATATTTCTCCATTGGGTGCAAGTTGTTTTGAACCTTCTGAAAAAACCATTTGAAATGCGAGAAAGAATACTATGGTGAACAGTATTTTCATGGGTTATTGGAATGGACTGCAATTTACTAAATTTCTTGTTTTAAGTTAATTATGTTTTATTGGTAAAATGCCAGGCATTGGAAGTGAAATAAATTCAACAGAATCTGTACGTTTACAGCCTTGTGAATTGGTTACAATAACACTGTATGTTCCTGAATTGGTTACTGTTACTTGTTGGGTTATCGCTCCATTACTCCATGCATAGGTATAACCAAGGCCACTTCCGGCATTAAATGTAACAGGATTACCATCACAAGCGGTGGTATCGGGGCCCAGATTAACAGTCGGTCTGGGTTTTAAGGATAAGGTTACGATACTGGTGCTATCGCAGCCTTGTTGATTTAAAGTTGTATTGGTATAGGTTCCTGCAGCAGAAACCCACGTACCACTGAATAACAGACTATCGCCTTCGCATATCGATTGAGTGGCTGTACCCGAATAGGAGCGGCGGTAATTTACTAAAACTGGTGCACTTGTGGTACTTGAAGCATACCACCAGGTGTTTATTGTATTATTATTTCCTACTGACAGTGGGAATGAGTGACAGCCAGTTATAGCAACACAGCCCGTAAGGTTACTACTGCCCCCAACTTGAGAATCGTCCCAGAAAATAGCAGGTTTAGGCCCAGAAGGCCTTATTAAGTCAACGATAAAACCACTGACATGTGTATCTGGGTCATAGAGAGGGAGATTTGTGAGTCCATTAATATAGGTAACGGTAATATTAAAAACACTTCCGCTCGGAATTGGATTTCCTAAGCCATTTAGTCCATTCCATGTAACGGTATTCAATCCAACATTTACATTAGCGGTAAGGCTTAAATCTTCGGGTTGGCTTCCCGGTAATGGGTTAATATTGAAAAAAATATCTATTTTTCCAGCCTTATTTACAGGGACGTATATTTGTAAATTTCCATCGCATTGACTGTTTGTTGTTACTGCACCAGTTATAGAACCAAAACTTCCTGTTGGATATACGGTAGGATCGGGATCACTTAAAAATATTTTGTACTGAGGAGCAATAACTTTTGATGTAACTGATTTTCTGTCGTTTGTAAAATTCCCTGTATTATAAATGCCAAAGGGATTACAGTTAATTACAAAAACATAGGGTTGTATTCCATTAAAATTTACTTTAGTTACAATACCATCATCCGCATATACATGCAGATAACCTGTAACTTCCGCATTTTGACTTCCACTGGTAAATTGCCAGCTTTTCGACCAAACTCTGCCATCTATTTCATTGTTTGCAATCCCTCCAACCTGTATATCAAAGTATTTAAATCGTACTCTATCCGATGTTCCTGAATATTGAAATTCGATATAGTAGTCACCTGTCATGGTGGCGGTATGTGTTAGAGCTGTATAACCACCTGCGTTTCCGGTGAGATTATTAGGTCCGATTACTGCTTGATCATGGGTAGAAATGTAACCGGCCCCAGTGGTTGGAATTGCAGTTGGCCCCATTACAATAGCCCCGGCAGCATTTCTTAATTGAAAGTTTGCCCCGCTGATGGTTGCACCTGTGTTGCTCATCGTATTTCCAAAACCAAAACATATCTTTTCACCTACCGTTTTGATATAAATGTGCAGCCGATCATTGACACCGCATCCTACCTGAGCAAAACTCGAGAAAGAGGTCATGATTTGTAATTCGCCGGCACTGGAAGCTGTTGGCATTATCTGTTTAGTACCTTCTGCCTTTAATTCGATTATAGCCAAAAGAAATAGAAAAATGAAAAATGTTTTAATAAGGAAAATACTACGCATCAGTTGTGATTTACAGGTTTTGGTGTTGGCTTGGGTTGAACAGTCAGGATTACCGTATCGGAATATGAGCAGGAATTATTATCCGTAGTGGTTAGCTTATAGGTTCCGGCAGTACCGGTGGTAAGTGTTGGGGTGATTATATTTCCAGGTGTCCAAAGGTAACTAACATATGAACCAGCTGTACTGAATGTAATGGTAGAGCCTGAACATATACTTGTATCCGGTCCTAAATTGACCGGGACGTATGCATGAAATCCAACATTAATTGTATCTGAAAGATTACACAGATTTTCGGTAACCTGTACCCAATAATTACCCGGTGTTGAAGCCCATATGCTATGAGTGGTTGCACCGGTATTCCAAAGGTAGGCTTCGCGTCCTGCGCCTGCATCCAATAGTGTACTGTCACCACTACAAATTTTGCGATCGGGTCCAAGATTCACTGTTGCAAAATTGGAAAAGAATCCGAAACGTGCATCGGATGAAGTGTTGCCATACAACACCCCCAGGTGAAATAAACCCGTGGAGTTGGATACCCTGTACGCAACGTTGTTATTAACTCCTATCATATTGCCTTTTCTGGCGTATTGCCATTGACCGGCCGTACCAGGCACGGGTAAAAAATCGGATGCTAAAATGGTAAAATGGTTTGGAGTAACCGTAAATGAGGCCTGATATCCTGTTCTGGTAAAAATTATTAGTCCGAACTGTGAGGCAGAAACCGGGCTTCGTGTGAAAACTATTTCATTGGAACCCGTGCATTGAATCGGAGGAATAATTGCTCCTGCAGGTTGCTGGTTATATCCCGATAACTGAAAAACAACGACGGGTTTACTGGCCGTAAGGTAAATGGCATTTTCAGCTCCAAATGCGTAGTTGTAGTGTTGAAGGGCATTTAAGGTAGTAACAAAAACTCCATTGATGCTAATCGCCGTATTATTTGAGTCAGCAAGAATATAAACCCGGTCTTTGGGAGATCCGGTAAGCTCCAAATATCCTTTAACGAGTACATAATCTTTGCCTGCAACATGCGAGGGAATGGTTTGATCGCCCGCTAGGTCAGCTGCTGTTCCAGAAAGTACAACAGAATCATCGTTCACGGTAACGGCAATGGGTTTATTCGATGTTATCAATGACCCAAGTAAGTGTTGAGCAGCAAGTTGTGATGTGGCCGTACCAGAATAGGTTTGCCCGGCATTGAGGGTAATGGTAAATGGAACACCGGCTGGCCTGCCAACGATTGATTTGGCAGGAGTGATAGTTACCTGAGTATTATTTTCTGTGGCAACAATAACAAACGAGTTTAGCTTATCTAATCCGCCTGTTGGAAAAGCGTCTACATTATTATAGTCTAATTGTGAGGGAATTATGAATCTGGTTCCTAAAGCATTACGGCCTTTTAGCGTAAAAATATCCGGATTGGAAGTACTGGCTTGCTCATAATAAGCTGTAATGGCCGTAGTAGATGAAATTTTAATCCCATAATCAAGTATTGTGTTGGCCGGTTTGTTCTCCATAACACTTAAAAATGAAGTCAAATTAAAAGTATATGTAGAATAGGCTCCGATTGCTTGAACCATTGGAACAAATCCCGGACGTGCTGGTTGTGATACTGTAATCGTTGCTCCCTGAGCGAAAGTAGCCACACGAATATAAATTGGATTGTCGCGATTTGTAGAAGAGCCTCCACCAAATGAATTTTCAGGAGCGGCGAACCAAAATTCGGTATCCGATTGAGCTATAAGCTGGCTTGCGAAAGCAAAGGTAGAAAGTACTACCATTAAGAAAATCCTAAAAATTGACTTTTTCATACGTATTGCAGCAGTTCGAACTATGACATTAGGACAAAAGGCAGGTTAAAATTGTTGTATGGCGCATTTACCAAAACATAACAAATGTAAGAAAAAAGTAATATGTAAATTAAAGTAAGATGAATACTTGTTACCCATAAGACTTATTGAAGTTATCGGAATACATGGTGATGGAGAAAACACTATATATTTACTCAAACTGATGCAATTCGGCTAAAATGATGTGCATATCTTTTTCCATTTCAAGGAGTTGCTCAATATTGTCATAATACAGACTTAATTCGAGAAGATAATCTATCAACCCGATTTCGCCTTTTTCGAGTGCTTTATCGAGCAACACTGAATTATTAAAGGTTTCCAAATCCTTACGGTAGGTTTCAACGCTTAATTTCATTCGTAAGGCCTTTTGATATAGCATGGACAGATAATTGTAAATCTGTATACGGGTATCGTTTTCAGCACTCTGCAAAGCAAGTGAATGGGCGCGGGCTTGCTTTACTGTATTTCTGTTTTCCCAAAGCGGAATGCTCATACCGACAGAAATCCCCCGGAATTCCTCATTTTCAACTTTCTCACTCATATATCCGGCCTTAAACTTTGGGAGACTCAAGGTTCGGTTCAATTTCACCTGAACAGATCCGATTTCTGATTCTTGTTTTATTAACTCCAAATCAGGATTATCCTGAAGAGATTGTACATACCAGGTTTCGAAATTGTTTGGAATCGATGGGCCGGAATACACTGAGTCATTAAACAGGATGAAAATTCCACCATTCTGCCGGGCGAGTTCAGCCAGCAATGCCTGACGTTGTATGATATGCGATTCAGCTTTTTTGTTGATATTCAGCAAATTGAGCCGGGCTTTATTATAATCCAAAAGATTGCTTTCGCCCAATTCGAATTTTGTTTTATACATCATGGCAATTTTTTCGGCATCTGCCTTCCTCTTATTCAGTTCAGTAGCAATTGCATTCGTATAAATCAATTCAAGACAAAGTACCTTTGTATGCAAGCGGATTTCTTTCCATTGCTTTTCGTATTCAATGTCGATCTGTTTATTCTTTAAACTGCTGATGCTTTTTTTATACCGATAGGCGAGTGGAAATTCAAAGCTTTGGTAAATACCGAAATCGGTCCTATTACCAATTTGCTCAGGGTTTCCCCAGAGGTAGTTATATTCGATTTCAGGATTTTCAAGGAAAATCCCTGTTTTATTTTCCAACTTATCGGCAATTCCTTTTTTTTGAAATGCTTGGAGCCTCGTATTATTTCTTTCGACTTCCTTTAAAACACCTGAAATGGAGTTTTGTGAAAATATACACTGACTCAGTGTAATGATGCTGAGAGTAGTTATTATAAAATTCTTCATTTATTTTCAGATTTGATAATTCCACGCTTACTGAAGATGGAATACATAATGGGTACAATGTAAATATTAAGCAGGGTAGAGGTTAATAATCCACCCAATATTACTTTAGCCATCGGACTTTGTATTTCATTTCCTGATAAATCGCCTTTCAATGCCAAAGGTATCAGCGCTAGAGCCGCCGTAAGGGCAGTCATCAAAATTGGATTCAAACGGTCAGCCGAAGACTTTATAATGCTTTCGTATAATGGAATCCCATTATCAGGCATACTTTGGTATTTAGAAATCAGTAAAATCCCATTCCGGGTAGCAATACCAAAAAGGGTAATAAAACCGATAATGGCCGGAATGCTCAAAATTCCTGAACTGATATAAATGGCAAATACTCCTCCAATGAGTGCCAGGGGTAGATTCAGTAATATGATACCTGCCAGTTTGAAGTTTTTGAATTCCTGAAACAATAACAGAAAGATGATAAAAATGGCGATAATGGAAGTAAGTAAAAGGGTTTGAGACGCTTTGGCCTCGCTTTCGAACTGACCACCATATTCGATACGGTATCCCTCGGGAAGAATAATACTTTCGTCGACATTTTTACGAATTTCATTAACAACGGAGCGTAGGTCTCTTTCGGCGACATTGGCCGAAACGACTATTTTTCGCTGAACGTTCTCACGACTGATAGCACTGGGCCCACTCACCGAAACTACATCGGCAATGTCTTGCAGTGGAACTTTTTTTCCATCATGGGTATCTATAAGAGCCGAGCGTATTCCTTCAATAGTCTGAGTATAATCTGAATTCAGACGAACGATGAGGTCAAAACGCTTTTGTCCTTCATAAATGTCTGCAAGCTTTTCACCTCCGAAGGCTATATCAACGAATGAATTAAAATCGCTTAGTGTAATACCGTATGCGGCAAGCATATCACGTCGTGCTCGTATCTGAATTTGTGGAATTTCAATCTGTTGTTCAACATTTACATCCACTAAACCTTCAATGGAATTTACTGAGTTTTTAACCTGATTACCAATAGCGAACATTTTCCCCAAATCGTTTCCAAATATTTTAATGGCGATGTTTGCCCTCGTCCCGGATAACATATGGTCAATGCGATGCCCCAATGGTTGCCCCACTGTAGAGGCTATTCCTGGAATTCCGGCAAGTTTTGCCCTTACATCGGCTAAAAAATCCTCACGGCTACGCTCAGCCAATTCAAAATTAACATCAATTTCGGCACTGTTGGTTGTTTGTGAATGTTCATCCAATTCACCTCTTCCGGTTCTTCGGGCCGTACTCGTTATTTCGGGTATGGATAATAATTCTCTTTCCACGAGATTTCCCAAATTATTACTTTCTTCGAGGGAAGTACCGGGTTTAGTGATGACGGATAAGGTGAGGGAACCTTCATTGAATTCTGGTAAAAAGCTGCGCCCCATTCCCGATAACGCCAGCAGAGATATAATAAACAATGCCAAAGATGAAGTAAGAATTATGGTTTTATGCCTTAGAGCCCACTTAAGCGAATGCATATAATGTTTTGAGAGAAAACGCACCAGCCATTTTTCTTTTTCATTGCGTGCCAGATATTTTTCGTCAGTCAATAACATTTTGGCCATTAGTGGAGTAAGCGTCATAGCAACGATAAGTGATACAAACAGAGAGGTTATAAAAGCGATTCCCAAAGGTTGAAGCATACGGCCTTCCATTCCTGAAAGGAAGAATAAGGGCAGAAAAGCAACAATGATAATCATCGTAGCATTCAGTATCGATGCTCTGATTTCTTTGGACGCTTCAAAAACCACAGTAAATGATGAATCCTGTTCAGATATTGGTTTCAGACGATTTTGACGTAAACGCTTATATACATTTTCCACATCAATAATAGCATCATCCACCAGTGAACCAATAGCGATAGCCATTCCACCCAGACTCATTGTATTGATGTTTAGGCCCAGCATTTTCATCACCACGATGGTTCCCAACAAGGATAAGGGAATAGCCGTGAGTGAAATAATGGTGGTGCGGAAACTTCCTAAGAAAATGAAAAGGATAATGACGACAAAGATGCCGCCTTCTATTAATGCGTTTTTGACATTATTTACTGATGTTTCGATAAAATCAGCTTGACGAAAAATTTTGGTATCCAGCGTAACATCCGCTGGTAATGTTTTTCTAAGAATCTCTAGGTTTTCTTCAATGCGTCTTGTAAGATCAAGGGTATTGGTATTGGGTTGCTTCGAAACGGAAATGATAATGGCAGGGGAAGCGTTTTTTGATGCATACCCCATTTTTACGGCACTTCCAATTTTAACCTCCGCGATATCGCGAACACGAATTGCTTTTCCGTGGTTGGATTTTATGAACGAATTACCAAGTTCATCGATGTCGCTGCTGCGGGCAATTCCCCGCACAACGTATTCATTACCGTATTGCCGCAGACTCCCACCACTTGAATTCTGGCTGATGCCCTTACATACTTCTGCCAACTCATTCATCGTGACCTTATAATATTTCATCAAAGTTGGGTTGGCCAGAATTTGGTATTGCTTATAATCGCCACCAATGATGGTAATTTGTGAAACACCTCCGGTGGCCAGAAGCAAAGGTTTTATCTGCCAGTCGGCCATGGTGCGTAAATCCAAAAGAGAAGTGCTGTCGGCATGTAATCCGATGAAGAACATTTCACCCATTACACTCGATTGAGGTGCAAGAACAGGCTGGCCAACACCCATAGGCATTTGTGAACTTACAGTGATAAGTTTTTCGTTGACGATTTGTCGGGCCTTAAAAATATCAGTTCCCCAGTCAAATTCAACCCATACAAATGAGAAGCCTTGAGAAGAGGTCGATCGGACCCTTCTTACATCGGTACCTCCGTTAACAGCTGATTCGATGGGAAAACTTACCAGTCGCTCAACTTCTTCAGATGCCATTCCGTGGGCATCCGTCATCACAACAACGGTAGGTGCAGTAAGGTCGGGAAATACATCCACATCCATATTCATGGCAGTGCGCGCACCAAATATTATCAGGAGCACAGAGCTTAGAAGGACGAGATACTTATTATTCAGCGAGAATTTTATAATATTATTGAGCATGATTCCTGATTTTAATGAACATGACCTGCATGAGGATCCAATGCCCCGGATGCTTGCGAAAGTTTAACCTGTATAGCACCATTGGTGATTACTCTATCCAATTCCTTAATTCCACTGAGAATTTCTGTATCCTTCCCGTCAGTTGTTCCGGTTTTTACTTCCCGTTTTTCGAAGAGTTCCGGGTGGATTTGTACAAACACATAATAATGCCCTTGTTCTTCCATTAGTGCTGTATTTGGCACTACCAAAGCCTGAGTATTTGTTGTTGTTTTAAGATAAACTTCACAAAAACCACCATTGATAAATTCATCATTGTTTTCGATTTGAAGTATCACCGGCAGTAAGTAATTATCAGGATCGGTATTACGTCCAATAGATAAAATCTTGCCTTTGAGCGATTCAAGGGAGTAAGTCTTCCCATTTCTCGGTGAAATAATATTGGCCGAATGAATGTTTTCTATATCGGATGCATATTTTTGCTGCACCTCAACAGTTAGTGTCAGTCGTTTATTTTGTGAAATAATAAGCAGAGCTTGTCCGGTTTCGACATACTGGCCCTGTTTTACTAGTAATTGCCTGATATGGGCATCAGCAGGGCAACTTACTTTTTGTCCGTTTCCATCAAAGTTTCTATTAAGATTGTCGAAAACCACTTTTGCATTGTCATAAAGGTTTTTAGCATTCAGCATCTCTTTCTCGGAAATTATTTTGTCTTTTGATAACTCCTTCATACGCTGGTAATCGGCTTTCGCTTTTTCGAAATTATTCTGGGCTTCGGTAAAGCGCACCTGCAGGTTATTATCAATCAATCCATTCCCGGAAACCGACAACATGGCCTGTCCTTTTGACAGACTTTTACCGGGCACAATGTTTTCACTTAGAAAACTTACGATGCCATTCGATTTTGCACAAATGATTAATTCGTCACCCTGCGCCGATTGAATGAAAGCGGTTGATTTAATTATGGTTCCGAAGGACCTTTTTTGTACCAATTGGGTACTAAAATCTATTTTCCAGGATTGTTCTTTTGTAAATGAAACAGCATTGGTTCCCGAAAATTCAACACTTTCAGCTGCTTCATGCGCTTCTTCATGTGTTTCGTAAACAATAATGTCTGGAACAACCACCAGAAATTCTCCTTTGTCAGTGGTAATTGTAAACTGTAGTTTCCCTTTGCCAGAAGTCGAAGGAGTTATATCAAAACTGTAAATTCCTTTACGGGTAGGATTTTCCAGCGTCTGACTAACTTCTTTTACGCCAACGATTAACTGAAGGCACATCTTTCCACTTGTCATAGCCTGAAAATCTGGTAAATGACTGAAATGACTCAATATATTAGCAGTTTCACCTAATATAAATGGATCGGCTTCTGCAAATAATTCAAAATCATTGCTGTATGCAGTATACTGAAATTTGGGTTCGTCATGCGATTCGTGGTCGAGATCTTGTTTGTTGGAATGACAGGCAGTCAACGTAAACAGCACTATTACTGCCGCTAAAATTTTTGAATTCATTGTATTATGTATTAATTCCCTTTTCTATGAAAATTATTTGCTCCACCGCTGGCAAGGAATATGATTGCCTGACTTGACCTTAATAAAGATCAGCGATAGAAAATGCTTTTTTTGAAAAACAGGCCGTTTATGAAAGGGGAGGAGCACGCAAACTGCGTGAAAATCCTATGAAAAGGATTTGTTTGAGGAATTTTGGTTCCTTAGGAAATTGCTGTGCCAATAAATCCGGGTTGTGGGAATTGGAGTTTTCATTTATCACACCGAAATGAGAAATACCAATATCTGTTAGGTCCTGATTATCTGTCGGGCACTTAAGTTCCGCTTTATGTGATTGGGCTGGATAGAGAATAACTTGCTTAAGTACACAACAATGATCGGGCAATTGTCCATCATGCGTATCATCTGCATGATGTTGAATTGTTTGGGCAGAATGAATTTCGTTTAAACCGGAAAGACATATATGATTATCATGATGGTGATGGGGAATAGCTGCATGTGCCAAAATAATAAGATTGGCCAGCATCATAAAACAAAATGCGAGTGATTTCTTGCGCATCAGCATCAAAAAGTTTTTACAAAACTAGGGATTTTTTTTCAATTGTTTGCAGATTAGTCCTGTCTGACGGATAATTATGAGGCTTTAACCACTATTATTGTATCATTTGCATTGTCCTAATAATCACTGTTATGCGACTTTATAATGATTTTCTTCGACTAGCAAGGCAGAATCAGGAAAATATTCCGGCTAAAATGAAGCTTCAGGCAGAATAAAAAATATAAACTAATCATCAGAAACTTCAATAATGTCGTGCTTTTTCCAGGGGGGTAATAGCCAAAGTAAAAAGGCAAATATTGCAAAAGGTAAAGCCAGAAGCATGAGTGAAACGAAAAGACCTTCTTGACCAGCGAGAATGAGTTTGAAGTTTGTAAAACCATAAAAACTTTTAGAAAAAAGCTGACCTCCAATAACGACATTCCAGCGCATAAAGAAAATACCAACCAATACTACAATGCTTATAATGAAATATGTAATCCGCCTAATTTTTTCTGCGGGTTTATAAAACTGGAATAGCCCAAGTGCTATAAGAGGAATTACTGTACCAATCAATATTTGAATAATAAAGAGGGTTATATAAAGCTTTCCTGACATTAGCATTTGAAGGGTAGCAAAAGATTCTTCGGCTTCATAAAAGCGATGAATCTGGTCAAGTGCTTCCAAGGTAAAATCCAGAATTAGAATATAAAACAGATATTGACCAATGGTATCCAAGCATTTCATATCACTTGGAATTTTACGTATAAACGAAACAATCATATATAAAAATAAAACGAGAGCGATGCCAGAAACCATTGCTGAAAATAGAAAAATAACCGGCATCATCACACTCGACCACCAGGGATTTGCTTTGATGGAACCAAATATAAAACCTACATATCCGTGAAGTAAAAATGCTGAGGGTATTCCTATTACAGTAACAAAGTATCCGATTTTCTCATCCCACTTTAGTGCTTTGGGCGAAATGTCAGTAACACCCAAGGTAAGAATTGTGTATATCCATTTTTTTATTCCTTTACTTTCTCTTGCCCACAGAACAAAATCCTTTCTGTAATCAAACCATATTTCAAGGAGCAATACCACCATTAAATACCACATATAGACGAAACCGAAGATGGCCATTGCTGATGTTGGATTCGGAGTAATCATGATTTCGAAAAACCGCTGGGGTTGTGTGAGATGAAAAATGAGCGGTAATGTTGCTGTTAAAAGAAAGGCCAATGCTGCAATCAACGAAAGATGATAGGTTGGCTTGAGTACCTTTACATTAAATACTCTTTCCAGTGAAGCTAGAATAAATGCCCCGGCTACGAGACCTGTAATGTAGGGGTATAGAACAATTAAAATGGACCAATGCAGCTCTATTTCGTTGGGATAAATATACCCATCTACCTTTGAAAGAACCTCATAGAGATGTTCGAAATGATTTTCCATATTAATGAACGTTTGGACTTAAATCTTTGTAATAAACTTTTGAACCGGTATTCAGATGAGCTTTTAAAACATGGGTAATGTTTTCTTTTAAAAATGCATGCAATTCTCCTTCTTCATCATTGATGTCGCCAAAAATACGTGCTCCGGTAGGACATACTAATGCACAGGCGGTGGATTGGCCGTTCATGATACGATGATAACAAAGGGTACATTTATCTACTACATTGGTAACAGGATTAATGAAGCGGGTACCATACGGGCAGGCTTGAATGCAATACCGGCATCCGAGGCAATATTTGCTATCAACCAAAACAACCCCCTCAGGACTTTCGAAGGTGGCACCTACCGGACATACTTGTACACATGGTGAATGAGCGCATTGATTGCAAAGTTTAGGGACAAAAAATGAACGGAATATTTCTTCATCAGGTACACTTTGGGAAAATCCGTCCATACCTCCATTAGGTGATTCAACCACAACGGTTTCATCATTTTTAATGGTATATTGTTCGACCCAGGTTCTGAAGAAAAATGGCTCATTGGGAATATCGTTTTCACTCTTACATGCCTTGACACAATTTCCACATCCTATACATTTTGATATATTGATGCCCATGCCGTACCACGGGCCTGTCTCGGGTCGTTTTACAGCGGCAAAGAGTATGCTGCCAAACGGTTTTACAATACTGACAGCGATCACGCCACCGGCAATAATGGCAAGTTTTTCGAGAAACTCGCGACGGTCTGTTTTCGTTTTTTTTACTCCCATGGCTTATGTGGATTATGACATTCAATACATTGGTATTCTGGATTGTGTTCGGCAATGATTTTTTGATTGATAAGATCTCCAGGACGTGCAGCATTCTGTTCATGACACTTGGCACAGAACTGCCTTCCTTCGGGTTTAACTAAGTGAAAACTGTCTGGTTTTGAATTATGTAGGTATGCCGGACCATGACAGCCTTCACAGGGCAAATCAGAATGTAAATCGGAAGCATGCATTTCTGTTTCAAGCTCGTGACAGTTTTGACAACTTTCATTCCCCATGTAATGCATTTCATGATCCATATTATCTATGAGCGCCAAAGCGCGGTAATGTCCCTTTTCACCAAAGGATACGGGAGTCAGTATTAGTCGTAAAACCAGAAAAACTCCAATTATTATGGCAAATACTATACTCAGTCTTGTAATCTGTGGAGGTATCATACGTATTTACAATTTTGTTGCAAGGCTAATTATTATACATTCAATAAATCTATCTTTATGCATGTATAAAGATAAGGTCAAAAAAAGCAAATTCAACAAACTCATCAACTTTTATTGTTGAATTCGTTATATTGTCCTGAAAATGTGTGATTTACATTTAAAAAATTATATAGAGTATTAAAGTCGTATGCTAAATAACCCAAAATGAAGCCAATGCCAATAAGATCATTAAAGCGAATAATACAATATCATCGTTCAAAAACAATAGGTTTTACTTGTTGTATTTCTGAAAAAAACAGAAATATCGGACTAAGCTATTTTTAAATCAGTACTTTAATCAGAAATGACAATTTTGAGTCGAACGATATTGGTAAAAAATGCAATTCGCTATTTCATAGATTCGATTATGTTATTCTATTGTTTAGGTATGTCTTCGTATTTGACAATGAATCCCCACATAACATCGACTCCGGGCGGGCAGTTAAAGTTATCAGTACGGTCTGTTCCGCAATCCCATACGCCATTATTGTTTACATCCACCCAATCAAAGGTGCAGGCTGTAATTGGAATATTGGATGTGCCTCCCAGTTTCCAGTATACTTTTGCTATTTTATTTTCTTGTATTTCGAATCCTCCGACCTTTTCGCCGCTGGAAGTTAGATAAAATTTGCCGTTTTCATTTATTTTATAGTTACCACCCGTTGAAAAGAAGCTAGCAGGAATGGTTCCTTCATATGAACAATCGCTGGTTCCCATGTTTTCGCGAAGTTCCATTACTTCGCTGGTATCTGATTGAAGAACAGCCACACGATACCAAATATTTTTAAATACCATTTTAATACTTTTATATACACCAGCGGGTAATGCATCTACTGTAAATGCATATTCGTCGAAATATTTTAAGTCGTTATTCTGCCCGATAAGGTGCCATATTAAATTGTTCGGACTTCCTTCGGTTACTTCTCCTTGCGAAACCCATATTTCGGTTACCGTTAGCTTTAAATTGATTGTATGCATGGTAATTGTGCCATCTTTGAAATTGTTCGTCGTCGTTTCATTGATGTTTTGTATGGATTTTTTAGCCGGCATTGTTTTAACTGCTGTAAAAATCAGTTTGCCGGTTTTAATTTCATCTTTTCCACAACTGCTGACAAGCAGGATAATCATGAATATACATGAATAGAAGTAAATTGTTGTCTTCATCGAATTCTGTTTAAAATTGTTGCTTAATATCCCTTTTATGATTTGTTGATTTCAAATGCGAAAAGCCAAAATACAAAAATACAGCATCGAAGTCAATGAAAAACAAAAGATTACTCAGAAAAATAAACAGATTGGAACTCGAACGATAGTTGTCAGTGATCGCCAACAAGTTTCTTACAGGATATTCAAAAAATGTTTTGATATTTGATATAAGAATTAATATACAGCATATAAAAGAGTGAATTGAGAATCGATTTGGTGAAGGGAATCGGATTTTGGCCTGTATTTGTTTCCTGTGAGTCAAATCAACTTATACATATAATATTCGTCAATATGATTTCCATCCACTTTCATGGCTGACTTTTTTATTCCTTCTATCTGATATCCTGATTTTTCATATAAATGTATGGCTATGTTATTATGAGTCATTACGGTCAGTTCGAGGCGATGAATATGTGATTTTGTGGCCCATTCGTCCAGCTTTTCAAAAAAAAGTGTTCCGATACCTTTTCCCTGCTGCTTTTTTAGAATACCCGTAACTATGTATGCACAATGCTTTATACGATTGGCTATGCCTCTTTCTGCAGATAAAAATCCGACAATCTTATTGTCTTCTTCTGCAATAATTAAAAAAGAAGAACTTGCATATATTTTTCGGATGTATGACTCTATTCCAGAAGTGGATTCAGCTCTTTCGCCAGCTTCATACAGCAAGAATTTACTTTCTTCATCCAGTTGTTGCAGAAAAATCAAAAATTCACTTGCATCCTTTTCATGTATTTCTCTTATAATCATTCGTAATCAGTTTATATGAAGGTACTAACAAAGCAATAAAATCATGGTATTATTCATTAGAAAAGCTGCTTGCTGCCTTCATTTTACTTAGGATATCATCTAAATGAAAAATAAATTGCTCAATATCTTTATGTTCAATCGTCAGAGGCGGGTCGATGCGTAATACTTCATGCCCTCGTCTTTTTGCACAAAAAATTCCATGTTGGAAAAGTTGATTATGAATATAGGAAGCGCGGTCTTCAAATTCAATGGCTATCATTAATCCTCTTCCTCGTATTTTACGAATTAAAGGGTATTTTTCAGATAAAGCTGCTAGTTCTACGCGAATTTTATCCTCAAGAGTTATGCATCGTTCAATTAAACCTTCGGTTTGGATAGTTTTTATTACAGCTCCGGCAACTGCTGCACCCAAAGCATCGTTTTGATGAGATTGCGCATAAATAAATTCTTTGTTTTTAAGATTTTGATGGGTTCTTTTGGTCATTGCCAATGAACTTACAGGATATCCATTGCCCAAACCTTTGCCCAGAGCCACTAGATCAGGATGAATGCCATAGTGTTGATAACCAAACCATTTACCTGTCCGGCCGATGCCGGTTGTCACTTCATTTACAAGAATATAGCCTATATTTTTTCGAATATTCTCAACAATTTTCTGAATTAGCCTTATCGATGGAAACTTAACCAATCCAGCGGAGCTACCTGGTTCAAAAACAAAACCTGATATTTGAGTAAATGGAATTTCTTCAAATTCTTTACAATCACCCTCACATTCTTTACCTGCTTTTGTACAGGAGCAATTGTGCCAGTCGTATAATATCCAGTCTCTTTTATCCTTGATGGAGGCTGAACCATAAGCGCCACAATACGTATCATTAAAGGTTAAAAGGAAAGAATTTGGAATAATGGAACGAATAACACGAACTCCGTACTCGATTGCTTCACTGCCTGAGCAAAGAAAAACACATTTTCCTTCCGGCATGTCAACTAGCTTAAGAATCTGACCTGAAACTTCTTCAATTATGGGATGGTAATAATTAAAACCGGTATGTATAAGCTGTGAAGCCTGTTCTATTAGCACTTGATTAATGGCAGGATGGCAATGACCAATCACGGTACTCCAGGTTCCTGATTCTATATCAAGGTAACTATTACCCTGTTTATCAAACACATGACAATTTTTTCCCCGGATTATTTCGCGGTTTAATAAGTCATGGCCAGTAGACCACATGATATTTCCCATATTTCTTTGAAATATTTATGGATTTCGTACAAAAATACGTATCCATGCGTATACTTTTTCAGAGAACTGTAAAAAACTGAAACTTTTGAATTTAGGGGCTGTAATTTCCCTGATGTTCCCGCAGTCTTGTTGTAAGCTCAAATACTCTCAAAACAGTATATTTGCAGAAATCTTACAATGAAACATTTTTTAAAAACATAGACTATGAAACTATTGCAAGGAAAAGTAGCTGTAATTACTGGTGCTTCGAGAGGAATAGGTCGTGCGATCGCACTTCGTTTTGCAGCAGAAGGAGCAAACATTGCCTTTTCAGATTTGAATTACGATGATAATTGTATCGCACTCGAAAAAGAACTGGCAGCCTTAGGAGTTAAGGGCAAGGGCTATGCATCGGATGCTTCCTCTTTTGAAGCTTCTGAAAAATTTATTGATGAGGTTGTGAAGGATTTTGGAACCGTTGATATTCTGGTGAATAATGCAGGTATTACACGCGATCAGTTGTTAATGCGCATGTCGGAAACCGACTGGGATTTGGTGATAAAGGTGAATCTAAAATCAGCTTTCAATCTGACAAAAGCAGTTCAGAAAATTATGCTTAAAACCCGCAGTGGTTCCATTATCAATATGAGTTCAGTGGTAGGAGTTAGTGGAAACGCTGGTCAGAGCAATTATTCAGCATCTAAAGCTGGTTTGATTGGTTTTACAAAGTCGATTGCCCAGGAATTGGGTTCCAGAAATATCCGTTGCAATGCTATTGCCCCCGGTTTTATTGAAACGGATATGACCGCCAAATTACCGGATGATATCCGCACCGAATGGATTAAAGGGATTCCTCTTCGCAGGGGCGGTAAACCCGAAGATGTAGCGAATACCTGTGTTTTCCTGGCATCAGATCTGAGTTCATACGTTAGCGGGCAGGTTATTAATGTTTGTGGTGGTATGTTGATGTAAATCAAAACTGACTGCACATCCTTTCTGATTTCAATTAATAGAGAAAGCAGGAAGGATGTGTTTTATACAATTCTTTAGCGGATGAATATTACGTTTGATGCAGCCTTGTGGTTATTGCCTTTTTGCATTATTGGCGGATTTGGATTAGCCGCTCTTTTGTATTTCAGGGAAAAAAATAGTGGTTTGTCAAGGCAAATGCGTGTTATATTGTTTTTTATCCGCGGTTTATGGGTTAGCCTTTTAGCCATATTGATACTTGGACCCTTGCTTCAGATTAGTATTCAGAAGGAAGAAAAACCGATGCTGTTTATTGCTATAGATAATTCATTTTCAATGATTTCTGCTAAAGATTCTGTAGTAATAAAGCAAGAACTACCTGCGTTTATTAATCAAATTCATAAGGAACTTAGCGACCGGTATGAAGTTAAAAGTATGCTTTTTGGAGATCATTTAAGGTCAGGAGGTTTGCCGGATTTTTCCGATCGATTGACGAATTTCGGACAAGTATTTGAAGAAGTTTCGAATACCAGTACAAATACGGCAGCCATAGTTATCATATCTGATGGAATATTAAATGCCGGAAGCAATCCTGTATATCAAGGCGGGCATGCAATGATACCCGTATATGCTATTGCTACAGGAGATACCATTGAGTATGCCGATCAGAAAATCGATAGGGTACTTCATAATCGTATTTCATTGCCAGGAGCGCGTATACCTGTGGAAATAAATATTAGTTCTACAGGTATGAAAGGTCAGACGTCATCCTTGAAAGTTTTTGAAAATGGTGTTGAGCGATATAGTAAAAAAATATTCTATTCCAGTGAGCGTAGCAGTATTTCTGTTCCGGTCGATTTTGAAGCTTCAGGCAAGGGATTAACGCGTTTTAGTGTTGTATTGAGTCAGGAAAAAACAGAGAAAAACCGGACGAATAACCGTTATGATTTCTATATTGATATTGCTGAAAACAGGAGTCGGATTTTATTGCTAGCCAGAGCGCCACATCCCGATTTGGAAGCGATACAATCTGTACTAAAAGAAAATCCGGGTTTTCAGGTTGAAGTCGCTCTTTTAAAGGATTTTAAAAAAACCTTGGAAGACTTTGATGTGGTAATATTACATGCTCTTCCATCCATCGATGAAAAGGGGAGAGCCATTTGTGAAAAATTACAAGCAAGAGGAATTCCTACCATGTATATTCTTAGTCAGAATATTTCGATGGCAGATTTTAATTCTCAATCTGCAGGAATTCAACTTTCAGGGGATCTTTCTAAAACATTTGAATCTCAGGCAATACCATCCTTAAATTTTTCATCGTTTGCTTTATCTGATCAACTTATAAAACAGATCAGGCAGTGGCCCCCATTGGTATCTCCATCGGTAAATTACCAGGTTTCTCCGGGTACTTCTGTTTTATTGACACAGAAAATCAGCGGAATAGAAACATCCAGGCCTTTGATGACTTTCTCAACGAATCCATCATCTCAAAGGAGAACCGTAGTAATATGTGGAGAAGGTATCTGGTGGTGGCGTTTAAAAACATACAGTATTGGCGGTAATCATGAGCTGTTTAATGAGTTATTTGGTAAAGCAGTACAATATCTTGTGGTAAGAGATCAAGGCGGACGTTTTAAAATCAAATCCAAACCGGCAATCGACGAAACAGAGCTTATGGTATTTGAAGCCGAACTGTATAATTCCAATTATGAAGCAGTAAATATCCCTGATATCAGTATGAAAATTATTGATACTGCAGGCCACGAGTATCCATTTAATTTCAGCCGTAGCGGCCTGTTTTATTCGCTTGAAGCGGGTCGTATGCCTGCAGGGGTATATCGATGGGAAGCTTCAACTCAGTTCGAAGATTCTATCCATCGTAAAAATGGATTTATTACGGTAAAGTCGATACAAATTGAAGGCATTCAAACGGTGGCAAATCATCATTTTTTGAATCAGCTTAGCTCGAATGGTGGAAAGATGTATGGCTTATCTGATGGACCTCAATTAATGGACGATTTGTTGAACCGAAAGGATATTAAACCGATTATATATACCGAAAAGCACTTTACCGATGCTGCATCATTCCTATGGTTGCTTGTTTTATTATTGGTCCTTATGATTACCGAATGGGCTTTACGTCGCAGGGGAGGAAGTCTATAGGATATTGTTTATATCTACAAGCTTCTTATTATATTTGTAGAAAATCCATTTATGTTTTTCGCATTATCAAAATTTTTAGGCGTTTTTCTATCACCCCTCGTATGGGTATTAATTCTTGCAACGCTTGCTTTGCGTAAGAAATCCCGCAAACTATACATTATACTAAGTATCCTTGTCCTTTACCTTTTTTCCAATGGATTTTTAGTGACTGAGGCATACCGGGCATGGGAAAGTCCGATGGTTAAACTTCGTAAAGGAGTTGTATTTGATGCCTGTATAGTACCAGGCGGATGGATGGTAACACATTCTACTGATTATGATCGAATGATTTTCCGGAATTCTACCGATCGATTGCTTCAGGCGGTTTTGTTATACAAACAAGGAGTATGTCGTAAAATAGTCCTTAGTGGTGGCTCCGGCTCATTAACAGACCCGGGATATGAAGAAAGTTCGTATTTGCAGCGCTATCTTGTCGGAATAGGTATACCTGAAAAGGATATCCTTGTAGAATCCACCTCTAGAAATACCCATGAAAATGCTGTGAATTGCCTGCAATTGCTTGGTAGTGAATCACCGCAGAAAAGATATCTTTTGGTAACATCTGCCGATCATATGCCCAGAGCGTATAAATCCTTTCGTCAGGTGGGATTAAATGTAACGCCATATCCGGTCGAAAAATGGGCAGGCGACAGGCGATATTATTATGGAGCCGTATTTTTTCCTAAACCCGATAACTTAATGCGTTGGAATTCTTTAATTCATGAAATTACCGGATACTGGATTTATTATCTCAGAGGATGGATTTAGAAACACAGAATAAAAAATTGACCAGAGTAATTATTAGTATTTAGCAAGTTACTTGATTATCAAGTCTATATAATCATAATTTACGTATCAATTTCGCAAATATGAACCTGATTTTTTACCTTATCGTTTCCATTATTGTTTTAGAATATTTTTTCGGATTGATACTCGATGTGCTGAATTCAAAAGCACGTAAAAAGCCTTTAAACCATCGATTAATTGGAGTTTTTAGTTCCGGTCAGTATAAAAAATCTCAATTGTACGAATCAGCAAAAGATCGTCTTGATTTGATTTCGGGTGTATTAATGTTTATTCTGACACTTATCGTGATATTATCTGGGTTTTTAGGGAATGTGGATTCAATAATCCGTAGTTATACAGAGCATTATATCCTTTTACCATTACTATTTCTTGGTATTATTGGAATTCTTATCGATATAATTTCCTTACCGTTTCAGTGTATTCATACTTTTATTATTGAAGAGCGTTTTGGTTTCAATAAAAGCAACTGGAAAATTTTCGTTACTGATAAATTAAAATCACTTCTATTGTCAGTCGTAATAGGTGGGGGGCTGTTGACATTGATTATTATTGTTTTTCATTTTACCGGTGCCTGGTTTTGGGTAATTACCCTCGGCATTCTGAGTGTTTTTATGTTATTCTTTACTTTTTTTTATTCAAGCCTGATCGTTCCTTTATTCAATAAACAGACACCACTTCCGGAGGGTGAATTACGTAGCGCCATCGAGGACTTTGCTAATAAGACCGGATTTGCCCTCGAAAATATTTTTGTAATCGATGGAAGCAAAAGAAGTAGTAAAGCCAATGCGTATTTTGCAGGCTTAGGTCGCCGAAAGCGAATTGTTTTATATGATACGCTGATTCAGAATCATACAACAAAGGAAATTGTGGCTATTCTTGCTCACGAAGTTGGACATAATACATTGAAACATGTTAGGAATGGATTAATTCTTGGTATTTTACAGATGGGTCTTATGCTATTTATTCTTGGATTGTTTATTGCTCCTGAATCAGAAATCAGTGAAAATATTTCCAGAGCCATTGCAGGAGAATCGGCAAAAGCATCCTTTCATCTGGGCATTCTTGCTTTTGGGATATTGTATACGCCAGTTTCTGTTATCCTGGGGATTTTGTTTAGTTATATTTCGAGGCGAAATGAATACGCGGCTGATGCATTTGCCGCTGAAAAATATGAAGTTACTGCACTTCAATCAGCATTAATTTCACTTTCAAACAATAATCTGAGTAATTTGCAGCCGCATCCGGCATATGTATTTGTTCATTATTCGCATCCTCCATTATTACAAAGGCTCATAGCCCTTGATAAATTGAAGGAAAATAATGAGTAAGATGTTCAGTCAGAATAAAAATAATTATCCTTAACAAGGGAAATCAATAACCAAATTAACAATCATGAAAACCATTTACAAAATCTTTTTAGCATTTTTACTGGTGGCACCTTTTGTCACTCAGGCCCAGGACGGAGGTCTGAAAATTTCTTATGAGAAGTATCAGTTATCAAATGGACTTGATGTAATACTTCATGTTGATAAAAGTGATCCCATTGTTGCTGTTGCAATTCAGTATCATGTCGGATCGAATCGCGAAGTACCTGGTAAAACTGGTTTCGCACATCTTTTTGAGCATATGATGTTTCAGGAATCAGAAAACATTCCTCAGGATCAGTTTTTTAAAAAAATTCAGGGTGCTGGTGGTACGTTAAATGGAGGCACCAATCGTGATGGAACTGTGTATTACGAAATAGTTCCAAAAAATTCTCTTGAGATGGTTCTTTGGATGGAATCGGATCGAATGGGATATTTACTCAATACCGTAACGCAGGAAGCCTTTGTTAATCAGCAGAATGTTGTACAGAATGAGAAAAGACAGAATTACGATAACCGTCCGTACGGACATATGGGTTATGTAACCGACAGAGCTTTATATCCTGAAAGTCATCCTTATAGCTGGCAGGTCATTGGAGAAATGGAAGATCTTACATCAGCCACATTAGAAGACGTTAAAGAGTTTTATCGTCACTATTATGGTCCTAACAATGCTACTTTGGTTATCGCCGGAGATATCGATGTAAATACTATAAAACCTTTGGTTTCTAAATATTTTGGTGAAATTGTTTCGAATTATCCGGTGAATGATCCAAAACCACATAACATCAGCATTAATAAAACCGTAAAACTTTTTCATGAGGACAGTTTTGCTCGTGCTTCCCGTATTTCGATGGTATGGCCCGTTGTAGAGCAGTATACTCCTGATTCCTATGCTTTGGATGTTTTGGGTAGCTTACTTTCTGAAGGAAAAAAATCGCCGATGTATAAAGTGTTGGTTAAAGAAAAGAAATTGACTTCTCAGGTTGGTGTTTATAATAGTTCTTCAGAGCTTACAGGTAAGTTTAACATAGGCATTTCCGCCTCAGATGGCATTTCGCTTGCTGCGGTGGAAGATGCTGTTTTTGAAGCTTTCGATCGCTTCGAAAAAGATAAATTTACAGATAAGGATCTTGAAACGATTAAAGCCGGACTCGAAACACAGTTCTATAATGGCATCAGTAGCATTTTAGGTAAGTCGTTTCAATTGGCCCGTTATAATGAATATGCTGGCGATCCTTCTTTTATCGGAAAAGATATTGAAAACCTTAAGGCTGTAACAGCTGAGGATGTTTGGAGGGTTTATAATCAGTATATAAAAGGTAAAAATTATGTTTGCGTGGGTTTTGTTCCAAAAGGGAAACTTGATTTAATTCCTAAAGGAGCCGAAAAAGCAAATATCAAAGAAGAGAAGATTGAGGAGGCCAGCGAGGTTAAACTTGCTGTTACAGAGAATGTTGAAGTAATAAAGACACCTGCTTTGTTTGATCGCTCAGTAGAACCTACTCCCGGACCATTACCAAAAGTGAATATTCCGGTATTTACCCGTAAACAGCTTGCCGATGGAATGATGCTTTATGTAATTAAAAATCAGGAACTTCCGCTCGTTAGATTTTCACTGACATTGGATGGTGGTCAGATTTTTGAACCCATCGAAAAAGCGGGATTGGCTTCCATACTTGCTAATATGCTCGAAGAAGGTACTGCTGCTAAAACTCCGGAAGAATTGGAAGAGGCCATCAAGATGCTTGGAGCGAATATTAATTTCAATGCAGGAAAATCGCAGATTCGTGTTAATGGAAATTGTCTGGCACGGAATCTCAGTAAAACCCTCGATTTAGTTGCTGAAATGTTATTCACACCACGTTGGGATACTGCTTCATTGTCGATCATTAAAACAAAGGTGCTGAATGGATTAAAAATGTCGAAAGCCAATGCGAATGCCAGAGCTTCTGAAGCCTTCTTTAAAATTTTGTACGGCGATGATAATATTATGGGTGTTAATGGCCGGGGTACTGAAGAAAGCGTAGCTTCTATTACAATGGACGATCTGAAGGCTTATTGGAAAAAGAATTTTTCGGCGCAATTAGCAAATTTACATGTAGCCGGTGATATTGATATGAAAAATATGCTGGCATTGACTACCCGTTTTAACGGAAAATGGCCTTCAAAAGTTAAGAATGTTGTTTATCCTGCCATATCAACAAAAGAGCATTCAGCGAAGGTCTATTTTGTAGATATTCCTGGTGCTAAACAGTCGGTAATTATGGCTGGTTGCCCTTCAGTAGCCCGTTCGCATGAGGATTATTTTGCTAATACGGTTATGAATTATAAATTGGGTGGCTCTTTCAATGGAGTTTTAAATCTGGTTTTACGAGAAGAGAAGGGTTATACATACGGCGCCCGTTCAGGATTCTCGGCTAATAAATTTGCTGGTTATTTTACCGCTTCTACCAGTGTTCGTTCCAGTGCTACGCTCGAAAGTGTACAAATTATCAATGACCTCATTGCTCAATATCGTATGGAAGTTAAACCAGAAGATATGGAATTTACGAAAAGTGCTTTGATTAAAGGGAATGCATTGGAGTTTGAGACGTTGAATGCTCAGGTAAGTATGCTCGAAAATATTAGTGAGTACAATCTCAGTCCTGATTATGTTCTACAGGAAGAAGAAATTGTCAGGAATATGACGGCCGAAAAACATTTAAGTCTGGCAAGAAAATATCTCGATCAGGATAATATGATAATTGTTGTGGCCGGTGATGCCCGTACCCAGAAGGATGCATTAAAAGGTCTTGGTTTTGGCGATGTACAATTGTTAAACGATTAATATATTTGAATTTTTATGAGAGAGGGCGGCACCAACGGTGTCGCCCTCTCTCATAATTTTATATTCTAAAGAATTTTCTTCAACTTTTCAAATAACAGTAGTGGATTGATAGGTTTTGATATGTAAGCATCACATCCGGCATTTATGGCCTTTTCAGCATCGCCATACATTGCAAAGGCTGTTTGGGCCATTATCGGAATATGTGGTTTTTTTGCTTTAATGATGGTTGTAGCCTCTAAACCACTCATTCCAGGTAACCGAATATCCATCATAATGAGTTGGGGCTCATCTGTATCAACCATCTGAATAGCCTCTTCTGCGCTTCCTGCAAAAAAGACCTCGGCTCCCTTTGTTTTGAAAATTTCGAAAAGATACTGTGCACCAGAATCATCATCCTCAACAATTAGAACTTTAAGTCCACTAAAATTGGTCGTTGAGTTATTTGTCCTTATTTTTACCGCTTTTGTTTCTTTAAGCGTTGATGTAAATGGGATTGAAAAATTAAAACAAGCTCCATGACCGATTTTAGATTCAACCCAAATTTCACCATTCATGCGGGCTAGAAGTCCGGAAGCAATCGAAAGGCCAAGACCTGTACCACCAAAGAGTACCGGTGTTGTTTCATCGGCTTGCTGAAATGCTTCGAAAATCGCTTTTTGTTTTTCCTCACTAATACCAATTCCGGTATCTTTTACAAAGAAAATTATTTGATTATCGGATAGAACTTTATAGCCAAAGCTTATTTCACCTTCACTGGTAAACTTAAATGAATTGTCTATCAGATTTTTAAATATCTGGTAAAGTCTGTTACGATCTGCTGTAATAATGAGTTTTTGAATTGTTTGTGGTATATCAATAAACAGCTTTATTTTTCTAATTTTTTCGGCCTGTACCGTTTCGTAAAATGTCAGGAGTTCTTCAATAAATTTATTTATTCCGAAGGGTTCTGGAAAAAGTTTGATTTGATTCGATTGAATAAGGGATATATCAAGAATATCGTTTACAACACTTAGCAATCGCTCACTACTGCTATCAATTATTGAGATAAATTGTTCCTTTTGCTGAGGGCTTGGATCGCCCTCAGTAAGCATTTTAGTAAAGCCTAGGATTCCATTAAGCGGTGTCCGGATTTCATGGCTCATATTGGCCAGAAAAGCTGATTTAAGCCGATCATTTTCTTCGGCATGTTCCTTGGCGATAACTAATTCATCCAGAATTTTTTTCTTTTCTGTAATGTCTTCTTTAACAGAAATAAATTGTACTATTTCATCAGCATCATTTAATATTGGCGATAAGAGAGCATTCTCCCAAAACAGTTCGCCATTTTTTCTAAGATTATGAAATTCGCCATGCCAGTCCTGACCAGATAAAATAGTTGACCACATTTGACGGTAGAATTCTTTGCTTTGCATTCCGGAATTAAGGAATCGAGGATTTTTGCCCTGCACTTCTTCTGCTGTATATCCAGTTACTTCTTCGAACTTTGGATTAACATACTGAATATTTCCTTCGATATCCGTAATGATTATACTTGCCGGACTTTGCACTACTGCCTTTGTCATTCGGGTGGTTGCTTCCTGAGCTTCCTGATTTTTAATGAAGATACTGAGTTGATTGGCAATAATTTCAAGAAAATTCAGGCTTGTGTGGTTGTATGCATTCTCATTGTCGTAATTTTGAACCGCAATAACTCCATAGACCTTGCCCTCATTTTCAATAGGAACTCCCATCCATATTTCAGACAGAGTGCCAAGAAGATTTAAATCGCCCTGGTCTACCATTTTTTGCATGTCCTTTTTAAGAATCAAAACCGGTTTTCTCTCCTGGATTACAAATCCGGTTAGAGACTTATAGGCGGGCCATTCCAGAATCTCATCTTTTTCATCCTTAAAAACATCAGATTTGAGCATTCCCGTTTCAGAATTATACAATGCCACATAAAAATTTGTTGTATCCAGTAGTTTATCCAATTCGCGTCTTATGACTCCAAGAAGCAACGACAGATCTTTTGTCTCAACAATAGCATTGGCAATATTGTATTGTATGGTTTGAATGATTTCTGATTGCTTCCGTGTAGTTACATCGGTATAAAATCCTTCCAGGGCTATAACATTTCCATTTTCGTCATAAACACCTTGTCCTTGTTCCCAAATCCATTTAATACTACCGTCAGCGGTCCGGATTTCATACTCATCCTGAAATTTTTCATGAAGAGGTAGTAATCTTTGCCATTTTTCCCAGAGGTAATCTCTGTATTTTGGCAAGATTAATGAATTGAAACTTACGGTTTTATTACCAACTAAATCATCGGGTTTGTATCCGGTGAGTTCAAAGCAGCCTTCACTTACAAATTCTTTGGTCCAATCATGGTCGTTTTTACAACGATAAGCCATTCCGGGAAGATTCCCCATCAGCGTTTTCATTCGTCGTTCGCTCTCTTTCAACGCTTCTTCCGAATTTTTACGATCAGAAATATCTTCAACAGCACCAATGATACCGATTAATTGGCCATTATTTTCGTCGATTATCGGATGTGCATGGCTACGTACCCAATGTGTCGTTTTGTTTTTGTGATATGTTCGTGCTTCAGCTACTACCGATTCCCCATGCATGAGTTTTTCAATATTCAGGTTGTCTTCAGCAATATCATCGGGATGTAATAGGGCTCTCCAACCTCCGGCTGCTTTATATTCTGACATGGTATAACCGGAAATGCTTTGAAATGCTCCGCCCACCCATATTAATTCAAAATTCCCATTTTCAAAAACCTTACTCTCAAACAGATAATCATTTGAGATTTGTGAAATAATCTTGAATTTTTCTTCGCTTTTTCGTAATTGAATTTCGGCATTCATCTGATTTATTTCTGCCGCTGCTCGTGCAGAAACCAATTGAAGAATCATTTGAATGGTTTCAGGATATTCTATAGGCTTTGTATCAAGAATGGCAATTTGACCCGTAAGTTCTCCGGTATAACTATATAATGGGACTCCAAAATAACTAACGGCTCCCATTTCTTTAATTAAAGTATTATCGGCAAACTGAGTTTGAAGCCCTTCGTTTACATAATAAAAGGAGTCTTCAAGAAGGTTTTTGCAAGGTGTTGAATCAAGCTTATATTGATAATTCTCGATGATAGAACCCTTCGAATAGAAAGCTAATGATTGTGAATTCTCATGTGCAGAGTCTATTTCTCCAATAATAACATAATTAACCTGAGTAACCCGGCCAATATAGCTAGCAAGAGCATTAAAAAAGCTTTCACCTCTAACTTCCCAGCTTCTTTCGGCAATAAACCGAAGGGTTTCTTCCGTTAGCTTTTGTTTGGTATTATCCACATCCACTCCTCGGTAACCGATTAAATATCCATGATCATCGATAATTGGAACACCATTCGTTGACAGATTAACTACTTTACCGTTTTTATGAATGTTTCGATTAGCAAATGCAGTGACAGGTTTTAGATTTTTAAATGCCTCAAATGCCTGTGATTTTAATTGCTCTTTTTCATCCGGATGGAAGAAATCGAAGAAATAATTTTTATTAACGACTTCTTCTGGTGTATAACCCAAGATGTTATATATCATTGGGCTTGAATACGTGTATAATCCTTCTGCATTGACTTCCCATATCCATTCCTGGGCATTTTCTGCAACCTGTACGAATCGTTTTATATTATTTCTGAGCTCCTTATCAGATTTTGCCCGCTCTATCTCCATGGCAGCACGTGAGGTGAATATCGACAAGATAGCATTCATCTGATTCGACTCATTCATAGGCTTGGTATCTATCAGCGCAATAATTCCAATCGCATTACCTTGTGAATTCCATAATGGAATGCCGATGTAGCTTTCAGCTTTCATTTCAGAAAGAAGAAGATCTTTCGGAAATTGTAAACGAATTTTTTTCGGGTAAAAACAATTCTTCTGATTGATAACATTCTCACATGGAGTATCTTTTAGCTGATAGCTTATATTTGGTACAATTTCCCCTCCACTGCATACAGCTATGGATTTAACGGAATCTTCTCTCGCAATATATTCTCCGAATAAAACTTGTTCTACCCCAAAAGTTTTACTAACAAATAAAACCATAGATTCAGAAAACGAATTTTCTCCTTGTTTCGATATCCCTTCTCCAGCAATTAATTCAAGGGCTTTTTCTGTTTGCTTTCTATACGTTATATCACGGACAATGGCCCACATTGATTCGGGTTCGCCAATTTCATTGGTGATAAGAAAAGCTCTTAATTCGACGGGAAATACTGTTCCGTCTTTTCGAATATATTCTTTTTCGAAAATTTCGGAAGAACCTCGGATTAGAATTTGGTTTGTAATTATTTCTTCTTCAGGTTCAATCCATTTTTCAGGAGTAATCTTCCGGAAATCCATTCCCAATAATTCATCTTTTGTGTAGCCCAATAATGATCGATATACTTCATTAAATTCAAGAATATGACCTTCCAGGTTAACCATCACGAAAGCTTCTGTCATACTTTCGTGCAATTGCCGATATTTTTTTTCATTGGCTTTTAAAGCATTCTCAGCCAATACTCTATCGGAAATATCCTGAAATATGGTAATATTTCGATTATCAATTACTGACGATTTCAGCAGAATGTGTTTATAACTGCCATCTTTACACTGAACGTTAACCTCAAGTGGAGAAATCTGGCTACTACTCTTATTCGCTTTATCAAAAGCAGCTATCCATGATTTTTTTAAATTTTCACGGTAGATTGGATCAGGATAAGCAAGATTCCACCAATATGTTAAATTGGGAATATCCTTTTCATTATATCCAAAGGTTTCGATGAATGTTTTGTTAAGATAAATAACATTATGCTCATTATCAGCCAGAGCCATCGCTAATGGTGATGATTCGATAATGATTTTCAGATCCCTTTCACTTTCTTCCAGTATTTCCTTTGCTCTTTTTTGCACTGTAATGTCTGTGATAAAACCTTCGAGCCGGATTAGATTCCCATCATCAGAAAAAATGCCTTGTCCCTGCTCCCAAACCCATTTCTTGTCGCCATTCTTACAATTGATTTCGTATTCGAGAATAAAACTGGAGCGGTTATCAATTGCTTGTTGTACCATTTCCCAAACTTTAGGACGGTAGTTTTCGCGAATAACACTGGCATATGATATCTCCGTATTGCCTATCAGTTCTTTTGGCAAATAACCGGTAAGTTTCAGGCAGCCTTCACTCACGAATTCCATGGTCCAGTTATCATCATTCAAGCAGCTATAGGCCATCCCCGGTAGGTTCGACAACAGCATGATAAGCTTTTGACGATGTGTTTCTAATTCCAGTTTCCTTGATTGTTCCTCCGTTTGATCTTTTAAAGTAAGAACTACACCAATTATTTTATTCGTCTCATCGTAAATGGGTGAAGCCGTTGTTGTAACTGCCTTCTTTTCTCCCTTCCGATTAATTAGAAAAAAATGCTTTGAATCTAAAGTTAGTAGTTTACTATTCAATACTGTCAGAACCGGATTGACTCTTGTTTCAACAGAATTCTCATCAAAAAGCCATAAGACCTCGTCAATATTTTTTCCCTGAACTTCTTCATCGGTCCAATCGAGTAATAAACAGGCTGACTTATTCATTATTCGGATCTTGCCATGTTGATCGGTAGTAATCACACCATCTGCAATCGAATATAAGGAAGTATAAAATTCTTTCTGCGCCTGAAGGATTTTCTTATTCAGTTTGTTAGTTTTAATACTAAAAAAGAAGAAGAAAAGAGAAGAGGTAAAAAGAATAATTAATAAAGAATACCCAATCGTGGTAATTAAAATTGGGCTGAGTTTTTCAGAAATTTCATTCCGATCAACCTTCGTCACTAAAAACCAATCTGTTCCTTCTATTTTTGATAAATAAGCATAGACATTCTCACCAGTATAGTCGATTCCTTCAACAAATCCCTTAGTACCCATTGCAGCTTTCACAGCTGGTACTTCCGTTTGCTTAAAATCAATAGCTAAATGTTTTCCCGTTTCATTTTTCCAATTTTGCAATTTGCTGATAAAAATCACACTGTCGTCTTTTTGAGTTATCAGCAGCGTTTCGGAAGTTTTACTTGGATATGGCCATGAGTCGAGGTAAGGATAAAGAAAGCTATCCGGATTAACCCGAAAATAGATCAAAGCAGCAGTCAAGCTTTCACTAAACCGAACTATACTTATGATATCCATATGTGTATGAGATTCTGCAGGATTATAGTAAAAATTAGTAAGCTGTGTTTCTCCTTTTCTCAAAACAATTCTGGCACTTTCTATGGTTTCAGTGAATAAAAACGGCTTATTGATATTCTCGGAATTTATAATGATATTAAAGGCCGTATCTGTTATAAATACATCTTCAAAATTACCTTCCGCCTTCAGTAATTTCAATCGTTTCTGCAAACGCGAATAGAGATTAATCGATTGTGGCGTGTATATCTGGCCTTTTGTGTATAAATTCGCATATGCAGTAATTGCTTCAATAAAATATTCAGATTTAATATCCGATGTGGCATCTGCTATCCGTTCTTCAAGCCAGGTTTGAATTTGTTGGGATTTCAATTCAGAAACCAATTGTAATTTGTTTTGAATATTATCCAGTACTTGTTTCTTTTCTCTATCATAGTATGCAATAGCAGCAATACTGATAAGGAAAGTTACGATAATGACAGGTAGTACGTAAGGAAATATTCTTCTTTGTCGGTTTGTAATTGGATTATTCATAGTAAGCCCGTCCAGAATATAGTAGAAATTATATATGCTATAACGATGAACATAGAAAATCTAATGTCTGTTCATATTATATCCGAAAATTACAACATTTTGGACTGAAATAATTCAATTCTCTTTTAAAATGGGTAATTATTGATTTTTTATTCCAATCCGAAACCCTGATTCAGATATTTAAGGCAAATGCGTTTAGGAGACTACAATTCCTAAGATATCACATCGCGTAAATTGAATTTTAAAGACTACAAATTCTTTTTCCGGACAATCCACAAGCTTATCAAATTAAAAACTACGGTCCAGCCCAAGGTAATCAAAACCAATGCCCAGTCAATATAATCTTTAAACTGAACACCGAATAGTTTCATTAAGGAAGAATTGGGAACATCAATTACTCCTGACATAGCATATAAGGGAAAAAACTGCTTATAGCTTTCACCTACAAAATGTGTGGCAATGGGCTCAGCAATGACTGCATAAACGAATAAAATGCCAAGAGCAAAAATTGATTTGGGTACTAAAAAACCAATCATCATTGCCAGGCTGCAAAAAGCCAAAACTTCAAGGAAATAGGCTGCTATAAAATGGATTTTGCTTAGAATTGCTACGGATGAAACATCTGCCGAATGAATTATACCAAGCAGAAAACCATTGATTAACAAAAACAGACTTAGAAATAAAGCGATAAAAACACTCAGATAAAGCTTGCCAAGAAAAAATTCTGTGCGGCTTAATCCATCAATAACATTCTGCCGAATCGTTCTAAACGAATATTCATTGGTTACCAGAAGAATGATTACCAGCGCAGGAAACATTAGAAAAAATCGGCTCCCGGCCATAAATGACAAATTATGCCATATTTCCGGAAAATTATATAAACTGATGGCGGGAATAGGAATGGGGGAGTTTCGGCTGGCATCTGCTAGTTTATCATCGATAAAAGGTTGAATACCCCAGTATAATCCGGCGAGAGCCATCAGGTTTAAAGCCGCCATGCCCCAAAACACATAATAGGAGGTCGATTTAGTTAATTCAATTCGTAACAATCGGAACATAAGTTGCAGATTTATTGTTTTTTAAGCAAATCAAGAAAATGAGATTCCAGACTCTTTGTGCGACGGCTCAAATGATTTAGTAAAATTCCCTTATTATGAAGCATTGAATTAATAATACCGGCATCGGGTTCTGACGAAAAACTTACCAACCAATGTTCAGATTCGGATTCAATTCCAGAAACCTCCGGTATTTCAAGAATGGTCTTGCGTAAAAGAGTCATATCTGAGGATGCCATTTCCAGAGTATAACCCGGATGTGTCATCTCTTTAACGCTTCCTTTAAAAATAAGATTACCCTTATTAAGTACAGCTACATGGCTACAAACTTTTTGTACTTCATCCAGAATATGGCTTGCCAGTACTATGGTAATTCCTTCTGCCGCAATTCGTAAAATTAGCTCACGGATTTCCGCAATCCCTTGGGGATCGAGTCCATTGGTTGGTTCGTCGAGAATGAGCACGGAAGGATTTCCCAGCAGAGCCGAAGCTATAGCCAATCGTTGTTTCATACCGTAAGAATAGGTTCGGAAACGGTGCTTTCCACGATCTTCCAAACCCACAATCCGCAAAACTCTTGGAATGTCAGAATAATCAATTCCTTTGATGTCTGATGCAATTTTCAGATTATTCGTACCCGATAAATACGGGTAGAAATTGGGCATTTCGAGTACAGCACCAATTTTTCTTCGTTGGCTGTAATGATTTTCTTCTTCAAACCACCGATACGTACCGTTATTCTGAAAGATTACCCCAAGAATTATTCCAAGGGTCGTAGTTTTTCCACTTCCATTGGGACCCAGCAGAGCAAAAACCTCGCCCTGCCGGATGGTCAATGAAAGATTATTTAGCGCATGAACCTTGCCATACGATTTTGATAGTCCTGTTGTTTCTATAATGTTCATTACAATCGGAAAATGAAAGATCCTTTAATGGCGAATTTACCTACTTCTTTTCCATCAGGCCCTGGGTCAAGATAACTTAAACGATGATAAGCCTGTATACGTACAATTTTAAACAGATTTTCAATTCCATAAGAAACTTCCAGATAGGGTTTATCCCAGCTCATGGTCCTGAATTTGGTGATTTCTTGCCCATTATAGGTTTCAGGCATCAGACCCTCCGGATTATCAGCTGTGCGTATAAGTTTTTTCTCGTTATACGACGAAAAGATGAAATTAAACCCGGCGACCTCCCGTAATTTTAGCCTACGCAATAATGGAATTCTATTGAAAAACAGTCCATCGAAGTGATGAAGAAAAATACCTTCTACAGATTTATCGGCAGCAAATTCAAAGAAATTCATCATGTTATAGGCTCTTTCTGCTGAAAATATGGGCTCATTTCCTTGTAAGATATTCGCCTGTATGTATGGATAATTCCCCATAATAATCTGAGCTGTAACGGAATAGTCAAGCTGTCCTAAATATCCAGTACGCCATTTTTGCATAATATTCAGAGCAAATTTCTGGTATCCAAAATCACTTCCCAGAAGATTATTTACCCCAATGGCAGCTTTAAATGTATATAAAGGCGATTTCAATGATTCGGTGCCCATACGCCAGTTATCTTCGACCAGCCAAAGTCGTTTCTTCGAATAACTGGTAACAAAGGAGAACTCGGATACATTGAAATTATTTTTTAATTGATTGTTTTCGTCGTAAAAAGCGAATACATAATCACCCTGAGGCAGAAAATGTTTTTGAGTAAACATAAACTTGGATGACCAACCATGCCAATGATCCGTTTCGTACCATGCACGAGTCTGACGTGAAAGACTCATACGTTCAAGAAAACCAAATTGAGAGGAGAAAAGGAATAACCAGTTCAGGAAAACATGCCCTTCGAGGAAGTCAGCATCAATACCCAGCCGTTCCATATCATGCTGATGTCGGAATCCTATTTTTTTCCATTTATTACGATCAAGAAAGTATTCAACTTGTCCGTTATATTTTAATTTTTGATCGCCAAAACCATAAGCTAAATGGCCTTTTAAAATCCAGTTATTATTCCAGTCGATGGTGGTTTGTGCCGTTCCCTGTAAACGAAGCCCTTCAACTTTATTATTTCCGATAAGGGTGTACCAATGGCCTAGCTGTACATTACCGATATCATAATAACCGTCCCATACAGTTCTTAATGTTCTTCTGATAAATGTAATACGTTCAGATTTGCGAAGCGAGTCCAGTACTTTGTATGAATTTTCGACTTGCTCTACGTCGGTTATCATTTTACGACGTTCTACATTCCAATAGTCGTCTTTGTACGTTTTAGCGGCCATTTGAACAACGACAGGATCCCGATAAAATGCTAGTTCTCGCGGTTTACCGATTACGAAGTCGCGGTTAGATATGTAAAATTTACCGATAAGCCCCACAGCAGAGTCACTGGTTTCCTGTGCATCTATTAAAACCCTTGTTTTGGTAGGAATCCAATGACCATCCTGAGGCTCATAATCCTGCTGTATTTTATAACGTTCTACAAAATTCAGATTAGCTTTGTCCGTCACTTCCAAATCGAGTCTGCGGAGTGCGAAAGTTTTGTCAGTAATCCATATTTTTCCATTAAATGCTAGGTCCTGTGGACGTTTTGCTTTCACCTTAATCTCAAAACAACTGTCGTTGTCAATTAATACGGTATCCATGATATAATACTCATAGTAACCAAAACCACCATTGGCCAATGGCGTAATAAATGATCGATCGAGAATCATCTGAAAGTTATTGTTGAAATTATAGTCCTGAAAGACTCTTCCAATAAACTTTTCAAAAATCTGAAAATTGTCTAAAATCAAACCAGTGATTTTGTTGGCTTCAACCACCGACTTCTGACGCTCAGGATTTTTAAGATAATAAACATCACTGATTTGTTCACTCATGAAGAAGGGTAAAACGATTTGTCCGTGTTCTCCGGCGGCCTCTTTCAAACTGTCAAACATTTGTTTGTATGGTTTGAAAGTCTTGTTGTTCATGAATTTATCGGATATTTTATCCAGGTTGATATCAATTTTTACATATGATCGGTATTCATAAGCATCCAGATTTTCCATATTGTAAAGCTTACGGTTGTCGCGAGCTTTACGAATGATGGGATGAGCAGGATTTTCACCCGCTTTGATGAGAACTTCACCCAGTTCAAAGATTGTTTGATCCAGCTGGAAATCCATATTTTGCACCTGACCTTTTTTTACCTTTTTTGTTCTGGGTTTATAATTTACAACCATTACGGTTAGGGAGTCGCCCGGGGTTGGTGTTTTCAGCTTAAACCGACCATCGAAATCGGTTGTGGTACCTACTGTGGTGCCCTTAAAAAATACGTTCGCGAAAGGGATGGGTTCGTTGGTGGCCCCATCTGTAATTTTCCCCTGAATGCTTGTTTGCTGAGCAAATAATCCTGTTGGAACAAGGAACAGAATTAAATATATGATAAAATTAGTTATATTTTTCACGGATGATTATTTTGTTTGGGTTTTTCGCATAAATCGTACCAAATAAACGATTAATCATGAAATTGGTTACAAGGGCACAATTTATGCTATTATTGGTTTTGTTGTTTTGTTTAATTTTGCAAATGAAAAAATTACACTTATGAATGTTTTAAGTAAAACATGTCTTTTATCTTTAATATCTTGGATGTTGTTTTCATCAACGGTTTTATCAGCTGTTTATACATCACCTTCCTATAATGAATTCAGGATTTTTTATATTACACGCTCAAAGAATCAGAATATTGTTTGTTACGATGCACGTTTTAAGTCGAATGGTCAAATCGATACTTCTGAACCCGTTCATGCTTATTGGATAAACCAAACAGATAAGCCCGGCGAAAAAAGCGATTTGAGTTATATTCAAAACAAATTGGCTTATGGATATTCATCTTCAATCAATAATAAAAATGAGATTGAGATTTCACTGGTAGCATTTCCCGACAGAAAACTTCGTATCCATTCTACCGGACCCGGAAAAGCGGAAGGCCGAATGCGTATAAATGGTATGGAAGCTGTTTTGAACAGAATTCATGTTGAGGCAGACCCATCCAATTCATTACGCGTATTATACGTCGATCTTTTTGGACAAAATCCCGAAAACGGAAAAGCTATTACAGAGCGTATTTACAATAAGTAAAGAACGTATCAGGTTTTTAAAAAAGGCCGATGACGGATTTTTCGTCGTCGGCCTTTTTGTTGATAATGTTTATTTGAAGAGAGTGATTTTGTCGTCAAGATGGGTTATCGGTTCTTCGTTCATGATTTCGCGAAGGGTATTTTTCATTTTGATGTTCTGAATAAACAGATCATGTTCAGGAACAATGCCTTCCGAATGTTGCGGGCTTTTGAAATAGAACGATAACCATTCCTGTATCCCGGAGAATCCAACACGCTGGCTAAGATTACCTAAAAGTACTAAATCGAGTACGAGTGGGGCAGCTAAAATGGAATCGCGGCATAGGAAATCGATCTTTAGCTGCATGGGGTAACCCAACCAGCCAAATAAGTCAATATTATCCCAGCCTTCTTTATTATCCTTACGGGGAGGGTAATAATTTATTCTAACCTTATGATATACATTACCATAAAGTTCAGGATACAATTCGGGCTGAAGAATGCTGTCAATAACAGAAAGTTTGCTTTCTTCTTTTGTTTTAAAAGAACCCGGATCGTCGAGTACTTCACCATCACGATTCCCAAGAATATTGGTCGAAAACCAGCCATCGAGCCCGAGCATACGAGTTTTTAGCATAGGGGCAATAACGGTTTTTACCATGGTTTGTCCAGTTTTGAAATCTTTTCCAGCAATGGGAATACCATTCTTCAATGCAAGCTGCTGAACAGCTTTAATATCCAATGTTAGGTTAGGTGCACCATTGAAGTAGGGTACATTTTCCATCAGACAAGCCCAAGCATATAGCATACTGGGTGAAATGTCGGGATGGTTATTTTTCATACCTTCTTCAAAGCTTTCTATGGTATCGTGAACTTCAGATGCTTTCAGGTAGGTTTCTGTGCTTCCACACCAAATCGTGATAATATCTGCCAGATTGTTATCCTTTCTGAAGTTGCGGATATCTTCGCGAACCTGCTCCATCAGACCGGCCTTAGTCGTGTCAGATTTAACATAAGTACCATCAAGACGGGCTACGTATTTTTTATCAAAAACTGCTTTAAACGGACGAAGTTGTTCGAGTTCGTCTTTGACCAGATCCAAATCCTTGTCCTTTAAAACTTCTGCAATTTTTGCAGATTCATATGAGTTTTCATCACGTATATCCCAACCACCAAAAATTAAATTCTTAAGATCGTACAGTGGAACAAAGTCTTTGATTTTAGGGAAATTGTTATCAGCGCGTTTACCAAGTCTGATGGTACCCATTTGGGTCAGTGAACCGATAGGTAAACCAACGCCTTTACGAACGGCCAGTGTACCAGCCAGAAAAGTAGTGGATACGGCTCCACTCATGCCTACAAGAAGTACTCCAAGTTTTCCTTCAGGTTTTTTAACTGTTGTATGCATACAGTTGATTATTTATAAGATGAATGACTGTTTATTATTGTTTGAGGGTAAATGTTTTCAATGATTTAATAATATAGTTAGCTTTGGAAGTATCGGCCGGGCGGGTCCAGCTTTTGCCGTCAATCCAGGCAGTTATACACCCTAAATGTGCAGCAGGCTCAATATCACGAGAATAAGAATCACCTATCACGAGACATTCTTCGGGTTTGAGTTTTAATTTATCAATGGCTAACTGCCAAATTGCCGGGTCTGGTTTACGAAGCCCAACCAAGGTTGAATCAATTACATATTCAAAAAGATCGTTAATATGGAATTCTTTTAACACCGTCAGCATATTCCCATAAAAATTGGATACCAATACCAAACGGTAATCTTGTTTTAATGATTCAAGAATGGGTTTGAGCGATGCAATATTTTTTACTACATCTGCATAACACCAATTCGTGAGTAAATCCGTAGTCTCTGACAGATTATTAAGATTAAGAAAAGCTTTTGAACCAAGAATGCGCGTTTGAAGGCTGATTTGCACTTGCAACGTATGACGAAACGTTGCATCAGGACCAAGCAGGCCTTCGAGCATATCGTCACCGGCTGCAACATAAGCTTTCTCGTACTCTTCCTTTGAAATATCAATACCACAAGCTACATAAGCATCCCAATATTTTTCACTCCAGTGAACACCGTCGGTGTCTATGGTGCCTCCAAAATCAAAAAGAATGGCTTTTATTTTCGTCATTGGTAATTTATTTCTCATTTATTGACTATCGGTTTGGTATATTGTTACACCAGTTTTTTTATTTTTCACGCTTGTGATGCGCATTAATATGAGTCCAACAAGTATCCAGAAGAACTCTCGTATCCGTGTTACCAGGCTAACGAATACACCCAATTCAGGGGTAAATTTTAAACTGTCGAAAACCATATACAGGCTGCCTTCACGAGTCCCGAGTTGAAGTGGGATAAAGAAAAACAGATTGGCTATAAGTGAAGATGCTGCACTGATATATATGGCCTGTAGAATGCTTACGTCATGACCAATTGCCTTCATGATAAAATAAAACTCAAGTGAGCCAATTACCCGAGCAATAAATTCGATAAACAGGATAATGTAAAAAGTTTTTCGCTGCCCGTTGTATAAAAATCGTATTTGTTCATCTATCTGGTTGAGCGATTCATTATTCTCACGCAGTCTTATGATGCGATTTTTCATGAATGGAATACGTTCAACAAATCCAAGTAGCGTATATACGATGCCCTTCCGGTGCCAGGCATAGAAGATGATTACTAGGAAAATGAGGACAATAAACGTAAATCCGGAAGCAATATAAGCCGCTTTGGTGAGAGGGGTAAAGGCCACTACCAGGACAACGGTAGCTAACCAGAAATAAAAATGCGACAATATGTGCATCATATTGTATAGAATAACGGATGATGATGCTTTCTGAATACCAACTTTATTTCTGATATTCATAACTTTATATGGTTCACCTGCCAATCCAACAACCGGAGTCATATAATTAATGGCAAAACCAGAGATCATCAATCGCAGAATTTCTCTAAAGTTTGAGTTATGCCCTATTCCAATGATATAATGCCATGCCATGGCATTCATAATATAAATTACCAGCCATAAACCTAATATAGGGAGAAACCACCAGCCAGTTTGAATAATATTTTCGAGAATCTGTTCAAGGCCAAAATCAAGCACCAGATACGTCAGCATGGCGAGTCCGAAAATGAAGAATGCGATATTTGCTTTCTGTGCTTTCATTCCAATAATTCGTGCTAAATATTATTCAAAATTGCAAAATATTTTTTACTGATACGCTCTTGTTTACCAATCATGTATAATAATAGAAAATTTAATATGGTAAATTCAAAAACCCAATACCAGATAACCTGTCCTGAGATCAGGCATATAAATAACGCTATAGCACGTGTATTGAAAGATAATATATTTGTGATTGGCATCAATACCTTGTTCTCTTTTCTAAGGTCTTTTTGAATAGAAACGGGCAATTTCCCATTAAATTTTACTTTAATTAGTTGTACCAGTTTCTGAAGATTTTTTGTGAATAATTCCTGTTCACGCGTATAGTTGATGTAAGTACACGTGAAAAGTTTTTCAAAGAAATGCTTTTTCCATAGGAGTTTTTCGTATTCCTTCTTTACTTTGGAAGAATTATCAAACTCACTTCCTTCCTCACCATTAATGATGTACAAATGTGCATTACGGTAATAATCGGCTAAAGCTGCCTGAAAAATATGGGATGCTCCGGTAACGGCAAATAATACAATAACCCAGTATCCGTAACCTTCGTGTAATAAACGAAGCAATAAATGGATGTATATTGTTACAAACCAGATATTACCAGCAAGGCCATCCAAAATACGTCCCAGTTTTGTTTTGTTGTTGGTCATGCGTGCCAACTGTCCGTCAGCGCTATCCAACGAATTCGCAATCACTAAACAAACAATTCCGATTACATTAATCCATAGATTGCTGTAATAAAAGAGATGACCAGCAGCCATTCCCCAAAAAATACTGATGATGGTTAACGCATTAGGACTAATATTAGCTTTCATGCTTGCCCAGGCTATTGCATAACCAATTTTTCGATAAAAATAGATATCGATCCATTCTTCAGTGTCAGAAGATTTTAGAGTTGATTCAATGCTAATATTACTCATGTTTATAATATTTTTGAATGGAAGTCCAATGCTTTATTGTGAATAAGTTCTGCAATGTGTTTGGATGCAATTTCTCTAACAGGAGCAAAGCTTGGCCAGTCATTTAAATCAATAATTTTTACGCTGCCATCTTCTCCGACAACTGCGTCGCCACCGTAAATATCAACTTTAAGAGCCCTAGCACTGTCCAAGGCAATTTTATGAAGGAATTTGGGGTCGAAAGGCAATTGACGCGAACCATTATGATAATACCAGTGGAAAAATTTGCTATCATTTACGGCATAAAACTTCACAACATCACCATCCAGCTGTTCCTGAATAACGGCTTTTTCTATTCCTCTTCTTTCATATTCGAGCAGTACACTATAGAGTTCTTCTTTTTGATACACCAAAGTGACATCTTCCCGGTGTATGGCGTGCACATCACCGCGTTTTACCCAGAGTTTTTCCTGGTTTTCAAAACCGCTAAAATCAATATTTTTTGCTGATGTTTCAACAATAATACTTTTAGGAAAAGGGACACCTGCCTCAGGAAGTATGCGAGCCATCCGATCGCGGTAGCAATTTAAAACCGCTTCTGTAGAATTGATAACGAAAGCGCCGTTTTTCTCGAACTGAACCAGTTTTTCAAGGGCATAGCTTCCACGAATCATTGTGAATATAAAGTTTTCAGTAACAACCTCCGGACTGATGATATCTTCTTCATAAATTCGGACACGATGCCCCATTTTTTCAAGTTCGGCAATTGTAAGGCGCATAATCTGGCTATCGTTACCGATATGATTGGGAGAGTATTTTTGGCCGCGTGTAACCGCTGCAAATTTGAGATTCATATTGTTAAAATAGTAATGGAGTTTTTAGAAAACTATTTATAATATTTGTTAAGCAGTTCAAGTCCTGATTCAGAAGAAATACCTCGTATATAATTTATAACGAGATTATTAAAAATATCTTTCCGCGAGTATTTTCCTCCTTTAAGCATATCAAGTGTCATGGCCATTTTTGTTTGCTCAAGCAATACTTTGGTTGCAATTTCCAAATGAATATCCTTACGGAATAGGCCTTGTTTCAGTCCGACCTGAAGCAAGCGTTTTATATCGTGATATTTTTTTTGATTGAATTTATTGAATATAATATCCCATGCAGCAGGATAAAATTTTTGCATATCCATGAAAAACAGTGGATTGAAATCTTCCAGCATTTTAATATGAAAATCAGAATGGCGGTACATGGTTTCGATAACATTCTGAGACGAATTTTCAATTTCTTGTCTGTGTTTTTCCATGTCACATTCCATATATTCAATACACGCCAAGAGCAATTCACCCTTATCAGCAAATATTTCATAAATGGTTCGTTTAGAAACACCAGCCTCCTGAGCTATCTGATCCATGGTTACTCCACGTATGCCAAACAAAACAAATGATTTTCTTGCGGCTTGGATGATTCGATCTCTGACCTCCATTATAAAAAGTTTTTTGCAAAATTAAAAAACTTTCATGGTTTGCAAAGTTTTTATTGGATATTTATTTCTGAATAAAATCAGAAGCGGATTTTAAGTCATCCAGATGATCGATATCGATAATTTTCTCAAATTCAAATGCCTTGACATTTAAGCCTTTATCAATGAGTAGCGATTGAAAGTTGCGCATTTTCTGCATGCCAGAATCGATTGCATCTGGCAAAAGTTTCATCACCGCTGGCGTGAAATAATAGAATCCGCCACTTACGAATTGATGGCCATTTCGCTGGCTGTCGAAAGAAAGTATGGTATTATCCGGGGTGGTTTTTACCCACAGTGGTTTTTCATCTTCCACGAAAGATGTTACTGCCATAACGGCATCGTATGATGGATTTTCTTTAATAAAATCGATGTACTTTTTAAATTCGTCCTGTTTGAATACGGTATCGACGGTGGTCAGAATAAAAGATTTTTCATTAAGCCTGTACCGTAAAGCATAAAGACTATGCATTGAACTTAATGTAGTTTTTGCAACAATATGAAAAGGTACAGGACAAATAAATTGCTGTGCCCAATTGATTAGCTCCGGATATATTTCGTTGACAATTATGCTTAACGATTCTGGTTCATGAAGAAATAGAATATCAGTAAGACGTTCTATCAGGGCTTTACCATTCAGAGGAATTAAAGGTTTTGGTATGTCAACTCCTTCGGATCGAAGACGAGAACCCTCACCGGCGGCGATAATAGCGTAATGCATTTAAAGAGAAATTAGCCCACAAAATTAGGCTTTCTTAATGGAAGAAAACCAAATCAATGCCTCTACCTGCCAAATATATGCCGAAGCCGCAGAGTACCAGTCCCAAGGCAGAAATAACCTTATTCAGGTAATTTACATTAAGGCGGTGCCTGTTTTTAATAAGCAATTTTGTAAGCAAATAAAACCAGAAAACACTTCCAAGGGACAGAAAAAAAGCATAAAAGCCACTTAAAATAAAAGCGTAACCCTTTACAGTATCCTTTTTAGCATGTAAATCGTTATTTAAAAAGTCGAATTGATGAGTAGCAATACTAAGAGAAGAGTCGGAAGTTCTGTTAATTTGGTTAATTTGTTTTACATTATTACTAACAACCTTGTCCATACCACCCATATTAAATCCTAATGAAGCCACCAGAGAAATTGTAATAAAGGAAGATGTAAGCCAACCAAGAAATAAAGTAGGATTTAAAAAATTGAGCATAAGCCCACTGGTAAAGCCCCCTTTATTTTTATATTTATCGTGGTTAATTTTTTCGTCACGAATATCTTCAATTTTAAGCTTTGTTTTAAAAATTTTATATCCTAGAAATAGTAAAAATATGGAGCCTACCATAAGGATATAAGGTATTGCGGGTCTATAGTATGAATAAAAGCCTGTAAGCCCCAAAACGGCAATATAAACGTAAGTAAAGTCGGCAAAGGCTGATCCGACCGCTGCCCTGACGCAATATCGAAATTTTCCTTTCAGGGCATTGCTGGTAATAAGAATGCTGATTGGACCGGCCACGGGCATCGAAAAAACAAATCCGGCCAGAAATCCTACAAGTGAAATAGTAATCAGGCTTTCAGTCATGGAGTGGTTTTAGGTTACTTTTTGCATTATCTTGGTTGCTGTTTGCAAATCTTCTACGGTATCAATTTCCATGCATGCTGATGGATTAATATTTACAGCGTAGAATGGTGTATGGTTTTGTATCATTTCTTCAAATGAAGCTTCATAAAACTCGTTAATTTTTCCTTCAGCCATTCTTTTTTCAATGGTCTGTTTCAGGATTGAAATTGTGGCCTCTGAAAATAATTCAATGCCAATGGATTCACCACTGGCATCTGCAGGATTTACCACTTTAGAGATAGCAGACATTAATCCAGTAGAATCGGAAACCACCTTAATTTCTTCAGTACCCAATTGATTAGAAGCACGTAAAGCCAGACAATCACGATATCCGGAATGAAGAAGTTTTTTAATAATATCCGCGTCAAAAAGAATATCGCTATCCAGTAGGAGCATATTTCCTCCATTTAGTTCCCTGAGGGCTAGCATGAGCGACCAGGCATTATTGGTTGATTCATATACATTATTGGTAATAAACCGAATATCCAAGTCCGGATAATTCGAGTTTGCAAAACCTTGAATCATTTCTTCTCTATAGCCAGTAACGATAATGAGTTTATTAATTCCATTTGCAAGAATATTGTCAATGGTTCTTTCAAGTATACTCTTGTTATCGATAAGTAACAGACACTTTGGGGTGGTATCTGTAAGAGGCCTAAGACGGCTTGCAGTGCCGGCAGCAAGAATTACTGCAGTGGTATTCATGACAATTTTCGGTTTATTTGGTGTTGCCAAATTGCCAGTATAATGGCGTAAATATTAAAAACGATGATAGTCCCAAGGATAAAAGTATAAAAATCACCAAAAAACGAGCAAATCACCAAAAAAGTAATTTGGGTCGTTGGACCTAAAAATGTCCAGAATTTCATTATCCGCTTATTTGCAGCATAATAAGCTCCCTGATTTTTAGTTTTAACCGAATGTTTACCGGCCATCTTCGCTAAAAGTACGTTATACCGGTAATATATTTTAGTAATTATCCGATTGGGCGCCGAAAACGATTGAAATTCTTGCGAAGCAATAAGGTCGCGAAGGCGTTGGGTTTCCTCTGGAGCGGTATTGGCTGTGCCAGTAGAGCCTTCCAGAAAGCGTGAGCGCCTGTGGTCGGTCATCATCGAGTGGAATATATTGGTGATGGCTGTAATAATGAGCAAAGTCCACCATAATAGCGGATCGGAAGTATGATTGGCAAATCCAATACCAATTCCAACATAAGTGAATATCCCTGTGATATAATCGGCTACACCATCGATAATTCTTCCGAAAGCTGTACCATTACGCTTTAAACGTGCCAATTGTCCGTCGCTGCAATCAAAAATATTGAATAACAGAAGAAATACAGCTGCAAGAATAAAAGCGTATGAAGTACCTAATGAGTAAAAATATCCGCTGATTGCACCAAACCCAAGGGCAATAAATGTCAGGTGATTAGGGGTGACAGGCCATCGCTTAACGATGAGAACAATAAGGTAGCCCAATGGTCTGTAAAAGACCAGATCAGCAACTTCTTCAACTTCCGTTTGTTTAAGTGTTTGGCTATATCCTTCGAATATCTTTCGCATTATTTGCCAGAGTGTTGGGCTACAAATTCGTTAACCAAATTCATCAGCATGTGATTTTCTTCCTGAGTTCCTAATGAAATTCTAACATGTTGGTCCAGTCCGTCCTCGTTCATGAATTTTATAATATACCCCCGTTCCTTGAGATAGGCATTCATGGCATCTTTAATTCCTTCAGGAATTTTTACCAAAATAAAATTGGCTTCCGAACGGTATGCTTTGAAACCAGGAAGCTGATTGAAGGATTTAAAAAACATATCAAGATCGCTCACCATTTTAATTCGCATATCGTTGTAATAATCATCCGAATCGAGGGCTGCAAGCGCTATGCGTTCGGTAAGTCGATTATAACCCAGGTAGCGTGCACTGAATTTCGAGAATGTTGAAAGATTTTTTCCCATAAATCCAAAACCAATCCGAACACCTGCCAAAGCATAATACTTTGAAAAAGTGCGGATTATCAGAAGATTTGGAAATTCATCGATGAGTGCTTTTACGTAGGAACGGTCAGTGTTAAAAAACATGGTATATGCTTCATCCAGAATAACGATTGCATCGCCGGTATGACTTAAAAAATCATGCAGGGCTCCGAAACCCATTGCATTGCCAGTGGGGTTATTTGGTGTACTGATAAGGATAACAGCGGGATTGTGTTTTTTAACGGCATCCTTCATGCCATCAATATCATAATAGAAAGAGAAATCACCTTCGGTTATGGGATATTCTGCCTTAATACCGCCAACTTCATCGGCAATGGCTTTGTAATACCACCACGAAAACTGCGGAATGAGAATTTTTTGGCCTTCTTTTAAATAACAATGAACAGCCTGTTTTAGAATATCTTCACCACCATAACCGAGTAATACCTGCTTTTCGTCCATTCCAAAATCATGAGCAATGCGCTCTGATAGCCTGCTTTTAACGCCCCGGGCAAAATCGCGGGAATAAGCACTTAACTTAAAAAAATTCTTTTTTTGTAAGGCTTTAAAACAAGCAGGAGCAGGGCCAAAATGATTTTCGTTACGATCGAGATATATCGGTTGTTTTTTCATGTGACGTCAATTATAAATAATTACTCTTTTAATAAGGCAACAATAGGTCAAAACTCCCGGAGTTTTCGGGAATGCAAATATATGGAATTCTTAAAGTTTAGAAAAACCGAATAAGTATCTGGTCTATAAATGCTTAATAAAAGCTGACCTGCGTTTGTGAATTCGCTTTTCGAAATAATCCCATTGTTTTCTGACCTTTTCATTGTCGATTAACTCTACATTCGTTTCGGCCCATTGAATGCCATCCCGTGCATATTTCGGTATTAAATCGGTGAATAAGAGAGCATTAACGCCTTTGTTCTGATACTCGGGTTTAACGGCAATCAGATAAAAATCCACGCGATCATTTTTCTTCATAGCTTTTAGCAAATGAAAGAATCCAAACGGGAAGAGTTTTCCTCCGGTTTTTTGCATGGCTTTGCTAAGAGAGGGTAAGGTAATGCCGAATGCAATTACATCATCGTTTTTATCAAGAATAATGGGAATATATTCAGCCCTAACAAACGTAAAATACAACTTAATGTAATAATCCATTTGTTTTTCCGTGAGGGCTACATAACCGTAAAGATCAGCAAATGCTTCATTTACCAAATGGAATATTTGCTTCGCATATGGAAGAATGTCCTTCGACTTTTTTGCTTGAAAGACGCGCAATCCAAAACGTTGTTTTACGATTTCAGCAATTTTTAAGTGTTTTTCAGGAATGCCATCAGGTTTTTTAAGTTCGTATTCAACCCATTCTGTATCGGTGCTATATCCGTTTTTTATAGTATGTTCGGGGTAATATGCATGATTATAAATGGTGGCAATTGTACCTAGCTCATCAAATCCGAAGGTAAGCATTCCCTCCTTGTCCATATCAGAAAATCCCAGAGGGCCATGTACAGAATTCATCCCGTTTTCACGCGCCCAGTTTTCGAGTGTATTGAAGAGCGCTGTTGACACTTCTTCATCATCAATAAAATCGATCCATCCAAAGCGGGCTTGTTTTTTACCCCAGATTTGATTGGATTTATGATTGATAATTCCGGCAATGCGCCCGGCAGGTTTCCCATCTTTATATGCCAACCAAAGACAGGTTTTACTCCATTCAAATGCAGGATTATGCTTTGGATTAAGATTTCGTCTTTCTTCCATAAAAAGAGAAGGAACCCAGAATGGATTGTCTTTATATATGGAAAATGGCAGGCTCAGAAATTCTTTAAATTGTTTCTTGTCTTTAACTTCCTTTATTTCAATAGCCATTGGAAAAATGTTTGATAAAGTTAAAAAAATACGAAGTTATTTAAATATTTGCCGGTAAATTGAAAAGAGCAGGAAATCGTAGCCTGCTCTTCTTTTTTTTAAATATTGTCTTCGGTTCTGGAACTACTGATGAACGATTTAAGGTAACAGCGCCTTCGTTTGTGTTGCCTATAGTCGAAATGCTTCCATAAGCTTTGAACCGCTTCATTGCTTTCGAATTCAATATTTGTTTCTGCTTTTTTATATCCTAAATCAATTAAAGTCTGTCCCACCGTATTAATTAGTACAGAGCTTAATCCATGATTTATATATTCAGGAAGCACACCAATGAAGTACATATCAACGGTATCGGTTTTTACGGCCTGCCCTGTAAATTTCAACCACAGAAGCCTTAACCAGCTTCCTTTGGCCTGCTTAAAGAGTTCTGAATAAGACGGCATGGTAACACCAAATGCAACTAAAGTGTCTTTTTCATCCACAATGAAAGCCATGAGCTTGGGGTCGATTAGCGGGAGGTACTTGCGGATATAGAAATTCTTAAGTTCCGGTGTGATGGGTACGAACCCATACATAAGTCCGTATAAATCATTTAGTAGCTTAAATACACCGTCGGCAAACTTTTCGATTTCTGTCAGTTTTTTAATACGGACAACACGTAGCTTGTGTTTTTTTAAGACATACTTCGAAACTCGTTTAATATTTTCGGGTAGGGCAGCGGGTATATTTAGTTGATATTCGAACCAATCGGCATCCTTTTTATAACCCATTTTTTCAATATGAGTGGCATAATACGGATGGTTATATCGTTCTATTATGGTCGCCAATTCGTCAAAACCCTCAATCATAATTCCTTCCGGATCGAAATCCGTAAATCCGAGTGGTCCGTTGATGGCATCCATTCCATTACTGATGGCCCATTTCTCTGCCGTTTCAAATAATATCCTTGAAACATCCTCATCATCGATAAAGTCTACCCATCCAAAACGAGCATAACGTTTGGCCCATTTTTCGATAAATTCGTTATTAATGATTCCTGCCATTCGCCCGGCAATTTTCCCATCTTTATAAGCCAACCAATATTTGACCTGACAGTTTTTTAAACCCGGGTTTTTCTGTACAGACAAAATGTTAAGTTCATCCCTTTCGATGGGAGGCACATATTGAGGAATTCCTTTGTATAATTCATTCGGGAAACGCACAAAAGCCTTTAATGCATCCCTTGATTCAACTTCTTTAATGATTACCGACATAAACCCTCCGTTTTAATCGATGATATGCAATTTTTTTGCCACTTTGTAACAGACCTCCAGGGCGCGATCAATCTGTTCTTGAGTATGGGTTGCCATAAGCGAAAATCGTATTAGCGATGAATCGCTTGGAACAGCTGGAGAAACAATTGGATTTACAAAAACACCTTCGTTCAATAGCATCTTAGTGAACATAAAGGTTTTGGCATCTTCCCTGATATATAATGGGATGATAGGGCTTTCAGTCTTCCCTAAATCAAAACCCATCCTTCTGAAATTTTCGATGGCATAATTCGTGTTTTCCCAAAGCTTGGCAATGCGCTCAGGCTCTTCTTTCATAATCTCCAGAGCAGCAAGAACACTACCTGCAGCTGCTGGTGCTATACTTGCACTGAAAATCAGCGATCGGCTATTATGTTTCAGATAATTAATGGTTTCAAAATCGCTGGCGATAAAACCACCAATGGCAGCCAATGATTTACTGAAAGTTCCCATTATCAGGTCAACTTCACCATTATTCAATCCGAAATGACTGGCAGTTCCTCGTCCATTTACGCCAATCACACCCAATGCATGGGCGTCATCAACCATAACGGTAGCATCATATTTTTTTGCAAGTTCAACGATCTCCGGAAGGCGGGCAATGTCTCCTTCCATGCTAAAGATGCCGTCAACAATAATTAGTTTAATTTTATCCGGTTTGCACTGTTTAAGAATTTTTTCCAGTGAAACCATATCATTATGCTTGTATTTAAATGCCTGACTGAATGAAAGACGTCTTCCTTCTATTATTGAGGCATGAACCAGTTCGTCAAGAATGATATAATCTTCGCGACCAGTGATTGTAGAAATTACACCAAGGTTTACAAGAAATCCGGCACTGTAAACCAGAGCAGCTTTCATTCCAACAAATTCGGCCAGTTTATCTTCCAACTCAATATGTATGTCCAATGTCCCGTTTAGGAAGCGAGAACCAGCACAACCAGAACCATATTTATCGATTGCAGCTTTTGATGCCGCTTTGACTTTCGGATGACTTGTGAGACCTAAATAGGAATTTGAGCCAAACATTAAAACCTTTTTGCCACCAATGATTACCTCAGTATCCTGTTCCGATTCAATAATTCTGAAATAAGGATAAACACCCATTTGCTGGGTTTTTTGAGGTATGTCGTATTTGGCGAGTTTCTGTTGAAGAAGTTTCATCGGGATTAGAGTAGATAAAACAATAATAGTATGAATGATTAATAATCGTTGTGTCTAAAAACTAACATTTACGCTTTTTTTAAACAGATCTGCAAAGATATAAAAAATAGCTGATTGCTTATTCTTGATATAAAATCATGAAAATGAGTTAATTATATACTGTCCGTTCCGCAATATAAAAGGAAAACTGCAGGTTTTTTGTGGAACTCAGTCTTTTGATGGCTCCAAGATTTTATGGTTGCTGTACTAATTTTTTGCCCGGGAGAATGAATATCTACTGCAATGCATAATTGAGTTTCGGGATGGCAATGCTGTATCAAACTTTCAAGCATTTGGCGGTTCCTGTATGGCGCTTCAATAAATATTTGAGTTTGATTTAATAAGGCTGAAGCTTTTTCGATTTCTTTAAGTTTTACACCTCTTTGGTCTTTATCCTGAGGCAGATAACCATGAAAAATAAAATTTTGACCATTAAAACCACTGGCCATGAGCGATAACATGATGGACGAAGGTCCTGTAAGAGGTATAATTTCGATATTGTTTTTATGTGCCAGTTTTACCACAGATTGACCGGGGTCAGCGATGCATGGCAGTCCAGCACCGGAAATCAAACCCATATCCATTCCATTCAATAGAGGCAATATCATTTCAGGAATATCTTCGTTATGACTGTGTTCGCTTAATATGAAAAACTGGCAATCGTCTATTGGAAAGTTAGAATTGGTTTTACGTAGAAAACGCCGGGCATTTCTGATTTCTTCAACAATAAAGTACCTTAAGGGCTGCATAATCTGAAGATTTGCCTCAGGAATATGGTTTACTTCAAAATCTGAAGATAGGGGTGAAGGTAATAAGTATAAACGGCCTTTTAATTTCATAATTTTATTTCCAGGGGAGTTTGTCAAGATCAAGATTACCGCCACTTAAAATAATGCCAATACGTTTTCCTTTGATTTCAATTTTCTTTTCAAGAATGGCAGCCAAAGGCACCGCGGCCGAAGGTTCTACAATAATTTTCATTCGTTCCCAAATAAGCCGCATGGCTTTAATAATACTTTCTTCAGATACGGTTACAATGTCATGGCAATATTCCCGTATTATTGGAAAAGTAATTGTTCCAAGGCTGGTTAAAAGTCCATCAGCAATAGTTTTTGGGGGTAATGCTGCAATTATTCTTCCTTCACGAAACGATCGATAAGCATCGTTTGCCAATTCCGGTTCAACCCCTATTACTTTAGTTTTAGGGCTTAGATAGCTGGCAGATAAACAGGTACCACTCAATAATCCGCCACCACCTACCGGGGCAAGTATGTAATCGAGGGTGTCAACCTGTTCTATAAATTCAAGGCAAGCAGTAGCCTGTCCGGCTATTATTGAATAATTGTTATAGGGGTGAATTTCAACGCTACCTGTTTCGTCGATAAGTCTTTTTAGATTTTCTTCGCGTGATGCTAAATTGGGCTCACAAAAAGTGATTTCACCACCATAGTTCCTAACTGCTGCAACTTTAGAAGCAGGAGCATTTTTTGGCATTACGATGTACGATTTCGTTTTTATTAACATCGCCGCCCGTGCCAAGGCCTGCGCATGGTTTCCGGAGGAGTGGGTCGCTACACCATATTCCAGGTCTTCATTATCAAGTGAAAAAATAGCATTACAAGCACCTCTTGACTTAAAAGCTCCAGCTTTTTGCAAATTTTCCGCTTTAAAAAACAAATGCGCACCTGTATATTCACTGATATTTAATGAAGTAAGTGCCGGGGTTTGATGTGTATAGTCTTTTATCCGGATGGCCGCTTCTCTGATATCCTCCAATTCAGGTATCCTGTCTAATAACATGCGAATGTATTTTGTTCTTTAAAAAGGATAAATGTAGAAATAAATGCCAATCCGTCAAATATCTCCCCGAATAATTGCTTCAATAATTTTTTCGGTGGACTGATCCAACATTTGATAAACATTTTCAAAACCATCTTTTCCACCGTAGTAAGGGTCAGGAACCGGAATATTTTTTTCCGGATTGACCAGATTCATGATCATTTCCACTTTTTCGGCCTCATGATGATTTCTTGCTAAACGAAGTACGTCACTAAAATTATTTGCGTCCATAACAAATATTTTGTCAAACTCTTCAAAATCAGATACGTGAAATTGACGTGCCATTTGTTCGCTAATGTCAATGCCGTGTTTTTTAGCCGTTGACGTTGCTCTATCATCAGGATGCTCGCCCGAGTGGTATGCTATTGTCCCTGCCGAATCAACAAGAACAGGTATCTGACGATTTTTTACTTTATGTCTTAATATTCCCTCGGCCAAAGGCGAGCGGCAAATATTACCCATACAAACCATGAGGATTTTTTTCACTTTTTAGCTGTTTTTTCGTTAATATGTCACTAAAAATTTGTCAGTTTTTGCATTATGAGATATAACAAAGCCTGTGAATTTTAGTTGAACGCATATATTAAAAACAAAATCCTGAATACTTCGATGAAGGAATTATTCAGGATTGAATTATGGAAACAGTATTTAGAGTTTTATTCTTTTCTCCAAATCCATATAATATGTTTTAAAGGTTTTATCTGTTTCTATCAGATTACTCACGGTTTTACAGGCGTGAAGAACTGTGGCGTGATCTTTATTCCCACAATGTAATCCGATGGTTGCCAATGAAGACTTAGTATGTTCTTTAGCAAAATACATAGCAAGTTGTCGTGCTTGTACAATATCGCGTTTTCGGGTTTTGCTGTTAAGCATATCCATGGAGATATTGAAATAATCGCAAACAACTTTCTGAATATAATCAATCGAAATTTCCTTAGTCGTATTGATGACGAACTTATCAATCATTTTCCGGGCCAATTCAAGAGTTATGGCCTTTTTATTCAAAGAAGAGTGGGCAATAAGACTTACCAGAGCGCCTTCCAGTTCGCGTATATTACTATTAATACTATACGCCAGATATTCAATCACATCATCGGGAATTTCGATTCCATCCGCGTAAATTTTATTCTTAAGAATTGAAACACGGGTTTCTAAATCCGGGGTTTGAAGATCCGCTGCTAAACCCCATTTGAAACGGGATAACAAGCGTTGTTCAATTCCGGTAATTTCGACAGGAGGCTTATCAGCCGTTATGATAATTTGCTTACTTCTTTGATGTAAATGATTAAAAATGTGGAAAAAGACATCCTGAGTTTTTTGTTTTCCGGCTAAAAACTGAATATCGTCAATGATGAGCACATCTATCATCTGATAGAAATTGATAAAATCATTGGGGTTCTGGTTACGGATGGAATCGGTAAACTGATGCGTAAAAAGCTCAGCAGAAACATAAAGTACCGTTTTGTCAGGAAAATTATTTTTTACTTGAATACCGATAGCGTGAGAAAGATGCGTTTTCCCTAAACCAACAGAACTGTAGATAAAGAATGGGTTAAATGCCGTTTTTCCAGGATTTTCAGATATGGCGTAACCGGCCGAACGTGCCAAACGGTTGCAATCACCTTCAATAAAATTGTCGAAAGACAGACTGTCAATAAGTTGTGAAGGAATTTTTAGTTTTTTAAGACCCGGAATAACAAAAGGATTAGGAACTTCTTTGGCTGATCCTTCTGAGTTAATATTGATTGGCATTGCTACTGGCTCATTATTGGTTGCCCTTCGGTTGGTTGCAGGTATTTTGATCGTATATGGCGCCGAATTTTTAAAGGAGTTATCCATAATAATACTGTATTCCAGTCTTCCATCGGAACCCAGTTCTTTTCGTATGGTTTTTTTGAGCAAAGTTATATAATGCTCTTCAAGCCATTCGTAAAAAAACTGACTGGGAACTTGTATTGTGAGAACGCTTTTATCAAGTTTAACAGGCACAATAGGAGCAAACCAGGTTTTAAAACTGGTCGGACTTATATTATCCTGAATGATTCTTATGCAGTTGTTCCACACTGCTTGAAAATCTGTTTTAACTTGATGGTTTTGACTGCTCGTCATATTCATTCACTACTCCTTTAACTCTAGAAATTATATTTAAAATAAAATTGATGATCTGAGATTAATTTTTCAACAAAAATGTTCTTAATTAAGTGAAAAAAAAAGTCGTTTGGGTCTTGATCTTTAGCTCGACTTTTTGTATATGCAGAAAGGTAAAAGAAATTCTATGAAGCTGATTGTTAGTTTAAATGAATTTTATTTAATTTTTTGCCATTCGTAATTTAATTTCTGTCTAAATAGAGTTTTAATAATTTACTATCTTAATTGTTAATAAGATTTATAATGTGTTGATAATGAGGCAAAGTATTAAAAAAACGTTAGTTTTTTTGGCAAGGGTAATATATAACATCTTTTTTTAAAAACAAATAAAAAAAAATCACTTCCGTTAAAAAAGTGATTTTTAATTGAAAAAAATGCGATTTCTAGTCTGTTGTTAAATACACGCCTAAAATGTTAATATCCGAATTTTCGGCAGAGAATCGTAACCATTGATTGTTGCTTTCTGTCCAGCCCGATTGAGAAGATAAATTTGCAATGTAATAACTGAATTCCTGATTCTGTAGTATTCGAAGTACAATTCCCCCTAAAACACTATTACCGCGCCCAAAGTTAACGACCAGTTTACCATTTTGTGTAACTGATTCAGAAAGTTTGATGACGATATAGTTGTTCTTTTTCGAGTTCAAGCTGGGTACACTATGCGTTTTAGAGGCACCCATTTTGATGGTCTCGGGAGTTTCGCTTACGACAAGCATATTTTTGGTGGTCACCTGAGATATAATTTCACGAAGCCTTTCTTTAGGAATTTCCTGATGAGGTTCCAAATGTAAGGCGATCAGATAATGCTCATATGCTTTATCAATTTGATCCTTAGCTTCATATTGCCTGGCAGCTAAAATTGCTTTATCATATGTAATTCCTTCAACCTCTTTTGGTTTGGTGAGTAATGCGTTAATTTGAGCTATCCGGTCTTCAACATAGCTTTCTTTTGCCTTGTACTTTCTGGTTTCGAGATAGTATTTTAATGAGTTATCATATAATCTTACCTCGAAACAAGAATCAGCGGATTTCAAATTTTTTGCAAAAGAAATGGCATCGGTTTCACGCTTATCAAGAATTTTTTCAACTTCTTCAATACGTCCGATACAATGTTTATCTGCTGGTTTCAAACTTGTTGCTGAACGATACACCGATAGTGCGTCTTCATATAATCTGTCGTTAAATAAAGAATCAGCACTTTTTTGTCTTTTGCTAAACAAAGCATTATTTAAGTCTCTTTGATTAATTTTTCCAGAGATTTCAACTATCATGTTGTTGATGTATGAGTCTCCTGATTCCAGTTTTTGGCATTGCTGGAAGTTGAGAAGAGCTTCTTCAAGCTTACCCACCTCATAAGTTGCCATTGCTTTCTTTTTGCATTCCTCCATGGCTTGAACTTTATCGGCTCTGGATTTCATAATCAATCCAATTTCTTTGATTTTTTGCGACGGGTAGGATTCTAAAGGTTTTATAATAACTGCTTGTTGAAAAAGTTGCAATGCATCCGTCAATCGATCTGAAGAAAAGGCCAGATCTCCATTTGCGATGGTTTGATTATAGGAGGTTTCCGTTTTATTAATGGAATCAATAATGCTATTGATCCTTGATATACGAGCAATAGGATGTTTTTCGGCGGAATTAATTTGATTAGCAGATTGGTAAGCAATTTTACTGGGTTGCCAAAGTTTAGCATCAAAAAGTGAATCGGCAGATTTTACAAATTGCTGATAATTAATAATATTCATCGCTTTGTTTTTCATCAAGCGATTTATTTCATCGATTTTGCGCAGGGCTTCGGGGTTGCCAGGTTTAACACTGGATGCTGTTTCATATTCCGTAAGAGATTTTTCATACATGCCTTCTAATTGAAGTTTCTCACCATTCGACATAGCAAGACGAAATGCATCCTCAACAGCTTGATTTTGATCAGTTATGAGTTTATTTATCAGGCTAATTCGACCAGCAGGAAGCGATTCTCCTGGTTTTATTTTAAGTGCCTTTTGATATAGATTTGTAGCCTGAATCAGATTTCCCGCGTCAAAAGCTTTGTCAGCCAGAACAATAGTCTGGTTATATTGATTGCTAATATCAGCTTCAACAATCATCAACGAGTCGATAATGCGAATTTGTGAAATTGGGTAGGTAATCGCGGGTATAATTCCACGGGCTTTGCTATATTCAGTTTTTGCGAGGTTATAGTTTTTTTCCTTTAAATAAGCGTCAGCTAATTTGATAAACCCATTATACTGTTCCTGTAGATGTTTGTTTTGTTTTTGGATTTCTTTTATCTCCGAAAGTTTTTGCTTGGGATAATCTTCTTCTGGTTTTAGCTTACTTGCACTTGTATATTGATCGTAGGCTTCAACCAAGTTTTTCTGTTGGAAATATAAATCGCCGTTCGTAATAGCCAATTTATACATTTCACTTCGATCACGACGTTCAGCAAGTATTCTTCGTGCTTCTTCTTCTTTTTTTATGACATAAATATCACCAGGTTTTATTGCCAAAGCCTCTGTATATGAATTAATTGCCTCATCAAATCGGGATGATTTCAGGTGCTCGTCAGCACGCTGTACGATTTTTTTAAAATTATTCTCAGCTATAGCCTTACTATTAAGCGTTGAATCAATCCGGGCAATTCCTTGGTGAGCTTCTTCTGATTCAGATTTAAGATTCAAAGCTTTTTGATAATAAGATTTCGATTCTATGTATTGAGAAGACACATATAGAGCATTTGCCTGAGAAATAAAATTTTTGTACTGATCATCGCCACTCTGAATCTTGGCTAAAATATTTTTTAATTCAGAGATTTTATTCACAGGAAGTTTTTCGCCTGGTTTTAAATCATGGGCATTTTCAAAAGAGGTGAGGGCGTCTGAATACAATTTGGAAATCATGAAGGATTCGCCTTCTGATATTAATTGCTTGTATTGTTGTTCTTTTTCGCTAACCGATGCGAGATCATTTTTTATACTTCGTATGCGTGATTTAGGATATTCTTCATCAGGACGGAAATCCAATGCTTCATTGTACTTTTTGATGGCTTTCGGAAAATCCTTTCTAACAAAGGCCTCATCAGCATCTTTAACGGCAGTTTGGTATAATGTATTGAGCTCTGATAGATAAGAAACCGAAGACTGAATTTGTTGAAGTTTATCAGATAGCTGCTTGTCTTCCGGAAATAATTCAAATGCCAGACGGTATTCTGCCAACGCAAGCTCCAGCTTGTTTTGAGAAACAAATTTATCGGCTTCTGATATATGTTGCAGTGATTGCGTTTTATTTTGCTGTTGATTGGCCTTAGTTTTTGCTATTCGTTCTGTAATTTCAGGTTCGTTTTTGATAATTCGTGCTTGCTGGAATGAAGAAATGGCTTTGTTGAAATAATTATTATTTAGATACTTATCAGCCTTATCTAATGTATCACTATAAGCATTATCTTTTTTAATTTTTTCTGCAATAAGTTGGTTTAAGGTTTCTGAAAGTCTCGTTACATCCTTGTCGGCTGGTAGTAAATTGCGTGCTTTCAGCAATTCAGCCTGAGCATCAGAAAACTTTCCTTCCCTGATTAGTTTCTCTGCTTGATAAAGATACAGATCGACTTGTTTCTTTTGTACATTTTGCTGATTTACAACACTTTCTAATTCGCTAATTCGAATCTTTACTTTGGTATCATCCGGATTTAAGCGCAGAGAGTACTGGTATGCAGCCAGAGCGCTTTTAAAATCCCTGATTTTATACATACTATCAGCGTAGGAGAGGGCTTTGCGATAGGCTTCAGGATTTTGATTCTGTGCGGAAAGTGATAATGGTAAAAAGCTACCTATTATTAATGTATAAAATAATGTGACTAACCAAAGGATTGTCTTTTTCATTCAGCGGGGTTTAACTGGATAATACGTTTCATCTGCAAAATTATTGTATTCTTCGATTTTTAAACACAAAAACATACAATTCACAAATGTAACTAGTAATACAAATGTAAATTATTTATCAAAATCATTGTTACTTTAAACGCTATATAGTATTAAAAATGAATATTATACAATAAACATATAATGTATTACTTTAAGTCAGTAAATTTGATTATAATTATTGATAATGTCATAAATCGATGCAAATCAGCCCATTCAAAGAATTACAAATGTAATTTATTAATGTTACAATTGTTAACTGTGAATTGTTTACTTTTGTAATCAAATATAAATGTATGAATAACAGGATATTAAGACTTATTCAGGAATTGGGATTAAGTCCGGCTCAGTTTGCTGACGAGATTGGTGTACAACGTTCAAGTATTTCACACATATTATCCGGGCGAAATAAACCAAGCCTTGATTTTGTAATGAAAATCATGACTGCCTATCCTGAAATATCCCGCGATTGGATATTGTTCGGCAAAGGCAATATGGAAAGTGCCTTGGTGTTAAAAAAGCCAGATTTATTTTCAGAAATACCAGATGTAGTTAGTTCGAAAGAATCAACAACGCTTGTACAGGAAGAAAGCAATATGAAGGCTCCTGAAATTTCTGTTGTGAATAATATGGAACTGACTAATCAACAAGAAACTGTGCTCGAAAATGCACTTTCTGAGGGAAAAACGGAAAATGAAAAAAAGGATACCCTTGCTCAAAAAGAGGAGGAAAGGTATCCTGTGCGATTAATGCTATTGTTTAATGACGGAACGTTTGAAGCCTTCCGTCACGGGAAATCAGAAACGCTCTAACTGATTGAAAAAGAATCCAGATTCGATAATTGCGTTTTCAGGTGAATCTGAACCATGAACTGCATTTTTCTGAATACTGGATCCAAACATATGGCGAATTGTACCCGATTCAGCTTTTGATGGATCGGTATTTCCAATGAGTTTCCTGTAGTCTTCCACAGCATTGTCTTTTTCGAGTATAGCTGCAACAATTGGCCCGGATGACATAAATTGTACTAAATCGTCAAAAAATGGCCGGCCTCTATGAATTTCATAAAAAGCTTCGGCTTCAATTTTAGTTAGTTTAAGCATTTTTAATGCAGAAATGCGAAAACCGTGTTCCAAGATGGCCTCAATGATTTGTCCCACGTGCTGTCTTTCAACCGCAAAGGGTTTGATCATGGTGAATGTAATCTCTTTCTTCATAATAGGTCGGGTTTGAAATACGAATTTACAAAAACGTTAAATCAGTGTCATTAACAAACCGGAATTTGTTTTGTTGAATTAATAAGGATTTTAATTTTTTTTTATCAATACTAATTTTTGTAATTTATTTGGCTGGTAATTAACTAATTAGATTTTAATAAAGATTTTTATAGTAGTAATTACCCAGAAAAATTGATTGTTTTTTTAGCCAGTTATTTTCAGAAAGTGATATATAAGGGCCAATGACTGTATTTTTCAGTCAAATAGATTTTCATTTTACAAGCATATTTAGCTTCAAATTCTAATACATTTAATAAATTTGTCACAAGCATTCCTATATGAATAGATTTCAACCCGGATTACAGACGCAAGCCGTTAACAAGCTTCTTGAAAATAAAAATAATATACTTATTATAGGTCATTCCAATCCAGACGGGGATGCAATTGGTTCCTCCCTTGCGCTGGCAGCTTATCTTCGACTATGCGGTAAAAATGCACGGGTATTGATGCCTGATCCTTTTCCTGATTTTCTTAATTGGCTGCCAGGTGCATCCGATATTTTTATTTTTATTCAACAAAAAAAAGAATCTATCCGGATAATTAAGGATTCAGAAATTATTTTTTGTCTGGATTTCAATAGTTTGAATCGTCTGGGTCCCCTCGAAAAGCAAATTGCCCAATCGGGTCTGCCAATGGTTCTTGTTGATCATCATCTGGAACCCGATAAAAATTTTGATGCTCAAATTCATACGATTGAAGTTTCTTCTACTTCAGAGTTGGTGTTTGAGCTGATTCTGCATTTGCCTCAAAAAGTGGAAATTACTAAAGAAATTGCATCCTGCCTTTATGTGGGCATAATGACGGATACAGGTAGTTTCAGCTACTCATGCAATAACGTCCGTACGTATGAAATTACAGCCCATTTAGTTAATACAGGATTGGATGTCAGAGAAATACATAACCTTATTTATGATACATTCTCTGAGAACAGGCTTCGACTTATGGGGCATTTATTGCTTAACCGGATGAAAGTTCTTCCTGAATTTGCAACGGCCTATATATATATGAGTATAAAAGATCAGGAGAAATTCGGGTTTACGCCGGGAGATTCCGAAGGATTTGTTAATTATGCATTATCTATCAAGGGAATCCGTTTCGCAGCTTTTTTTACGGAAAAAAAGGAATTGATACGAATCTCCTTTCGATCTAAGGGTGATTTTTCAGTCAATGATTTCGCTCGTAAACATTACTTGGGCGGAGGGCATCGTAATGCCGCCGGTGGTAATTCTCTATTCAAGCTTCGATCGGAATTAAAACATTTTGAAAATCTTCTGACTGAATATAAGGAAGAGCTTACGAATGCTGATAAAATAGTAATGTGATGAATCTTGATATTAGTCTGAATAAGCTGTTATTGTTGATGAATAGAATAGTATGTGGTGTATTCATTAAATCCATTTCAATAATTGGATCAATTATATTTCTAACGATTTTAAGTTCATGTAATCATTCAGGCACGGGAGCAGATTCCGGTGAAAAACAACAAAAAGATATACGGAAGCCTCTGATGGAAATGAATAAACGTTTTGTTGAAGAGGAAAATAGAATGATTGATGACCTTGTCCAAAGATATCAATGGCCGGTGCAAGTGAGTGGTACGGGCTTACGTTACTTGATTTATAAGAGAACAAGTGGTAAAAAAGCGAAAGATGGAGACCTCGCAAGGATAAAGTATGAATTAAGACTTATGAATGGTGACCTATGTTATTCATCTGATAGTGAAGGGATAAAAGAGATTGTACTCGGTCATGACCCGAATGAATCTGGACTTCAGGAAGGAATTTTATATATGCATGAAGGGGAGCGTTCAAAATTTATATTACCTTCGCACCTTGCTTTTGGTATCAGTGGTGATGGCCAGTGCATACCACCCAGGGCAGCTTTAATTTATGATGTTGAATTACTGGAATTATTAAAACCCAAATAGTGATTTATGAAAAAAAACCTTTTCTTTCTGTCATTGGTGTTTATTGCTGCTGGACTACTCGTTTCTTGCGGTAAATACCCTGGTTTCAAAAAAACCGATACCGGTTTATTCTATAAATTTCATGTAGAATCCGGAGACACAGCCAAACCTCGTGTTAATGACTTAATGAAGCTTGCGCTTTCGTACGGTACAAAAGATTCTACTCTGATGCCCGTTACGGATAATTTTATGCTTCCATTACTTGCACCTATGTTTAAAGGTGATATTTATGAAGGTTTTGCCATGATGGCAAAGGGCGATAGTGCCACTTTCATCGTTCAGGCAGATTCTTTCTACACAAAAATCGTTCGTCAGCCACGTCCAGAATTCATCGACAGCACCGCGGTATTGTACTTCCAAGTGAAAATGATTGAATTCATGTCGCAGGAAGAAATGATGAAACGTAAGCAGGAAGAAAATGCTGCACTGGAACAGGAAGAAATGAAAAAAATGACCGATTATCTTACTGCCAATAATATTACAACCCAGCCTACGGCAAGCGGAATAATATATATTGAAACAAAAAAAGGTAATGGTGCTAAACCTACCATCGGCAAGAGTGTTAAAGTTCATTATACCGGTACTTTGCTTGATGGAACCAAATTTGATTCCTCTTTCGATCATCCAAATCAAGAGCCTATTGAGTTCGAAATTGGTACGGGTCGTGTTATTCAAGGCTGGGAAGAAGGCATTGCAATGATGAATAAAGGTGGAAAAGCCCGTTTGATCATTCCTTCGAAACTTGCTTATGGCGAACGTGCTCAGGGTCCAATTCCCGCATTCTCGACACTCGTATTTGAAGTTGAATTGGTTGATGTAGCTAAATAGTTACTGATACAGAAATAGTTTATTATGAAATTTAAAGGTACAGGGATTTTCCTTAGTATCCTTACGGGCTGCATCCTTATAGGATGCAGCCCTTTTAAGGGATACGACAAAGCAGACAGTGGGCTGTATTATCGGTTCTTTTTATCGAATGAGGGACCAAAACCACAAGTTGGTCAGATTGTAACAGTGCGGATGAAATATTCTGCCCTCGATTCGGTGTATTTCGATTACAGCATACTTTCCGAACCATTGAATCTCGTTTTAAATAAACCCGATTTTAATGGTGATATCAATGAAGCCCTGATGATGATGAGTCGTGGCGATTCAGCCTCCTTTATTATCAAAGCAGATTCTTTTTTCCTAAGAACCTTAAAATATACTCGTTTACCGGCAGGAATTGATGAAAAATCGGTGGTAACTCTTGAGGTTAAAGTCGATAGAATCCTTTCACAGGAAGAACGAGATATAGAAGTTGAAGCATGGAAAAATACGCTGCGCGATTCTGAACAAAAATACATTCACGAATATATCAGAATAAGCGGTTTACAGTTCGATTCTTTGCCTTCTGGTATCTTTTATAATGAATCGGTTAAAGGCACTTCTAACCCTCCTCAAAAAGGCGATAAGGTTACATTGTATTTTAGTATTAAAACCATCTCAGGAAAAGTATTATATAGTTCATGGGAAAAAAATAAACCATATACCATCGAATTTGGCAGAACGTTTGACACCGAAGGAATAAACATTGCTCTGGCAAAGATGATGGAAGGAACGCGAGCGAACGTTATCGTACCTAGTAATTTAGCTTTCGGCAGTGAAGGTCGTGGTGAATTTGTACCTCCATACTCGGCTCTTGTTTATGATATTCTGGTAAGTGATATAAAAACTCCGGTTGAGGTGGTTGCTGAAGAAAAGGCTAAAAAAACAGAAAACATTCAGAAGGAAGCTTCTTCTATTCAAAAATATTTGACTGAGAATTCTATTAAAGCCCAGCCTTTGCCCAGTGGTCTAATTTACATAGAAACGGTTGCAGGAAAAGGAGCTAATGCATTAACAGGTAAAAAAGTGAGTGTACATTATGAAGGTAAACTTCTTAATGGAAAAATATTTGATTCCTCAGTTGAAAGGGGAAAACCTTTTGAATTCGAACTGGGTAAAGGAAGTGTAATCAAAGGTTGGGATGAGGGTGTCGCATTAATGAGGGAAGGAGGGAAGGCCCGCTTGATCATTCCTTCGTCTTTAGGATATGGCGAACGTGGAGCTCAGCCAGATATTCCACCATTTGCTCCCTTAGTTTTTGATATTGAACTTATTAAAGTTCAATAATGAATTATAGTTTGGTCATTTATTTTGACTTTAAGAGTTGATATACAGATAATACGCTCATTTTATTAAAACTGATGACGATTACCCAATTCAGAAAATTAACATTATTCGTATGAGAAAAATCCATATTATATTGATAATCGTCGCTTTCGCTGCGTTTTCTTGTAAAACAGCAGAAAAAGCACCCATCATATCTATTGAAAAAGTGCCTGACACCATTACGATGGCTTCTGGTTTAAAGTATATTATCCTGAAAAAGGGTAATGGTCGAAAAATTCAGCCCAGCGATGTGGTATCCGTTCATTATACCGGTAAGTTTTTGAACGATTCTGTTTTCGATAGTTCAAGGCAACGCAATCAACCAATCGTATTGACCATTGGAAAAGGTCAGGTGATTAAAGGATGGGAAGAAGGATTGCTTCAGCTTTCTAAAGGGGATGATGCAATTCTGATTATTCCGCCTCATTTGGCATATGGAGACAGACAGGTAGGCCCAATACCACCAAATTCAATTCTGAAATTCGAAGTATATATTGTTGATGTTACAGAGGTTCGTAAACCCGAACCCTTTAATGTTGCAGGGAAAGATACACTAACGCTTAGTTCCGGACTAAAAATAATAATTGTGGAAGAAGGTAATGGTGCCCGGCCAGCATTTACCCGTAAGGTTGATGTTCATTATACGGGTTATTTCACTGACGGACGTGTCTTTGATTCTTCCATTGACCGTGGACGTCCTCTGAATTTTGAAGTCGGTGCAGGTCGTGTAATCAAAGGATGGGATGAAGGGATTATGCGAATAAGGAAAGGCGGCAAGGCCCGGCTGATTATTCCTCCGTATCTGGCATATGGTGATCGGCAAACAGGTCCTATTCCTCCAAATTCAACGTTGATATTTGATGTAGAACTTATTGATATTGAATGAAAAAAAGGGGTTAAAACCCCTTTTTTTCATTATAACATTTTTCGATAATTTTATATAAATCATCAGGCCGGAACGGTTTGGATAAAAATCCATCCATACCTGCTTCAAAACATCTTTTTCGGTCGCGTTCGAGTGCATATGCTGTTACAGCAATAATAATAATATGCTTACCACTTATTGACTCAAGTTCACGGATTTGTTTGGTTGCCTCTATTCCATCCATAATTGGAAGTTGGATATCCATCAAAATTAAGTCGTAATCATCGTTGTTGTATTTATCGATGGCGATTTTCCCGTTTTCAGCAATTTCTATTGTGTGTTGTTTGCGGACGAGGCTGGCTTTCGCAAATTTTTGATTTAGAATATTATCTTCAACCAATAAAATTTTAAGTCCATTTTCTGTTTTTGAGGTTGCTTTAATAATGTCCTGATTTTCAATTATTTCGACAGGTAATTTAAAAGTAGCCGTAAACCAAAAAATATTTATAGAACCTTCTGTAGCATCAAAACTTAGTTCACCATCAAAGATTTCACATAGTTCTTTGGCTATTGCCAAACCCATACCAGTTCCTGGTAACCGTAGCAAAAGATCTGAATTATGGTGCGAAAGTGCGGTATGAAGCTTTTCAATCAATTGATTGTTTATTCCAGTGCCATTATCTTCTACTTTGAATACAAGAATTACATTATCGCCTATATCACCAAGATGCTCTATTCGAACGGTAATTTCACCATCGTGCGTACTATTATTACTATTGTCTATCAGGTTAATGAGAATTTGACGTAATCGGGAAATATCAGTTACAATTTTCTCTGGAACTCCTGGGAGTATATCCAGTTTTAGAATGTTATTTTTAATGGATGTGCGGGTACTGAGCATAGAAATTAAGTCAATCATTTCCGCTTTAAGGTCTATCGTTTCAAACTGCACGACCAGGTCTCCTGATCGGATAGCTGAGAAATCAAGGATATCATTGACTGTAGAAAGCATATGCGTACCATTACTGTTAAGTAAGTGTAGATATTCACCTAAATCACCGTCAAAATGCCCCGATTTAAGTAAATCGATGATTCCCAACATTCCATTGAGGTTGTTAAGAATTTTATAACTTAAGCGTTTGAGAACAACCGAATTAGCATGATTAAGCTGGTCTTTTTCAAGACGCAAATCATTTATACGGTCTTCATAATTATTTCTAAGATTTCTTTCAGCTTCCTCAAGAGCATTAATCTTATTGATAAGCTCTTCCTTTTGCAAAAAATCTTCTGGTCTATCGTTCGGGTTCATTATTTGCTTTTTTATTGCTATGTTTATTAATGGTACTGAACAATTGATTCTTAGAAATTGGTTTGGGTATATAGTCGTCAAAACCAGCTTCCAAAAGTCTTTCGCGGTCACCACTCATGGCGTAAGCTGTTTGGGCTATAAATGGAATGTTACGATATTCTTTGTATTGTTCTTTAACCTTCTTCATAAGGCTTATTCCGTCCCAGGGAACCGGTAAGTTGATATCAAACAGCATGATATCGAAGATTTTTCCTGCTTTATATGCTTTGGAGATAATTTGCAGTGATTCATCGCCATCGATTCCCATTTCGATATTGGCAGCATTTTTTAACATTTTCTGTAAAACAATACGGTTCATCCTATCATCTTCTACAATCATGATGTTGATGGGATTGGCATTAAATTCGAGTAATGAGCTAATTATTATATCATTATCCGAAATAAATTCAGTTTTCTTTTCCAGGCCTCTTTTAAGAAAAATTGTTACAATGGTTCCTGTACCTTTTTGCGAGCTGATTTCAATATCACCCTTCATGAGTTTCAAAAGCCTCTTGGCTAACGGAAGTCCAAGTCCTGCACCCTGGAAAGCACGTGAAAAACCTAGGCTTTCCTGACGAAAAGGTTCGAATATATGTGGTAAATAATTCGCATCGATACCAATACCACTATCTTTTATTTTGATAAATACCTGATTGCGTTCCGGGTCTAATCCGTAATTGAGATGTATGCTGCCACTTTCTGTATATTTAAGTGCGTTATCAAGAATATTCGTAATAATACGTGGGAGATTTTCTGTATCAGCCTCTGCAATAAAATTTTCGCTGTGTGTTTGTAAAATTAGTTTTACTCCTTTTTCATTTGCTTTAAAAAGGAATAATTGGTAAACACTTTCCAGACTTTTTTGAATATTTGCATTTTGAAGCTTTATCTCTAAATCATTGGCTTCTAATCTACTGATATCTATTAAGTTTGTCAGGAGATGTAAAAGTCTTTCACCGCTTTGTGTTATGCCGTTGGCAAATTCATATAATTCAGTATTTTTTGCATCAAGAAGTTCATTTTCGAGTAAACTGGCAAAACCGATGATACCATTCAGTGGAGTTCTTATTTCATGACTCATATTGGATAAAAAGGCATTCTTGAGATAAATCGCATCCTCAGCACGCTTTAAGGCCTTTTTGAGTTCCATATCCACCTTTTGCCTTTCATTTATTTCTTCCTGAAGCTCAATAGTTCTTATGTTTACTTCCTCTACAAGTTTTTGCTGAAAATTACTTCTCTCGTATTGCAATTGGCTGGCCTTTTCTTTGATTTCATTCAGACGATGGTTAAAACCGTTTTTCAGCCTGATCAGACACCATAAGAGAATAATAATAACTACCAATATGATAATTGCCATCACTACAACTGACCATTTTAGAATTTTATTTTCACGCATTAAATTCGTTTGGATGCTGCTATCGTGCGTAGTAATATTATTATGTTTACCGGAAATTTCAAGAGGCTTCCAATCTCCGGAACGTATGGAATCTTTGTATTGTACTGATAAGCGCATATACATCAAAGCATCCTTTATGTTACCCTGTTTTTCAGCTAATAAGGAAAGTTGATTATAAAGGCTTACCGATATTTCTTTAAGCTGTTGATGTTTCGAAATGTTTATCCCTTTCTGGAGATAGTTTTTTGCAGAATCAAGCTTATTTGTTTTGATATATAATTTGCCAAGGCTGTTATAATTATATGCCATTCCGATATTCAAACCTAATTTTGAACTAATTAGGAGGGATTCCAGGTATGCTTTTTCGGCTAATTTGAAATCCGAGTTCCGCTCATAAAGTTTTCCAAGATTATTAAGCGTTTCTGCAATTCCAGGCATATCTTTTATACTCCTTCTAATATTCAGCGCTTTGTCGAAAAATGATTCCGCATCTTTGTTATTTTGAAGTCGGTAATAGGTTTCCCCGATATTGTTGTAGGTATTTGCAATACCTTCATCATCACCAAGCAATAGTTTTGTTTTGAGTGATAAGAAATAGGCATTCAGAGCTTTTTCATATTGCTTTGAGCGAAAATTAAGAACACCAATATTGTTGTAAATTCTCGATAGAAAACGTTGATTTTTAAGATTATCGGCAATAAATAATGCACTATCACAATAGGCCATGGATTGTGAAATATTTCCTTGGTCACTGGCAATATTTCCCAGCATAACCAAACAACGGGTAATATTGACCTGATCATTTAATTGCCTGAAAGTCCTTAATGCATTTTGATAATATATTTTTGATTTCAGATACTCAGCATGTTGGTAATGATAGCGGGCGGTAAGTTCAGAAAGGTATGCTATTGCGAGCGTGTCATTCCCCAGATAGGCCGTTTGTAAAATGCTGGATATTTTATGAAATTTGGCTTTTAAAATGGCTGCGGGTAAGTTTGTACTTAAACGATAGATGTCTGTTGAGTATTTATTTGTTTGGCCGGAACCTAATATTGAAAATAAACTGTCTGATGAGTTTTGTGCGAGTACAGTATAACTGAAAAATCCCAGAATGATGCATAAAATGCTCAAGTTTCGTATCATAATACATAATAAGTATGGGTCCCGAAAGCAAATATACTAAATTATGTGCCTTAAAAAGGTTTATGGACTGTATACAGGGTTTCCCTGGTATTAATTGCCAATTGTTGGATTTGTAAGTCTGTACCAAGACTTTCTGGCAATAATGCTTCAACACGGAAACCTGCTTCAATAAGCCTTTGTTTATAATCAAGGCCGTAAATCCTTACATGGTCAAATTGCCCGAAATGTTCTGCCCGACCGGCAGGACTCGTTATCGAGTTATCTTCGTATGTTTCTTCTAACCTGTGACCAATAGGGACCTGAAGAATGGCAAATCCTCCAGGTTTCATGGTTCTATAAATTTCTTTCAACGCCTGACGGTCATCCTCAACATGTTCTAACACATGGTTACAAATGAAAATATCAAATCGGTTATCTTCGAAGGGCAGTTGCGTCAGATCCATTTCAGGAATTTCACGGCTGTAATAGTAATCGGTATACCCTTCAGCATACTTATCACCCAATTGATAATGAATGCTGGCTTTTTTTGATAGCCAGGCCTTTAAACTCCCTTCAGGAGCAATGTGTAAAATTTTTATATTGTGTGTAAAAATATCTGATTTTGAGTTAAAGTAAAGATACACCAAGCGATCCCGGTCTGTTGAATAGCAACGGGGACAGAGCATATTTTTACGAAATCCTGCCCCTATGATATCCAAACGTGGAATGATGTCATGTTTCTCACCTCCGGGAAGAAAAGTCCGGAAATTTTTCTGACAGTATGGGCAATGTTGCTTATTCCCATAATAATACCACGACATAATAATCTGCCACCAGCCTCTAATTTTAACCCCTAACCAAAAAGGAATAATGGATTTTAATAGTTTTTTTATGAGCCGGAGGATAGAATTCATCGTTTTATTGTGTTATTATTTTTACAGAATCGTGTACTTTATTGTTATCCACGGATAGTATGATAATGTCAGGCAAAGAAGTTTTAAAATTAATGATATGAACAGATTCTCCGCGATTGATGGTTTTGGTTTCGGAGTAATATCTTTTTCCCTGAATATCAGAAATACTCAATTGATATTTACCATGTATTATGTTGGCAAACTCTACTTTAAGTTGTTTGTTGCTTTTTTTATACCAAACAGATTTTATCAGCGATATCTGTTTTTTTTGCAAATTCGAAGATTCACCAGTTTGATATTCGTAGGCTCCAATATCATACGATTTCCCTATTGGCCGTGTTTGATTAGCCACATCGAAAACGATATTCCAGGCAGATACATCACTTCCATTATCAACACCCAGACTCCATTTCTGAAGCTTTAAATTGTAATTAAGCGTATCCACGAATCCGAATACCTGTGAATTCCGTGAAAAATAATTCGTTTTTTCGACGTGATTAACATTAACATTTACATTAATATAGGACTGAATAGTAGGGATATTACTCGAATCATAATAATCCCAAATGCCCGGATCGATAATGATATTGTTATAAAACAAATTGTCCGTAGCGTTTACATTCGAAAAACGTATGCCTTCTGATTTGGGTTTATAAATGGTATTATTGAATATTTGATACGGTAAATTGCCTGGATTGTATAAATTATAGGAGACATAAATACCGGGTTTTGAATAAGCCCCCTGAGTAAGCGGGCGATAGGTTCGTCCGCATTCAACAATAATATTATTGAAAATCCGCTGGCCTCCTGTGCCATGTACTTCAATTCCAATACCTTTTCCAAACCGAATATCGTTGTTATAACAATCGCAAGAAGCTCCATCGCCGACAATTATACCGCTCATTTGCCCGTATTGTCCTTTATCACTATCGAATCGAACAATATTGTCGTGGATACTACAGTTCTCGGTGGAGGAAGATACCTGGATACCATCATAACCTGTATATTCCAATCGATTATGGTGAACACTCACACCTTTTATTATATGTGGATATACGATTGTATCTTGTCCGTTGCATTGTAATGATTTGCCATTAAAAAAACTGCTTCCAATATAAAAACCTTCTGTACGTGTATGGTGAATGTAATTATGGTGAAAATGCACATTATACATCGTAAAACTATCACGGGTTGATGTAAAACTGCAGTCGGGATCAGTTTTAGCCATAATTCCGGCTATATTCGTGTTAGAAATCTCAAAGTGATTGATTTCAATATCGCTGGCAAGATCATCCACCGATATTCCATTACCACCGGTCCCTGATATATTGACACCATAATCAAAACCAGAAAGCGCTCCATCCAGATGAAGATACCGGCTGTTACCCACTTTTATAGCATATGAAGTATTATTATTAATGTGTACCACGCTATCAATAGGTTTTATGGTGATAGCTTGTTCTGCAGAACCATATAAATTTATTACCCGTATTTGGTAATAATTACCCCCTTTAAGGCATATGGTACTGCCCGGACCTATCCCCGAAAGATTATTGCCATCTATGAGTGTATAAATACTGGGGTTTCCGTATAAAATGGTATCACAGTTCTGTCCTGAAACGAGGTTTTCTGACTGAAATGAAATAATGACGAATAAAACAGAAAGTAGTTTTAAAAATCTTATGATAATCATGTATTCGCTCGTTTGGCTCTTTCCCAATTAACACTCTGTGTACGTTTAAGGTACCTTTTTAGTCCAAGGAAAACAGCCAGATTCATAATAAAGAAGTAATATGGAATAAATAAAAGTTTAAGACGGATTTTGTGATGTTCAAGCCACCATCCAGTAAGTGCTGCTACATAGAAAACAAGCTGACCCAGCATCAGCCATGTGTAAATGCTTTTTGAATTGTAACCTTCACTACCCATAATAGCAATATTTAAAAGCAAAATCAATAATAAACCCAGAGGGGCTAATGTCCATCGAAGAACCCTGTGCGAAATGTACTGAAAGGAGAGGAGTCCATATCGAAATGGATTAAGGAGTTGTTTTAAACGAATCACGGATTGAATACCTCCTGCTGAAATTCGTATTTTGCGTTTAAGCTCTTCTTTTACATTGGCTGAGGGTGCTTCAATAGCATATGCTTCGGGGTCGTATTGAATCGTATAACCTTTCATGGCAATACGGAGCGAGATGATAAAATCGTCGAGCAGCGTATCAGGCTCCACATCTTCAAAAAGCTCGCGCCTGACAGCAAATAATTCACCTGCGGCTCCTACAACCGAATACAATTCAGCATCCCATTTTTTAAGGGTTGATTCGTATTTCCAATAAATTCCTTCTGTTTCAGCAGCACTTTGAGTTTCTTGTTGATAAATCCGCTTTTCGCCCGAAACACATCCTACTGAAGGATTAGCAAACATATTAACAATTCTGCGAATGCTTTCGTTTCCGAGCATAGTATTGGCATCGGAGAATATTACAATGGGCGATTTTACAAATTTGAATCCACGATTCATGGCACCAATTTTACCTCCACGGGCATCTTCGTGATAGACTTCAACGCCCTGACCGGCGTATTTTTTTAAGGCATCAGGAGTTCCATCGTCCGATCCATCAGTCACCCAAACCTGTTTTACTTTTTCAGAAGGATATTCAAGTGATAAGGAGTTTTTAACCTTGGCATCTACAAAGTCTTTTTCATTATAAGCAGCTACAAATAATGTAACTTCAGGCTCATAGTCTTTTTTGAATATGGTTTTTTTCTTTCCAAATAATCGTTTTACTCGAACCAGAATGAATAATAGGATACCATAGCCCAGATACGCGTAAAATATAATGAACAAAAAGACCCAGAATAATATTTTGATAATTAGCATAAGAAAGGGTTTTAAGTAATTTTTTCCCAGATACCTGTTTCCAGATTGAAACGTTTAATGACTCTTGCCGGATTTCCAACAGCGATTGAATACGGTGGAATGTCTCTGGTGACAACACTTCCGGCCCCTATTTGTGAACGTTTGCCTATAATAATACCAGGCAAAATGACAGAGTTGGCTCCAATATGCGCCTCTTCTTCAATAATTGTCGGACGAATTTCAAGTGCCTGATGTTTAGAATTTTTAGTACCATCCGCATAACCATGGTTGAAACCACCAATAAATACATGTTGCCCACAGCCACTTCCATCACCCATTTTTACAGGTCCTAGTAATACACTCCCAATTCCCAGACGGGCGTTTTTACCAATGATAACATCACCTGCGCCGTTGTTTACAACACAAAAGGTTTCTATGGTAGAGTTTTCACCCAGTTCAAAGCGTTTCCATGGAAAAACATCCATACGAGTCATACTCCGAATCAGTGAGTTCTTACCTTTTTTGTGAATGAAAGGATTCAGAAAAAGTCGAACCCATAATCGTGGCCGCGGCCTCCCATCAGGTGAAATTGTCCAGAGAACAAATTTCTTCAGTTTTGGATTCGATTTTATTTTGTTGATATAGCTCATTGGATTTATAATTTAATTCCTTTTTCTATACAAACTAATTCAATGTATTTATTGATTTCGGCGACGTTGTTTTCCCAGGAATGGCTTGTACCGAATGCCCGACGCTTTTGTCGGAGTTCTTCACTATCTTCTTTTAGCGCCAATTCCGCGAGATCGACATAATCCTGATGGCTTACACCAAGATAGGTATAATCCTTAAAATATTCCATTGCTTTGGTGGCCGATCCGAGCGTAGGTTTTCCTAATGCCAGATATTCGTCTATTTTTCGCGGGTAATTGCCAATAGTAGCATCATTGATTAATTGTGGATTCATGGCGATATCAAAACCTTTGATGTAGGAGGGAAGCTCAGAAGAATCGCGGCTGCCAAGAAAGAACACATTTTTTAGGTCATGGAGGCGCGACACTTTAAATGCATCATCTTCGGGTCCAACTAAAACGATATTCCATTCCGGTTTATTATCGGCAATATACTCCAGCAGTTTAATGTCAAGACGCCGCCCTGACAAAAATCCTACATATCCAAGAATGGGTTTTGGAATTTTCAATAAGTCATCCGGAACGCGTATTGTATTCTTATCATCATTAAAAAGACTGGTATCACACCCCTGACCCACCATATATGAGTGGATGTTGTGCTGGCTCCCATATTCAGCATATAAGGTTGAGTTATTAACAACCAGATCAGCATTTATTAACGTAAATGGCTCAATTCTAACACCATGTCTGCGCCAATATGGATTTTTAATCAGGTAATCGCGCATATAATATATGGAGATGGTGGGCTGAAGTAATTTCTTTAAATACCGTCCAAGAAACATGGAACTATCATTAAAAAGAATTACATCTTTGAAACCAAGTTCATCAGCAGCTTTGCGAATATCTTCTGCAAATAGCCGGGTATTATGGATATTTAACCAATCAAATATGCGAGCACTTTTTATCCAGTTTATTGATTCTATGATAGATGATGGATAAAGGTTCCACAAATTATCAGAGATTTGAATCAGACCCTTTTCTTTGCCCTTGGATATCCGTATTCTTTTCTTAATTTTTTCGTTTTTCCGATCGACAAAACGAGTAAATCTGTCAAGGGGTGAATTTACATAAAGCACGCGGTTATGGCGGGCATATTCTTCTGCAATATTTTTACAATTACTCCCAATCGAAATATCCCAGGGTTGTATTCCAACAACGATAATATCTTTGCCTCTAATCATAATGTTTATAATTTATGAGTTACAGCGAGTTCACGATAAATATTTAAGACATTTTCTGACATGGCCCTCCACGAAAATTTGGCAGCCTGAGTGTATCCTTTTTCGGTGAGATTTTGCCTCAAATCTGTATCTTGTATTATGGTTTGAATGGATGATGCCATACCAATGTGGTCGTATGGATCAATAATAAGTGCTGCATCGCCTGCAATTTCTGGCATACTACTCGTGTTGCCTGTCAGTACTGGCGCTCCGCATGCCATGGCTTCAAGGATGGGGATACCAAAACTTTCGCGCAAGGAGGGATATAAAAATGCTTCACACAGACTGTAAATTGCTGGTAAATCTGTATTAATAACATAACCGGTTAGCTTGATATTTTTCCGAAGATCGGGTGAACCAGTTTTTAAAATCATGGATGATAATTCATCTTCATCAAAATCAAGCATTACCAGTGGAATATCATCCTGATTCTGTTTTAGATAGGATGCGTATGCATTAAGCACGCCCTGGGTATTTTTCTTGGGGTCTGTATTTCCCAAATGAAAAAGAAAACGAGGAGGGAGGTGATATTTTTCAGCAGTTCTGGCCAATTCTTCCGTGTCGGTTATTCGTTTAAAGTGTGTACTCACACCATTATAAACAGCTCGTAGTTTATTGTCATTCAGGTGAAAAACATCAGCAATTCGGTTTTTTTCAAAATGAGAAACCGTAATAACAATGGATGAACTCTTCACAACTCTTGGTACAACTAAACGACGGTAAACATTTCCAAAATTCTGATAAGCGGTTCCGCTTCCCCGTAGTATCTGGAGAACCGATTTTTCCATATAAATGATGTCGTGTAAGGTAGTCACCAGAGGAATGGCGGTTCTTACGGGTGAAGTATTACTGGTGCAATGAAGTATCTGGCATCCATCTGCTTTAGCAGCTTTGGGCAGGGCTATTTGTTCCCAAAAAGGGTAAAAGCCTCCATCCAGTTTGCGAATATGGAAATTGGATGTTTCCTGAAGGCAAGTGTCATCTTCATCGGGTGCAATATAAATGAAGTATTCATTTTCGGTATCTATTTCTTGCAGATTACGGATAAGCTCAAGAGCCACCATATCCATCCCATGTTTCTTCTTTCTGAATAATCGTTGTCCTTCTATTCCTATTTTCATATTAGTCCGTTTCTTTGAATAATTACCGTTTTATATTATAACTCCACTATAAATAAGCATTCAGATTTGTATCCTGCTTATTATTAAACATGCGCTCCCACCATACACAAACAATCATTAAGTTAAACAGTTTAAAGGCATTCAGTTGTTTATGCCAAAACCATGCATTTGCATTCTCGTGTGAAGCGTATGATGTTAGGAATTGATTTATGTACTCTTTATTGAATAAATGTTCTGCAGCACCTGATTTTAGAATTAGTTCCGATACAATGCGGAATTGTTCTTTGTCTTCAAAGAATAGGGGCAGAGGAGCAAACCCGCCCTGCTTTTTACGTTCCGTAATTTCTTTTGGTAATCGCGGTTTGAAGCAGGCTTTATGTAAATGTTTAGCAATACCCTGACCTTTATTGATTTCCTCTGGGCTTCCCTTACATTTGAACTGACGAGGCAAAGTTTGAAGGAAATTATAAATTTTTCCATCGGTATACGGGAATGTTATATTATTGCCAAATTGTTCGGCCATACGTGAGGCTTTGAATAGGATAACCTCATTAATCACCTGATCAATATCGATAAAATAATTTCTTACCAGATAAAACTGGTCGAAAGAATCTACTTTACGGGGAATTTTACGGGTATAATCAGCCGTGGGTAATTGAGCTCCCGATTTTAATAATTTCTTAATCTGATAGTTACGAAATCCGAAACAATCGCTTTCAAGGATATTGAGGATTTTTTCGTTATGAAAACGTAAACGAAACAGCATATCCGTATTATCAAAAATTGCATTTTCACCGGCTTTACTAAAAAGTCTCTGTCCCCAGTTCATATGCATGGAGCGGATTTTATGGTTCATTGCCAGTTCTTTACCCGATGTTCCAAACATTTGATCGTTTCCATCACCGCCCAAAATTATTTCCGGAGCTATTTCTGCAGCCATTTTCATGGCCATAAAATTGACCATAAGGCCGCCTTCCTGAAATGGATCGCCTAATTGATCCATCACAGAAGGAAACTCCATGATTTCGCTGCCATCGATTTCATAATCTGTAAACTTTGCACCGAACACATCGGCCATTATTTTTGCTAATGGTACTTCCGTCCAGGGATTATTTTTAAAACCGATAGAAATAGCATGAATATCACCTTGGTACATATCGCGTAATGCGGCAATATTACCTCCTGAGTCGTATCCACCACTCAGAAGGATACCCACGTGGTTTTTGCCTTCAGTGCGCTGTTTAATGGCTGATTTCAAGAGATTATCAAATTCATGGACTGCATCATCAAACGATAGTTTTGACGTGCCGGAAGGTGCGATAAACTTTTCCCAATTATAGAGCGGATGTAATCGGCTATTTCCATTTTCAACATGTAAAATATGTCCGGCGGGAATTTTACTAACGCCTCTAAGCGAGGTTTGAGGAGCCGGAACATACCCAAGAGAAAGAAAAGTAGCTAATGCACTTTCATCCGGTTGAGGACTAAAATTCTTGAAATTTTTTAAACCGATGAGGTGAGATGCATAGCCTGATGAAGTATAATAAATCTGCGGGCCGGCACCATGACGGTCGCGGGCAATTAGTACCTCATTTTCATTATAAATAATAATACAGAATTCGCCTTCGAGGTATTCGAAGCATGCATTACCCTTTTTAATATATAGATTCAGAATTGTTTCTACTTGGCTTGCCTCAGGTAGACCATATTTCTTGGAAAGTTCATCCAGATTGTAAATTCTCCCGAGAAAAAAAAGTTGATGTTCGTCTTCCGAAGTATGTAATACCTCATAATTTGCAGCAAATATACCATTAACAACTTTGAGGGATTGTATATCTATTAGTTGTTCTTCTATCGGATTAGAAGTAGTAAACTGACCAAAAAAATTCTTCATAGGATGTTCATATTATGTTAGGAGGTAGGTCCGTGAGACGTATGGATGAATTTTTTATTGGCACCTTTTATCTTCATGAGACTTAGAGCCATAAGAATAATTCCTCTTGGCAGGAAAAGTAGTGCCTTAAGCGTTTTAAGATTGTAAAACTTCCGGGGAACGGAAAAAACAAAAGTCAGGGTCGTAATCGTGAAAACCAGAATCCAGGCCCAAAGGGTAAAGTTTTGGTTTTGAACAAAATTATACCAAATGAATAAAGGAGAAAGAATGTAAACAAGACCAAGAATCAGTATGCGTGGAAGTTGCGCAAACTGGAAAGCCTTATTAAAGAACTCAATATTTCCTTTGGTAATGAGATGAATTAGTGATGTTATAAAGAACTTTCTCAGATATACAAATTGTGCAGATAACCATCTGCGCCGCTGGTTGGAAAAAACTTCTGATTTCTGAACTTTTTCATCCAAAACATATGCATTATGAAGATAGTCGATAAAGTATCCATCGCGGAGCATTTTTAGTTCTATTTCTTTGTCGAACCCACCAACGGCACCGATATCAGAAATTAAATTTTTAAAGAATGTATAATCAAATCCAACACCGGAGCCAATAATTGCCGATGAAAGGCCAAGATTGATATGTCCTTTTCTGAAAATATGATTATTAATTTCCTCACTTACAGAATCCAATATCGCGAAGGGCGTATTCATATTTTTAGCCATGCGGTGGCCCTGAACCGCTTTTATATTATGAGAAAATGCACTGTTCATCTGATGGAGAAAATCTTTTTCCATCAGATTATCTGCATCCAGAATGATTGCAATATCATAATCATTTGATAATTGTTCAAAAGCTTTATTTAATGCTTTAGCCTTTGTACTGATCTCAAAACTTACTTCTATCAGTATTACTGGTAGTTTACGTAATTCGTCCAGTGTTTCTTTCTGATATGAATCAGCAATAATTACCACATCGAAGCGCTCATTCGGGTAATTCTGTTTAGTAGCGTGTTCAGCAACATGAATAATGACATTATCTTCCTTATAGCCTGGAATAAGTACTGCAATCCTCCTGATTTTAGTATCCGCAGGTGGTTTGATTTTATTTTTAAAAAGGCCGGCAACGGCAAAAACAAACAGATATAAAAGGCATATACCCAAATATATGAGTATAACAATTTGAATGGCGTCGAGTAGAAGTAAGAATATATTCATATTAGCAAATTTTATTACAAGCTTGGGTTCTCGTGAATTTCAGTATTAGAGATATTAAGCAGATGCCAACCGATTCCCTTGAAATAGGTTATCACTGATTTAGGTTTTCCACTAATAATGTGTATAAACGTATTCTTAGGAATCGCTACAAATAATTGATACAACATTGCAACAATAAAGTTCATTCCCACAAAATTGCGCCGGATGTACATTATTCTGTTTCTACTCAGATAATACAGCTTTAAAGTGCTATATTTTCCGGTAGACATTGATTCTTTATGATAAATGCAGGATTGAGGAATTACATGCATTTTATAGCCTGCCCGTCTTATTCTTTCACACCAGTCGGCTTCTTCGTAATAAAGAAAATACGCATAAGACATCATCCCGGCTTTTAAAATTACATTCATCGGGACCATCATGGCAGCGCCATGGGTAAAAGCTGTTTCCCGAATCTGGTCATATTGACCGAGATCCTTTTCCTGATGCCCTATACAATAATTTCTTGATGTTATCGGATGAATGGCTGTAAAACCAGCAAACTGTATGATATCTGGGTGGTCACAATATTTAATTTTTGGACTAACAGCACCAGATTCAGGATGTTCTTCCATAAATTCTACCAAGGGTTCAAGAAATCCGGGAGTTACAATACAATCATTGTTTAGTAAAAAAATGTATTTCCCACGGGCGAGCATGATTCCATAATTACTTCCTGCAGCGAAACCATAGTTTACAGGACTTTCAACCAATCGAATGCTGGGATGTTTTTCAAGAATTTTGAATTGATCGCGTGTAACTGAGTTATTATCAACCACAATTACTTCTACGTTTGGATAAGTAGCATGATTTAATGACTCTATTAGCTCAATGGTCGTATCGGTATGGTTGTAATTAACCGTAATGATGCTAACTAAGGGGTATGAATGAAGTTTTAAGGATTCTTCAGGCATTTATTTTAAGATTTATTGATAGGTTTTACAACGGTAAAAAATCCACTTACCCAGTTGATTGGAATTTTATCAGCAAGCCAGCAGTCTAATTTTTGAAGAGGCCTAATAAATCGGGCAACAATTGATACAGGGAACGCTTTTTCAAGGAAATTACCCCCTTGAATCTTTACCATTTCAAATCCATTTTCCGAATACAATTTTTTTAAATCAGATAGGGAGAAAAATTGGATATGATCAAGATATATGGCTGAGGATTGAATCGTTGTTTGTTTATAACCAAGAAGTTTTTTTATTCCCATCATGATTTTAAATGATATACCCTTGGAATTCTTAATCTTTTGTACTGGTTTTGTAACTAAAACTTCACGAGGGCCTTTTCCATTAGGTACTGTAATAATACAAATACCCTGAGGAGTGAGAAGTTTTTTCATCGTTGCAAGCATATTACCCGGAACAGGCAAATGCTCAAGCACTTCGCTACAAATGATTACATCGAAGGCATTGGGTGTTTTAATATCATAAACAGAGTGTACTGTAAATGTGGCATTGGGATGAGTAAAATGTTTATTGGCATATTCAATGGCTTCAGAACTAATATCGATACCGGTAACAGTATAGCCACTTTTTGCAAGTTGGTATGAAATATTTCCATTACCACAGCCAATATCCAAAACTTTTGCATTCATTATACCGGTTTCTTTAATCGATTCCATAACAAATCCTAGCCTTTTCAAGTCCTCGGGCTGGGTGTAATGCGAATAATTGATAAAATTCATAGCGTAGATTATAGTTTAGGGTTTTCAAACAGTTCACTTTGATAAAAATTCTTTAATATCCAAATAACGGCTTTATGATAAGCACTGGCGAGATCAAAACGGCCCTTGATAATAAACATACTGGCATTTTTAGGAATAGCAATCAGTAATTGGTAAAGAATTGCCAAGAATAATTTAATTCCTTTTACATTCCTTCTAAGGTAAATGAGACGGGCGCGATTCATATAATAAATTTTTGTAGGGCTTTGTTTACCAGTACTGATAGATTCTTTATGATAAATCAATGAATTGTGTACATAATAAATTTTATAGCCCGCATTTGTTATTCGGTATCCCCAGTCTAATTCTTCATAATACAGAAAATACACTTCCGACATTAGTCCAACATTTTCTGCTGCTTTCCGGCTAACCATCATTGCAGCGCCATGCGCATAAGCAGTTATTGTATCATTTTCAAACTGACCAATATCTGTTTGTCCATATCCCAGACCTTTACTCCGCATTGTAAGCAGATGAATTGGTGTGATTCCGGCAAACTGAATCATATCGGGTGTATGATGAAAGCGGATTTTTGGACTTACAGCCCCTACAGTAGGATCTTCCTGAAATTTAGTGACCAAAGGTTCTAAAAAATCAGGCATAACTTCAGTATCATTATTTAACAGAAGAAAATAATCGCCTTTTGCTTTATGAATTCCAAAATTATTTCCTCCGGCAAATCCCAGATTTTTGTCGAGTTGAAAAAATTGGACCTCCGGATAGTTTTTAGGAATTATTGAAGGATCATCGTTGGGAGAGGCGTTATCAACGACAATAATTTCGATGTTAGGATATGTGATTTTGCGCATCGAATCCAGCATCTGGCATGTAACTTCCGGATGATCATAATTTACTGTGATAATGCTAACCAGCGGATATTCATTTAGTATTGTCATCGTATTTTCCATTTATCAATAAAGATAGTCAACCAATGCCGCAAAAGCAACAAAAGAAGGGTTCAAAAGTATTTCTTTGTTATATGTCAGTCTTTCATTACTGTATGCAATAGTAAGCTTTCCGCCAGATTCTTCCAGAATGGCCTGCCCGGCAGCTGTATCCCATTCCATTGTTGGTGAAAAACGCGGGTAAACATGAGCACAATGCTCAGCAAGATAACAAAATTTTATTGAGCTGCCGACACTTTTCAAATCAAGTTTTTCGTTTCTTTTCAATGCTAGTTTTTCAAGAAAGTCAATTGTGTTTTTATTTTGATGTGATCGACTTCCATAGGCTCTTATAAAGCCTTCGTTTAATGGTGTGCTCTTGATCTTGATTTCGTCTGCTATAAAGTCTTCCATCGTAAAATCAAGAAATTGTCTTCCACTGCTTTTGAATACACCCATACCCTTATAAGAGTAATACAATTCATCCACTACAGGTATATATATAATTCCTGCTATCGGGTAATTTGAGTCAATCAAGGCGATGTTAACGGTAAATTCACCATTTTTCCCAACGAATTCTTTTGTTCCGTCTAATGGATCAACCAGCCAGAATTTCTTCCATTTTTTTCGTTCATGATATGGAGTAGCTGCGGTTTCTTCGCTGATAAATGGAAATGGTGTGGTTTTTAGATACTTACTGATAATTTTATCAGATTCGAGATCAGCCTGAGTTAAAGGACTGTTATCTTCTTTGATATGAACATCGAATTCCTGATTATATACATTAAGTATTGCATCACCAGCAAAAATAGCTGACCGTATTGCATAATATATCCAAGAAGAATCTTCGGTAAAAGAATTCATATTCACTTTTTTATGATTAATTCTGGAGGATTGACTTTCGGTATTTTCTGGCAAAAGACTCCTTACGTTTCTTGACCCTGATATTTTTATCAATAGTAGGTGTACTTAGTATTATTGCCATACCAATGTATATAAGTGGACTCGTAGGGTATTGGCCAATAACTGCATTGGCATATGATGCCAGCATAATTCCCATCATTCCGGCCGTGAAAGCACTTGCCTGACTAATTAATACCGGATCACGCAGTTGAAACATTAAATAATACGAACCCTTGATCAGAATATAGAATTGGATAAACAAATGCATAATTAATCCAACGATTCCTAATTCGACCCATATCAACACATACCATGAGTCGGTTGCAATATTAGAAAGGAGCGCATTTGGAAGATATTTTTGCGCTTTAATTCCTCCATGCCCCAGGCCACCGCCTATTGGGCGTGTTGCCATGTAAACGGATAATTTTCGTTGATTTTCAAGACGAACCATCAATGAGGCATCTTCCGGATTAAATGCCGTTCGCATTCGGTTTATCATATATACGCCGTTTCCAATACTGGTAAACTTAAAAAAGGCAAATATGATCAAGGCAAAAATGAAACCGGTCATCATAATGGCGAGGTTTTTACGATGGACTATGTATAAGGCAAATCCGGCAAAAGGAACGGCAATAGCACCCCGGGTTCCGGAAATAAGCATTCCATAAAAACCTAATAAAGCGACAATAATGTAGAAAATTTTCTGACGACGATTTTTTGTTGCAAAAGCTAATATTGAAAAAACAACCCCTGTATATCCTTGATTTGCACCAAATTGCCCTGCATCACTATAAAATGAGAAAATGCGAAGCTTTCCAAATAGAATATGAGTAAGACTTCCCCCTCCATCGAGCCATGCTTTTTCAAACGGATCAACTCCAATATATAACTGAATGATTCCTTTAATAGTGGCCAAAATTGAGAATATTCCCCAAATAAGAAATATAGTTTTTAATCGTTCAGGAGTCTGAATAAACAAAAGCGTTAATACAACGAAAAGGAGGGTATATAATCCCATAGGCCGGAAAGATGCAAACCATGCCTCAATACTTCTTGCTTCAGGATTTGCAACCTGTATTAATAAATATGCCAGCCAAATGATGGATAACCATGTGATATCTTTGTTTGCTGGTTTAAAATCTACTCTCGTCGAAAATTTCTGTACAAATAAGGCAAAAAATGTAAGCAGGAGGGTGGCATCCATCAATAAACCGATGGGAAAAGGGAAAGTAATATATCGGGTGAGTCCTAAAATAACAAATCCAAAACCTATTGCAAAATATAAACCCAGTTGAGGTTTATTAATTAATAAAGTGAAATATACCAGAAATACCGGTAACACAATTAAGGCTCCTGCAACCGGCAATCCTTTCCAGCTCATCAAAACAGAAAGAATAACGGAACTTGCTAAGACCAATATAATGGCACGCGGGCTTAGTAGTTGATGATATCCTGTTCGATGTTGAAAGGGATTAGACATTAGTTGAATTTTCCTTTGTTTCGAATAAGTTCTGGAAATATTTTCCAACCTTCTGTGAAAATACGGCCAAATTTGATACCTATTTCGTCGTTTAGATATTTATAACCGACAATTACACCGATAATTGTAAATAATACGGTTACCAGGGCTACCCATAAAAGACTTTCAAAAACAAATACAGCTATCAGGTCGCCTACTACATTAGCCACCACCATAAAGATGATTTTATAAAAGTTCTTCTTCGGACGGTTTATACTATCAAGTGCAACACCGGTAAGCCTATCAATGGGTAATAATAGGCCATATAAGGCGAATACCTGAAAAATAAGAACGGTGCTTACTCCGGTAATCGGATCGATGCCTAAGAACTGTTTTCCACCAAGAACAAGTACAAAATATTCTGCAAAAACGTATCCAAAAATAGTAATAGGAATAAACAAATACGTTATAGCTCCGGCGTATTGATAAAACAATGTCTTAACTTTTTCAATATCATTAGAAATACTGGCCTTCGACATTCTGGGAAAGGCCGTGGCTGTAAAACTTCGTAATGGTATTTGAACCAAATCGGTCAACTTTAAAGGAATACTATATTGCGCCACTGAACCAAGGCCTAAAACACTGATACTTAATATAAAAGTATCTGCACTTCGCAATAAATTGGAGCCTATTAAGGTTAATGTAGTATATTTTCCAAAATTCAACAAAGTTTTAGTCGTGGCCCATGTGCTATGAAACAGATCGAAAATCCCATCCCATTTAAAAACGACACATATTATTGATGTTCCTGCATTTATTACCAGATGCCATATTACAATAGTTTCGACAGATAATCCAACATTACCAAAATAATTCCAACAAAGCAATCCGGCAAAACTTACCATATTTATTAGGCGGATAACCAGAATTTCTTTAAACTTTTCTTCACTTTGCATGATGGTCAGGGCATTGTTGAAAGGTAAGTTGGCTATGGCTAAAATCGGATACCAGATAAAAAACAAAGCATAACCTTTTTCTGTAATCGGTTCTTTAAAGAGGAACCAGAAAAAATAAATGATGATGATGATAATGATGGTAGATATAAGTCCAATCATATAATTGGAACCTATAAATCTCCGGCGATCCACTCCATTTGCACCGGAAAGAAATCGAATTAGAGCAGTTCGGGTCAGTCCAAATCGAAACATTTCAACAAAAGTGGCCGATGTCAGATAAATCACCCATTCGCCAAAAATCTCAGTTTCAAAAGAACGCGCCAGCATAGCAAATACAACCAGGCCAAAGCCTGCCATAACCACATTTCCTGTTAACGACAAAAAATTATTATCCTTAATAATATTATGAAATAATTTTTTCATTCGGATTAACTAAGATTTTGTTTTTCATGAACTTGTAAGGAAATAAGGCGTTTGAATTTCCGCCGGATCCATGTGCGCTTTCTTGGTAATTCGCCAAGTACAGTATCAATAACCTCCATTTCAACTCCGTTAAGAATTGCAAATGGCTTCTCTTTCAATAATTTAACAATTGTATTTAATGCAAGTCCATCACTTTTACGCCAGGTGCGGTTTGAACGAACTAACAGTATGCTTACATCTGATTTTTTAAGTAACTCAATCGGATAATTAAAATTGATAATCGAAGGCAATTCTAGAAAGACCACTTTATAGGAATTCCAAAAAGGTTTTTCACCGGAAATTTCCAAGTCATTTAGCGTTCGGGCACTTGCAAAGGCATAATCTGCCTTATAATAGAAATTATCAGGTGATGATTCAACAGAAGGAATTAGCTCAGATTGAGTATAAAGTTTGCTTGGTTTGCGGCGAGTAGGTTTTGTTACTGATGACGAATTTGAAATATTCGAAGGTTTACCTTCAACGGTAAGAAACGCAACAGAATCGCCAAATTCACGCATTTTATTTACTAATCGTGAAATAATGAATGTTTTCCCTTCCTTGGGAAGAGGGCTTATTACCACAACGAAAAACGGAGAACTCTGACTGGCTATCTGATTTTGTTGTAAATGGATATTCTGAACCAATAATTCAATCAGTCGGTTAAAAATGAAGGAAAGGTTGTAAATTTTGTTGGCTCGGATAACTTTCGGAAAAACACCTGCAATGCGAAGTTTGGTCAATAGTTCAAGACGCTCAGGGGTCTTAATGGTATTATCAAGATATTCCAAGGCTAGAATGATGAATAATACAAATAACAATCCAAACATTCCGGCTGCTATCACGAGAAGGCCTTCCTTTCCTTTGAGGGCTTTTAATGGGAAATATGGGAGGTCAACGGCTTTAATATTCGACGAAAGTTCGATGTTTTGTTGCTTTAATTTACTCAGGTTCAAACTATGTAATAATGACAAATATTCCTGTTCTGCAACATTGATTTCGCGCTCAATCCTTTTTTGTGTAGCTCCCAGAGGGGCAAAAGTCTTATAATACTCATAAAAGTCCCTGATACGGGCCGAAATTACTTTCATGGCTGCTTTGCTTTCTTCAAAAATCACGACGTTGTCGAGCCAGTTTTGAAGTATATTCGTATAAGCCAAACCATCGGTGGTTGCCGATAAATTATATAGTTGCTGCAATTGTGATTGCAAATCTTTTTTCAGCTTGTCGCTATCTTTTTTGAGGTCTTCAACTTTAATACGATTTTTTGGCTCTGTTTCCTGAAAAATCTCTGATATCGTAAGCTTCGTCGAAACATCTGAAAGCTCCGTCCGCAGCTTAAGCATTTCAGATGTTTTTAGCTGGATCTGTTGTTGTTGCGACAGCTTATCTTCTAATCGTTTAATTACAGCAGCGGCCGATTCAAAACGAACCTGCTCACTTTGATATGCCATGTCGAGTTCCTCTTTAACATTGGCTACTGCTTTACTTTGTTCGTAATAGTTAATAATATTATTTTGCTTATTAAATTCCAGTAAACGGTCTTCAGCTGTTTTTAGACGGTAGGCTGATTTGTTTACTTCATTGATAAAGTACCTGACAACGGCATCTGATTGATTTTCATTGATGTTCTTATGTTTACGAATAAATACATCTGTTATAGTAATTAAAGTCTGAAGACAGATTCCGGGATCAAAGGTGGTATATTTAAGAGTTACAAGGTCAGAGCTTTGTACTCTTCTAACATTAATGGAAGAAATGGCCGATACCGAATAGAAAGCATTTGAAGAATTCAGGAGTTTGTATATGTAATTTGTATCAGATTCGTTGGCATAAGCCATTAGTCGTTTTACATTTCTTTCAAATAAACTCACCGTCTTAGGAGACATCACAATCTTACCATGAAGTGTATCTTTATACATACCATTTCTACCTTCATCTTCTATGCCCGCCTGTTTAACGATTATTACCTGACCTGGCCTTAAAACCGGTGATACTAATTCATTAGCGTTCAATAGTTCACTAACGGGAATTCCATAGGATGCTGAAAGTGAGAAAATACTCTCATCTTCATCAACTACATGAAACATTTTATCATTAACAATATAATCGCCACTTTCAAGGAAGACAGAATCAGTTTCGCTTTGCCCAGCGGAACTATGAATAATACCGTTAAGGGTATCAGCGTGTTCGTATATTAACAGATCCTTTATATACTGGGGCGTTTTGGTTTGAATGGTATTGTAATTTTCTTTTGATATATACGTAACATCATAGGAGTTAAGCATTAAATTACGTGTAAACAAACGGATGGCAACTTCAGATGCTACTTCGCGCGATTTTATTATATTGATAAGATTATCAAACTGGTTATTGGTAGCAAATAAATTGAAGCCCTTACTTTGATCGAGTGAATAACCAGAGGCTAGTCCAGTATAAATTGTCGTTTCGGATTCATACTTTAAAGTTACATTTCGGGTAAGATACTTCGTTATAACTACCATAATGGCCGGAACCATGATGATAAGAAACAGATTCTTCTGCAGTATTTTAAGTATCTTTAATACATCCATAATTACTGGATACTATTCATTAAATTAAAAGTTACCCCCACCAAAATTTCAAGCAGCTTATATGCGTTAAGGAAAGCGATTTTATTTTCTTCATACGACATTTTTGCACGGGCGTGTAAATCAGTCATTCGTGACAATTCTCCCAGTGGCAATTGACCACTCATAAATTGTTTTTCGGCCAATTGCATTTGTAATTCGGCCGTAATCATATTATCACTCGCTATTTTAAGCAAGCGTTGCTTGAGAATTAATTCGTTATACATCACGATGATATCACGGCGAATCTCATAGGCAAGGGTATTTCTATAATTTATGGCCTGTTCAACCTCTTTTTTCGCCAGGTTGATTGTTGTTTTGCGATTCGTTAAATCGTAAAGAGGAATTTTTATATATGCACCAGCCCCATACCTCCACTCATTACGGGCTGAGCCTGTATAAATGGGTACGCCTGTGGTGTTATTTTCCGAATAATTATCATATTTGCCAAAGCGTGCCTCGATGCTAAAACCAATATCACGAAGTAGTTGCGAGCGATCATTGAGGTATTTGTAGTGATTTATCACAATTTGTGCATCTCTGAATTTTAAATAAGGCGAATTAGCAATTGCTGAATCGATGAGGGCTTCTAATGGGGGTATTTTTTTTGTGATATCGTCCGTAATAGGATCAAACACCCCTTGCTCATTCTCTTGAGCGGCAAGATGATGAAAAGAAAAGGCGAGGATGAAAAAAAATAAGAGTTTTTTAATCATATTATACGTTTTCTTTTTGAAATAGTGCAGGTATAGTTCTCAAAATCAGTTTAATATCACCCCAGAATGAATGATTTTCAGCATATATATTGTCCAGACTTTTACGTTCTTCCTCACTCATAACGCCTCCTTTACCTCTGAGTTCAACCTGCCATAAACCCGTTATACCAGCTGGTGCTCCAAACCGGGCACTGTATTGATCGGATGTAAGTAAATAGGCTTCGTAGAGGGGTAGGGGACGATTACCAACAATCGACATATCTCCTTTTAAAACATTAATTAATTGTGGTAATTCATCAATACTGGTATTTCGAATGAATTTTCCAACAACGGTTACGCGTGGGTCATTTTTAATTTTCAGAAATGCAGCCTGACCTTTTTTCTTTCTGGTTGTAAGAAAAATATATTCACAAACCTGCTGCCCACCGTCGTATAATAAATTAGAACAATATTGGCCTTCAATCAGTTTACTGCAAAAAGGGCAAACCATATTATCATCGTTCATTTCAACTTCAGCAGAAGCATATTGGTTAAGATGTCTGACTTCTTTTAACCTTTTGTCAGCATCGAGGTACATACTTCTTAACTTATAAAAATCAAAAATCCGATATCTCCCGAAACGCTTGGAAGTATAATATACTTTTCCTTTAAATCCTGATTCGGCCCAAATGGCAAAACAAATAATTGCCAAAAAGGGTGATGCGAACAGTAGTATACCACCAGCAACAACAATGTCGAAAATTCGCTTTTTGGAATCAATATTAAATTCTTCCGGTTTCCTGCCTTCCAAATCCTGATTTACAAATAGTTGATAGTACTTATTCGAAAAATTTGTGCGAAGAATAATATTATCAAGGTTATATGGTTGTGTGAAATAATCATCAACACCGGCCAACACGGCTTCTTTATATAGTTTTTGATCAAAATCTTTATTAAGAAGGAAAAAAGGGATTTGGCGAGAACCTGCAATTGGTGTTGTTTTAAGAAATTCAAAAAAACTAATTCCTGTTACTCCAAGTAACCAGGCTTCACATAGGATGGCCCTGACTTTAGAATTAGATTTTATATACTGAACAGCTTCTAATGCATTCTCAACATGATGAAAAGAAACCAAATCAGGTTTAGAGGCGAGCATGTCGACAACCACTTGATTTTCACCAATATATAAGAAATGAATTATTCCTATTTCACTCATTGTGATTTGGTTTACCATTCTATCGCGTAATGGATGGGATTAATATTTTTTAAAATTACTTGATCCAATTCCTGTATGTTGAAAGGTTTTAAAAGAAAATCCTGAGCTCCAAGCTTATAGCACTTTACACGGCTGTCACTACTTTCTTCTCCTGATAACATGATTATCGGTGTGTGCTTTAAGAAACCAGATGCTCTTACGTTTTTGATAAAGTCATATCCATTCATTAATGGCATTTGAATATCGCAAATAATCAATTCGGGAATGTTTTTTTGTAGCCAGATAAGTCCTTCTTCTCCATTATTCAGACTGACCACCTCATACGTTTTTTTTAGATAGTTTTCGAGTAGAAGCCTGATGCTTAATTCATCATCAATAACAAGTATCCGTTTCGTCTTCATTTTAGTATAGTTTTCAACAGTATTTAGACCCATACAAATATAGCATGGAGCCTGCAATTAACTGCCACAAATTAATTCTTAATAAGGATATTTATTCACAATCTTATAAACAAATAAATTCGCTCTTTGATTATTTGTATTGAAAATTAATGATTTAACCTGGATTCGAGAAGTGTTTTATACTGTGATATTTCATCACGAAATCGTGCTGCTGCAATGAAATCAAGTTCCTTTACAGCATTTTCCATGTTTTTTTTGGAAGAATCAATCATTTCTTTTATTTGATCCGGATTCATATAGGCAACCAATGGATCGGCTGCTATGTTTATTTCTTCCTTATCGTAATATGCTTTATTGGAATATTTTTTTGAATCGGCCACGGCAGTCTGACCTAAAATAGATTGAGTATTTTTAATGATTTGCGTGGGAGTTATTCCGTTCTTTATATTGTATTCCATTTGCTTATCCCGCCGGCGAAGTGTTTCGTCCATTGTTTTCTGCATACTGTTGGTTATTTTATCAGCATACATAATTACTTTAGAATTGATGTTGCGTGCAGCTCTGCCTGCCGTTTGAGTTAGTGAGCGTTCTGAACGTAAAAAACCTTCTTTATCAGCATCAAGGATGGCTACCAGCGAAACCTCCGGTAAATCAAGTCCTTCACGAAGTAAATTTACGCCTACCAATACATCAAACACACCCATTCGTAAATCACGCATTATTTCAACTCTTTCAAGCGTTTCAATATCCGAATGAATATACCGGCATTTTATGCCAATGCGGGCAAAATATTTCGTCAATTCTTCTGCCATGCGCTTTGTAAGCGTGGTTACCAATACCCTTTCTTTTCGCTTAACCGTTAATTCAATTTCTGCCAGTAAATCATCTATCTGATTTAAACTTGGCCTGACCTCTATTTGAGGATCAAGTAAACCTGTCGGGCGTATAACTTGTTCTACGACAATCCCTTCGCTTTGCTGTAATTCATACTCAGCAGGAGTTGCACTAACATATATAACCTGATTAATCATTCCTTCAAATTCATCAAATTTCAGTGGACGATTATCAAGAGCCGAGGGCAAGCGAAATCCATAATCAACCAAATTCAGTTTTCTGCTTCGATCGCCTCCGTACATGCCACGAACTTGTGGAACGGTGACATGACTTTCGTCAACGACGAAGAGAAAATCGTCAGGAAAATAGTCGATAAGGCAAAAGGGTCTGCTTCCAGGGTTCCTGCCGTCGAAGTATCGCGAATAATTTTCAATTCCCGGACAATACCCCAGCTCTTTCATCATCTCCAAATCGTAATTTACTCTGTCTTCTAATCGTTTGGCTTCAAGATGTTTACCCGTTTGTTTAAAATATTCGATTTGTTTAAATAAATCGTCCTGAATGTCTTTGACCGCATTTTTCATACTGTCCTGAGAAGTTACGAAAATATTGGCAGGGAAAATGGTCATATTTGTCAATGTTTCCGTTCTATGCCCGGAAATTGGATCGATAACCTCAAGATCCTCCACTTCATCACCCCAAAAAACAATACGATAAGCAAAATCCGCATAGGCTGGAAAAACATCAACGGTATCACCTTTTACACGAAAATTTCCTCGTTTAAACTCTGCCTCCGTTCTCGAGTACAATGCAGCAACCATATCCAATAGAAAACGGTTTCTGTGGATTTTGTCTCCGATATTCATGCGGATAATATTTTGAGAAAAATCGTCCGGATTTCCGATACCATAAATACATGATACCGATGAAACAACAATAATATCTCTTCTTCCGGAAAGCAATGCAGAAGTCGTGCTCAATCGTAGCTTTTCGATCTCTTCATTGATGCTTAAATCCTTCTCAATATATGTATTTGTGGTAGGAATGTAAGCTTCAGGCTGATAATAATCATAATACGACACGAAAAATTCAACAGAATTCTCCGGGAAAAATTGCTTAAACTCTCCGTATAACTGTGCTGCGAGTGTTTTGTTGTGACTGAGAATAAGCGTTGGACGGTTCAGCTTTTCCAATACATTGGCCACCGTAAACGTTTTTCCTGAACCCGTTACACCAAGTAATACCTGAGCATGTTCTCCACGTTGTATACTTTCGGTGAGCTGTCGAATTGCTTCCGGCTGATCACCGGTAGGACTAAAATCGGAAATGAGTTTAAAATTCATACCGATAAAATTATAATAAAAAAAGGAGTGGCAAAGCCACTCCTTAATAAAGACGTCTGGTAATTTCTTATTTTTTACCTTTTTTAGCGGCAGCTTCTGCTTCAGCAGTAGCAATTGAATCGAGGCGAGCCTGCTCTAAAGCAGCGGTAGCAATGCTATCAGCAATAGCTTGTTCTTGCTCAACCATAGTGATTGAATCAGCAATACGGATAGAATCCTGACGAGCTTTTTCAGCGAGTTCTTTTGCGCTAGGACCGCAAGCTACGAAAGCAACGAGAGCAGCACCGATAAGGAAAAAATTGATCTTTTTCATGATGGTTTTTAGTTTTAATTACGACGCAAAGATACAACCCTTTTTGAATGTACCAATTATGATTTCTATATTTTTTTTAACATTTCTTAAGAAACTTATTAACTTTTTCAAAAAATACAATTTTATAATTTTAAATAATTGATTATCAGTATTTTAATGAATACAATGTTCATGATTTCTTTTGATTTTAATTTATATTTGTTAAAATACAGCTTAAAAAAGTCTAAAAAACAAAAATTTCTCGTCCATAGAGTCAGTTTCTTTGTTGATTTCTTAAAAATTTGTGGAAGTAATTCCATCATAACACGAGAGAAAAATTGAGAAAGTGTAATTATCAATTCCAATCATCTATATGCTGTTTTTCGGGGGCTTTCTGTATTTTTGTCGAATGACCATCGAATCTGATCAATACATCACCTTATCCGGCCAATCTACAGGTATATTTAAGGACAGAGGCAGTAAATTCATTGCGATTGCTAATCCGGTTTTTAATGAGGAAGAGATAAAAGCGGTTCTTGATCGGATAAAAAATGAGTATTATGATGCCAGACATCATTGTTATGCCTGGGTTTTAGATCAGGATAGAGTACGATATCGCTTAAATGATGACGGAGAACCTTCGGGTTCGGCAGCTCGCCCGATTCATGGCCAAATATTGTCAAAACAGCTAACGAATACATTAATTATTGTAGTCAGGTATTTTGGAGGAACAAAACTGGGTGTCCCCGGACTTATTAATGCTTATAAAACGGCCTCTTCAGAAGCGATTGAGGCGGGTTCTCCAGAAATCCGGACAATATTTCGAAGATTCCGAATAACGTATCCGTATGAACAGATGAATGCGGTTATGAAGATTATAAAAGATAAGGAAGTTAAAATTGTTGATACAACTTTTGAAATGCAGTGCCTGGTGATAGCAGATGTTCGATTGCTTGATGAAGAGCTTGTGTTTGATATGTTTCACGAAAAATGCCCGGATGCTGATCTTACCGTATTAGAATTGCTTTATTGATTCTGGTAAACTTCAGGATAGGAGTGAGGTCTGTACGTTTTAAATTTTTTGTTTGTTGCAATCGTTAACGAAATCGATTGACCTAAAAATGAAAAGGCCGATGATTTCTCACCGGCCCGCTTCATGCTTAACAAGGGTTTAAAACGTTTTTATCTCTAAAAACGCATTGTCTTTATGGAAGGTAAAGTGTTTTCAAAAGAATTTTAAGTCCACCTTCCTGTCCTTTGGCTACAAAAATGTGTGTGTTATCCGAATAAACCATATTGGCGCTACCGGGGTAATTGGGGTCGTCCCAAACACCTACAATATTTAGTGTGCTTCCATTTACCGGAGGAGCCGCAATAAACAAGCCCTGTGCACCATTCGCCATATATACAAAATCATTATCAGCACCTACGCCATTGGTATTTCCATTGGTAATCATTCCTTCGGGTGATTTGTAAACCATTGCACCATTTGTAATTTTAAAGGCTTTCATTCCGTACATTCCACGGGCAATATAACATATATCTGAGTTTGGTTTAATGAACATGGCATTCTTACCAAAATTTACAAATTCTGGTTCTACATTCTGATGGGTAGTAGGTCCAACACTGAAAACACGCTCAACTTGCGTATCATCGGTACCAATAACGTAAACGTGTAAGTAGGATGAAGTGGGGCCAGCCTCAAATGAAAGGTGATTCTTTCCGTTTGCCCGACCGTTTGCTGTCGAATATTTTGCGCCTGTGTAATAATCAGCGTCTTCGAAAGCCATGGTATTTTTGTTGTACATATACAAACCACCAACAGAGTTGCCTGCTGAAACATACACCCAGTTACCACCCTGGATAACACCATTGGCTGAATAGGCTTCGCCAACTTTGGTAATGCTCATGTTGCCGAAGTTTTGAGAAAGTGCTCCGGTATTCAAAAGGCTGGTTTTAAGAACTACAGCGCCTTTTGAGCGATTTGAACCGGCCAGATAAATAAAAGTACCTTCCTGATTGATATCGACAGCATTAATATCCGTTTTTGTAAAAGTCATTTGAGAAATAATGGTGGGGTTGGTGATATTGGAAACGTTGTAAACAACGATAGCACCGCCATATCCATTTCCTCTTTCATGGTATGAAACGTAAATGTTATTGCCTCTTTTAAGAACGAAGGAAGCACTTAATTTTACACCATTAACCGTTGGGCTTGCAGCTTCGGCCAACAGGGTAAAAGTAGGATTGCCCGACTTGAGAATTCCGTCTAATTTTAGGGGTTCGTTAATAAAAGTCAAGCGTTGACTTAGTTCCAGGTCGTTGTTGTTAACCTGATAAACTTCATCGTTGGGGTTTACGGTTGGCTCCGGTATAACTTCCTCTTTGGTACAAGAGACGAAGAATATACTGGCGACAAAAAATAAAGCTAATAGTTTTTTCATGGTATTATAATTATTTGGATAGTATTCTATGTTCTACATACCATTAGCCAAAGATTATACCAAAACCATAATAAGCTTGTAATTAGTTACTTATAAATAATCAATATGAAAATATGTATTCCAGCCTATGTAATGCTTCCCCATTCTGAAATTATAGTGGTTTTTTTCTGTCCCCCATCCCCGGCCCTTCGTACGACAATCGGCTAAGGTGATTTAGCCCCCATCCCCGGCCCTTCCCCCAATTGGGGGAAGGGTGTGACCGTAACCAAAATTTATTCCCTTCCCCTGCCGATAGCTATCGGCAGGGGAAGGGTTAGGGAAGGGGGCAGGAACTTGTCCTGAAATAGGTTGACAAAAATCAATAATAAATGTCAACTTAAAACAGGATTAAAATGAAAGAAGTAAACAACTACTCGGACGAATTTAAAAAGCGTTTAGTTGATAAGGCAAATAAAGACAAATCCCCCCTGCCCCCCTTTTTCCAAGGGGGATAACGGTTATTCCCTTCCCCCGTGTGGGGGAAGGGTTAGGGATGGGGGCAGGATTAGGGGAAGGGGTAGGGGGCAGCCAGGCACAAAAAAACCCGAACAATGGGTTCGGGTTTAAATCGTAAGAAAGCTTAGGTATTATGGTTTGGCAAGAATTGCTAATCCACCAAATCCAGCTTCTACACCTTTGGCAACAAAAATGTATGTACCAGTTGAAGTAACCATATTGGCACTAGCAATTTGACCTGCGGGACCATTTACATTACTGTTGTCCCAATAGCCAACGATACTCAGTACGCTTGTCAAAGGACCATAAGTTTCAACTTTTCCAAGATAAAGTCCATCTTCGCCATTGGCCATGTAAACATAGTCAGTATCGGCACTAACACCATTGGTATTACCATGGGATAGCATATCAAATGGTGCTTGATATAGCAATGCTTTAGTGGTTACATCATAAGCTTTCATTCCACTTTTACCAGCAGCAACATACATTGTGTCTCCACGGAGGAATAAAGTATTTTTACCTGCATCATCGTACGCACCAGCGGCATATTGGTGATTGATCGAAAATCCAAGATTCATAGGCCATGTAGCAGTTGGAACCATAGGAAGTGTCCAGGTAGTATCATCGAAATCATAACAATAAACTTTACCATTAGCCGTTCCACCTGACTGAAGAGCAAGAAGTTTTGGAGGATCAACAGGAATTACAGTTGTAAATTTGGCACCAGGCATAACTGTCTGAGCTTCTCTCAGAATCATTGTTGCTGCATCATAACGGTAAACAGCACCATTAGTGAAGCCAGCTGCAACGAATACGTCATAATGAGGTAAACCAGTTCTAGTAACAAAAGACACGCTGTTTGCTGAAGCTACGTTAGTTGCAGCATAAGGATTAAGAGTACCTTCGTTTAATTTAGTATAAGTAATGTCATCAAAATTCTGAGAGATGTAACCATCAATGAGTTTGGTTTTAATTACAATGGCACCCCAAGCTTTATTAGAACCAGCAAGGAAAATATAGTCTTGACCAGCAATGCTTCCAATCGTTAAAGCGTTGAAATCAGTTTTGGTGAATGTCATCATAGAAATTGGAGTTGGAACACCAAGACCGCTTACATCAAACACAACAACAGCACCGGCGTAATCTTCACCCCTAGCGTGGAAAGTTGCATAAACGTAGTTTGGATCACTTGCACTGTAGTACACGTGCGAAGAACTTAGGATTGCTCCATTAACGACAGGACTATCAAAACGTCCTTTAAGGGTGAGCATAGGAGGATTGTTGGTTGCCTTTAAACCGCTCGTGTTTAAAACGATTGGTTGATCAACAACGGTGAACATAGAACTTAAATCTCCGGCGTTATTATTTACGACAACTTTATCATCAAAATTGCCTTGATTTACCTGAGCCTCCTCCTTGCTACAAGAGACAAGAAGTACGCCTGCGAGGATCAGAAATCCGAGTAGTTTTTTCATATTCTTCAATGTTTTAAGTGAAATTCAATTTAACTGTTTTAAGCTATTTCCAATAGAACAATAAGCGTACCGTTATTATAACGGTCTGAAAAACAATGAAATAAATATAGATATATCGACGAATGATACAGAATTAAAAAAATCCATTCCAAATTTTGGAAAACAAAATATCCGAGAGTCATATTTGTTTTATAATTCTTTAATAATCAACAATAAAGCCTCCGCTGTATGAAGCGATTTTTTACCAGATCCTTCCAAAATATGGTGACGGCATGAAGTACCGGGTGCAATCAACAGTCCGGTTTTTTCCATTTTTCGGACTTCTGGAAATAATTTTAGCTCCCCAACCTTCATAGAAATATCATAATGTTCCTTTTCAAAACCAAAGGAACCGGCCATACCACAGCAACCTGAGGCTATTTCGATTACCTCCACTTCAACGGATGCTTTAAGTGCTTTCAATGTAGACAGGGTAGAGGCTATGGCTTTTTGCTGGCAATGGCCATGTAACCAAAATTTGTATTTCTTCGTATTAAACTGTTGAGGCAGGATATTGCCCGCTTCCATCTCGCGACAAATAAATTCTTCGAGCATCAGTGCATTCTTTCCTAAAAGGTATGCATCTTTTGTCATGCTTTCATCAACCAATTCCGGGTATTCATCACGAAAGCTCAAAATGGCTGATGGTTCAATACCTATTAGCGGTGTTTTGTCAGTAATAATGTCTTTTAAAAGAGCGACATTGTTTTCGGCTATCCTTTTTGTTTTTTTCAATAGTCCCTTCGAGATATACGCTCTTCCACTGATATCATGTTTGGGGATGTGAACCTCGTAACCCAGCTTTTCGAGAAGCGTAATCATAGCAATTCCAATGTGGGCTTCGGTATACGACGTGAATTCGTCGGCAAATAGATAAACTTTCTTTCCGGATGGCCGGTTCTTTTTATATGTATTATAATAGGAGTATAGGTTCTGCTTACTTAATAAAGGCATTCCACGCTCTACAGCAAAGCCTGTAATCTGTTTAAAAGCATTTGTTAAAAATTGGTTTTTCATCACCGCATTGTACAGCGGCCTTACGTAACTGCCTAATTTATACGTTTTATGAATGTTTGCTATGAGTTGTGCACGCAAGGGAACTCCGTGTTCGTTATAATAATGTTGTAAAAACTCTGCTTTGAGTTTGGCCATATCAACATTGGAAGGACATTCTGATTTACATGCTTTGCACGAAAGGCATAAATCGAGCACATCATAAATCTCCGGATGGTCAAAAGGATTTGATTTTTTAGAAGTCGTTAGAAATTCCCGGAGAATATTAGCCCGTGCCCGGGTCGTATTTTTTTCGTCGCGGGTAGCCATATAGCTCGGACACATGGTGCCGCCAATTTTCTCCGTTTTCCGGCAATCGGCTGATCCATTACAACGTTCAACCGCTCTAATAATTCCATGATCTTTATCAAAATTGAAATAGGTCTTAATTTCCCGCGTCTTTTGGCCGGGCTTATACCGTAAATGACCATCCATGGGAGGCGTATTTACAATTTTACCTGGATTAAAGATGCCATAAGGATCCCAGGTTTGTTTTATTTCTCTGAATAGCTGATAGTTTTTTTCTCCGACAAGAAAAGGAATAAACTCACCCCGCAAACGGCCATCGCCATGCTCTCCGCTGAAACTTCCACGGTATTTCTTTATCAATTGTGCTGTTTCGTCGGCCACCTTCCTGAATTTTATAACATCTTCTTCGAGTTTCAAATTCAGTACGGGCCTTAAGTGAAGCTCTCCGGTGGCTATATGTGCATAATAAACACAGGAAAGATTCAAAGTCTTCAACATTTGGTCGAATTCAGCAATATAGTCCGGCAACTGTTCCGGATGAACGGCAGTATCTTCAATTACAGGCACTGGTTTGGCATCACCGGGCATATTGGATAGAATTCCAAGTCCGGCTTTTCTTAAGTTCCAGACTTTTTTCATGTCAGCACCATAAATCATCGGGAAATGATAACCCAACGATTTTTCTTTTAAGGCTTCGATAAGTTTTTCTGATTCGGTTTGAATATGGTCCGGATTATCCAACGAAAATTCGACAATCAAAATGGCTCCCGGATCGCCTTCAACAAAGAAGCGGTTTTTCCTTTGTTCAATATTTTCTTTGGTAAGTTCAAGGATGGCTCTGTCCATCAGCTCTATACTTACTACTTTATGTTTTAGAGCTATCAGGTTAGCCAGAAGTGACTCCTTTACACTGTTGAGATGTACACAGAGCAATGCTGAATGCTTCGGAGGAAGGGGAACCAGACCAATTTTAATTTCATAAGAAAATGCCAGAGTGCCCTCAGAGCCCGCCAGCAGTTTACAAAAGTTAAAATCGGGACCGGATTCTGCAAAACAGTTTGAATGCGATAATAAATCAACAGCATATCCGGTATTCCGTCTTTCGAGGCGTGCATCAGGGAATTGATCGGAAATCTCTTGGCGAACCGCTGGATCAGATAATTGTCGGTGGATTTGTCGGTATATTTCTCCTTCTAGAGAATTGATTTTCAGTTTTTCCTGAAATTCATGCGTGGAAATGGATTTAAACTCTGCCTGACTGCCATCACTCAGCCAAACCTTCATCGATAATGTGTGCTCGCGCGTACTATTATATATAAGTGAATGAGAACCACAAGAATTGTTACCAACCATGCCACCCATCATGCATCGGTTAGAAGTGGATGTTTCGGGACCAAACATCAGCCCGTGCTGATACAATTCCTGATTTAATTCATCCAGAACTACGCCTGGTTCAACGATGGCATATGCTTTATTTGAATTGATTTCAATAATCTTGTTCAATCTCGAAATATCAACCACCAATCCATTTCCCACTACCTGACCCGCCAGGGAAGTACCGGCAGCCCTGGGAATTAGAGCTACTCTGTGTTTGGAAGAAAGTTGAATAATGGTTTTCAATTCTTCCTGATTTTCCGGAATAACGACCCCCAAAGGCATTTCTTTGTATGCCGAGGCGTCGGTAGAATATATCAAGCGCCTGCACTCATCAGTATGGACTTCAGAGTTCAGACTTTTTTTTAATTCAGATATGAACGTACTTTCTGCGCTATTCATTCAAAAAGGTTTGTATGTGTTTTCTTCGATGTAATTGCCCAAAGGAATATTGATTTCAATGATCCATGCGGCACATTACAGAAGAAATCAATTCATTGGGAAGTGAGTTAAAATCAGTTCTGTAAACCAATCGGGCGATTTGCAGGGTTTATATGTTTCGGAATCAATGAAAACCAGGGTCGTACGACCAATATTTAATAATTGTCCGGATTCGTTCGACACCTCATATTTAAATTCAACTCGGGTTCCTGTGAAATGAAGGACTTCTGTTTTAATTGTAAGTAAATCGTCATATTTTGCCGGACGTTTATAATTACACTCCATATGCACCACGGGCATCATTACGCCCGATTCTTCGAGCTGCCTGTAGCTTGTTCCCATTTGGCGGAGCATGTCTACGCGACCAACTTCATAATACATGGCATAATTGCCGTAATAAACGTATCCCATTTTATCGGTTTCGGCATAGCGAACCCGCAGGGTGGTTTCAAAATTCATCATATTTATTCTGTTTCGAGTCTTAATTCAAATCCTTTATTGATAGCCGGTAGGCCATCTTTCATCCAGATAGGAGCGGGAGCATTTTTTAAATAATGGTCAAAGAATTGCTGCATACGGATTGATAAATCCATGCGGTTACCCCAGCTTTCGGCCTTTAAATTATGCTCGTCATTGTTATAGTTTAAGAGCCAGGCAGGTTTTTGAAGTCTGCGCATGGCCGTATAAAGTTCAATGCCCTGATACCAGGGTACAGCACCATCGTTATCGTTTGACATTATAAGCAAAGGTGTGTTGATTTGAGGAGCGAAAAACAAGGGCGAATTTTTGATGTAAAGTTCTGGATTTTCCCATAAAGTAGCACCAATTCGACTTTGGGTTTTTTCGTATTGAAACATACGGCTCATACCCGATCCCCAGCGTATACCTCCATATGCGCTGGTCATATTGGAAACCGGAGCACCAGCCATTGCAGCCTTAAATAAATTGGTGCGCGTTACCAGATACGCTACCTGATAACCACCCCAGCTTTGTCCTTGAATTCCGATATGATTTTTATCAATAATTCCTTTTGAAATAAGGGATTCCACACCACTAACAATACAGTCGAAGGCATTTTCGCCCGGCGTACCGGTCTGATATACGATATCCGGAACAAAAACGGCATAGCCATTACTAGCATAATACGAGAAAGATATTGTAGAGCGCGTCGGGCGAGGACTATGATAAGCAAATAGTCCATCACTGTATTTTTCATAAAAATAGACAATACACGGTAAGGGTGTATCCACCACATGATTTTCAGGTAGATACAGTAAGCCCTGTAGCTTTATTCCGGAGGTTGATGTCCATTCATATAATGAAACATTTCCCCAATTGTAATCTGTTTGTTGTGGGTTAGCATCGGACAAACGGAGTGCATTTGTCAGATCACTTGTGGCCGTTAAATAAAGATCCGGAAACGCATTAAATGTTTCTCTTGTAAAAATAAAATGATCTGAATTTTCCGCCTTAATGGGTGTTGATAAACGGAAATCACCATGTATATGAAGATTGACTGCGGCCGATTTTAGATTTAAAAGCGAATAAATGGATGAACCCTTTGTTTTTTCATTAAAACCTTTTAGAAAAAATACCTTGCTATCCGAAATCCATTTTTCGTCCTTATCCGTTTTGAAATATTTTAGCCTTATCTGATTTTCTCTGCCAAATCCCCGGGTGATGCAAATCATTTCTTTATGCTCGCCGGGTTTCAATTTCCAGATATCAAAGCGGTCGTAAATCAGGATTTCTCCTGCATTGGTCCATCCTGCCAAACCGTACGAATTTGCTTCATCGGGTGTATCGTGCTCCTCATCGGTAAAACTTACCTTCAGATTGGATGTCAGATTTCTTTTTTCCAGATTTGAAGTGTTTAATTCATTCCATGATGAATCGATTCCTGAATAATAAATCAGATATTTTCCATCGGGAGAAAGGCTTCCGCCTGAACTATATTTATTTAATAGAAGTTTTCGATTCCCATTGTTTAAATCAACGTAATAATAGTCGGCGTATCGGCCATCCCAGCTTTGCAGTTGTTGATAATCAATATCAGAAACACCCAAACCTGCCTGGCCCAATCCTTTTGGCGGGAGAATCAGATCAGGCATTGTTTCGGTACAAAGTTGAACCAGATGATTTTTCTTTAAGTCGTACATCGCCAGGTAGCTTCTTTTCTTTTCTTTTTCGAGGTTTTTAAGTTGTTGGGGCATGATGAGCGGATCGTTCCAACTCCATATATCCAAAACAGCTTTTTCTTCCGGAAGTAAGGTGTCTTTTGGTAATTCCTTGATTTTAGGCGCAGTTCCAATAAAAATACGGTTACCATCTTCTGAGAACCAGGGTTTAAAATTGGCACTGGTTTCCCATCCATCGGGAATGTTTACCGACTTCCGGGGATTTAAAGGAAAGGCATTTTTGAAATCACTATTCCAATAGTAAAGGGTGTAGAATTTTATTTTTGATGTGTCGGATGAATACAGGAAAACAATTTGATGACCATCTTCACTGAGATTGATCTTTTGAGCCTGACCAGGAAGTGCAAGGATTCGCTCTGCTTTTTTATTGAAGGGTTTATGGTAAACAAAACAGGAATCAATACTGTCGGAATTATGGTATATATAAGCGAGTGCATCACCTTTAAATGAAAATTCACATTCCGTTACATTTTTAGCAACTGCTTCCCGTGAAAACGCATCATTAATAATGTACAGATCGGTAAGTGATGTTTTGTCTTTGCCCTTTTTTGGCTTAATTTTTTTCTTACTGATTTGAGCGCTATCATTGACCTTTTTTTCGATTGCCGGTTCAGTCATGACTACTGCCCAGGGCTTTTTATCAGCCATTTTTATCGATTTTACAGCTGCCAGTCCATATCGTTCGTTGTTTTTCAGATCGATGATTATGGCTGAATCTTTCGGAAGTTTTTCGTCCTTAAGTTTTTTTAATTTCGCTTTTCTCAAGGTATCAAAGGGAACTTTTTGCCGGTAAATCAAAAATCGTTCATTTGAAGATATTTCCAGTTTTTCACCATTAATGAAAGTCTGTACTTCTTTTGAATGTATATCGTATATTTTTAAAATTCCATCACCTCGTAATGGATTTTCTTCCCAGAATACAAATTTAGCATTGCTTGAAATGCCTTGATTTTTAATCTCTTTCCAGACATTGTAATCCGTAATTTGTAAAGGTTTTTTTGAATTAATCTGAGCTGTTGCTGTGGCTGTTATGATGACTAAAATCATCAGGCCTGAAAATCGTTTCCACATGGGTTTGATGTTTTGGAAAAATGCTAAATTACAAGAAGTTTTAGGAATATCAGATTTCAAGGCTTTTTTAGGACCTGTGAATTCATGAATTAAACGTTGAAATAATATACATTACAGTGAATGGATATACAGAAATTTCGGTGTAGTATTTTATTCACATATTATATTGCTGCATTTAATTGTATTGGAAAATAAAATATAATCAGACCAGCACGGTAAAAAACAATACTATTTTATCGAACCTTTCTTAGGGAATTACGTTATTTTAACTTAATATTGTAATAAAGCAATTGGTCCAATTTTGCCGTAATTTTGTAATCATTTTCAGGAATATTAAGTGTATGTCATACATTAGTTTTGATAAAAATCAGATGATTAACCTTGAGTTTTCTCTTTTGCATGAGCAATTGAGAACCAACAGGGCGGGTGCATATGCCTGTACAACCATTGCAGGCTGTAATACTAGGAAATACCATGGCTTACTGGTATGTCCCCAACCAGGAATCGATGATGATAATCACGTTTTACTGAGTGGATTGGATGAAACTATTATTCAGAATGACGAAGAGTTTAATCTGGGTATCCGTAGGTATAAAGGTGGCACTTATAATCCACGTGGGCATAAGTATATCCGGATGTATGAAATTGATGCTGTACCAAGGTATACCTACCGGGTTGGCGGGGTTATTTTAACCAAGGAAATTTTATTCGCGTCGCGCCAGGACAGGATTATGATTCGGTATAAATTAATAGAAGCGCATTCGCCTACGCGTATTCGATTTAAGCCTTTTACAGCATTCCGTAACGTTCATTTTCTGACCATGGCAAATTTTGATGCCGATACATCGGCCCAGAATGTTAAAAATGGAATTAAGATGAGACTTTATAAAGGTTACACGCCTTTATTTATGCAGTTTTCGAAAGAACCTGAGTATGTTCATGCTCCGGATTGGTATTATCAGGTTGAATATCAGAAAGAAATCGATCGTGGTTACGAAGCACATGAAGACCTTTTTGTACCGGGATATTTTGAAATGTCAATAAAAAAAGGCGAAAGCATCATTTTTACGGCATCTACTGAAGATATAATTCCTGCTGGTTTAGGAAAGATGTTTCAGAGTGAGATGAAAAACAGAATCCCAAGGGATAATTTTGAAAATTGCCTGCGTAATTCAGCCGATCAACTCATTGTGGAGCGTGATGGAAAAACACAGGTTGTAGCCGGATATCCATACTTTGGCCGATTCAGCCGCGATACACTTATTGCTTTACCCGGGCTAACCCTGTCGCAGGGTAAAGTTGAGACCTGTAAATCCGTAATAAACTCAATGATTAATGAGCTTAAAGATGGATTATTTCCAAATATTCTTGGAAACAGCCGTTCTGAATATAATAGCATAGATGCTCCCTTATGGTTCTTTTGGACATTACAGCAAATGACATCCTATACCCGTCAAAAGGCAAAATCGTGGAATGACTATTCACCGGCGCTTATCTCTATTCTTGAATCCTACAAAAATGGTACACATTATGGGATACATATGCTTGATAATGGCTTGATTAGCGGAGGAAGAGAAAATAAGGCTCTTACATGGATGGATGCTATTATTGATAATAAACCAGTTACACCTCGCATGGGTTGCCCCGTTGAAGTGAATGCCCTTTGGTATAATGCCGTTTGTTTTGCGCTTGAAATAGCATCCGATGCTGGTGATCATGATTTTGTTAATCAGTGGGAAAGTCTTCCGGAAAAGATTGCAATTGCATTCAACGAAAATTTTTGGTTAAATGACAGGATGTACCTGGCTGATTATGTGAATAATGACTATAAAGATGTTACCATGCGCCCTAATCAGGTATTCGCCACCTCGCTCGAATATTCACCTTTAAGTGAAGAGCGGAGAAAGGCGGTTATCAGTGCCATAAAACGTGAATTATTAACCGACCGTGGTCTTCGGACTTTGTCACCCCAATCTCCTGACTATATCGGGGTTTACTTTGGCGATGCATATCAAAGAGATATGGCCTACCATCAGGGAAGTGTATTTCCATGGTTATTAGGTCATTTTACTGAGGGATACCTCAAAATTCACGGACGTTCAGGACTTGCTTTTGTCCGCAAGCTTTTTTTGGGCTTCGAACAGGAAATTATGGAGCATGGCTTAGGTAGCATTTCAGAAATATATGATGGCGATCCACCTCATCGCCCGGCTGGTGCTATCAGTCAGGCATGGAGTATTGGTGAATTATTACGAATGGGAAAAATGATAGAACAATTTGAAAATAATAATCGAATTTAAACCATAACCCGAATGAAAGTATTGATGTTTGGATGGGAGTTTCCTCCTCATATCACAGGTGGCCTTGGAACTGCCTGTTATGGACTTACCCGTGGTTTGGTAAAAAATGATGTAGACGTAATTTTTGTAGTTCCAAAAGCATATGGCGATGAAGATCAATCGTATGTACGTTTGGTTAATGCCAGCGATGTTCAGATTGACCTTGAAAATTCTGAATATGCTGATTTCTGGAAAAGGGTAGAGTACATGGAAGTGGGTTCTAATATTATTCCATATGTTAGTGCAGAAGTATTTGAGCATCTGGCTACAATGGATGAACTGGAACAGCATAAATATACGCAATCCGTTCTGGGCCAACGCTATGAATTTTCAGGAAAATATGGTGATAACCTTCTTGAAGAAGTTTCACGTTATGCACTTATTGCTTCTGCTGTAGCCGCATCGCGCGATTTTGATGTAATTCATGCGCACGATTGGTTAACGTATGCGGCTGGTATTGCTGCAAAACGTGTAAGCGGAAAACCGCTGGTATGCCACATTCATGCCACCGAATTTGACCGTACCGGCGACAATGTAGATACCCGCATTTTTGAAATTGAAAAAAGTGGAATGATGGAGGCTGATCTCGTTATTGCAGTTAGTAATTTCACACGAAATGTATGTATCGACCGCTACGGGATACCAGCCGATAAAATTATTACTGTGCACAATGCGATTGATCCGGTAAATAAAGATGTAGTTGATTATCATCGTCATATTCAGGAAAAAGTAGTTACGTTCTTAGGCCGAATTACATATCAGAAAGGCCCTGAATATTTTGTTGAGGCAGCCTATAAGGTCTTACAGCGCGATCCGGATGTACGATTCGTTATGGCAGGCACAGGGGATATGATGAAGAAAATTATCCGGCGTGTTGCCCGTTTGAAAATGGGAAATCGTTTTCATTTTACCGGATTTTTAAAAGGAAATGAAATCGATCGCTTATTTGCCCTGAGTGATGTTTTTGTAATGCCTTCAGTATCTGAACCTTTTGGACTTGTGCCCCTGGAAGCTATGCGTTCCAATGTTCCTGTAGTCATTTCAAAGCAATCAGGCGTTGCGGAAGTATTAAAACATGCTATAAAAGTTGATTTTTGGGACGTTAATGCCATGGCTGATTCAATTTATGGCCTTCTCAATTATGAAGCCTTATCATCCACCTTTATCAAATATGGAAAAGAAGAAGTAGATAGTTTGAAATGGGAAAATGCTGCCCGAAAGGTTTCAGCAGTTTATCGTATGGCAATCAAACAAAAATCAGAGTGATTATTTATCAATAACGATATTTATGTGCCTGAAATATAGTTATGTACAAGAGTATTTCTCAACAAAACAAATGAGTATATCCGGTCGGCCGGTCCAATATAAAACCTAAATACGATTTATAATGAAATCAGTTTGTATATATTTTCAGATTCATCAGCCTTTCAGACTGAGAACATACCGTTTTTTTGATATCGGTGCCGATCATTATTATTACGATGACTATCAAAACCGGCATATCATTCAGCGGGTGGCCGAAAAATGCTATTTGCCGGCCAATGATATGTTTCTGGAAATGATTAAGCATTTTGGGAAAAAATTCCGAATCGCGTTTTCAATCAGTGGTTCAGCCCTTGAACAACTACAGCTTTATGCACCGGAAGTTATATCAAGCTTTAAGCGTTTGGCAGATACGGGCTGCGTTGAGTTTTTAGCAGAAACATATTCTCATTCACTGGCATCTTTAAAAAACAAAGAGGAGTTTGAGCGTCAGGTAAAAATGCATTCCGGTGAAATTGAACGTTTATTTGGCTACAAAACGAAAGCTTTTCGAAATACTGAGTTAATATTTTCTGATGATATCGGACAAATGGTATCAGATATGGGTTTTGATACCATACTTGCTGAAGGTGCCAAACATGTTTTAGGCTGGAAAAGTCCTAACTATGTATATCATTCCTCCCAGACTCCCCGATTGAAAGTACTTTTACGGAATTTCAGATTATCAGATGATATTGCTTTCCGTTTTTCAAATCAAAGTTGGGCTGATTGGCCACTCGATGCAGATAAATTTATTCATTGGCTCGAGGTAACAGACCCCGATCAAAAAGTAATTAATCTCTTCATGGATTATGAGACGATAGGCGAACACCAATGGGCGGAAACCGGAATTTTTGATTTTATTCGATCGCTTATTAACGAAATAATTCTTCATAAGGATTTTCAAATGAATACCCCTTCACAGGTTACTAAATTGTACCAGTCGGCGGGTGGCATTCAGGTTCCTTATCCAAATTCATGGGCCGATGAAGAAAGAGATATTACGGCATGGTTAGGAAACGAACTCCAGGACAATGCTTCAGGAAAACTTTACCAATTGGCAGAATGTATGAAAAACTGCACCGATGAAGACCTTCAAAATGACTGGCTCAGACTTCAGACTTCCGATCATTTTTATTACATGTGCACAAAATGGTTCTCGGATGGCGAAGTGCATAAGTACTTCAATCCATATGCTTCACCCTATGAAGCCTTCATTAACTATATGAATGTATTGTCAGATTTTGAATTGCGTTGCAAATCATTGGGCCGAATAGAAAATGAGAGTATTGAAAGTGCTATGGATTCGAACGTGCTACAAACAATAAAAAGGAACAAGAAAATTCACGGAGACGAAAGTCTTCTTATTGCACGGATTGATATCTTGACAGTTGCAAGAATTAAAGTGTTATTAAAGGATGTTGAACCCCGATTATTGGCACATGCTATCCAAAATCTTTCAATGGATTTTAGAAATAAAATTTTCAAGAGTCTGGGAATCAGAATGGAAAAAAGCATAAATCAGGAACTTGAGGCAAAGAAACCATCAAAAACAGATGTTAAGATTGCTGTCAAGTATGTTTTAGAGAAACTAACAGGCGAAAAATAGAGAAATTTGCGAGATCGAAATAATTGATAAAACTATGGCAAAGAAAATAATCAACCCGGATTATGTTTTTGAAGTAAGCTGGGAAGTATGTAATAAAGTAGGTGGTATATATACTGTTATTAGCACAAAAGCACCAGGATTCATTAATGAAATGGGCGATAATTATTTGTTTATCGGTCCGGATGTATGGAAAGAAACGCATCGAAATCCCTATTTTGTGCAGGACGACAGCTTATTTAAAACCTGGGTCGAAAGTGCAGCCAAGGAAGGATTAAAAATCAGAGTTGGCCGGTTTAAAACGGCCGCCGACGGCATTGCAATATTGGTTGACTTTACCCAGTATTTTTCACAAAAGGATACCATTTTGGCCACCTTCTGGGAAAAATACGGATTGGATTCACTGACCGGACAATGGGATTACCTAGAACCTTTATTATTTGGGTATGCTGCTGGAAAAGTCATAGAAAGTTTTTACGAACACAATCTGACCAGCCACGACCGGATTCTCGCTCAATTTCATGAATGGATGACCGGGGCCGGAATATTATATCTTAGGGATAAAGTACCGCAGATTGGTACTGTTTTTACTACCCACGCAACCGTTTTGGGAAGGAGTGCAGCAGGAAACGGATGGGCTTTATATAAAGATTTACAGCAATATATCCCGGCTCAGGTGGCACGCGACTTGGGTGTAACATCGAAGTTTTCATTGGAAAAAATTGCAGCGCATCAGGCTGATATCCTTACAACTGTTTCAGAAATTACCGCTGCTGAATGTAAAAAATTCTTTGGTCGGGATGTCGATTTTATAACACCCAATGGCTTTGATAAACAGCAAATATTAAATATTGACACATATAAAGAGGCGCGAAATTCTTCCAGGGAAATTTTACAAACGGTTTCTTCCGCATTATTAGGTCAGAAAATTCAGGATGATGCTTTTTTTGTTGTTACTAGTGGGCGCTATGAATTCAGAAATAAGGGTCTTGATTTGTTTGTAGATACCATTCTTAAAGTAGCTAAATTATACGATGGGCCCCGTCAGTTTATCGCATGGATAATGATTCCGGCTAATCAATCCGGTCCCAGAAAAGAACTGCTTGATAAAATATCTTCCGGAATCGAAGCAGTTCCCATGAATAATCGAATATTAACACATGGACTCTTCGAACCCGAACAAGATCATATATTAAGCAGATTGAAAGCCAGTGGCTTTGATAATTCCTCCGGGAGTGTAAAACTGATTTTTGTACCGGCATTTCTGGATGGTTTCGACGGCCTATTCAATAAAACGTATTATGAATTGCTTCCGGGTTTCGATTTGTCGGTTTTTCCTTCATATTATGAGCCATGGGGTTATACACCACTCGAGAGTATCGCCTTTGGAGTACCAACCATTACAACAACATTTGCGGGTTTTGGTATGTGGATGAAAACTCATTTCGGTGATAAGACACAGGAAGTAAGGGTTTTAAGTCGCACAGAGGAAAATTATTGGGAACTGAGTGACACACTCGCACGAACACTTTCCGAGTGTGTCCTTAAAAATAAGGCGGACGCCATTAAGGTAATCGACAAGGCATTTAAAACGGCTGATAGCTTTGCCTGGTCGCAAATGGATGGATATTACCGGATGGCATATAATGCGGCCTTAGAGAAAGCAGAATCGCGCAGCGATCAGTTCAGATATAAAAAAGCAGTGGAAGTTATTCCTATGGCTGCCCGAAAAGTCAGTGTTGCACCTGAATGGAGAAAAGTATTTGTCGATCCTGCCATACCCGAACGAATTAGCGGACTTCTCCGCCTTTCAAAAAATCTTTGGTGGTCATGGAATTTCGACGCCATCGAATTATTTGAGGTCATTGATAAAGAATTATGGTATGAGTTGAAAAGCAATCCCATAGCCATGATTGAAGCTCTGCCATACGATGTATTAAAAAGCCTGGAAATGAATCCTGAATTCATTGAAAAGCTGGATGCCGTGATGGAAAAGTTCGATAATTATATGGCAGCAGCCGTAAATCCGGTAGGAGGAAGGGTCGCATATTTTAGCATGGAATATGGTCTTCATGATACGGTAAAGATTTTTTCGGGTGGATTAGGAGTGTTGGCCGGCGATTATTTGAAAGAAGCTTCTGATACAAATAAAAACATGGTAGCTATCGGACTTCTTTATCGTTTTGGGTATTTTACTCAGGAAATTTCTGCTTTTGGTGATCAATTTGCGAAGCTTATCCCTCAAAAATTTACCCATATGCCACTCTTGCCTGTACGGGATAAGCAAGGCAAGTGGATTATGATCTCTATAGCTTTGCCCGGCCGTACATTGTACGCAAAAGTGTGGCGACTTGATGTTGGGCGAATTCCTCTTTTCCTGCTTGATACGGATATCCACGAAAATAATGATGCTGATCGCAGTGTTACACACCAACTTTATGGTGGAGATTGGGAAAACAGGTTAAAACAGGAATTGTTACTTGGAATAGGTGGAATCCGCTTAATTCATGAATTAAATATTAATCCGGATATTTATCACCTGAATGAAGGCCATGCCGCTTTCAGCACATTGGAGCGATTGAAGGATTTTGTTCAGAATGAAAAATTATCTTTTTACCAGGCAGTAGAAGCAGTTCGTTCAACGAGTTTGTTTACAACGCATACTCCAGTGCCCGCGGGTCATGATGCTTTTAGTGAAGATTTATTACGCGCATATATTCCACATTTTGCTGACCGATTGAATATTACCTGGGATACATTTATGAATCTCGGTCGAATGCAGGAAGGAAATACTGCAGAGAAATTCTCAGTAAGTATATTGGCGATTAATCTTTCGCAGGAAGTAAATGGGGTTAGCCGAATCCATGGAAGAGTTTCCCGCGAAATGTTTGCCGATTTATTCCCAGGATATTTTGCTGAAGAACTGCACATTGGTTATGTAACCAATGGCGTACATCTTCCAACCTGGACATCTAAAAGCTGGCAACAGTTTTACGCACTGCATTTTGGTGCAGAGTATATCAATGACCAATCAAATACTTCTTTCTGGAAAAAGATTTATAATGTAAGCGATGATGAAATCTGGGCCGAGCGTATCAAGCAAAAGCAACAATTGACCCAGTTTATCAGAAAAAGAGTTAATGATGATATGACCCGGCGTCAGGAAAATCCTAAAATGATATTCAAAACTCTCGATGGATTGCGTTCTGAAGCATTAACAATTGGTTTTGCCCGTCGTTTTGCCACTTATAAAAGAGCACACCTATTATTTTCAAATTTAGAAAGACTGGCAAAAATTGTGAATAATCCCAGGTATCCGGTTCAATTTATATTTGCAGGTAAAGCACATCCGCACGATAAAGCCGGTCAGGATTTAATAAAACGCATCATGGAAATTGCCAAAATGCCCGATTTTATCGGCCGCATCCTGTTTATTGAGAACTATGATATGGAATTAGCAAAATTTCTTGTAAGAGGCGTGGATATTTGGTTGAATACACCGACCCGTCCTTTAGAGGCATCAGGAACAAGTGGTGAAAAAGCGGTGATGAATGGAGTTGTAAACTTTAGTGTTTTAGACGGATGGTGGGCCGAAGGTTATAAACCAGGTGCCGGTTGGGCTCTTAAAGAACAACAAACGTATGAAAATCACCAGTTTCAGGATGAGTTAGATGCTGAAATTATATATAATACGCTCGAAGAAGATATTGTTCCAACATATTACGATACAGCATGGAATGGTATATCCAGTAAATGGATTGCCCATATTAAAAATACTATTGCCCATATAGCTCCTAATTATACAATGAAACGTATGATCGATGATTACTATGAGCAGTTTTATAGTAAGCTTTTCGAGCGTGGTGCGCTGTTGCAAGCAAATGATTTTGAAAATGCCCGCTTGCTGGCTGCATGGAAACGTAAAATTGTAAGAGCCTGGGACGATATTCATTTGATCAAAAGTAACACCCATGGAACAGCAGGAAAGGCCATGAAGCAAGGTGACCAGTTTACAGCTGAACTAATACTTGAAACGGGCGAAATTAAATACAACGAAATAGGTATTGAAGTTATATTTGGTCGTAAAGTGAATGGAAAGGTAGAGAAAATACTATTTTCCGAAACTTTGAAACCGACCTTATTACCAGATAATACGGTAAGTTTTGGCTGCAGTTTAGTCATTGCTAACGCAGGCGTTTACGATTATGCATTCCGACTTTATCCGGTTCATCCTTTATTACCACATCGTCAAGATTTTAGATTGGTACGTTGGTTATAAACCTGAAACTTTATTTGGAAATATTCGTACACAAAAATGCTGTCCAAATATTGGAATGCATTAATATTGGTAGTATATTTGTCTAAACTCATGACCTATGGATCCTCTTAAAATATTTGTTGTTGATGATGACCCTTTATTTGCGAAAACACTTAAGTTTCATATAACCCTTAATCCGGATTATGATGTTGAGGTTTTTCCTGATGGAAAGAAAACCCTTGATAATCTGTATAAAAATCCATCTCTTATTTGTCTGGATTATAATCTTCCAGGAATGTCAGGTTTGCAGGTAATGCGGAAAATTAAGGAAATGGATAAAGATATACCCATCATTATCGTTTCTTCACAGCATGACATGAAAATCGCAGTTGACCTTTTAAAAGAAGGTGCTTACGACTATATTATCAAGGACGAAGATATATTCCAGAGGTTATGGAAAGCATTGACTGACATCAAGGAAAAGCTTACAATGATTAAGAAAATCAATGAACTTGAACTTGAAATTGGTAAGAAATTTAAATACGAGAACCTGATTAAAGGTCAAAGTAAAGGAATTATTGGAGTTTTTGGATTGATCGACAAAGCCATTAAAACAAATATTACGGTAAGCATCACCGGTGAAACTGGAACTGGTAAAGAGTTGGTAGCTAAAGCCATTCATTACAATAGTCCGCGTAAAAACGCCCCCTTTGTTGCAGTCAATGTTTCGGCTATTCCTCGCGAATTAATTGAAAGCGAGTTATTTGGTCATGAGAAAGGAGCATATACCGATGCCGCTACCCGAAGAGCCGGGAAATTTGAAGAAGCCAATGGTGGTACACTTTTCTTTGACGAAATAGGTGATATGGATTTAAATATGCAAACTAAACTCCTTCGGGTTATTCAAGAAGAAGAAGTAACCCGTATCGGGGGCAATAATACTGTAAAACTTGATACCCGCTTGATTGTGGCAACACATAAAAACCTTGCAGAAGAAGTCAAAAAAGGATTTTTCAGAGAAGATTTATATTACCGATTATTGGGTTTGCCTATAATTTTACCACCTATTCGTGAAAGGGATAACGATATCATCATTCTTGCACGCTCATTTGCCGAAGACTTTTGTTCAAAAAACAAAATGCCACAGCTTAAGCTGACCTCTGAAGCTCAGGAAAAATTGAGAAAGTATTCGTTCCCTGGGAACGTCAGAGAACTTAAAGCAGTGGTTGAACTTGCAGCCATTATGACCAATAAGGATGTGATAGATAAGGAGCACATTATTTTTAATGCTACCAGTGAAATAGACTCAATGCTGAATGAAGAAATGACTATGCGTGAATATCATACTCAGATTATTAAGCATTATTTGAAAAAATATGGAAATAAAGTGTCTAAGGTAGCCGAAGTACTTGATGTTGGAAAGTCAAGTATTTATAACCTGATTAAAGACGAAGGTCTTGAGTAGTATCTAAGAAACCCGGATAATGATCCCCAGGAATGCACATGCCGGTTTGCCCGTGAGATTAATTATTTGCTTTATTATTCTGTCAATTTTTGAATTGCATTCGTTTAGCCATGCTCAAACAAAGGCAAAAGCCGACTCTGCTATTTTGCATCGGATTTTAAGTGAAGTAAAAAAAAACGAAAACAGTGCTGAACAAATTCTACCGGATGCTAGCCTCCCTGAAATTATTCAATTGGTTAAAGATCTGGGAAAAGAAAAAGATTTAATAGACTTATTTAATCAAATTGGAGAGGACTTTCGAAAATCTGGTAATTATGGCAAATCAATACGTTATCATCAAAAAGCACTAGCATTATCTGTAGATATTCAAAATCCATCCCTTGAGGCCATTTCATTGAATAATATTGGTACCGTTTATCGTCGTCTGGACGATTATAAACAGGCAATGACCTATCATGTTAAAGCCCTCAGGATTAGTGATAGTTTGGATGATAAACACAGTACAGCTATTGCCTTGAATAGTATAGGCAATATTCATTACCTGAATGGAAATCTGGAGGAAGCAAAACGCTCTTTCGAATACAGCATTAAACTCGAAAGGGAAATTGGCAGTAAATTAGGAATAGCCATTAACTTAAATAATATAGGAAATGTATATAAATCAAAGGGCGATTATGTTTCCGCACTTAAGTATTATGGAGAATCTTTGGAGTATAATTCGTTGATAAAGAGTGATAAAGGTATTGGTATTTGCTTAAGTGATCTCGGGAAGATTTTCCTCGAACTAAAAGAACCAAATAATGCTTTGGATCATTTTCAGGAATCTCTAAAATTATTCCAAACAGTCAATGAGGTTCATTATATAGGCGAATGCCATCTAAACATAGCTCAGGCGTATTTAGAAATGCGAATGTATGATTCTGCTATCATTCACCTCGAAAGAGTATTGATAATCAATAATAAACTTCGGTCACGATCGCAGATATACGAGGCTCATAAAGCCCTTGGTCTCGTTTTTAAAAGCCTTGGAAATTTTCGTTTGGCCTTAAGTCATTCTGAAACGGCTTTTATCTATCGTGACAGCATCATCAATGAAAATAGTCAGCGTTCAATTGCAAATATGCAAACGGTATACGAAACGGAGAAAAACAGGAAAGAAATAGAACTCCTGAAGAGTCTCGATGATTTTAATAAGCTTATTATACAAAGGCAGCGATTGATTTTTTCGTTGGCTATTGCTATTGTTTTTCTTATAGGATTATTTGCATATCTTGGATATATCAATAAAAGAAAGTCTGCAAAAATTTTAGCCCGGAAAAACGCTGAAATTGAAGAAGCCAGAAATGAATTACAAAAGCATGCCATCGATTTGGTGATAGCACGCGATAAAGCTCAGGATGCAAATCGGGCTAAAACAGAATTTCTTGCAAATATGAGCCACGAAATCCGTACACCTTTAAATTCTATTCTCGGATTTTCTGAAATACTTAAAAACCGTCCATTGGATGATAAAGGAGTAAAATATGTTTCTGCGATAACATCCAGCGGAAAAATTTTACTTACAATTATCAATGATATTCTTGACCTGGCAAGAGTAGAGGCCGGAAAACTTGAAATACTGATTTCACAAATGAATTTTAAACGGGTATTAGAAGATTTATACACCATTTTCAGTTCTAAAGCCAATGAAAAATCATTGAAACTAAGTATAATTACCGATCCTGATTTCCCGAAAATCATTTTTATGGATGAAATTCGCTTTCGGCAAATAATGTTTAATCTTATTGGTAATGCCGTTAATTATACGAAAGAAGGCTTCGTTGAAATTCGGTCATCCTTTCATATTATTGATAATGAACGTATGCAGATGATTATTTCAATTTCTGATACCGGTCCGGGCATTGATGAATCTGAAAAAGAAAAAGTATTTGAAAAATTTTACCGCGGAAGCGATCCAAATGTAAAGGGCTCGCAAGGGACGGGACTCGGATTAAGCATTACCAAACGTCTCGTTCAGATTCTGGGTGGTACTATTATTCTTGATTCACAAAAGGGAATTGGTAGTACATTTTCCTTGCATTTTGGAAATATTCGATATTCGAATGAGTTTTCTGATGAATTGGAAAGTAATAATTCTGAATTTCAGTCTTCCATGATTTTTTATCGAGGCAAGAAATTATTGGCTGTGGATGATATCAAATTGAATCGTGATTTAATTAGTGGAATGCTTGAAGGCTCAGGAATTGAAATAATTGAGGCATCAAATGGTATCGAAGCCTGTGAAAAAGCACTTATTCATCAGCCTGATCTCATTCTTATGGATGTTCGAATGCCAGTATTGAATGGTATTGAAGCCAATATACGTATCAAGAATCATCCTCCGACCGCTGATATCCCTGTAATTGCGGTTTCAGCCTCCGGCATGGGAAGCGAAATTGATGAAATTCATCATCAATCGTTTAGCGATTTTTTACTGAAACCTGTTCAAATAAATGACTTATATTCTCTGATAGATAAATATTTTAAAAAATTTCCGGATGGATCGCCACCTGTTGTTTGAAAGATTTCATAAAATATACGCGTCAAATAAGTCATCAAGTTTTTCATTTTTTGCCCCTGGAAGGGTAAATCTTATTGGTGAGCATACCGATTATACACTCGGACTTGTAATGCCAATCGCAATTCAATTAGGTACAGTATTGATAATCAGTAAAAATAATCATGGTATTTTACGATTTACAAGCCTTAATGTTGAAGAAAAAACTTCTGTGCCTGCCAATGCAAATTATTCAGATTTCCGGAATGCTTGGTACAAATACCCACTGGGTATTTTTCAAGCGTTTAAAAATAGCGGTTTTGACGGTCAGGGATTCGATATGTTGTATTATGGCGATTTGCCTACTGCTTCAGGTCTTTCTTCATCTGCTTCCATAGAAATGGTTACAGCAGTCGCATTAAACCAATTGTATCAATCAGAATTTGATACAATTGAATTGGTTAAAATGGCTCAATGGTCAGAAAATAATTTTGTGAGCCTGAATTGTGGAATCATGGATATGTTTGCTTCTGGAATGGGTAAAGCGGGATATGCCATAGCTCTTAATTGTAGTGATTTAAGTTTCCAGTACGTTGAAGCAGAAAGAGAAGGATACCACTTTGTTATCGGAAACTCTATGAAAAAACGGGGACTTGCAGATTCAAAATATAATGAAAGAGTCAGTGAGTGTGGAATTGCTCTTGAAATTTTGAAGAAGGCAGACTCTTTTTCAAGCCTTTCCGAAGTCAGTCTTGAGAATCTGGATAAATATGGTCATATGATCGAAAATGATACTATTTTTCGACGCACCAGACACGTTGTACTTGAAAACGAACGTGTCAGGCGATCAATTCATTATTTAGGGGATGGAAACATGTACGAATTCGGACAATTAATGAATCAGTCTCATCAGAGTTTAAAACTTGATTATGAAGTAACTGGTTTTGAGCTTGATACAATGGTTGAAAAAGCTCAGACCTGTGAAGGGGTCTTAGGTTCACGGATGACCGGGGCTGGTTTTGGTGGTTGCATGATCAGTTTGCTGGAAAGCAACTATATAGAGCCATATATTCATAGCATGACCGAACATTATTTCAATAAAACGGGTCTTCAGGCTGAATTTTATTCGGTACATACTTCTGACGGTGCTTCACTGAAAGAATTACTATGAAAAAGCCAAGCAGCATTTTTGTGTTAAATTCTTATCTATTTTTGTATGTCAAATAACCAAAATTATGTATATAAAGCTATTTCGGATTCTTTGTTTGGTTTTACCCCTGGTTTTTTTCGCCAATCATCTTCCTGCACAGTCCGGGAAAGGTGTGCCGGCCGATTTTTGTGTTGATTCTGAAGAGGCTCAGCTGTTTACACGTATTAATGAAGCACGGATAGGGAAGGGGCTTGTACCATTATTGCTTTCGAAGTCGCTTTGCTTTGTTGCACAAACTCATACCAGAGATCTATATATAAACAGACCGGAATCAGCAGATTGTAATATGCATTCCTGGTCAGATAAGGGTAATTGGAGCTCATTTTGTTATCCGAAAGATCAAACAAGACGTAAATCGGTATGGGATAAACCGAAAGAATTAACACATTATCCCGGTCAGGCATTTGAGCTGATTTACTGGACAAATCAGGTTGCTTTCCCGGATGAAATAATGGATACCTGGTTGGCAACCCAATCATCATCATCTTTGATGCTTAATTACGGAAAATACGCTAAAAATAGCTGGAAAACAATGGGTGTAGCTATTTATAAAGGGTATGCATCTGTCTGGTTTGGTGAATATACCGATGTAGAAGACAAGGTAAGTATTTGTTATTCCGACTCAGTAATTAGCTCTAAACCGTACAAAAAGATCGAAGTTAAGAAGCAAAATGTATTGGTTCAGGAAGATAATGTTTATGCCGGGCAGGAACGTTTTTACTTGATATTCGGAAGTTTTAATAATATTCAGCAGGCCAGAGATGGCTTATCAAAAATTCAAAAAGACGGTTTTCCAAATGTAAGGATACTCGAAGCAGATGGTAAATTCAGAGTTTCTTTGGATGATTTTGGTTCTAATGAAGCCGCCAAGGATGCGAGACGAAATTTATCGCAAAAGTATAAAGCTGCCTGGATTTTAAAACAATAGTCGGATGGTAAAATAAAATGCGGGATGTTCTTATAAAGAACATCCCGCGTTCGTTTTATATTTGTGAAGTCTTATTTTGCAAAACTTATCGCGCGGGTTTCACGGATAACAGTAATCTTAATTTGTCCGGGATAAGTCATTTCATCCTGAATTTTCTTCGAAAGGTCGAAAGAAATTCTATTGGCTTCGGTATCACTTATTTTATCAGCGCCTACAATTACACGTAGTTCACGGCCAGCCTGAATAGCATAAGTTTTAACAACACCAGGATATGAGAGCGCAAGCTCTTCAAGTTTGTTAAGCCTTTGAATATAAGCTTCCACTACTTCTCGTCGTGCTCCTGGTCTGGCACCCGATATCGCATCACATACCTGAACAATTGGCGCGAGTAGAGAGGTCATTTCAATTTCATCATGATGAGCACCGATGGCATTGATAATTTCAATGTTTTCCTTGAATTTTTCGGCCACTTTCATTCCAAGAATTGCATGGGGTAAGTCGGCATCATTATCAGCAACTTTTCCGATATCGTGGAGCAATCCGGCACGTTTTGCCTTTTTGGTATTCAGTCCGAGTTCAGCGGCCATACTTGCGCACAGGCGTGATACCTCAATAGAATGATGCAAAAGGTTCTGACCATAGCTTGAGCGGTATTTCATTTTCCCGATTAAGCGGATCAGCTCGTGGTGTAGACCATGAATACCCAAATCTATCGTTGTACGTTTACCCGTTTCAATAATTTCCTGTTCAACTTGCTTCTGAGTTTTTGCAACTACTTCTTCAATTCTTGCAGGATGAATACGACCATCGGTTACCAATTTATGCAATGATAAGCGGGCAACTTCGCGGCGGATAGGGTCGAAGCTCGAAAGAATAATAGCATCGGGCGAATCGTCAATGATGATTTCAACTCCGGTAAGAGATTCCAGTGTTCTGATATTTCTGCCCTCACGGCCGATGATTCGTCCTTTAATTTCGTCACTTTCAATATTGAATACCGAAACGGTATTTTCGATGGTGTGTTCAGCTGCAGTTCGTTGAATTGTTTCTATAACAATTTTCTTGGCTTCAGACTGAGCCGTAATTTTAGCCTCATCAGCGATGTCTTTAATAAAACTTAAAGCTTCTGTTTTAGCTTCGTCTTTCATGGTTTCAATCAGGTCAGACTTTGCTTCTTCGGCAGTCATTCCCGATATTTTTTCAAGCATTTCGATATGCTGTCGGGTTGATTTTTCGAGTTCAGCTTCCTTTTTTGTAACCTGTTCGATTTGAGTACTCAGGTTATTCTTGATGGAGTCTACTTCCTTCTGTTTCCGCTGTAATTCTTCTAAACGCTGCGAAATTTGACCCTCGCGTTGTTTTAGTTTATTCTCAATACGGGCAATTTGTTGATTTCTTTCGTTAACATCCTGCTCGTGTAGCGTTTTGAGTTGAAGGAAATTTTCTTTGGCTTGCAGGATTTTTTCTTTCTTCATCACCTCTGCTTTTTCCTGCGCCTCCTTAATAATGAACTTACTCTTCGATTCCGAAGATCGTCTGATGTAGGTCATGGCGCCAAAAACCCCAAGAATTAGGCCACTGAGTCCTACGGTAATACTTACTAATACATCCATTTTCCCATTTTTTTGCTGCAATAATGGAAAAGAAACTAAAAAATACCCGCGTTATCCGGGAGTTTCGCAAAACCCCAAAAGACATGGTTAGAGCTGCCTGATAATTCGAACTTCCACCGTCCTTTCAGATTCCCGACCAGCGGGAATGAGGCCTGTCCTACAAATCATTGAGCGTATTGCTCTAATTTTTATAATGTTGAGTTTGCGTACTGCATGAATATACGCGGGTACTATATTTTAATCAAAGAACGACGACGGTGTATATTATTTTGGTACGGTTAATATTCCTTCCACATTTTTGAGCCTGTTTGTAATAATTTCAATTTGCTCAGATTTGTCCTTCATGTGAACCAGGGCCTGTGTAGCAAATTCTAATGCTACCATGGCCAATAAATCTTGCTGATCCTTAAAAGCATATGATTCCGAATACGATTTCATTTTTTCATTAACAGAAACAGCAGCCTGACGTACAAGTTCTTCCTCATTACTTGTAACACTAAGCTTGTATGGTCTGTCAGCTACGAATACTGAAATTGATAATTCGCTCATTTCTTTGTCTTATATATTGAAGTCTCTGGTTTTAAGAATTGATTAACCGGATACACCTGTCGATTTCCCGCACTATCTCATTGATTTTTTGCTTCGCGTCAACAGTTTCTTTTCCTTTGCTTACAGTGTTGGTTATTGTAATTAATTTCAATTTTTCGGCCATCCTGTCAATTGTATTTTCTTTAACACCGTTTTTTTCCTGCAATTCACTAATCTGGCGAATTAAGGCGGCGTTTCGGACCGTTAATGCATGGTTTTCAAACATGATTCCTTTCAATTTCTCCTCAATCGAAATTATTATCCTGCTTAATTCCTCCATACATTCATTTTCATTTTAAAGAATGGCTACTGCAAATTTATATAATTTTTCATCCAAGATCCATTTTTGAAAATATTGGACAAGCATCAGATTCGATAATCACCTCGAAAGCATTGATAATGAATCATAAATTATACGAATTTTCAAGGAATTATTATTAAGTTCTTCCTTCATTGTATCAACAACGGTTTCGTGAAATAGTTTAGTAATTCCCCAATAGTCCTGGTCTGCGCTTACGGGTTCTTTCTACAGATTTTTCATGACGCCAGCGATTTATCTCTTTTTCATTTCCTGAGCGAAGGATATCGGGAACAAGTAAACCGTTAAAATCGTACGGTCTTGTATAGACTGGCGGGGAAATCAAATCATCCTGAAAGGAATCGGAGAGGGCAGAGGTTTCGTCGTTCAATACGCCGGGAATAAGTCTTACAATTGCATCTGTTATTACACATGCAGCCAGTTCACCACCTGTTAGTACATAATCACCAATGCTTATTTCCATGCTTATATAATGCTCCCTGATGCGCTCATCTATGCCTTTATAATGGCCGCACAGAATAATAATATTCTCAAAACCGGACATCTGATTAGCCAATTTTTGATCGAGTAATTTACCATCCGGGCTTGTATAAATAATTTCATCATATGTACGTTCTAGCCTTAACGCATCAATGCATCGCGCTATCGGTTCTATCATCATTACCATTCCGGCACCACCACCAAACGGATAATCATCAACCCGGTGATGCTTGCCAGTAGAATAATCTCTAATATCATGTAAAACAATATTTACCAGGTTTTTAGCAACGGATCTTTTAATAATTGATTCAGTAAAAGGCCCTTGAAACATTTCTGGAAACAATGTCAAAATATCTATTCTCATGCAATTTTATGGTTTCTGACTTCCGATTATTAATGTTTTTGTACATTTGAAGTGGCTTGCAAAAGTATAAATATTTGATGAGCCCCCTGCACCAGCTATATGTAGTATGACTAATGGAAAAAGTCAATATTAAAGTATTATACGTAGAAGACGAAAGTCTTTTCCGAAGTGTACATTCGGAATTTCTTGCTGAAACGGTTGAAACGCATTTGATTGCCGTCAATGGTCAGCAAGGACTCGAATTTTATAAACTTCACAAACCGGATCTTGTCATCACGGATATCGCTATGCCATTGATGAACGGTTTGAGAATGATTAAATTAATTAAGGATTTTGATCCGGATGCCAGAACCATTGTCACTACCAGTTATTCTGAAACAGATTACTTTTTGGAGGCCATTGAACTTGGCGTCGATCGTTTTATTTTAAAACCATTCGACCGAAAGATTTTTCAACATATCATTCAGGATCTTTCCATTTCAATTCTACGGGATAAAGCCCTGAAGATTGAAGAGGAAAAACGTCAACTCGCAGAGGAGGCATTAAAGGAAAGTGAAGAAAGATTTAAAACTTTTTTTAACTATGCTCCTGACTCAGTTTTTTTGATAAATCCGGATAATGGTTTTATTCAAAATGCTAATATCACAGCTCTTAAATTGCTCGGATACAGCCTATCAGAGCTGATGAATATGAATTATCGGGATATTGTAATTCATAACCAGGATTTCAACGAACCTGCAATTTCACAACTTACGAACGAATCGGGGGAATTTTTTTCAAATGCGTTCTTGAAAACATCTTCCGGAAATCTAATTCCGGTTGAAGCGAAAGAAAAGTATTTCAGGCACAGTAATCACGTTGTTCTGATGGGTTTTTACACGGATATTGCCGAAAGATTATCCAATGAAAAAGCGATTAAGGAATATCAGAACAAATTGGAACTGCTGGTCAATGAACGAACTAAACAGCTAAACGATTCGAACAAAAAATTATTGGAAGAAATTTCGATAAGGCAACATGCAGAAAATACTTTGAGAGAAAGAGCAAAAATTGATGCCGTGGTTTCGGGAATTTCAACGCGTTTTGTTTCTGTAACCCACGAAAATATTGACCAGGAGGTGCGTTTTGCATTACAGGAAATTGCTTTAATTACTCAATCAAAAAGGTCTGCTGTTTGGCTACTCAATTCCACTGATTTTTCGATTCAAAAGCGTTATGTTTGGTGGCAAAAAGACTGGAAACCTTCAAGTGTACTTCCTCCTGAGTTTCGTTTTACCAAAGATCTTGAATTGTGGGGTAAATTGCATGAAAATGAATACATTTTGATTCAAGATGTTAAAAATCATGATATTGCAAAAAAATCCGAAATATTACGCAGAAACAATACGGATTCCCTTTTGCTATTACCCCTTTTTTACAATGGTAAACTCCAGGGAGCCATAGGAATCGATAATTCTCTATTATTATTGTCGTTTGCCGATAATGTCATTTTCTTATTGAATATGGTAGGCCAGGTTTTTTTAAACGCTATTGCCAGAGCAGATGTTAGCCGCGAATTAATTATCAGCGAGAAAAAAGCAAAAACGCTTTTAAATGCCAATGCAGATTCAATGTTACTGCTTACTGATAAAGGTCAGATACTTGATTATAACGCACAAGCGATGGAGGTTTTGGGAAAAACTCCGGAAGAAATTATCAATGCTTTCTACTTAACATTTTTTCCAGAGGAGATAGCAAGTAATCGACAAAAATTAATTCATAAAGTCATTAAATCTGGTGATATTCAGAATATTGAAGATATTTATAATGGTAGAAATTATGAACATACGCTGTATCCGGTATTTAATGAAGAAGGAAAGGCTACGCGTCTTGCAATCATGTCGCGCGATATTACAGAACAATTTAAATCGCAACAACTTATTCGTAATCAATTCCAGTTTCTCCAATCATTGCTGAATAGTATCCCCAGTCCTGTTTATTATACAGATGTAACTGGCTTACTATTAGGTTGTAATAATGAATTTTTAAAAGCAACCGGAACCGAAAGGAAAAACATCCTTAATCGTAACATATATTCCATTAAGCGACTGTCGAAGTCTAATATTCATTCGGAAAAGGACAAAACCTTATTAAGTACAGAAACGATTCAGCGGTATGAAGAAAAAATGATGTACACTGATCATGATGATCATGATCTGCTTTTTTATAAATCAATTTTTCATAATATTGATGGTAATCTGGATGGTATTATTTGTATTATGATCGATATCTCGGAATTAAAGAAGTATCAATCAGAACTATATGAGTTAAATCTTCATCTGGAACAAAGAGTTTATGACGAGTTAAAGAAAACAGAACAACAACAACAATTACTCATTCAAAAATCCAAATTGGAATCATTGGGTAAACTGGCGGCAGGAATTGCTCATGAAGTAAATCAACCATTGGGTGGAATTTCGATGAGCCTCGAAAATATATTATTTAAATGGTCGAGAAATGAATTGGAGGACAGCTATTTCAGGGAAAAATTGTATCACCTCTTTGAGAATATCAATCGAATAAAACTTATCATCGATCATATTCGCACCTTCTCACGTGATCAACAGAATACTTTATTCGAAAAAGTGGATATTAATGAAGCTGTTGATAATGCTATGCAATTGGTTGAACTACAGTACCGTGCTCATCAAATCGATTTGCAAATCAATAAACAGCCTACCGAATTATTTTTCCTCGGGAATAAATATAAACTTGAACAGGTTATATTGAATCTTTTATCTAATGCAAAGGATGCAGTGGAAGAAAGAAAGCTAACAAACCACGGATTTGAACCACGCATTATTATTAATACATGGCATTCTATGTCATACCATTATGTGGAAGTAGAAGATAATGGTAATGGCATTCCTACTGAAATTCATGATAATATATTTGAGCCGTTTTTTACCACCAAAGAAATTACAGTTGGCACTGGCCTTGGATTATCTATCGTATATGGAATTGTGAATGAATTAAACGGAAAAATCGACTTTAAAACTGAATTGGGAAAATGTACCCGTTTTATTGTCCGTCTTCCTGATTACGAATCTCAATAAGTATTATTTCTTTAAGAACTAATTAATTATCTTTGTATAGTGTAATAGTTTGGCAATAGCATTTAATCATGGAAAATCTTAAGATACTCATTGTTGATGACGAGAAGTCGTATCGTACTGAACTTTGTGAATTTCTTGAAAATTATGACTTTAAAGCATTTACGGCATCAAGTCCTTCTGAAGCATTTAAAATACTTGAATATCAAGATATTGATATTGTTATACTCGATATTCGCTTGCCCGAAATGGATGGTCTGGAGGTGTTAGAACGCATTAAAAAAGATTATCATCAAATTGAGGTGATCATGATCTCAGGCCATGGTGATATGCCATCCGTTGTTAAAGCGATGCGCCTGGGAGCAATAGATTTTTTCTCAAAACCATTTAAACTGAATGAGGTTCTTACATCCATAGAACGTACAAAACGATTCCTTGCTATTAGTATTCGCCTGCGGGAAGTAGAAAGTAATTTTCAATTGGTTACCAGAAAATTAAACGAAATTCAGGTGAATGGAATTATCGGAGATAGTAAATCAATTAAAGTGGTTACCGATCTCGTTTCAAAAGTAGCAGCCTCTGACACAACTTCGGTATTAATTATAGGAGAAAGTGGAACTGGTAAAGAATTGATAGCTAAAGCAATACATTATCTCAGCCCACGAAAGGATAACTATTTTTATGCCGTAAATTCATCCGCAATTACAGAAACGCTATTCGAATCAGAGTTTTTCGGACATGCAAAAGGCTCTTTTACCGGGGCATCAGAAAATAAGACCGGTTGGTTTGAAGTATCAAACAAAGGAACCCTTTTCCTCGACGAAATAGGAGATCTTCCTATGGGACTTCAAACAAAATTTCTTAGAGTACTCGAAGAACGAAAAATTAACAGGGTAGGAGCTCATAAAGAAATAGATATCGATGTAAGGATAATAGCAGCAACGAATCAAAACCTCGAAAAACTTACCGAACAACGCTTGTTTCGCCTGGACCTTTACCACCGACTTTCATCTTTTATAATTCACCTTCCGGCTTTGCGCGACCGCAAAGAAGATATTCCACAATTGTTGTATTATTTTACCGATGAATTTGCGAAAAAACTGAGTAAGAAAATTTTAGGGGTTGATGATTCCGTTATCGAATTACTGAGTCGTTATAGTTTTCCGGGTAATGTCAGAGAATTGCGAAATATGGCGGAAAGGGCTGTGATATTATGTGATGGAGATCATTTGCAAACATCACATTTTCAATTATCCAGAATTGAAAAAAGTGTCGTTTCGGACGATATGAATGAGGACGATAATCTGGATCTCGATTTCATCGAAAAGAATACCATCATCCGCGCAATACGAAAATCGGCCTATAATAAATCGGCGGCTGCCAGAATCTTAGGCATTACATATCAGTCTCTTGATCGACGAATAAAAAAATTCGATCTAAAATTCGAAAAGCATCTAAGCTGATACACATGTAAATTGTATAGTAAATGCCATACTTTTGCCGTAAAAGCATAATATGGAATCGAAATCTGAAAATTCGTTAACTTTTCTTAGTAAAATTCTTGTTGCCGAAGACGAACTTATCAATCGTACTTTGCTTTTGTCGATATGCAAAGCCTTTGAAATTGAATGCGATATAGTCTCTGACGGGCTGCAAGCATATCATAAATTCACAACAAATACATACTCAGCTTTATTATTGGATATTGAAATGCCCGTGATGAATGGACTCGAAGCACTCGAAAAAATCAGACTTTACGAATCGGAACACGGCGGCCATATTCCTGTTATTGCAGTAACCAGTCATTCTGACAAGGCAAGCCGTGAGGTTTATTTCAAATCTGGTTTCGACGATTACTTGTCCAAACCATTTAAACCCTTTGAGCTGGCCGCAATTTTAAAAAAACTTAAAGTCATTTTATAACGGCCGATGAATACTTCTATTAAAACAGGTATTGACTGTCTTACCGAATGTCATTTTTGCCCGCATGAATGTTCAGCCAACCGGTATTTGGATTCTTCTACCGGTTTTTGCAGAGCAGGAACATCATATGCTGTTGGCTCGGTATGTTTGCATAGGGGAGAAGAACCGCCAATCAGTGGTGAATACGGAATTTGCAATGTTTTTTATACCCACTGTAATCTGCAATGTGTTTATTGTCAGAATTATCAGATCAGTAATAACAATTCACCTACGGTAGAAGAAAAATTGTCGGTGGATGAATTGAGTGAAAGAATTATTCAGGAATTGCTAAAAGGCGCAAAAGCGGTTGGTTTTGTTTCTGCCTCTCATATGATTCCACAAACGATTGCTGTAATTGAAAATCTGCGTTCGAAAGGCTATTCGTCTGTTTTTGTTTACAATACAAATGCTTATGATACGGTTGATAGTTTACGCATACTTGAGCCATACATCGATGTATATTTACCTGATTTTAAGTATTCTGATGATGAACTTGCCTTTGATTTATCCGGAATCCGGCATTATAAAACTACCGCATTAAATGCCATTCGGGAAATGTACAGACAAAAAGGGTCTGTTTTACATTGTGATGATGATGGGCATGCATTAAATGGGATAATTATTCGTCATCTTGTGCTACCCGGTGAAATTGAAAATAGCCTGGGTGTTCTTCGTACAATAGCGGATGAAATATCTACTTCTGTTCATTTGAGCCTGATGTCGCAGTATAATCCTGATTATTGCCGGATTGATTATCATCAGATGAACAGACCGATTTCTGAAGAAGAATATGAGCAGGTAACGGATGCTTTCAACGATTTGGGGTTCAGAAAAGGATTTATTCAGGAATTAAGCAGTCTCGCTGATTTTAATCCTGATTTTACAGAAAATCAACCCTTTGATTAGCCTGTCATTGATGAAGTTTCGGAAGAAAGCGGCACAAGAATATTCGTAATGGGCTTGAATTGCTGACGGATTATAGGCCATTTATCCGGATGAAGCTCAAGAAGTTGAATTATTCTTATTTTATGCTTTTTAATAGAATCAGAGATGGCTGGTGCTGAAACTGGTTGCGGACATGCTTTTCCAACATTATCGCCTGTTAATGGCAACCTGGAAGCTAATACATTTACCGCTGCCCCCTCAAGTTTATCCAAAAGAAGAAACGTTTTGTGATTTCTAATACCCGATGGACTCATGGTTTTGTCTTGAATATCAACGGTCTCTGCTCTTAAATCAAGGTGCCAGTCATCGATGGCAATCCTATTTGTACTTTGATGGTTATCAGCAACAAAGAGTGCAAATACAAATGCTTTAGAGATGATTTGCTTAAGATTCGATATTGAGCCGGAATAATTACTAAGTTTGTCGCGGGCTGCGGGAGTATAAACTGCTTGAATGGATTTTTCGATGGAAAATTGATTGAGGTATTCTTCACATAAGGTCAGAATACTTGTACCGAATACTTCACGAGTCTTTTTAATCTCTGAACGTGTATCAACCAGTTCATTTATAAGATTCCGGGTATTTGCAGAAATAGAATCAAAGACGCTTTGTTCATGAAGCAATACGCTTGAATAAGTATATAATGCTCGCTGTACCATTTGCTCAATCAGAGCTTTATGATCGGCTCCCAATGGTTTTTCAGCATGAGCCAGACCCAAATTGGCCATTCTCGGATTAAAAAACAGATATAATAAACCAGGATCTGATTGGTCTCCTGATTGAAATCGGATTTGTAAGATGGTGTTTTCAAGTTCTGAAAACACATCAATTTTTCGTTGTGTTGATGTTACAATAAAGGGAAGATCGGATGTAGACAGCCACATTAGATCGGTCTTTTCTTCCAGTTTTTTACTGAAATAACTCTGATACGGATTAATGTTAAGTATTTCAAGGCTTTCGTCCAGAAATCCAGGATTATGTTGCCTCTGAGTAGCTTCTAACAAAAGAGCATTTAAGCCGCCTTCCTTTTCATTTCTGAATACGGCAATACCTTTCTGAAGATTTGGAAGCATGGAAAAGGCGAACCTTAACATGTTTTCCATATAATGCATACTGAAAATAAAGCCCTTGCTCATGAATTACAACTTATGATTCCGGATGATAAAGATAAGTAATTTATTAAGCAATTAAGTATAGTATTTCATATAATTAAGCAATTTGTTTTAAGTGTTCTTTCAGCTTAAGCTAAATAAAATACAACTTAATCCGCTTTTGTTGAGCCTGTCTGTCTTTATATCTTTGGTGAAGCATTTTTATTCAATAAATTTTCACTTAACCGGCTTATGTGCAATGAGAAGCGAATTCTTTAAAGAAATAGAAAAAAGCCGGGAGCGCTTTTATGATTTGACTATGGGGCCTATTCCAATAGTAATTAATCATACCGAGGAAATTGAGCTATCTAAACAGCCTAAAGGTAAGAACAAGCTCAAACCAGAAAAATTGGATACTTCCGAAAGAAGATCTGGAATTTTGCGTGATTTTGTTGAAAAAATCAGCCAGGACTATTTTAGTATTTAGCACTGATTGATGTCTATCGGTTTTTTTTGTTTTTGTGCTATCTTTGCTTTAATCAATAACCAAAATAAGAATCATGAAAGCATTGAAAACTATTGGTATTATACTCTTAGCAATAATTGTCTTGTTCCTTCTGCTTTGCCTTTTCCTCCCAAAGGATGTTCATACCGAGGGTTCTACATTTATTAAGGCTCCGGAGAAGGTTATTTTCGAACAGGTAAATAATTTCAGAAACTGGGAAGCATGGTCACCATTTGCTGAAATGGATACTACCATAGTTACTACGTATGAAGGTTCGGAAGCAGGTATAGGAGCAATCATGAAATGGACCTCCGAAAAAAGTGGAAATGGAATGCAAACGATTGTGGAGAGTATACCAAATTCATTTATTAAGACCGATCTTGATTTTTATGATCAGGGTAAAGCGGTAAGTATCTTTACTTTTAGCCGCGAAGGTGATAGTACTAAAGTTACCTGGAGTACAGATATGATCGAACTGTCCTATCCATTTGGCCGATTTCTGGGCTTATTTATGAATGGAATGATGCAGAAAATGTATTCTTCTGGTTTTGCAAAACTGACAAAAGTTGCCGAAGCAATTCCGCCGATAGAAGTCGAAATTTTGAATCTTCCTCAGCGTTATGCCATTATAGTTAAAGACTCTGCAATGGTTTATCAAATGGATTCCGTCATGAGCGGAATGTTTGGTGAATTATTTCAATACACACTTAAAAATCAACTTGAAATGGCGGGTGCTCCATTCACCATTTATTACTCATGGGATGATACGAAACCTTTTGTGATGGAAGCCGGAATTCCTATCTCCAATATTCATAAGATTAATCAGAAAGGTCGTTTGAATTTCCGAGTTCTTCCGCCAGTAAAGGTTGGAAAAGCCATACATTTTGGTTCATATGAAAAAACGGGTGAAACACATATGGCTATTCAAAAGTATTTCGACCAAAATCATGTCCAATGGGAGGGATTTCCTTGGGAAGTATATGTTACCGATCCCATTCATGAAGCAGATACTTCGAAATGGATAACCGAAATTTATTATCCGATAAAATGATTTATATCTCCGGGGTTTCGAACCCCGGTTTTTTTTTGCATATTTGATACTCTTTAAAATTATTCTAACTTTATTCTGACTTTCAGAACACATTAATTATGAGTGAATATACATTTATCGGAATTCCTTTAATCAACGAAAAGAATTTGTATGAGCTGATTGTACGCAGCAGCTTTAATTTTCTAATGCTTCTTATTGTTGTTAGGTATATTTATTATTCCACAGCGCGGCGGAAGAATTACTTATTTACTTACATGCTCATTGGTTCTACTGTTTTTTTTCTTAGTTATTTACTCGAAAATGTTCAACTTCAGCTGGGTTTTGCTTTAGGTTTGTTTGCCGTTTTTGGGATTATCCGGTACCGGACAGATACCATGCCCATAAAAGAAATGACCTATCTTTTTGTCGTTATAGGTATTTCCATTATGAATGCATTAACATCTGGCATCAGCATTGCTGAATTAGTTTTAACCAATTTTTGTTTGATAGCTATTGTTTGGTCTGGTGAGTATTTCTGGATGTATCGTCATGAATCGAGTAAAACTATTTATTATGATAATCTTGATTACATCAAACCTCAGAACAAGAGGCTTTTTCTGGAGGATTTGGAACGTCGGACCGGTCTCAAGATTAAAAGGGTTGAAATAGAACAAATTGATTTTGCCAAGAACAATGTAAAAATCACCATCTATTACTTTTACGATAAATATAAAATCGGATTACTCGAACAACAATCCTTTGATTCAGGCCCTATAAAATGATAAAAGTCAGTTTTAAACATCTTCAAATTCCGGCAGTTTGCTTCATGCTGACGTTTTATATTGTTACGTTACAGGCTCAAAATTTATTTGAGTCCGATTCAGCACTGAAAATCACACTTTCATTTTCCCTTGATTCTTTGAAGAAATCAGACTGTAATAATCCTAAAACCTTTAAAGCTCAATTAAGCTATTATGATGGGAGTCATCACAATTTCAATATTAAAGTAAATAAGCGGGGTAAATTTCGTTGCGATCCTCAAAATTGTTCCTTCCCTCCGATAAAAATTGATTTTAAATCCAAAGAAGTTGAAAAATCGGTTTTCAACAATCAAAACAAAATAAAATTGGTTAATCCATGTCGGATCAATTCTCCAAGATATCAGGATTATCTGATTAAGGAGTTCCTTATGTATAAAATTCTCAACCTTCTGACTCCCTATAGTTTAAGAGTGAGGATCGTCGATATTTGTATACTTAATCCGGCAAAGCCAAACGACAGCATTACTTTTTTAGGCTTTTTATTAGAAGATGCGGATGATATGGCGAAAAGAAATCAAGGAAAGATTTTAAACGCTTCCAACGTCAGGGCCGCTGAATTTGATAGTATTGCAATGAATATGATTGATATATTTCAGTACATGATTGGAAATACCGACTGGTCAGTTACAGAACCACATAATATTATTATTTTGAGTACCAGTCCGTTTGAGCCTCCTTTTCCGGTACCATACGATTTTGACTGGTCAGGGGCTGTCAATGCCTTTTATGCCCGCCCTCAGCCTCATTTGAATTTGCGTTCAGTTACCCAGCGCTATTATATGGGATTTTGCCGGAATATGAACGACATTCGTAAAAACTTATATAAATTCAATCAACTGAAAACACAAATCTATTCACTGATTGAAGATGATCAACACCTGAGTTCAAAGGGGAAACGTCAGTTAATTAAGTATTTTGATGATTTTTTTGAACTCATTGAGAACCAAAAGCGATACGAAAGTGTTTTTAGTCATGAATGTCTTCAGTAATTACCGATGAACTATTTTAAATTATTGCATGAGAATACGTATTTTAATCTTTATTATTTATTTGATAACACCTTTTACTGTGAATGCCGATCAACTCCCTAAAAATATAAGTAAGGCCATTAAACAAGGAGATACGGCATATATCAATTCGCTATTACAGGAAGGAACGCTGAATGTAAATTCTTTTTTGGATAAACACCAGAAGCATACTCTTTTAACATCCTCGGCGGCAAACAGGAGTATTACCATGTTGAGTTTTTTACTCGAAAAGGGAGCAGATCCTGATATTCTTGCCGAAGGACGCTCAGCATTGCATTGGGCAGTACGCAAAGGTGAGTTTAAAATGACTGAAATTCTCATTTCCTATGGTGCCGATGTTAACCTACTGGATTATAAGGGCGAAACTGTTGTATTTTATGCGCTTTTCAGAAATTCTTATGAATTGATGAAACTTCTGATTGATCATGGGGCAAGTTTATTACTGGCAAATAATCGTGGACAAAAAGTCTTTGATTTACTTACGGTGGCCAATAGTCCTAAGCTTATTGATTATGTAAAGATTATGATGTCACGGCAATTTGATGCCAAACCTTTTGAATCTTTTGCCGAAGGTCCACATATCCGTTATATAAATGATAGTACGGTTCAGTTGCAATGGTTTTTACACGATACCGGAAATTGTGCATTGCGAATGCACGACAGGCTTATAAATGATATCAAATATCCACATCATTTTCAGGATACTTTTCATCGTATGGGTGTGACGATTTACCGAGATTGGCCAGCTGCTCCCGATTCAATTGAAACGAATGAGCCCATTATGGTTATCGGCGATATTCACGGAAAATATAAAGCTCTGACGGATGTATTAATTGCCGCAAAAGTTATTGATTCACTCAAAAATTGGAAATGGGGAAAAGGCCACCTTGTTTTTATCGGCGATATTTTTGACAGAGGACCAGAAGTTACGGAAACACTCTGGTTTATCCGTCATCTCGAAGACCAGGCGGCTCTTGCCGGTGGAGGAGTTCATGTTATCCTTGGAAATCACGAAATTATGGTATTATTAGGTGATAATACGTATCTATCGCCAAAGTATAAAATGCTCAGTGATTATTTTTTCCTGAATTATGGAAGTTTGTTTAATCAGGATACCGAGCTGGGAAGATGGCTCAGATCCAAGGTTACAATGCTTAAAATTAACGATATACTATTTGTTCACGCAGGAATTAGCCCGGAATTACTTTCGTTGCATCTTCCGATCCATGAAATTAATGATTTGGTACGAAATTTCCTGAACACGTTTCAATCGACTGTAACACCGCTCGAAAGTCTTGTTTTGCTTGAAAAAGGACCTTTTTGGTATCGTAATATGCTTAAAGAATATGACCCTCAGGATATTATTTCTGAAGCGTTTGTCGATACAGTTCTCATGCAGTATAATTCAAAATTTATCATAGTCGGTCATTCTGAAATTTTTAGCATTCTACAACGATTTTCAGGAAAACTCTATGCTGTAAATGTTCCTTTCGGAAGGCAGGGCATCGAAGAGCAATTATTATTAATCGAAGAAAACAATTTCTATCGAATTTCAAAAACCAGTGAAAAAGAGCTTCTAACAACTGAATCCGTTTTACAGCAAAGTGATCGCTAATAATGAATTCGGACTTATTTGGTTGTCACAATACTGATCGATAAGTTTCTGTTTCTACTGAAATGTTTTTAAGCACCACATAATTTTGTAATCCTGAAAATAATTTTTTGAGCGCTTTTTAGTTACAGATTTATGAAAAAATTGTACTCGATAATTATTGTCTTTTTGTGCATTTTAAACACAGGTTTTATTAATGCTCAGGAACTTTTTACCTCTGATTCGATATTGAATGTGCAATTGCAATTTCCAATGTCCGAATTCCTTGAAAGCAGGAGGGAGGCGCAAGAATTCAGAGGTAAGCTCGTTTTTCAAGAGAAGGATAGTATACATGAGATAAATGTCAAAGTTAGTCGTAGAGGCAATTTTAGGAGTAATGCCGAACATTGTAATTTTTATCCGATTCGCCTTAAAATCAATGCGAAACAATCAAAAAATACCATATTCGATGGTATAAAAAAACTAAAATTGGTGACGCATTGCAATTCTGCTATTGAAGATGCTAATGACCGAGTGATTAAAGAGTTTCTTTTATATAAAATGTATTCATCGATCAATCCGTATAGCTTTAAAGTGCGATTATTACGGATTCATTACTCAGATACACAAATTCAAGGAAGCGATAAAGAATTTCTGGCGTTTGCTATCATGGATGATGATGATTTGGCTGAAACTTTTGGAGGAAAAATTCTCAAAGTGCATAATATTCACCCGGGTTTTACGGCTGATAGTAGCATGACTTTGATAAATATATTTCAGTTTATGGCTGGTAATACAGATTGGTCAGTCAAGACATTGCATAATATCGAACTTATGACTAAGTCAGGATCAGCACCAATAGCTATTCCTTACGATTTTGATTTCAGTGGTTTTGTCGATTCACCGGATGCCATTCCTGCTCCCCATCTGCCAATTACCAAAGTTCGTCAGAGGTATTACAATGGCCACTGTCAGCAGGAATATATTATCCAATGGGCTATAAATGAGTTTTATAAAGCCAGGCCAGCCATATATAAACTGATGGTGGATTATCCAATGCAAAACATCAAAACCCAAAAAGAGAATATCGCATACATCGACGATTTCTATAAATTGCTATCCGACAAAGAAAAAGCCAAGGAATATTTCTTAAATCATTGTCGGAAAAATTAGAAAATCTGAGGAATTATCTGAATCCGGACAATTTCCGGTCTTGATGAGGTTCTTACAGCTGGTCCCCAGGTCCCAGCTCCACAGGAAACATAAAAATAGGTTTCTTGCTTTTTAAGAAGTCCATGGCTTAATTCAAAAATTTTCTTTGTAAGATACTGAAATGGCCATAGTTGCCCGTGATGTGTATGCCCCGATAAACTTAGCCGAATTCCAGCATCCGCAATTTCTTGTAGTCCGAACGGTTGATGATCCAATAATATGATGGGCAAATACTCTGGAATATTTTCCAAAAGTTCATGAATTTCCTTTCTGTTTTTTCCTGTAATGCGATTGGATTCCTTGTCCTTGCGCCCAAGAATAATGAATTGATTATCAATAAGTTTAAAAGTATCCATTAATACATGAACGCCATTATCCTTCAAAAAGTCAAGAGATTCTCCCAAACCACCATAATATTCATGATTTCCGGTTATGGCCCATTTCCCGAGTGGTGGATTTAGTTCAGACAATAATCCACCCAGATTTTGACGAATGGCTGGTCCAACATCTTCATCCAGAACATCACCGGCAAAAATCACCATATCAGGATTTTGAGATTGTATTAAATCGACCAGTTTTCCAAGTCGATACTTTCCAACAAGGGTTCCCAAATGCAAATCCGAGGCCATCACAAGGGTGTATGGTCTACTAACTGCCATAGGGATTTCTATGGTTGTAATCCGTGGATTACGAGCATTAAAATGTCCGGCAATAACAACAATGAAGGAAATAAGCATCATCCCCAAAAAGTATATCTTGCCAAAATTATTGATTTTGTTGGGGATACCAGGAATTCGAAGCAACTCATACAGAATAACAAACAGAAATATATATACCATTAAGGCCAACCAAAACGAACCTATCCATAGAAATGCTGTACTTAGAATGCCGGGGGAAGAACGCTCCAGAATTCTTGCTACAGGATACGCCAGAGCCAAGATTGTAAAAACAGCAGCATACCAAACGTACTTTTGACCCCACATACTACTGGTTCTATAATACAAGAAGGTATTAAAGAGTGCGTAAATCACTAAAACGATGCTGAAAAATATTAAAAAGGCTGATTGTTTCATATGAGTGAACAGAGTTTATAAATAATAATACACCACGGCATGCAAATTATCTAAATTATGAATTATGAACTAAACAAGTGTATACGGTGTAAAGAACGACTGAAGTAATCAATCATTTCATCAGAAATTGGATTGTCTTGCAAAAATTATCGCCGTAACATTCAAAAGTATACAATTGAAACTATATTTAGTTGAATTTGTGAGACATGCTTTAATTGAATTTGTTGAATCAACAAAAAGTTTGTTAATTTACATTCGTAAACAGAGATTTGATTTTTAAGAGAATCATTGAATCGCTGAAGTAGTTTTTTACGCACATTGATTGATTTATTAGAATATAATATTATGAAAAACAAGGCTTTATTATTTGTATCCATTTTTTGCCTTTTTGTCAATCTGGCTTGGGCGCAAACCGCGAGCAATACCATTGTATCAGTTAAAAGCACTGATTTCTACTATGCTGCGAAGACCGGAATTTCGAAACTTGGTGGTATGACACAATTTGTTAAACCGGGTCAAAAGGTTGGTATTCTGATTAATTCAGCCTTCGATGAAAAAGGTGCCTACGTTAATCCGGATATTGCCATTGCTGTCGTGGTAGAATGTTTTGAAGCCGGTGCTTCTGAAGTTATTGGTCTGCAAATGATCACAAACGAGTATTGGCAGCGCAGCAGTTTGTACGAACGATTTAAAGACATACTTGCAAAGGTTAAAATGGTGGAATCCAATGTTTTTCCTGCTACATATAATGAAACGGATTACATAAGACTTGATACAATTATGGGTGCTAAATCTTTAGTAAAACCTGAGATTGTTAAAGCACTTTTCGAAGTGGATGTGCTTATTAATGTTCCTATTGCTAAGCATCATGCAACCACGAAGCTAACCTGTGCAGTAAAAAATATGATGGGAGTTTGTACAAGAGCTACCAATGTAGGAATGCATCTGAAAGGACCTAAAAGAAACGATCATGATTTTTTGGCCCAGTGTATTGCAGATTTAAACCTTGTAAGAAAACCTGATTTGATAGTAACCGATGTTACTGAGGTAATTATTACGAATGGTCCTGGCGGACCCGGCGAAATTGCCAAACATGATAGGGTAGTGGTTGGCACTGATCTCGTGGCTATGGATGCCTATTGTACTCAATTGATTGGATTTGAACCTGAAGATGTGTACACAACGGCGAAAGCTGCTGAACACGGACTTGGCGAACCTGATTTAAGTAAAGTTAAAATATTAGAATTCTGATGCTTAAAGCTTTTGTTTTGTTGGTTTTAACCTCGCTGTTGCTTTGTAGTTCTGCCAAATCTCAGGATCAGAATTTACAAATAAGTGGCTGGGAACAGCTTTCTATTGAAACATACCCCGGTGAAGATTTATTTTTTCTGATAGATGGAGGCGCCGAACTGTATCTGGAGTATGGTTTTGATAGGGTAGAGGTCCGTGATTTTTCCAATAATGATGGCATGAAAATTCATCTGGAAGAATACAAAATGAAGGATTCTTTAGCGGCATGGGGAATCTATTTTCTTAGGACCGGTAAGAATCGTATAGAATATGTTGATAATTGTCATATTTCGATAGGGGAAGATTTCAGGATGATTCATAGTGGATCTTCCTATTACGTAATTAGTGGGAATGCCTCCCGTGAAGCTTTAAATAGCTTTAGTCAAAGTTTTGTTAAACTGTTACTTAACAATTCAGCAATTAAACCATTTATATCAGTAAATACGGAGCAGATCCGTGGATATTTGAGAGGTCCGTTGGCCTTAAATAATTTGTATTCTTTTGGTGCAAGTTGTCCCGATGGATTTGTTGACGGGTATTACAGTCAGAGTTATGAATCAGGAATTATATCTGTTCAGTTGGGATACTTGGATCAGCAATCTGCGGAATCTGCATTTTTAAATGTTGTTGGCAAAATGGAGAAGGCTTCAAAGTTTCAGTCTGTAGAATCGTCTATAGCGCAAAAAAAAACATTTTCCGACCGTCAGGCCAGAGAAATTAGCATTGAAATGATGAATACAACGCTTGTAATAGAGATACGATAGTTTCGAAAAGCGACTTAATTCAAGTCGTTTTTTATTTAATTGATTTGTCCTATAATTTATATTATGTTAAATAGGATTTCAAACAACCCCCATTAAAGTGAATAATAAAAGGATTTGGCATAATCCCCTTTTAGATACAGTAAATAGAAAGTAGAGATTCTTTAATTGTAATATGGATTGATGAATGGTGAATTGACAAATCCTTTATTACCTAACCTATTTCCTTAATGATAAAAGATCTGGGTTATAAGTTTCCAAGATTCTGGCAAGACCTGAATTGCATTGATCATTTTACTCGATCACACGAATTCAGGAATACTCAATTCTAAGTTCTTAGTTTTTAGTTTTTAGCTTTTAGTTTCCATTCATTAGCTTACAAGCCAAAACCTGTAGCATCACGATTTATCAGTCGCTCGACCACACTCCTGCTCTTTAGAAGTCCATGAATCTTAGAATATTCAATATAAACTTCGGTAATTCCATGACTACCGCCAGCAATTTCATACGGATTATAAACGAAGCTGATTCCCTCATTTCCCAGGTAAAAGTTTTCCACCGCGGAAATATTATCCGAATAGAAACCTCTTGATTTTAAGGTTTCCGTGGACGTAAGGCCTAAATTTTCGATCAGTGTTTCTGTAATTGCATCGCTGAGTCCATTTAAGTCTTCATCCTGAAACAGATCGCGTAGGCTTATTGGTGCAATTCCTTTAAAATCAAATGTAAAGACTTTATTTTGTTCCAAACCTGCCTTACCCCCGGTAAATGCGAAGTTTTTATATCGTATGCTTACTAAGTCTTTCTTATTCAATATAATAATTGCCGTTTGTTCTCTTTCCCAACAAAATGTAGAATTCGGAAAACGAATATTATAGGCTTCGCGATTATTATCGAGATATGCCGTAAAAAACTGATTCGCAGCAACTTTTAATTCTTCTTTCAATTCTGAAGGCAAAATGTCTTTCTTCCCCGAAAACACACCACTCAGATGTCTTACAAATGCATCCTGACCCATTCTTTGCTGAGGTACAGGGAAAAGCATCAGGATTTTTCCTTCCGGTGAGCCTTTCATCGCAAAAAGTGGCATTTTATCAGCATATACTTCATATTTAAAGGGAATTTGCCCCATTGAATAATCCTCAGTAAGTTTAAAACTGAACTTCTCCTCCCCTTCTCGGATGCACCACTCCCCTGTTATATGTTTAGAATCGGAATATTTTCCTGTAAACAAATTATTCTTAGAATCCGAAGCAGCCCAAAGCTTTACAAGATTACCGGCGATATTATAGTCTCCTTTAAGGGAAATTTCAGTGGGTGCATCCTTCACTCCTTCCCCATTAATTATTTCGTAGGTTGATGAAAGATCGTTACCAAATCGGCAAAGGTGCAGATTGATTTTGGTATGCTGCCCGATACTACCACTAAAGTGCTGATATGTATATTTTTCGTTGAGTTGAGCATATGACTGAATACTCAGGCCAATAAGTACCCAAAAAATAATTGATTTATGCATGATGAATGATTTGAATGCAAAGATACATTATGCTTACTGATCTTATAAGGTTTGCAAATTCACTGTATTAAAAAATGCCCCTTTCGGGGCTTCATAATGCGTTTAATAGATATTTGATGCGTTTCGTTAGCCTGATTAGCTTTTGAAACCAATTGGGATTTAATAAGCCATTGCATAAAATTTTAAGCTTAGATCCGGCAGCACTGGAAATAAAGTTGTTCGCATTATCATGAAGTAGTTAATTTTATAGAACAACTTTTCGTAAAGATCGACTACTTATGTGTTAATGTATTGAGAAAAACGGCCCCGATATTTCAATAAAAATTTGGTGAAAGCCTTGCAGAAACAGAAAAAGTATTTACTTTTGCAGTCTTATTGGCTCCGTAGCTCAATTGAATAGAGCATCTGACTACGGATCAGAAGGTTATAGGTTTGAATCCTATCGGAGTCACCAGATAATCAGCCTCTTACGAAGAAATTTGTGAGAGGCTTTTTCTTTATCACCTGCAATATAAAGTACAAATTGAATGTAGAATCATTTTATGCCTGCTTTCATTCGAAGAGTACAGAACTAGTCACACAATAAAAAATCCTTTCAATTCCGGCATACAAATGATAATTCATGTAAAGCCTGATATAATATTCCAACCCAGACGCAACCAGATCAGAACAGGAATCCCGGCGTTGCGCCCTCCCAGTTGGCGGAGTGAACAAATTTCTATGAACTTATCAGCGGTTTTAGAAGAAATTTATGTTGCTTTGATTAGGCAACAAGAAGTGAATTTCGCCGAATAATAAGAATATCAAGAGTTGTAATAAATGTAATTTTCTTTGATTTTCTTATTACATGGAATTGAGGAAACAGCAGCATAATCAATTTGTGCCTTTTTAGAGCCCATTTTTATAGAGTAAACTTCAAACTAATGTATTGATAATCGAAAGCAATAATTATATTGGTAAAAACGATATCAATATTGAAATTCAAAAAAAATGAAATCGGAAAAGCTAATGGTAGTGAGGCTTTAAGTGTTACAGTACTTTCTTTTTCAATATTTTACAATCTATAATGTTTTTTCACCTAATTAGTTTTATATCTTTAGCCTATAAAAAGGTCATTACACCTACTTGAGTACTAAATTTTCTTCACCGCTTAAAATTATACCATATGAAACAATTTAGCGTAAGGACATTATTTACATTTATGTTTGCTCTGGGATTTGTAGCTATATACGCCCAAAATGCAACCAAAACGAAAATTCCCAGTGTGTTCTCTCAATCATTGGAGAAGAATATGGCGCAGTTAGGTGAGCCATATTTAAGCTGGTTTAATAATAAATCGGATAGGTTACCTCGAAATTTTAGTGAACAGATTGCCAATTTACAGTGGCCACTCGAGTCAATCTCCGAAAAAGGGGAATTATTATCAACCAAAGAAAAATATTATAAAACGGTTTATAAGGCTCTAAGGAAGCTGAAAGTTGCCGGAATTGATCCCATTTGGTCAGTAATCGCGAACAACCCAATCAATAGCATGTGTGGAGAAGGAGATTTTGAATCCGGAAATCTGGATCTTACCGAATGGTCGGGATCATACGGAAATTTAACAAGTAGTTTAAACGACCCCTCTGTTGGTACGTACCTTTCAGGGTTTTTGCCATTATCGGGAATTAATCATCCATTAAATTCAAGCGTAATTCACCATAGCATTATTTCTGCGGGAAATGATCCGACTTTAGGGGCATTATTGCAAACCACCGTCACTTCTTCAAGTAATTTTTCATTTAGAATTGGCAATTCCTGGAATGGTAAAGGTGTTGATTTGATATCCAAAAAATTTATTGTAAGTGGCAACGGCATAATACGATTTAGCTATGCTCTTGTCCTTCAAGGGCCTCATGGAGCTACAGATAATCCTTCCTTCTGGGTTAAAGTGTTTGACGATTTAGGAAATCCGATATCAAATGTGGTATACTTGGATCCCATTTCTAGTTTGCCAATGGAACATATTGTTTCTGATGCTTCGAATCCCTTTTTTATGACATTAGGTGGTATTAATTATCGTGATTGGACCTGCGCCAAAATTGATTTAAGGGGAGTTCTATAAATTAAACTGTTGTAATTCAAATATATATAGCTATATTTGTGTATGAAAAAGCACACAAAAAGCATTAAAAAGCAGTCTTACAAAACGAGTGGGAAACAAGGATTGTTTGATACGCTATTTGCGACAGAACAATTGTCAGAAATAGGTAACCCATTAGAACGAATGTCATCAGTGATTGATTTTGAAGTGTTTCGTAATCTACTGGAAGAGAAGTTGTTAAACACGGAAAAGAAAAGTAATGCCGGTGCTAAGCCTT
>JAUSOY010000075.1 GCA_030656615.1 Bacteroidales bacterium | reverse complement strand
ACAGCGGCAAGCCCTCAACCAACGTTGAATGACACCATTGTTTGCCTTGGTTCTCCGGTGCTTCTTGATGCGGGAGCGGGTTATGCATCTTACTTGTGGAGCACCGGTGCAAGTTCACAAAGCATTTTGGTTTATCTGGCGGGCGTTTATACAGTAAGTGTGAGTAATGCCTCCGGCTGTCAGGGTAGTGCCCAGGCTACTGTCAGTAACCTGCCCATACCATCACCAAAGATGATAAAACATGAGTGAGGGATTATTGCCAGTTGATAATTGATTATTGTCTATTGATTATTAGGTTCATTCGTAATTCGTAATTGATAATTCGTAATTATATTAATCACTAATCACTATTTACTAATCACTATTCGTAATTCGTAATTGATAATTCGTAATTATATTAATCACTTGATTTTCACTAATTCTCACAGTAAAACCAACATGTTGTGTGCATTGCAGCGGTATTAATCGTTTTTTCGGGCAATGCCCATAGAGCTCCAGTCGTTGACAATGCGGGAAGATTCATATATATAATTGTCGGTGCGAATAGCGCCAAGCCATTTCTTGAACAGGACATTTTTTGTACTGTCTTTTGATGCTTCTGCCAAATCGACGGAAATGGGTAGAACCCGAACATCGAGGGAATCTTTTCCTAAGCGCTCATATTTTTTCGCGATTTCTTCAAGGCGTTTTTTTTCTGCCCGATAATTATCCAGTTTAAGACTTATTAAAGTACGATCGCGGTTTTCTTTGAGGCGGTGTGCGTTTTCGTTCAACAATTTGAAAGCGTCGTCAGAGGCAATGCGTTGTTCGGAACGGCTTTTTAGCTGTTTAAACAGTTTTTCATTATCGAATTTTTTATATTGAGCGGCTTCCACTTTATTCCATTCCATTGGAAATTTAAGTTCACGCTCACCAATATCGAAATAGGCATATGCATCGGCCATTACAATATCCGATTTTACACCATTAAGTTGTGTTGAGCCACCATCAATGCGGTAAAACTTTTGTATGGTCATTTTCAGGGAACCCAGAGGTTTAATATCATCATAACCACGAGCCAGTTCATCAAGGTTGAAGAAGCGTTGAACCGTTCCTTTTCCAAAGGTTTGCGGACTGCCTACAATGAGTGCCCGATTGTAATCCTGCATGGCAGCCGCCAGAATTTCGGAAGCAGATGCTGAAATAGAGTTGACCATAATTACCAGAGGTCCCGAATAAATCACACCCGGGTCAGGATCGCCATAAACGCGAGCACCACCATCTTTAGCTTTTACCTGAACTATGGGACCAAAATCGATAAAATATCCGGCTATTTCTATTGCATCCTGAAGAGAGCCTCCACCATCACCGCGAAGGTCAAGAACGATACCATTCACGTTTTCTTTCATGAGCTTTTCGAGTTCCTTTTTCACATCCTGAGATGAGGAACGGCCCTTGGGATCATCGAAATTAGCATAGAATGAAGGCAAATACAGATATCCGGTTTTATTACCACTTTTATTATCTTCGAGAATGGCTGATTTTGCGTAAGTTTCTTCCATCACAACCACATCGCGGTTAATGGGAATTATTTTTTGTGAGCCATCCATTTTTTGAACGGTGAGTTTCACGAGTGTTCCTTTTTTGCCACGGATGAGTTGTACGGCCTTATCTACACGCCAGTCGGTAATATCCACCGGTTCTTCTTCAAACTGACCCACTTTCACGATTTTATCATTTACTTCTAAATCGCCCTGTTTCCAGGCTGGTCCACCGGGAACAATGCTGATAATGGTAACGTATCCATCACGGGTTGAAAGAGTAGCACCAATTCCTTCGAGCTGTCCTGAGAACAGAATATCAAAATCCTGTCTGTCTTTGGCAGGAAAGAAATTCGTATGCGGGTCATATACGCTAACAAGTGCATTAACGTAATCGGCCATACGGTCAGAACGGTCGAGTTTGCGGAGTTCGTGAAACCAGTCTTTGTAACGCTTACGAACTTTATCGCGCGAATCGGCTTCAATTTCCTTTATGGTTTTAATTTTTGATGTAGAATCTTTGTTGGAGGTCAATTTGTCCTGACGGTCGAGTTGGTCGCCTACGCGGCTGATAATTTCATATTTCAGACTATTTTCCCATACTTTTCGAAGCTCGTTTTTGTTGGCTGCCCAGTTACGTTTCTCAGGGTCGAGTTCAAATTTTCCACCGTCTTTTTCCAGATCGAATGGTTTGTCAAGAATATCGAGGCATAGTTCTTCTGCTTCTTTTGTCCTCTCGTCAAGGATACCATAAGACAAATCGAAAAAACCGAAATCGTAACTTTTGAATTGTTCGTCCAGTGAAGTCTCAAATTTTTTGAATTCGTCGATATCCGACTGTATGTAAAAGCGTTTAAAAACATCGGCCTGTTCGAGGTATATTTTCATGGCCTTTTTACTGAAGTCGTCGTCGATGTTTACTGGATCAAAATGTCCGTGTTCGAGCGAACGTTTGATGAGATCCATCAAAACAAGTTGTTTTTTCTGTTCGTCAATTTTTTGTGCCGAACAGCCCGCCATACTGAATAAAAAGAGTCCTGAGAAAAATAAAACTTTGATATTCATGATATTATATTCTGAAGTTCATAATGAAATCGTCTGTAATGTGCTGGTAATTTTAATTTACCAGCATCAAAGGTAAAATGAAAAACGGCTTGACAGCCGGAGTATTGCCGAAAAAATGGTTAAAGTTTCGTTAAATACAAAAAAACGGGAACCGTTTGATGGATTCCCGTTTGTATTTATTGGATTCAGATGTTATACATCGATGCGGGCATATTTTGCATTTTTCTCAATGAATTCGCGTCGGGGAGGTACTTCGTCACCCATCAGCATACTGAAAATGCGATCGGCTTCGGTTCCATTATCAATGGTTACCCGGCGTAAAGTCCTGAATTCAGGATTCATGGTTGTAGACCAGAGCTGTTCGGCGTTCATTTCACCAAGACCTTTATAGCGCTGTGTATGAATCCCTTTATCGCTTCCATCTTTCGACCATTCGGAAATAATTAACTGCCGTTCTTCATCATTCCAGGCATAGCGTTCGGTGCTGCCTTTTTTCAAAAGATAGAATGGGGGAGTGGCTATATACACATATCCGTTTTCGATTAATTCTTTCATATAACGGAAGAAAAAGGTCAGAATGAGTGTGGCGATATGACTACCATCCACATCGGCATCTGTCATGATGATGATTTTGTGGTAGCGTAGCTTTTCGAGATTCAATGCCTTGGAATCTTCATCGGTTCCTATGCTGACACCCAGAGCTGTAAAAATATTTTTTATTTCTTCGGAATCGAAGATTTTATGCACCATGGCTTTTTCAACATTGAGGATTTTTCCTCTCAAGGGCAGAATAGCCTGAAACTTTCTGTCGCGGCCCTGTTTGGCGGTACCACCTGCCGAATCACCCTCCACGAGGTAAATTTCGGATTTTGCGGGGTCTTTTTCGCTGCAATCGGCAAGTTTACCGGGAAGGCCACTTCCGGTAAGTACGTTTTTGCGTTGTACGAGTTCGCGGGCTTTACGTGCAGCATGACGTGCTGTGGCTGCTAGAATCACCTTATTAACAATCATGCGCGCTTCCCGAGGATTTTCTTCCAGATAATAGTTAAGGTTTTCGCTCACGATCTGGTCAACGATACCCATTACCTCGCTGTTTCCAAGTTTAGTTTTGGTTTGTCCCTCAAACTGAGGTTCTGCCACTTTTACCGAGCATATCGCAGTTAAGCCTTCACGAAAGTCATCGCCATTGATATCGAATTTTAATTTGGCAAGCATCCCTGATTTTTCGGCGTAAGACTTTAAAGTACGGGTTAAACCGCGTCTGAAACCTGCCAAATGCGTTCCTCCTTCATGGGTGTTAATGTTATTAACGTAAGCATGAATATTTTCAGAGAAGGAAGTGTTGTATTGCATCACCAGCTCCATGGGGGTGTTATTTCTTTCGCCTTCCATGTAAATGGGCGTGGGGATGAGCTTTTCGCGGTTAGCATCCAGGTATTGTATAAAATCTACAAGACCATTATCTGAATAGAATTCCTGACGTAATCCTCCATTTTCCTGATCAGCACGTTCGTCGGTAATGACCAAGCGAATGCCACGGTTCAAATAGGCTAATTCGCGCAATCGCGAAATGAGGATATCGGTATCGTATTCGGTATGAATGAAGATGGACGTATCGGGTTTAAAATGGACAATGGTACCGGTAATGTCGCTGTCACCAATTTCTTTGACAGGTTCAACCGGTTTACCACAATGGTATTGTTGGAAATATTCTTTTCCGCCACGATGAACATTTACTTCAAGAACTTCTGAAAGTGCATTGACGCAGGAAACACCCACGCCGTGCAAACCTCCGGAAACTTTATAGGAACCTTTGTCGAATTTACCTCCTGCATGAAGAACAGTCATGACAACTTCCAAAGCAGAACGTTGTTCTTTTTCGTGTAAATCAACCGGAATACCACGGCCATTATCAGAAACGGTTACACTATTGTCGGTATGAACAACAACTTCGATAAGGTCACAATGGCCGGCAAGGGCTTCATCAATGGAGTTATCAACAACTTCATAAACCAGATGATGCAATCCCTTGACGCTAATATCGCCAATATACATGGCTGGACGTTTTCTTACGGCTTCCAGTCCTTCCAGAACCTGGATATTTTCGGCAGTATAGGTAGAGTTGGCAGCTAAAGTTTTTTCTTCTTGGCTCATATTCAATATTATCTATATAAAAAACAGATCTGCAAAGATAGGTTTTTTCGGTGGATTTTTCGAGATTTCTAATGGTATAATTTGATGAAAAATGTGAGAAAGTAGTGTATGAGAATTGCTAGAAATAAGAAAACTATCATTTTTAATTGCAGGTGTTTTTGAAACTGATTTCTATTTTTTTTGAATCAGAAAGATGTTGTTTCAAAATTTTTAGATTTTAATCTATTGTTGTTTAATATTATAGATTTCAAAAGTGGTTTTTTTTGATTTTTTTAGAAATTCGGATTTCAAAACGGGAGGTTTTAGGCAACTAAGGATGTGAATTATCACTAAACATCTTATTTTAATGAAAACATCAAAATTTTTCTTTTTCGCCTTATTGTTGGCAGGAGTCGTATTGACGTCGTGTACAAAAGATGAAACTCCCGAACCTGAGAAACCAACAAAAACTATTTATTTGCTGAAGAATGTAACCACTGTAAATGCAGCATGGGGCACTTTTATCGACAAGTATACCTATAATGATAATATGCAACTGCTTCAAAAAATCTCAAGCTGGGGTGAATCCATTGATACATTAGATTATCAGTACGATTCGAAAAACAGGGTGAGTGTTATTAAAAAGAATAATGAAGATTACATGTCCTATGAGTATCTTGATGGTGTTATTCTTGAAGAGACATTCTCGTATGGCAATTATACAATTCAGTATAATCTGAATTCAGCAGGTAAAGTTATAAGAAGTCAGGATATTAGTGGTGACACGCATTATACCTACGAATGGACAGAAGGTAATAATACCCGCAAAACCACCTTTGTAAATAATGTAGTTACAGAAACCATGATTATGGAATATAATACTACGGTTAAGGATTTGGCCAATGAAATGTATACTGGTACGCTTCTTCCCATGACCAGTACTAATCTTATTAGTAAGAATACAGAAGGCAATGTTACCTACATTAAAAACGCTGGTGGTTATCCTACCCAGGCAGTAACACCAACAATTTTTGGTGATTTTACACAGACTTTTACCTATGAAACTAAGGTTATTGTTGTTGAATAACCCAATTACCAATCAATCACATTATAAATAAATTATTATGAATCGATTTGCATCTTTTCTTGTGATACTCATGATAATGAGTGCCACCAGTGTTATGGCCCAAAATTGGCGTCAGGAAATCAGCTCCAACTATTTTTTCATTCGTGTAGCAGCTAATCCGGTCCAATATTGGGATTTACCAGGAAGTCATCCGGAGACCGCCCGTAAGGATTTACAATTTCAAATTTGGCAAAAGGATGAAGATTCCTATGAGCGTACCTTTATTTTTCCTTCCATCACCGGAACCGATGTTTTTGCTATTAAAAACAAAGCCGGATACATTGTTGATGTAGGGGGTAAAGTTGATTTGAATGCCAAGGAGCAAATTCAAAAGAAAACCGGCAAGCGTTTTAAAATGAAGAAAGACAATGGCGCTGAAGTTCAGACCTGGGTCACGGATGGCGGTGGCGTCGCAAAATGGCAGCAATGGCGTTTAATTGTTGTAGATAAAAATACCGTCATGTTTGAAAACGTTTTCACCAATAAAGCCATTGATATTCAGGGAGGTAATATCTACCGTAATGGTACAAAATTGCATTCATGGGATAGAAATAATTCTGAGGCTCAGCGTTTTGTTCTCGAATATGCTGAGGGTCCTCGTAAAGGTCAATTATTGAGTTTTGAGTAGGTTTTTTTAGTTGTGAATTGAATGACCGGTGGATAAATTTTTATTGTTTATTTACCATCTAACTTTAACTTTATCACCGGTTATTCTTTCATTTTTAAAAGTATTATAATTGATAACAAAAATCCGATGAAAAAAATCTTCTTAGTACTGATGGTGTTTTCGATGAGTGTTTGTGTAAATGCTCAAAACCTTAAACCAAAAAAAGACAAACCCACAAAAAAATATGGTTTTGTTAATGATGCCGATGAGTGGGTAGTTCAGCCTGTTTGGGATGACGCCGATAAAATGAAGGATGGTTTTGCCGTCATTTATAAAGATAAAAAACGGGGACTAATCGACGAAACAGGGAAAGTTGTTTTTGAACCTCAGTTTGATGATATCGATCGGTTTAAAAATGGTTTTGCAGAAGTTGAACTCAATAAAAAAAGGGGAATCATTTGTAAGGATGGTAAAATATTATTTACACCTCAGTTCGATAAAATTGATGACTTTGATAATGGAATTGCAAAAGTAAAGGACAACAAAAAATACGGATTAATTTCTGATAAAGGAAGCATTATTCTGGCTGTTGAATATAATGATATCGATGGATTTAAAGATGGAGTTGCTCAGATTGAAAAAGACAAACTGAAAGGTTTGTGCAATACTTCAGGCAAAGTAATAGTTGAACCGGCATATAATCGAATTGAATCCTTCGAAAAAGGGGTTGCTGCCGTTCAGAAGGATAATATGTGGGGTTTAATAAGTAATACTGGTAAAGAATTATTTGCTCCGGCATTTAATGACAAATTGCGTTTTGACTCGAATGGGCACGCAATTGCATACAAAGGCGGCAAGGCAGGAATTGCCAAAATTGATGGAAATGTTGCTATTGAATTCGATTTCGAAAAAATAGCATTTGAAGAAGGTGTATACATTATTGGCAAAACCGGTGATTGGCGCATCTATAACGCAAGTTTAAAGCCAATTTCTAAGGCATATAGTTATATGACAAGTGTCAGTAGAATAGGTGGTTCTGATTATATTCGTGCTGACCGTGTAATTGTTTTTAAGGAAGGGAAATGGGGATTCATTAATAGTAAGGGTGCTGAGGTAATTGCTCTCAAATTTGACCACATTGGTACTAAAGGCTTCCAATCGGGTTTTTGCGCTGTTCAGGTTGGCGAAAAGTGGGGTTACATTAAACCGGATGGTTCTTGGTTTAAGGAACCTCAGTTTGATTCAGCCGAAGATTTTGTTGGACTGGGTGGATATTCCGCAGCCATTGTCATGAAGGATGGTGCAAAATACAGCCTTAAGCCAAACGGAGAGTTGGCAGAGCTCGAAAGGGCGGCTCCTGCTCCCACACCGGAGCCCGCAGCGGCTGCTACAACGGCTACTGCTGTAGCTGCATCTTCAGCAACCCAAACTAATTCGCAACCCCAATATTCAGCTCCTGCAGCTCCCGCAGTAGACGAATCGTGGTTGATCGGAACCTGGGAAGTTGTTGAAGAATTCATGGGTGCTGGTTCGGTACGACAAGGAAATTCGTGTCAGTTTGCTCGCTTTACTTTTAATTCGAATCATACAGGCACTATGGTAGAACGAGATGCGTATAGTAAAAAGGATTCTAAAACCAATAGCGGATCCTGGGCACTAAATGGTTCAAAAGTGAAGTTTTCTGATATTAATTACTCCATATCTGGGCAGTCGGCCGATAAACGGACAATGAAGATGCATGGGATTTTGGGTACCTGGTGGAAAGTACAAAAGAAATAAGTTTAGTTTTTTTGGTTGAACAGAACCCTGGTCTCATTATGAGCCGGGGTTTTTTTGTAAGGTGAAGAGTTGAACAGCCAAATCTGTGAAATTACGAATTATCAATTACGAATTACGATAATAAGTGATTAGGGAAATTACGAATTAGCAATTACGAATTACGAAACCTAATGAATTGAAATCACGTTAATTCAATGTAAATAGTTATTAACGAGCGTAAAAATTAGAATTTTCGGTAGTGTCTCTGCATATGTCTTTGCGAATCTCTGCGGTTTAAAAATTGAACGATTGCAAATTATGAATTGCGTGAATAGTGAATGGGAGAAATGGAGGTAATGCAGATCTACTGATGGCACTGATGATGACACGGATGTATCTGTGCTAATCCGGATAGTTCATCTGTAAAAATCAGTGGACAATGGTTTAAATGAACAAATAGAACAACCATTTTTTTAATTACGAATTATGACATAATAAACTCTGATTTTGAACTCGCAACCCGCAACCCGCAACAAGAATTGGTAAGAAGTGTTTTGAATAATCTCCTTCAATAATCCTTCCTGAATTATTTTTCAATCAACACAAACCCTGCCCAGTCGATGGGTAAAAAGCCTTCTTTGATGCAGTCAAGTTTTGCCATTCTGAGGGATTCTGAATAATCGTTGCCGTCTAGTAAATGTTTATAAAATGCAACCATGAGGATATGGGTATTGGCATCATGAATTTTCCAAAGTGAGGCCATTACATTTTGAGCGCCCGCCACTAATAGCCCTCGTGGCAAAGCCATAACTCCTTCACCTTTCTGAAGCGTACCGGTTCCCGATTTGCATGCACTTAAAACTACTAATCCTGGATTGAATTTGAGTCCGAACATTTCACCCATATATAACATGGCATCACTTCTTCCGGATGTATCTGCCGAAAAAACTAATCCTGATTTTTCAGGTTCCACACGATTGACTAATCCATGCGTAGCGATGTGGACAATGGTTGCATCGGCCAATGAATTGCGAAAATTTTCTTTGGTAGCATCACTGCCTTTATATACACTTGTCTGATATCCTTTTTGTTGGAACATCTGCGCAACATCATTCACTTCTTTAAGTGAAAATGGCAAATCGGTAAAAGATAAGGTATTAGCATCAAGAATTTCGCGATAATCTGATTCTTTAATTTCTTGCAGACTCACCAAAGTGGAGGTTAAAACGGGCATTAATTGCCCGATCATTGGGGCAAATGCAGCCAGTGAGCCGAGTGTGTTATGTTTATAATCACTGCTGAATAAATGGGAAGTGTAACGATAGCTTATGGTATATTTTTCGATTAGCATTTCATTACTTCCGGCCTCATATAATAATTCAAATGGTATGTAATACAGATTTTGATCAGGAAGAATCGTGAGTTTACGATACTTCTTAATTTCAGGAAGGTTGTGGAACAGCAAAGAAGAAAGGTATGTGCCTGATTTTTTTGCGCCTGTTTGGTTGCCGGTTTTAATGGCTCTTTTTAGTGAATTGGTTTGGGTGTTAAAGTCGGCGGGCAATGCATCAAACTGAGCTTTGAAATGATTTCTGGCAATAGTAAATCGTGCAAAATTTTTCGGGGTGATATAATAATCGATTAAAAGTTCATTTTCTTCAATTCCTGCATCAGTTCTGGTTTGATCAGTAATCTGTAATTGAGGAATTTGTATCTGTTTAGCTTCCATACCGGTTTCCAGGGTAGCCAGATAATGTTGTTTTATAAGATCCAACTCAGATTCTTTTAACTGTCGGTATTTTATGGTGTCGATATATTGATTGCATGAAAGCAATTCTTCTCGTAAAGAAACAAGTCTTCGTGAATTATCGGTGAGTACCTTCTGACCATCATGCCCACGCAGTGCATACGACTGACATAGTACAGAATAGGCTTGAGAACGCGCAACCATTGGGTAGATTCTTTCGAGAATTTCCTGACCTGGTTTTTGTTTTGCAAAAAAGTCAATCATGCGTTCAGTAAATTGTCTGTAACGTGCTGATAACTCCAATAAACCGTCCGATGATTTAGAAATTCCGGCTTGTAAATCGATAATGGTAAGCAGATAATTGAAATGAGCGATGAGCGCACTCATGTATTTTGCGTCGTTTTCTTTTTCGTAGAGTTCGGCTAATATTTCAGCTTTGAAACCCAGACTGGTTTCCAATTCCATTAAACCGGCCTGAGGTGAAATGGAATGTTTTAGGGTAGGGATTGATAATAAGTCTGATGTATCTGAACAATCGGTAAGAAAGCAAATATTTTTTTGAATAATTTGCAGCGCCTTCATGTGTTCGCCAAGGCCGAGATATGTCTTGCTTAGTTCTTGAGCAGCATTCGAAAAGTACATTGCGTTTTTACTACCGGTATTGGCATAAACTTCTTTATTCGTTTGCAGCGCAATTTCGTATTGTTTGGTAATATTTAAAAGTCTTCCTTTTTGCAATAGCGTTCGGTAGTAATAGTCTTTGTTGAAAAAGGCTTGCTGTTTAGCAGTAATAAGACTCGAATCCACATAAGCAATGGCAGGGTATAAGTCGTTCAGGTTCTTATAATTTACACCAATGTAATAGTAGAAATATCCCATAACAGGAGAAGATGATTCATGGCTTTTTCTGGCAACTGCGATGCCCTTTTTAAACCATACCAAAGCGCTATCGGCGAGGTTATTGGCAGTATAACAAGCACCCATGCTGATGTAAAAGAAAGGATCTCCTGAAAATATTCCCGGTTGAAAATTGTTGGCCAGCCAGTTGGCCTGTTGCATATATTCCAGACCTAAACTTGGTTGGTAGAATTTAAAGATATCACCCATAGTCCTATATGCGTTAATCTCATAATACGGGTAATTGAGTTTTTTTGACAGAGGGATTATTTTATCAAAATAAACGCTTCCTTCTTTTGTCATTCGCAGGGCAAAATAATTCGTCATCATATTGGTATACGAATCGAGCAAAAGGGGATGTTCAGGGTTAATGGCCTTTAAAATTGAAATTTCGCGCAAATTGGGTGTGATTCCTGCTGCCATTTTTTGTTTATCCCTCAAGAAATTCGCCTGATTAAAAAAGAGTTGAGAATAAGCAACGTTTAGAGTGTCTTTCGATAAAAGAACTTTCTTTTGCCCTTTTTCAAGAATTTCCAAAGCCTCATCAATCCGGTTATTTGAGGCCATTTTGCTGGCCAAACGAATTAATTGGTTGATGTTTCCCTGGATATCGTTTTTTTGTTGAATCTTTCCTAATACGATTTCTACCAGTGAATCACAGGTTTTTGTAGATGAATTACCCGGAAGGTTTATAATCGTTTTGGTTAAGGCCGTGTCCTGCGCTTTTACCCAATAATCGGTTTTATTTACGGTTTGTGCCTGGAGGCAGCTTGCAAAGAGCAGAAGTATTAGGCCAATTCGGAATGTTTTCATAATGCTTAAAAAAAGTGGGCTGCTATAATTTAAAAAGTATGTACTTTGCTTAATGTACTTCATAAAATATGCAAGTAGAGTGCCAATTATTCATGGAATTTGCGAAGGTATTAAAAAACGGGAAACTCATTATCCATGGGGTAAATCATGAATGTGGCACGTTATTTGAAACTTTGAAGTGTCGTTTTTATATCATAATTTTTGTTAAATAATTTCAAAATTGGATTACGTCAGCAACTCATTAACAGAGCCTTTGGATATTGATGCAGTTTTAGCATTATGCCGGTTGGTTGTTGGTCGGTATGTGACCCGCAATGTTATACCCGATCGTGATGCTCAGGATGTTGAAATGGCTGTTATTGAGAAATATTTGATGAAAAAGGATAAGATAATGCAAGCATTTGGAGGCCGGTCTTCATTACGAACATACTTGATAGCCGTGCTAAATCGTATGTGTTGCGAAATTATTCGTAGCGATAGCCGTCACTGGTACTCCGTTCGTTCAGAAGAACATGTGGGTCTTGAAGTTTGTGATGATAATTATACCGATACTTCATTGCTCATCCGTAGTGAAGTGAAACAGCTGGAACAGTTGCTCCGCAACATGAAAAGCGATGGAGCAAAAACTCAACTGATGGCTTGCTATTATTACCATTTACCAATTAAGGCCGAGGATATCGAGTCATGGGCTCCGGGTAGTTCAGAGAAGATTATTGGCTTGTTACAGCGTGATGATAAAACCTCCAAAGGGGAGTTGTTTGTAAGACTGGCATTAGCGGTAAACCATGTTGAAAATAAAAACATTAAACCCGATGCCGTAAGGATGTGGTTTAACAAGCAAATGAATATTCTTTTACAGGGACTTAATGGAAATAAAATGGCTTGCCATACCCGGGAAACGCTTGTGTTACTGATCGAAAGGCTTCCGCCGGTTTCTGTAAGTTTTGTACATTCAATAATTGTTTTCCTATTCATAATCGATTTGATGCCAAAATTATGATACATAATACGAAGTGTTTGACCGAGCTTCAGTTGGCCGAATGTGCCGACGCCCTCTTCGAACAGCGGTATCAGACTATTGCTGAACCACTGAAAAGGCATATTTCTTCCTGCGATCATTGTGCTTCGGAATTGATGATGGTGTGCGAGATTGCGACATTACCGGTAGATTCCGTCAAAATTTCTTCTCCTTTTCGCCGGACGTTGGTTTCCATATTTGCTGTTGCTGCATTATTGGCGGTCTTTTTTGTATTGAAAGCAATCTTTCAGCCTGCAGCCCTGCCTTTACCAAAAGAGGATTCAGAACAAATGGTTTTTAAGAAGGTTTTTAAAGAATTTGATGGCTCCGTTTCAAACTCTGACAGCTATGTAGCTGGTGATGATACATCAAAAAAAATAAGCAGACAGATTATTGAGAAAGTACCGGATGGAATGCTTGCCTCCATGGAGCCCAATCCCGATCTTGAAAAACTGGCTGGACGTTCTCTAACCGTCACTCGTTCATCAAATGCCGTTAAATTGATATCCAAATCATTCATTCGCTTGAAAGGAATGGACTCTCTCAGATGGAGTAATCCTGCCAGAGTAAAACTTAGTTTGGAATGGTATAATAATAAGGCAATGCAGATTCGTCAGACGACTTTAAACGGCCATTCTGCTCCTATTCCTGCATTTCCAGCGGGACTATATTATTGGAAGCTTATTAGTGCTGATGGCGATTTGTTGTTTTGTGGTAAAGTGATTGTTGATGATTTGAAAACAAATTCGCGATAAACACCTGACGTTGATTTAGAGATTCCGGTAGCAACAAACTTCTTTGTCTGCTATTTCTATTCCGGCAGGATTAATAATTTATAGACATTTCCCTTTCCACATTTAATGACCCGAATTGAAAAGAATAATACGGGTGCGGCAAACATTATTGGACCGCTTAATAAAGGTATTGAAAACACATATTTCCAGCGTGTTGAGAATCGAAAAAATTCTGTTGTAGTTTCATAAAATTTTCTTATGTTTGGTATGTTTATCTAAAGGGCATATTGTTTCTGGTTATTTACCGTGATGATGGATAAATGAACTTTGGTGTTGATGGCTGTTGCTACGATTGAAGTAATCCATTTTAAATTGATAATTCATTTATGGAATACTTGATTATGGGAAAGGCTATAGAGGGTAGTATGTACAGGTAGAAAAACCAGAGCAATATTCAGGAATAATGATAGAAAATTCGCAATCTGTTTTTAGAATTCTAAAATATATCTCGGATTGAATAATGTGTACCAAACTTAAAATAATACATCATGAAAAAGATTTCAACACGCCTTTTTTTATTATTTATTTTTACCAGTTTAGTGATAGTATCTTCTTGTGCAAATGAAAATGAGGATGAAACCGACGATCCAATGGAACCAAAAATCTGCTACGCTGAAATTACAAATGCAAAAATAGCCTATAAAATATACGGCTCTGGTGATCCTTTAGTCATGTGTGTTGGTTACTCCACCAATATGGATTTATGGAGTACGCGTGCAATCGAAATTCTTAAGGATAAATATAGGGTGATTGTTTTCGATTACCGGGGAATGGGATTAAGCACAAATACCGATACTACTCTGTCAATTAATTCGTTAGCAGAAGATTTAAATGCATTACTGTCAGCTTTATATATTCAAAAAACCCACGTTTTAGGCTGGTCGATGGGCGGGTATGTAGCTCAGAAATTCGCTATTAATCATCCGGATAAGGTGAATAAACTGATTTTGTATGCCACCAATTTTGGAGATACACTTACGGTTAATCCTTCGCAGGAAATAATAAATATTTTGTCAAATCCTTCCGCTACTCCATTGGAGCGATTGAGTACCTTATTTCCTGATGATTGGATGGCATCACATCCTGAACCCTGGAAGGTTTTACCCGATGCGAAAGAACCCTATAATTATGAAACCATCGGCATGCAATATCTTGCAGTTCAAAATTGGCTTAGCCCCGGAGGAGGTTCGGTAGGACAATTGAATACTTTGAAAATGCCAGTATTGATTATTTGCGGTGATCAGGATAAGGTTGTTCCTCCGATAAATTCAGATATGCTTTCCGATTCGATTAGCTCTTCAAGCTTAATCAGGGTCAACGACAGCGGTCACGGGCTAATGTATCAGTTGCCAGATGTTTTTGCCAATTATATTCTTAATTTTCTAAGGTATTGAATCGGATGATTTCCATTCTGTTATTGTTACTATCTTAAGAATCGTATAATTTTGATGTGTTTATCCATCAGAGATTGAAAGATCAGCTCAAAAAGTAAACCGGAAATTATTACGTTAAACCTTAGATCAATGACCAGAATATCATTTGGTAAAATTCTCATTTTTCTCTTGTTTCCAATAATTGCATTTTCGCAATCAACAGATAATGAAGAGCTTAAAAAAATGTATGAGCACGATCAGAAATCAAGAATGCTTGCAGAAATTGATTGGAATCAGTTATCCAATGATAGCATTCGGGAAAAGCGGGTGTATGAGTTCATTAACTCCGGATTGATAATCACCGGAAGGGATTATTATCATGCGGCAATGATTTTTCAACACGGGAAAGATTCGGTGGCCTATGGAATGGCGGTAAATCATATGAGACAAGCGATTGCCCTGGATAGCACAATAAACAGATGGTTATTGGCTGCCGCCATCGATAGGGAACTTATGAGCAGAAAAAAGCCGCAGATTTATGGAACTCAATATGTCAGATGGGGCCAAAATGCAAAATGGGAACTTTACACCATCGACACATCACAGGTTACTGACGAAGAAAGAACGAATTATTACGTAGAAAGCCTTGCAGCGCAGAAAATTAAGGCCAGAAATATGAATTTACTTTCAATTTCTGATTATTATGCAGCTTCAAATTCGCTTGACAAAACGGTAGATCTCATCCTTGCAGAAAAATCAAAAGGAAATACAGCGACCTACAATATTAGTGAAGAAGCGATTAATAGTTTTGCTCGTGAACTATTGAATGCCCAGAAATTGGAAGATGCTTTAGCGATATTTAAACTGAATACAACCCTATATCCCGATGGATATATTACATTCGACAATTTAGGCGGGTGTTTGTTGATTTTAAAACGTGAAGAAGAAGGAATTAATGCCTATAAACGATCATTGGAATTGAATCCAAAGCACGAGAATGCCAGAAGAATTTTACACGAACTCAACCAGAATAAAAAGGGCAATTAATATTGGTAGGCATGAAATCAATCGGTATTTTGTTTTGCTAAGTCGTCTTTTGGTTTTGCAATTACTCCAATCCCTGGTCTTGTTCATGGAACTTAAAATACGAATGGATTTTGAAGGTTAATGAAAGAGAGAAATGATGCGGATTTTCAGCCCTTATGATGCTTGAATGAGTGAAGACCCTGCAGGAGAATAAAAAACTTTGTTGTTTGCCTCAAAATATTTGTGATCCTTAGCGTTTTGAATCAAAAAAAATCGCATCTTTGCACCCTTGTTTTTCGCAAACAAATTATATCTAAAAATTAAGACTTATGGCAGTAAAAATCAGACTACAACGTTTTGGTAAAAAGGGTCAACCGGTTTATCATATCATCGTTGCCGATGGTCGTGCACCTCGTGATGGTCGCTTTATTGAAAAAATTGGTACGTATAATCCGATGCCCGCTCAGCAAGCGATTATTCTGGATATGGATCGTGCTTTATATTGGGTACAGGTAGGTGCTGTTCCTACAGATACCGTAAAAGCAATCCTTTCAAATAAAGGAGTTATGCTTAGAAATCATCTTCTGAAAGGTGTTCAGAAAGGTGCTCTTACGCTCGATCAGGCCGAAGCGAAGTTCGATGCATGGGTACTGGCGAAAGAATCGAAACAGAAAAATGAAGTAACGGAGAAAATTGTTGCTGATCGCAATAAATCCAAAGCTCAACTCGAGCAGGAAGTTAAAATTAAAGAAGAGCGTTTACAGGCACTTGCTAAGAAAAAAGCAGCAGAATCAGCCGTTGATGCTCCTCAAGAAGAAGTTGCTTCTGAAGAGTCAAATACCGAAGAAACTCCTGCAGCCGAATAATTGCTTAAGGATTAATTCGAAAAAAAACAGACCCGGGCAATTGTCCGGGTTTTTTTAATTTTGTTTGGAAGTAAATTAAATTTCTGTCCTTCATATAAATTTCAAACGATGTTTAAAAAGGAAGATTGCTTTAAGCTGGGAACATTGGTTAAAACACATGGCACCGATGGTCGTATCATTTTGACAATTATTGGCTTCGAACCCAGAGAATTCGATTCGCTGAAGTCGCTTTTTGTGGATATGGATGGAGCCCTTGTTCCATATTATGTTAGTACACAAAATCGGCATGGCATGGACGCACTTTTAATCGGTCTGGAAGATATTAATAGTCCGGATAAGGCAAAAAAATTATTATCAAAGGATGTATATGTCCCCTTAAATAAACTTCCAAAACAGGAAGAGGATGCTTTTTATGCTTTTGAAATTGCCTCGTATGAAGTTATCGACAAAAGCCGTGGAAGTATTGGAAAAGTTATTGATATTCTGGAATTACCTAAAAATCCATTACTGAGAATTGAAGGAGAAAAGGGTGAAATATTGATTCCACTTGAGGGGAACTTCATTATCAGTATCGATAAGAAAAAACGACAAGTATTGATAGATGCTCCTGATAAACTCATCGACCTTAATACCTGATGTTCCGATTTAAGCAGTTCTGTGTAGACGACGACCGAAGCAGCATGAAAACGGGCACTGATGCGGTTTTATTAGCTGCCTGGTGTGATGTGTCTGGTGTATCACGTATTTTGGATATCGGTACCGGTTGTGGACTGATAGCCCTGATTATGGCTCAGCGCACCACTGCGCTTATTACAGCGATTGATATTGACGAAGATTCAGTTCTCCAGGCTTGTAAAAACTTCCAGCGGAGTCCATGGTCAAATCGATTATTTGCTCAAACAATTTCTTTACAGGATTATCAAGATTCTGCTTTTGATTTATTAATTAGTAATCCACCTTATTTTTCAAATGCGCTTAAAGTCCCTGATAATGATAGTCGCAATAATGCCCGGCATAATCATTTTCTGAGTTTTGATTCTCTGGCGCGCCATGCTGTACGTCTATTGAATCATTCCGGAAAATTCTGTCTGATACTTCCACCCGATGAATTTAGTGCGTTTGAATCAGAGGCAAATATTCATCATCTTTTTCTTCAAAAACTCCTTTTAGTTTATGGTAAGCCCGAATCAACGGTAAAACGAAAACTTGGAGTATTCGGTTTTGAATCCTTGCCTTTAGAAATCGAATCTTTAATTATTCGGGATGATAATGGGCAGTATACTGATGACTACCGACATCTTACTTCCGAATTATATTTAAATTTCTGACAGTGAAATCTTCAGGCGAAATAAGGAAAGTGGGAAAGCTGTTATCTGTTGATGCAGGTGTAAAAACGGGACTGTCGATGTTTGGATTCGATGGGCAGTTGCTTTGGTACCGTTCTCAAAATTTTGGAAGTGTTCAATGTTTGAAAAAGGCCATTCCTGCTCTAACGGATAATAGTGATTTGGCCTGTCTGGTTCTCGAAGGAGGAGGCAATATTACAACTTTATGGGAAAACGCTGCTCAACGCAAGGGCATCAGCTGTTATAGTCTTCATGCCCAGGAATGGCGCGAAATGATTCTTCATGGCCAGCATTGGGAGGCGGGCCTTGCTAAAGAACAATCCGTTAAATGGGCCCGGAAGGTTATCGATTATTGCGGTGGCCGGCAACAGAAAGCCCTTAGGCATGACGCAGCGGAGTCAATACTCTGTGGATTTTATGTGATGATAAAAACAGGAATTATTCAAAAACCTCCAGGCAGTTTATTTCCTTATATTCATATTTAACGGTCGAAATATGGACTTTTAGCACTAACACTCAGTGGAATACCCAAAATTACTTTTGCGTCTTCTCCAAATAATCCAAGTTCTTTAACAGCCAAACCCACCGAAAACATTATGCGGTTGTCGATGTGATGAGCGGTGGCCACACTAACTGCCGAACCGAGCGCTATTCCTAAGTCTATGGTATTAAATGCGCAAGGAACTTCAGGACTCATGTTTTTTTGCTGGCAGTTTTGCATACCACAAAATCCACATTGCTTTAATCCAAGAGACTCTATGCGGGTTGCTACAAGTACCAATGCATCCGATTTTAGGAGATTGGACGCATCTCTTTCTAAAAAGGCCATATCATATTCTGCGGCCATTTCTTTCATGCGGTTCACGATTTTTTCTACATCGGAAGGCGATGCCATAGCGGCATCGAGTGTATCTCTACCACGGCCTTTGGGTGCCGTACGTATTGCAGATAACATTAGGGCAGCAACGTATTCAACCGTTTGTTCCCTCAGTTGTTTTTCGTATATCATCGTGTAATAGGAATTAGTGAATGGATATTTTAAAACTATCTCATTTTTAATCTTCGCCTGAAACGGCTTTTTTATAATTTTGACGCATCAAAAATACAGATTGGCTGAAACAATAGATAATAAAAAAGACAAGGGCAAGAATAAAGCTGCCGAGATGCCCTTTTGGGATCATCTGGAAGTACTGCGTTGGCATATTGTAAAAGCTGTTGTGGCTGTTTTGGTATTTTCCATAATAGCTTTCCTGAATCGGGAAATTATTTTCGATACGATTATATTGGGCCCTATCAGCAATGATTTTATTACTACGGTTTTGCTTTGCAAACTTGGTAATTGGCTGGATGTTACGGCTTTATGTATGGACAATTCCACTTTGCATATTATCAATATTAATATGTCTGGCCAGTTTATGACCCATATGTATGTATCCATGGCTGCCGGACTAATTGTTGCTTTCCCATATGTTATCTGGGAAATATGGTCTTTTGTTCAGCCGGCCTTATCGGGTCGTGAAACAAAAAGTTCGGGACTAACGGTTTTGGTTATTAGCTTTTTATTTCTTCTGGGTGTTTTTTTTAGTTATTTTCTGATAGTGCCACTGACCATCAATTTTCTGGGCACATATCAGGTAAGCAGCAGTGTTGAAAATCAGGTCGCATTAAGCTCGTATATTAGTACCGTTGTGTCTGTTACGTTTGCCGTTGGAGTCGTTTTTGAACTACCGATTCTTGTTTATTATCTGGCAAAAATGGGCGTGATTACAGCGGCCTGGTTGAAAAAATCACGAAAAACCATGCTGGTTATTATTTTGGCGGTTTCCGCTATTATAACACCGCCTGATATTTTTTCCCAGGTTTTAGTTTCCTTGCCTTTGATGTTACTTTATGAAGCGGGTATTATCATTGCCCGCAGGGTCGAAAATCGCAAGGCTAAATTGGCTGATAAAGTTTAGAACTACCTTCATTTTCCGGATCAGAAGGGTAAAGAGTAAAACAAGTGGACAATTCATGCGTTATTCCATATATTTGCAGACTGCATTATTGAAAAGTTCTGCAAACTGTTGAAACCAACAGAGACATTTTAGTGTATAAGTCTATTGTATTATCCTTATTTTATATGAGATTATTTTCCCGAACAGCTTTGCGAGCAATACTAATAAGTTTAGCCCTTTTTTTATTGGCATTACCTGTGTTGCCCCAGAATTACTCTGGTGGTAATCAACGTCGTAAAACCAATACTGATGCCATGCTTTATCGTCATTGGTCTGTTACTTTTGGTTTGGGAGCGGGAATGTATTATGGTGATTTAAGTATTTATGATCAGGATCCTATCAATAAATTTACCAAGGAAAGTAAGCTATCACCACAACTTGTGGTCTCAAACAAATTTCTGCCGTTTATGGCTCTTCAGGGTCGTTTGCGCTGGGGCAGGTATATGGCAGAAAACACGGCCTATAACCGCAGACTGGATGGCAATTCGTACATGATGGGGCTAAATCTTATGCTCGACATTGTTAATCTGTTTTCGTACCCCAAAGAGTTAGACCCGGAAATTTATATTTACACATTTGCCGGAATGGGATTGATGCGAATGCGTCCTACTATTACCAACCTCGAAAGTGGTTTTGAGATCCCCAACATTCAAACGCAACAAAAAGCAGATATCGTTGTGTATTACGGAGTTGGCGCTAATAAAAGCCTGACAGATTACCTGGATTTGACCTTTGAACTAACTGTGAATAAAATCAATTCTGACAAGCTCGATGGTATTTATAAAAATGATGAAAATGATTACCTGATTTTTGCAGGTATTGGATTAAAATATAACCTCCCTGATCTCGACCGCTTACATCGTTTTAAATATAGAAGAGGCCGTCCTACACTTCGTCGTTAACAGAATTTGAGAAACTCGCGAAGGTATTTGAGGAAGACCGCAGGAGAGTCAGCATGTAACCAGTGTGTTGCACCAGTAATGCTGCGTTCTATTAATTGCGGGTATAGACTATTCATTGCGTTTAAGTCACTTTCGGTTACATAATCCGATAGTTCTCCGCGTATCAGCAACACAGGCCCATGATAATCTCCTTGCATTATCAGTCTTTTTGTGATTTGTGGCAAGCAATTTTTCAAAACCTCCAGATTGAATTTCCATAAAAAGAGACCATTTTTATCTTTCAGGATGCTTTTTAAAAGAAACTGAATTATACGGGTTTGGTCTATTTTCATCGACAGGGCCAATGTGATATCCGAACGATTCGTGAACGATTCGAGGGATATGTTATCAAGTGCTTCAAGTATTTTTTGGTGGCTGTTGTCGCTTTTTTTTTCGCCGGGGCCAATATCGGCAATGATGAGTTTTTGAACTTTCTCCGGATGCCTATCGGCAAAAAGCATGGCAGCCTTTCCACCCATCGAATGACCAAGAAGAATCGCTTTATCAATATTTAAATGATCGAAAAGAAACAAAATGTCATCTTGAATCGCTTCATAATTCATGATTTTACTATGAAATGATCGGCCATGGTTACGCATATCGGGAATAATTACCCGGTATGTATCCGATAAATGTCGCGCATGGCTTACCCAGTTATCACTCAAACCCAAAAAACCATGCAAAATTACCAGCGGCTCTCCTTGACCGTATTCTCTGAAAAACAGGGGTGTTTTTATACTCATAATGCAAAAATAACACCCTACCTCATTCTTTGAATGCTTGTAGGGCATAATATTTTCTAAATTTGCATGGCATAAAATCATTTGTCTTAACGAATATGATGAAGAAAAACTACATTTTCCTATTCCTGATAGTATTACTTGGAGCTATAGCCCTGTATTTTATCACTCGTCCTACGGATAATACGTTTAGTAAATCGTTACACGATTTTACTATTGAGGATACCGCTTCTGTAACAAAAATATTTATTGCCAATAAACGGGACAATACTGTATTACTCGAACGCTTAAACCCGGGTGAATGGCGATTGAATGGCGATTTTAAGGCTTCAAAGGCCAGCATCGACCTCGTATTAAAAACCCTGAATCAGCTTACTGTAAGGGAGCCTGTGCCTGCTGCTGCCCATGATAATATTATTAAGAGGCTTGCGGCCACAGCCACTAAGGTTGAGATTTATCAGCGCTTACCACGGATAGTACTTTTCGGAAAGTCATTTTTTGTCCGTGAAACACTTTCACGGGTGTTTTATGTTGGCGATGCTACCAAGGATAATTTGGGTACCTATATGCTGAGAGATGGAGCAGAAATTCCATTTATTGTTTATATGCCCGGTTTGCGTGGTTTTGTTTCAACGCGTTTTACAGCCTTTGAAGACGATTGGCGCGATCATACCATTTTCAATCATCAGATGTCTGAAATCGCATCCGTCAGTATCGAATTCCCTGACCAGCAGCAACAGTCATTTAAAATTAATCAGACCGAAGGAAAATTCGAGCTTATTGCTACTGAGAAAAATCTCAGGGTTGATAATTATGATACTCTTGCACTGATGTCGTACCTGAATTCGTTCGGAAAAATACGGTTTGAAGCTCTGCTTAATTATATGGATTCTACTTTTATTGATTCAGTAAAGCATTCAGTGCCAGCACATATTATTACGCTTCGTGGAATCAATGGAAATGAGATTAAAGTAAAAACATACAGGAAATCCGGAAATGAAGGTCAGTCTGATTATGATGGAAATCCTCTTCCATATGATATGGATCGTATGTTTGCCACTATTCATGACGATAAGGATTTCGTATTGGTTCAATTTTTTACATTCGACCGGATTTTGAGGCCATTGGTATTTTTTCTTCCAAAGCAATCCGAAAAGAATAAATAATATCGGATGAAAAGAATACTGAAGCGTATATGCAATAGGTTGGGCAGTTTATTAGCCCGTCATTCAGGCCCACGGATGCTATACGGTTTCAGACGTTCTGATGGCATATTTCTGCCCTTGTTCCGCAGGGGAAGTACAACGTTCATCGATCACCCCGAATCATTTTTTCCGTCCGATAATGTGTATGTCGGGCATCATAATTATTTGGAAGCCAGTAGCGGTCTTCATATCGGTGAGTTTTCACAGATCACGAGTTTTATCAGCATCACAACCCATTCGAGTCATGATGCGATACGACTTTACGGCAGACATTATGGAGGTAACGATATGAAAGCTTACCATCGTGCCCCTGTGTATGTCGGTTCCTTTTGTTTTATAGGCCCTCATGTTGTTATCATGCCCGGAACAAAAATCGGGAAAGGATGTCTGGTTAAGGCCTATAGTTATCTGGATGGCGAATTCCCTGATTTTTCAATCATTGGTGGAAATCCGGCAAAAGTGTTGGGTAGTACAATCGACCGCGATGATATTTTTCTTTTACAGAATCCGGAACTCAGACTTTTTTATGAAGAATGGGCTGCGAATAACCTTCAGCATTGATAGCTCATGTGGAAGAAATATATTAAGAGCGATTTCGCCCGGCATTTTATTACTCTTTTTACAGGCAGTGTAATTGCACAGGCGATTCCTCTGGCGATATCGCCAATTCTTTCGCGTATGTATTCGCCTTCGGATTTTGGTGTGTGGGCGGTTTTTATTTCCATTACATCAGTAATTGGTGTTGTTGCAACCATGCGTTACGAAATGGCGATTGTTCTGCCTGCAGAGGATAAAGATGCCAGAGCATTGGTAGGCCTTTGTTTACTTGCAACCGTAATGGTAAGTCTGATAAGTTTATTGGGCGTGATTATTTTACATCCTTTCATCCTCCGGTATATGGGCGATGAAAAACTGGGTCCTTTTTTATACCTTGTTCCATTGATGGTGTTTAGTATGGGTGTTTTCCAGACGTTTAACTACTGGTCGACCCGACGTAAAACTTTTCGGATGAATGCCAGTGGCAGAGTAGGTCAGTCAGTGGTTATGGCTTCGGTCAATCTGGGAATGGGAGCGATGAATGCCGGTGGCTCTGGACTGGTAGCCGGAAGTATTGCCGGGCAATTTATCAGTGCACTTATTTTGGGTTGGAATTTTTTACGACATCCTGTCCGCTTTTTCTCATCTATTAGTAAGGAACAGATGAAGGTAAATGCGAGGAAATATAAGGCCTTTGCATTCGTGAACTCACCGCATGCATTATTCGATACATTTCAAAATTCAGCAGTTGTTTTTATGTTGCAGGCATTTTTTTCATCCTTCATTCTTGGATTGTATTCATTTGCTTTCAGGGTGTTGAAATCGCCGGCTTCACTGATAGGTTCTTCCGTTTCACAGGTGTTTTATGAAAGAGCTTCGCGAATGAATTCCGAGGGAATTAATCTGAAACCCCTTGTATGGCAGCTTCAGCAGAAGTTGATTTTGGTGACATTGCTACCTTTTTTAGTCTTATTCCTTTTTACCCCGGATATTTTTGCCTTCATTTTTTCTGAGGCCTATCGGGCATCTGGTGAAGTTGCACGTATCCTGATTCCTTTGATTTTTTTGAATCTCATGCTTTCACCATTTTCGAGTTTGCCAGTGATATTAAATCGCCAAAAAGAGGCTTTTGTAATAACGATTGCTGATTTTATTCTGAAAGTAGGTTCTGTTTCTGCTGGCGGTATAACCGGTGATTACCGGCTGTCGTTTATTCTGATGTCGGTTAGTGGAAGTATTTTATACATATTTTCGCTTTTTTGGTATTACCGTATTGCCGGAAAACCCACCGGAAATGCATACTGATACCTGAATTGATCCATTTTTAGTCTTTAGAGTAATCTGTAGAATTATTCCGCGCTGATTTCAACATAATTATTATTCCAATTGCATTATGTTTGTGATATATGCCAGGTTCTGAAATTGATTTTTACATTTCTATCTTTGCATGATGTACTCTTATATGAATGAAAGCCCAAAAATCTGTATGATTGGGCGATTATTGAATAAATGCCGATTATCAAGAAATTTGTTTTATGGGAAATAAAATCCTGATTTGTGGTACTTCTACGATACACACCTATAATTATTATGAACTTATTCGTGATAGTTTTAGCGAGGCCGTAATTGTATCCGACAAAATAAATCCTAACTATCAAGCTATTCAGCCTGAAGTTTTCAATTTTTCGCTCCGTAATCCAATGATTATCTGGCAGAGTATACGGAAAATAAAGCGCTTTATCCTTCTATTTAAGCCGGATATTATTCATATACAGCAACTTGGAACTCATGCATGGTTGTTACTGCATGCAGCTAAAAGATTAAATATCCCAGTTATTGCCACTGCCTGGGGGAGCGATGTCCTTATAAATCCGGAGAAAAGTTATTGGCACAAAAAAATGCTGTTTTATATATTAAATCATGCCACAGCATTCACGGCTGATTCTCTTTTTGTTGCAGCCAGAATGAAGCAAATAGCAAAAAAGGATATTTCTGTATTGGTAGCTAATTTTGGAATTAATACGCTGCCCATGGATCTTGAAAAAGAAAATATCGTTTATTCGAACCGTGCCCATAAACCCTTATATCGTATTGATAAGGTCGTTAAAGCTTTTGCTCGTTTCAGTAGGAATAATGCTGCATCTGACTGGAAACTAGTGATAGCCGGAGAGGGGGAAGAAACGAAAGCCTTACATAATCTTGCGCAAAAGGAAGGTGTTGCGGATAGAATTGAATTTGCTGGTTGGATTGGCAAGGAAAAGAACTCGGAATATTATCATCGCTCAAAGATCTTTGTTTCTATTCCGGAATCGGATGCAACATCCATAAGTTTGCTCGAGGCAATGGATGCTGGTTGCATTCCGGTGGTTTCAAATCTACCGGCGAATACGGAATGGGTTCTTAATGGGATTAACGGACTTGTTGTTTCCAATCTTTCGGACGATATTTTATCGGAATCACTAAAATTGGATGCAGAACGTGCTGTCAAAATCAATCAGGAACTTATTAAAACCAAGGGAAGCCGGGAGGCTAATCACGCATTGTTTGCCGGTTTATACCATCAAATTCTGACTAAAGCATGAAAATATGTCATCTTACTTCGGTTCATCCGGTACGCGACATCCGTATTTTTCATAAAGAATGCGTTTCTCTTGCCAGTGCTGGCTTTGAAGTGCATCTTGTTGCAATTGGGACAGAGGGTTCTTTTTCTGAGAAAGGTGTAAATGTGCATACCCTTAATATTAAGTCTTCCGGTCGTATCTCCCGGATAACGAAAACAGCAAAGCAAGTCAGCAGATACGCTTTATCCCTTAATGCGGATGTATATCATATGCATGATGCAGAATTACTTTTATACTCAGGTTTGTTTACCCGGAATAAGAAGATTGTGATATACGATGTTCATGAAGATTTGCCTTTACAAATAACTGCTAAGCACTGGATTCCTGTTTATTTTCGTAAACCCATTTCATGGCTGGCTGGTCATTTCGAAAAGTATTTTGTTAAGAATCTTTATGGCATTGTTGCTGCTACTCAGCCAATTGCAGATGTTTTTTACAGCATCGGAAAACCCGTCATTGTTATTAGAAATTTTCCAATGCTTCATGAATTTAAAACGATTAACAGGGATTCACCAGTTTCGGGTCTGCTTTGTTATTTGGGCTCCGTTTCAAAGGTGAGAGGGATTAAAGAAGTTATAGAAAGTCTGACGCTTTCCTCTTCAAAATTATTGCTGGCGGGTTCATATTCTCCGGAGGGCCTAAGGGCCGAATTATGCACGATGTCCGGCTGGGAAAGGGTTGAGGAATTTGGAACCGTTGATAGAAACAAAGTGAAAGAAATTCTTGAGACGGCTTCAATTGGGCTGGTAACATTATTACCCGCTGCTAATTTTATTGAATCGCTGCCTATAAAAATGTTTGAATATATGGCTGCCGGCCTGCCTGTCATTGCCTCTGATTTTCCATTGTGGAAGGAAATCGTCGAAGTATCGGGCTGCGGAATTTGTGTAAATCCGGAAAAACCAAAGGAAATTGCTGCTGCAGTTATACGCCTGAGAGACGATCCTGAACTTGCATCAGCGATGGGAGCCCGTGGAAAAGCTGCCGTTTTGGAAAAATATAACTGGAAAAATGAGGAGGCGTTGTTACTTGAATATTATCATTCAATAAAAATCGGAGAAAAATCATGAAGGTTTCTGTAATCATTCCATGCCGTAATGAAGAATTGTATATTGGAAAGTGTATAGACTCTGTTCTGGCCGGAAATTATCCTTCAAATCTGATAGAGATTCTGGTTTGTGATGGATTAAGTACAGATACCACCCCAATAATCGTTCAGGACTATTCTCGTAAGCATCCTCAGGTACGATTGATAGAAAATCAGGCAATGTATACACCTCATGCTTTAAATGCTGGTATTAAAGCTTCGGAAGGCGATGTGGTTATTATTCTTGGTGCCCATTCGGAATTATCACCGGATTATATTTCCCAATGCATCAAAATATTGGAGCAATTTCCGGCTGTTGGATGTACAGGCGGACTTGTTAAAAATATCCCGATGAATGCTGTTTCGGAGATTATCGCTATGGCGATGGCTTCGGAATTTGGCGTAGGAAATGTACGATTTCGAACCGGTGGTAAAGCAGGATATGTAGATACTGTTGCGTTTGGAGCATATCGCCGCGAAGTTTTTGAAAAAGTCGGACTTTTTGATGAACGTCTGGTGAGAAATCAGGACGATGAAATGAATTTTCGATTGACAGAATATGGTTATAAAATATATTTCGAGCCCGGAATAAGCAGTAATTATTACGTGCGGGGTAGTTGGAAAGGACTGATACGTCAATATTACCAGTATGGATACTGGAAAGTATGCGTAAACGTGATGCACCGGAAGATTACTACCTGGCGGCAATTAGTCCCATTTATTTTTGTGATGTTTGTAATTTTCGGTGCCCTGGGATCGGCATTTTTACCATTTATATTTCCAATGTATATTGCAGGACTGGGAGTATATTTTGCTGGTTCAGTGCTCAGTTCAATCAGGCAGACATCCATACCAATAAAAGCATTAAAACTGATGTTTGCTTTTTTTGTACTTCATGCCTCATATGGTTTTGGGTTTGCCGAAGGATTATGTTGGTTTGCGATACTTGGCCGTAAGCCTCATCAAAAAACATTTCGTTTAAGCCGGTAAAAATTCTATGTTTGTTTGACTGCTTCTGAAAGTGTACATTTGTTGAAACCCTGATAATAAAGCTGAATTGAAACGTCTATCCGATTCTTATTTTCAGAAATCCCTACAATGGCTGATATATTTGCTTACGGTGAGCATGGTAATATTTAGCCAGTTTGCACCAACTGTTATCGTTTTAATTCTTGCCGTATGGGTTTTTCAAGGGCAATTTGTCAGGAAATTGGTTGGAATCCGTCAGCATTTTTTCTTTACATCCCTGTTTATTGTCATGTTTGTTTTGTATTTGTCGGGATTACTTTATACCACAAATTTTTCATACGGTTTAACAGATGTTTTTCTGAAAATTCCATTCATTCTTTTTCCTCTTGTATTTTCTGGCTTTGGACAAGATCTTATGGGAGAAGGTCATAGGAAAAAAGTCATGATGATTTTTTCGTGTTCGGTAATTTTAATTGCATTATACAGTTTAGGGCAATCAACATTAATGTATTTTGAAATTAAAGATGTGAAAGTTTTTTATTATGGTTTTCTGGCCGGTAATCAACACCCATCCTATTTAGCAATGTATTCAGTTTTTGCCATTGCTGTTTTGTTGGTCAATGCTTTTGAAAATTCGTCGGAACTAAAAATCCTTCATTGGGTTTTTATAATTTTTGGGGTGATGTTTTTATTCGTGTTCGTGATATTACTTAGCTCAAGGGCTGGAATGATAAGCTTAATTATGACTTTTGTGGTTGCCGCAGTTTTTATTCTGACTGAACAGCGTCAGTATGCCAAAGGAAGTTTGTTTTTGCTTTCATTTATTATATTTTTCTATGTCTGTTATGAATTTTTTCCACGTAGTTTCGGACGTCTTCAGCATACCGGGGAAGTTCTTGCAGGCCCGGTTACCGATAATACTACAGAAGATGGTACCGCTCAACGCTTGCTGATTTGGGATGCAAGTATTTCAATCATTAAAGAGAATTTATTACTGGGAGTTGGTACAGGTGATGTAAAAGATGAATTGATGCTTGAGTACAAAAAACGAGGCATGGATGCCACGTTAAAAAGTCGTAAAAATGCGCATAATCAATATTTGCAGACGTTTGTAACTATTGGTATTGCCGGATTTGTTTCATTATTATTGATGTTTCTTATACCGGGCCTTTATGCTATTCGCAGCCGCGATTTGCTTTACTTTCTTTTTCTGGCCATAGTCGGTATGAATCTGCTTTTTGAATCCATGTTTGAGAGGCAGGCCGGTGTGGTCTTTTATACTTTTTTTAATGCATATTTATTTTTTAGCAGGCGGGGCAATGATGAATAAAAAACCCCCGGCCTTGAGAAACCGGGGGTCGAAATGAACCTTGTGCTCAGTGTAATTATACCAAGCCCTGAGCGAGCATAGCGTCGGCCACTTTTACGAAACCGCCAATGTTGGCACCGTTTACATAATTGATATAGCCATCTTTTTCCTTACCGTATTTTTCACAGGTTTTGTGAATATTTATCATGATTTTGTGGAGCTCGGCATCTACCTGTTCGCGAGTCCAGCTCAAACGCATACTGTTTTGAGTCATTTCGAGACCTGAGGTAGATACACCGCCAGCATTGGCAGCTTTTCCGGGACCGTATAAAATCTTGTTTTTGATGAAAATTTCGATTGCTTCAGGAGTTGAAGGCATGTTAGCACCTTCCGAAACAACATAGCAACCGTTTTTAATGAGGGTAGCAGCTTCTTCGCCATTGATTTCATTCTGGGTAGCAGAAGGAAGAGCGATGTCACATTTGATAATCCAGGGACGTTGTCCTTCATAATATTCGCCACCAAATTTCTGCACGTATTCGCTGATACGTCCTCTTTTGACATTTTTAAGGTGGAGCACCCAATCCAGTTTTTCTTGGGTAATGCCAGATGGATCATAAATGAAACCATTGCTGTCTGAAAGGGTAACAACTTTAGCACCAAATTCGTTCGCTTTCTGAGTGGCATACTGGGCTACATTGCCTGATCCTGAAACAGTAACGATTTTTCCTTTGAAGCTTTCTCCGCGGGTTTTAAGCATTTCCTGAGCAAAATATACGGCACCGTAACCAGTTGCCTCAGGACGTATAAGCGATCCACCCCATTCGAGGCCTTTACCGGTGAGAACACCTGTAAATTCGTTACGGAGTTTTTTGTATTGACCAAACATGAATCCGATTTCGCGGCCACCAACACCAATATCGCCAGCAGGTACGTCGGTATTTGGACCAATATGTCGGAAAAGCTCACTCATGAAACTCTGGCAGAAACGCATAACTTCATTGTCGCTTTTCCCTTTAGGATCGAAATCAGAACCACCTTTACCGCCACCCATAGGTAGAGTGGTGAGGGCGTTTTTAAATACTTGTTCGAAAGCCAAAAATTTAAGAACACCAAGATTTACGGTAGGGTGAAAACGTAATCCGCCTTTGTAAGGTCCAATGGCCGAATTCATTTCAATACGGAAACCACGATTTACATGAATTTCACCTTTATCGTCCATCCAGGGAACGCGGAACATGATTAAACGCTCGGGTTCTGCAATGCGTTCCAGAATTTTAGCATGTTTGTACTGAGGATTTTCTTCTATGAAAGGAATCAGCGATTCGGCAACTTCGAAAACTGCCTGATGGTATTCTGATTCTCCTGGATTCTTGGCTTTAATTTTTGCCATGAAATCGTCCAACTGTTGTTGATAAATATTATTCGACATAATCTTATAATTAGGAATGATTGGTTAAAACAATTTTCTATGCAATGATAAAAATATATTTCGCGAAAATTTCATATATGCTTAATTTTAAGGAAATTCCTGAATGCTTATTACGTAAAACACGTAAAACCCCCTAGAGGGATTACCGATTTTTCAAAACGTCCGAAAGTTCTTAGGCCGGATGTTTTTTTTTCTGTCTATTTTTGAAGCAGACAGAAAGGCAATAATCTATGCTCAGCGATATTAATATGAATAATTCCCCGAAAAAAGGCAATCATAGCACAAGCGCTCATGCACGTGGAAATACTGAGCAAAATGAACGATTGAAAATCCTTGCGTGTATTAATCAAACCACAAATATTCTTAAGCAAGGGAAGCCTATTTATGAAACCTTAAATGAAATTTGTTCCATTGTTTCTAAGGCATGCCGACATCACGAATCGGCAATGTGCCGTATTCGTTATAATGATTTTGAGTTTACAAGTCCGGGCTTTAAAGAGACCGGTTGGGTTTTAATGCAACCTTTCGAGTCGGTTGATTCAATAAAAGGCGCTTTTGAGATATATTATTCCGAACCTCAGCCGGTATCTGATATTGGCCCTTTTTCTGATGATGAAGCATTGTTGCTCGAGAATTTGTCGCATATGGTAACCGGTTTTATTAATGGAATTATCAGCCAGGAAAGCAAGCACTTTACCCGCGAAAGACTAAAGGAACTGGCTGCCATTAACCAGACAACCAATATCATTAAGGCAGGAAAGTCAGTTCATGATACCTTAAGACTTATCGCCCTTTTAATTCCCCCGGCCTGGCAGTTTCCAGAAAATACTAGTGCTCGCATCACATATGATGGTAATTATTATTTAAGTAATAATTTCTCAGAGTCTGAGTGGCGCATTTCTACTGAATTTGAAAGCATTGATGGTAAAGGTGGAATGATTGAGGTGTTTTACAGCCGCGAATATCCTCAACTTGATGAAGGCCCATTTCTTAGAGAAGAACGCGAGCTTATTGATAACCTTGCTGGAATACTTTCGGGTTATTTAAACAGTGTTAGAGGACGGGAAGAAAAACTTTTCAGTACGGAACGGCTTAAGGAACTTTCGGCCATCAATCAAACAACCCTTATTTTACGTGAGAAAAAACCGGTAGATGAAACACTGGAACAACTTTCCAATATTCTGCCGGCAGCCTGGCAGTTTCCACAGTTTTGTTCTTCGCGGATAACCTTCGACGAAAAGCAATATTCGAGTCACGATTTTTTAGAAAGCCCTTGGAGGATGGTCCAGGAATTTGAAACCATTGATGGAAAAAAAGGAAGCATCGAAATTTTCTATTCAAAACAATTTCCCAAATGCGATGAGGGTCCTTTTCTTAAAGAGGAGCGTCAGCTGATTGCAAATCTTACCAGCCTGGTAGCCGGATACCTGAATAGCCTTAAAGGTCATGATATAATGAAAAAGACCGGAGAGTTCCCCAAAAAAGCTCCCCGCTCATTCATCAATAGTCGGCAATTACTTCAAAAATTTATTAATAAGAATAATTACCAGCGCGACATTTTTCATGACCTCATGCCATTTAAAGTGAGAGAAGTATTGCTGATGGCAACGTTGTATGATGCATACAGCATTGAAAAAGAAGGACGGTTTTCGGAACATATTCTTGGCGAGTATTATCATCTTAATTTGTCCAGTATGCCAAGGATAACGGGTGTTTCAACGCTGGAGGAGGCTCAGGAACAACTCGAAACCAAACATTTCGATTTGATTATTCTCATGGTAGGCATGGACAAAGCGGTGCATTTTGCTATTTCAGATCGCATTCGGGAAGCTTATCCATATATCCCAATTTATGTTCTGCTAAATAATAATGCCGATATCCATTATTTTGAAAAGGAAGGAATTAAACCCGATTCCATTGATAAAGTTTTTGTTTGGAATGGCGATTCCAAGATTTTCTTTGCAATGGTTAAGCATCTTGAGGATCGTGTTAATGTTGAAAACGATACATCGATTGGATTAGTACGGGTGATTCTTCTGGTTGAAGATTCAGCGAAATATTACTCCCGTTATTTGCCACTGCTGTATTCCATTGTATTGGAGCAAACGTCAAGACTTATTGAGGATGTGAATACGGATGAGCTATACAAAGTCCTGAAGTTAAGGGCTAGACCAAAAATTTTACTGGCTTCCGATTATGAAGAGGCAATAAGTATTTTCAACCGTTACAAAGAAAATATGCTTTGCCTGATAACCGATGTACGTTTCCGGAGAAATGGAGTCTTAAACGATCATGCAGGTTTTGGCCTTGTAGAAGAAGTGCGGTCTCAAATGCGTGATCTGCCAATCATTATTCAATCGTCTGACAGTGATAATTCTCATCAGGCATTTTTACTGAAATCAAGTTTTATAAATAAAAATGCAGATAGTCTGGTTCAGGATATAAAGTATTTCATCAGTACATATCTTGGCTTTGGCAGCTTCGTTTATAAAGATTCAAACGGACGACCAATAGCAACAGCCCGCACCCTGCGCGAATTTGCAAAATTATTGAGCAATATTCCGGACGATAGTCTGATATATCATTCCAAACGAAACCACTTTTCGCTTTGGTTTATGGCTCGTGGAGAAGTGCAAATAGCTCGAATTATATATCCTTTTAAGATCGAACATTTTGAACAACCTGAGGATATACGGAATTTTTTGCTTGATGCCATTCAACAACACCGCAATGAACAGAATAAAGGAAAGGTGATATCGTTTGAGGAGAGTCTGATTAATGATGATTCCACCATTCTTACACTTTCTTCTGGATCACTAGGGGGCAAAGGACGTGGTCTTTCTTTTATCAATACACTGATTTTTGATTTTGATTTTCATCAAATCATTCCCAATATCAATATCAGAGCGCCTAAAACCTTTATAATTGGCACCGATGAGTTTGATGCATTCATGGATAGAAATAATCTTCATGAACAAGTTCATCAAATCACAAATGAAGATGAACTTAAAGCGATTTTTCTCGACACAAAATTATCGGACGTCTTAGTAGGTCGACTTAGGAAAATCCTCAATGTGGTTACAAAGCCTTTAGCCATAAGGTCTTCAGGTTTATTTGAAGATTCGCTAATGCAACCATTTGCAGGTATTTTTGAGACTTTTTTGATTCCCAATAATCATACAGATTTCACTGAAAGACTGAATCAATGCATGGATGCCATTAAACTGGTCTTTGCATCCACCTATTCTAAAATTGCCCGTTCCTATATCGAAGCTATCAATTATAAAATTGAAGAAGAGCGTATGGCAGTTGTAATTCAGGAAGTTGTAGGAAATCAGTATGGCGATTATCATTATCCACACATCAGTGGCGTGGCTCAATCATATAATTATTATCCCTTTGCGCATATGAAACCTGAAGAGGGTTTCGCTGTTCTGGCTCTTGGATTAGGAAGATATGTCGTGGAAGGCGAAAAAGCGTTCCGTTTTGCTCCTTCATATCCTACCCTTGAAATCAACTCCCCACGCGATCAGTTTAAAGGATCTCAGGTTGATTTTTATGCCGTAAATCTTGGGAAACCAGACATTGATCTTCGTGGAAAGGGCGAAGAGGCCGGACTGATAAAAATTGATATTTATGATGCCGAAAATCACGGAACACTCAGGCATCTGGCATCCGTATATAATTCCGATAATAATACAATTAATCCTGGTTTGTCAAAACCCGGACCACGCATTCTTAATTTTGCTGATATTCTCAAGTATAATTACATTCCCTTAGCCCGGACCATTGAAGTGGTACTGGACGTGGTGAAAGAAGCCATGGGATCGCCTGTAGAAATTGAGTTTGCAGTAGACTTGAATCGTGACGACGAGCAAAGAGCCACCTTTTATCTCTTGCAAATTAAACCACTCATCGGTAACCCGCAGGATTATTCAGTAGATGTGGATAAACTGCCTAAGGAAAACCTTTTGTTATTAACAGACAAAGCCATGGGTAATGGCCTTATCGACGATTTAACAGATGTAATTTATGTTGATCCTGCGTTGTTTGACCGAAATATGACGCTGGAAATGGCCGAAGAAATTGAAAAGCTCAATCAACAGATGAAACTGGAAAAACGTAAGTATATTCTTATTGGCCCGGGAAGATGGGGCACAAGGGATCGATTTATAGGAATTCCGGTTAACTGGCCTCAGATAAGCAATGCAGGAGTTATTGTTGAAACAAGTCTTGAGGATTTCCCGTTGGATGCATCTTCGGGTTCTCATTTTTTCCATAATGTTACCAGCATGAGTGTTGGTTATTTCAGTATTCAGCATAATTCGAATAAATGCTTAGTCGACTGGACAATACTCGAAAAACAAACCCTGGTGCATCAAACCAAATTTTTTAAGCATATTCGTTTTGATAAACGACTGGAGGTCAGAATGGATGGGAAATTGCGTCTTGCTGCCATCCTTTTCAATATAGAATCCAATCAAAAAACAGAAATAGAATTAAATAATACCAAAATCTAATCTCATGCGCATAGCCAGAATCAGAAGAGAACCGGAGACTACACAGGTAGATTTACCTGATCTAGAGGTGCTTGACCCCCTCATTAAAAAATATAAGGGCAAAAAAGGCAATATGATTCCTCTCCTGCAGGGGGCTCAAAGCCTGCTGGGCTTTATCCCCAGAGAAGCTTTTGAAAAACTTGCAACAGATACCGGGCTTAGTCTCAGTGATATGTATGGTGTTGCCACCTTTTATGCTCAATTTCGGCTAAATCCTGTGGGGAAGCATATCATTAAAGTATGCCACGGTACAGCTTGTCATGTTCAAAACGCCAATGAAGTTAGTGAGGCTCTTTGCGATGCACTTGGAATTCCTGACGGTGCTACTACTCCCGACGGATTATTTACGCTAGAGTCGGTAGCTTGTTTAGGATGTTGTTCGTTAGCTCCTGTTATGGCGATTGGCAATGATACCTTTGGAAAGCTTAATGGTGCTGCTGCTGTTAAAATCGTAAAAAACATCCGGATTAAAGAAAACCAGTAATGAATCACCGGAAATTCCGGTTAAAAAATCAGATTATATCCATGGAAAATACTCAGGTGATTGTAGGTTTAGGTAGTTGCGGTATAGCTGCCGGTGCCAATAAAACCTATCAAAAAATATTGGAACTTCAGAAAGCGGAGAATCTTTCCTTTCAACTGAAAAAGACATCCTGTGTGGGGATGTGCTATCGTGAACCCCTGGTTGAAATTATTGACGAAACAGGAGCTTATCTGTATGGCGAAATTGATGAGGACAGAGCTATTGAAATTATCAATAAGCATATTGTGCAGCAAACTCCGGTAAAAGAATACATTGTGCAGTCTGACTTTATGGAGACTGTTGACGACACCTTTACACGTGAGCAAGTAAAAATTGCCTTACGTAATTGCGGTCATATTGATCCGGAATCGCTCGAAGAATATGAGGTTCATGGAGGATACAACGCCATACGTAAAATCGCATCCGAAAAGCTAACGCAGATGGATGTTATTCAAACACTTATCGATAGCGGTTTACGCGGTCGTGGAGGTGGCGGTTTCTCCACCGGCTTGAAATGGAAATTTGCCAATTCTTATAAATCAGACGAAAAGTATATTATTTGTAATGCTGATGAAGGTGATCCGGGTGCTTTTATGGATCGATCTTTATTGGAAGGTGATCCACATTCCGTAATCGAAGGAATGATAACGGGTGCTTATGCCATCGGCGCCACGGATGGAATAATTTATTGCAGGGCAGAATATCCTCTGGCTATAAAACGTCTGAATATTGCAATTATCCAGGCACGGGAAAAGGGATATCTCGGAAAAAACATTTTTGGAATTCAAGGGTTTAATTTCGATATGTATATCAAGGAAGGTGCCGGAGCATTTGTATGTGGAGAAGAAACTGCTTTGATTGCTTCGGTAGAAGGACAAAGAGGTATGCCTCGCAAACGTCCACCATTTCCTGCTGAAAGCGGATTATGGCAAAAACCGACCAATATTAATAATGTTGAAACATTTGCTAATATTCCATGGATTATAAACAATGGCGCAGCTGCCTATACAGCGTTTGGAACAGAAAAAAGCAAAGGCACCAAGGTTTTTGCACTGGCTGGCAAACTGAAGCGAAGTGGTCTTGTGGAAGTACCTATGGGTATTACCATCCGCGATATTATATTTAAATTGGGCGGTGGAATTCAAAAAGATAAAAAGTTTAAAGCAGTGCAGTTGGGAGGACCATCCGGGGGCTGTATTCCTGAATACCTGGCGGATACCATTGTCGATTACGATTCGGTAAATGCCACAGGAGCCATAATGGGTTCTGGGGGTATGGTTGTTATGGATGAAACCACCTGTATGGTGGATGTGGCTAAATTCTTTCTCGATTTTACTAGGAAAGAGTCCTGTGGAAAATGCACTTTCTGCCGTATTGGAACTAAACGCATGCTCGAAGTCCTGATTCGCATTTCAAATGGAGATGGAAAGGAAGGCGATCTTGAAAAACTACTGAATCTCGCAGAGCAAATCAAAAATAATTCTTTGTGTGGTTTGGGCCAGACAGCGCCAAATCCAGTACTTACCACCATTAAATACTTCCGCGATGAGTACGAAGCTCATATCCGGGATCATAAATGCCCAGCAAAAGTTTGTAAGCCTTTGCTGACGTATACCGTTGACGATGAAAAATGTACCGGTTGTACCGTTTGTGCAAAAAATTGCCCTCCTAAAGCAATTGACGGGGAACGTAAAAAGACGCATTATATTCGTCAGGATGATTGTATCCGATGCGGTGCCTGCTTCAGCAAGTGTAAGTTTGATGCCATTGTGCTTTCTTAATTCATTGTAAAAGAAAATAATACTGAATCATGAGTGATTTTTTAAATATTGTACTCAACGGGAAAATTGTTAAAGGCGAGCCTGGAGAAACTATTCTACAACTGGCTAACCGCCATGGTATTCACATCCCTACCATGTGTCACGATCCGCGACTCGATCCGTATTCATCATGCTATGTGTGTGTGGTAGCAATTAAGGGAATGCGGGGACATCAGCCTTCATGCTCAACACGAATTGCCGAAGGCATGGAAATAGAGACTGAAAATGAATCTGTTCAAAAATCCCGAAAAACAGCGCTCGATTTGCTGTTAAGTAATCATTATGCTGATTGTTTGGGGCCTTGTAAACAAACCTGCCCGGCCGGAGTGGATGTCCAGGGTTATATTTCCCTCATCGAAAAAGGACTTTACTCAGATGCTATCGGACTCGTAAAGGAAAATAATCCTCTGCCAGCCATTTGTGGAAGAGTTTGTGTTCGTCCTTGTGAAGTCGCTTGTAGACGTAATCTTCTGGATGAAGGTACCGGTGTAGGTCTCGATTATCTGAAACGTTTCGCTGCAGATATCGATCTGAAATCTGATCAAAAATTTGTACCAGAAATTAGAGCTTCTACCGGAAAGAAAGTGGCTGTAATTGGTGCTGGCCCGGGCGGACTTTCAGCAGCATATTTTCTCCAAATAGCTGGTCATCAATGTGATATTTTCGAGTCGGCTCCAAAAACCGGAGGCTGGTTACGGTATGGTATCCCCGAATATCGCCTGCCCAATGATATCCTTGATGAAGAGGTAAAAAACATCACCGATTTGGGTGTGAATATATATTGTCAGAAAAAACTGGGTGATAATCTAAGCTATAAGGATTTAAAGAAACAGTACGATGCAGTAGTGTTGGCTATCGGTTCACAAAAAGGCACTCGCGTGGGTTGCGAAGGTGATGACGCTGGAAATGTTTATTCTGGTATCGATTTTCTGAAAACCATGGAGCTTACCGGTGAAAAAACGGATTTCAAAGGAAAGACCGTTGCTGTGGTGGGAGGAGGAAATACGGCAATGGATTGCTGCCGGACTTCCATTCGTTGTAATGCTGAAAAGGTTTATGTAATATATCGCAGAACAGAAGCAGAAATGCCTGCGAATCCTATCGAAATTCATGAGTCCAAACTCGAGGGTGTTGAATATCTCTTTCTGACGAATCCTACCCGGATTAATAAGGATGAAGATGGTAATGTTAAAACAGTTACCTGCCTCCGGATGGAACTTGGAGAACCGGATGCCTCAGGTCGTCGCAGACCTGTTCCTGTGGAAGGTTCTGAATTCGATATCCCCGTTGACTACGTTCTTGCTGCTATTGGTCAAAAAACAGATATTAACTTCGTTGATGATATTAATGCGTATTCGGAAAATGGAAAGCTGGAACCTAATAAATGGGGTGATATTGCTGCTGATTCAAAAACACTGCGTACAGGAATTTCCAGTGTTTTTGCATGCGGTGATGCGGTCAGTGGACCAGCAACGATTATTGAAGCGGTAGCTCAGGCCAAAATTGCGGCACATTCCTGCAGTTTGTACCTCAGTGGACAGCCTGTTGTTCCTCTTTCCAAAGAATTTATCAGCCGTAAAGAAAATTTTAAAGTTCAGGAAAAGGAAACCTATCAGGATAAATTCCATATTCAGCATCGGCATGAAATGCCGGTACTTGATCCGAATGACCGTATGAATTTTGCAGAGGTTGAGTTGGGATACGAAAACGAAGAAGTGGCGATGAATGAAGTGCATCGTTGTCTTGAATGTGGATGTACCGAGTACTTTACCTGCGACTTAAAAAAATATGCCACAGAATATCACGCGGACCAAAAAAGTTTTGAAGGCGAATTCAACGAATATCAGGTAGATTTCAGGCATCCGTATATCGAAATCGATAATAACAAATGCATACTTTGTAGCCGTTGTGTTCGTATATGCCGCGAAGTTGTTGGTGCAGGAGCTATTGGTCTTGTAGAACGTGGTTTTGATACGCATGTCGCTCCCAGCATGGGAGATTCGTTATGTGAATCGAGTTGCGAATCCTGTGGATTATGTATCTCGGCATGTCCTACCGGTGCAATAACTGAAAACGTACCTTTTAAACCGGGTCCCGTTCAGTCCGAAGATGCTGCTGCTATTGACTTTTTGAGTGCAGAAGGTTTTGAAATCAACCTGAAACATCGCAAAGGTTTTGTATATGGTGCCGAAGGACGAAATGGTATTATTAACCGCGACGGGAACATCAGCCGGAGAGCAAAGTTTGGTTATCGTTTGTTAAATGATGCAGCCCGAATTACTAAACCAATGCTTAAGAAAGGAAATGATTTTGTGGAAATTTCCTATAAAGAGGCCATTGATATCATCCTGAAAAGAATAGGTGCAGTGGCTCCGGCCGAAAATGCATTTACTGCCGGTGCCCGTCTGACGAATGAAGAGATGTATATGATTCAGAAGCTTGCAAGAGGAGGAGTTAAAACCCCGAATGTCAATAGCTTTCATTACATCGCACGCGGAAAAGGATATTTGAACACATCCGATTTTAACGTGCCACTGAATGATTTACCCCAAGCAGGGCATTATTTTGTGATGGGCTGTGAGTTGAATACCGATTATTCGTCTGTAAGTTTCATCATCGAGAAAGCCAGGTTTAAAGGATATAAACCTCTGAGTCTGATTACCGCATTGCCCGAAAGTGCTATGGAATACAAATCCGATGAAATTATTCGGATTCGTAGCTATTATCATTTTGTAAAGGCGGTAAATTATTATCTGATTGATAATGGCTTGCAAAACGATTTATTCGTAAATGGAGTTGTAAACGGATACGAAGCCTATAAGAAACAATTAATGGTTGAAGACTTTGCTTCTTTGGTAAAATCTTCGGGATGTACAGCGGATGCGATTGGTCAATTTGCCTGTCAATTCAATGATGCCATGAATGCCGTATTGATTTATTCTGAAAAGGATATTTCGGGTGCCACGGCTCTTGAAATCATAAATCTGGCAGTCATCACCGGAAAATTAGGTAAGACAGCCACTGGCATTGTTGCCTTGAAAGAGAATTGTAACTCTCAGGGTCTTATCGATAATGGCATGCGTGTGAGTTTTGGACCAGGAAATCAAAGCCTTGACGATGAGAAATTCCGTATGCAATTGGCAAACCAATGGAATGTTTCGGAAATTCCTTCGCCTAATGGATGCACCAAAGTGAAGCTCGAAAATGGAAAAATCCGGAATCTTTTTATTTTGGGAGAAGATCCTTTGGGTTGTGCTATTGATAAGGAAATGCTTGGTAATTGGTTAGCTAAGCCCGAATTTATTGTAGTTATGGATCATTTTATGACCGAAACGGGTGCGAAGGCTCATTTATTAATTCCTGCTAATTTTGCTGCGGAACTCGGAGGTTCATTTACAAATACCCAAAAAAATGTGCAGCCATTTCAGGCAGTATTGCCATCTAAAACAGCGATGAATAGTCTTGAGTTTTTTACTGCGCTATGTAATGGTGTAGGAATTGACGCATCATCGAATACGGATGATATTTTTATGGAGTTTGTCAAACTCCTGCCGGGAAAATCATGTGGATCGATGCTCATGCAATATACCGGAACCGATGATGCCAACCGTATGTTTGAGTTCGGTGCTGATACCTTGCTTAAAAGATTTGAAGAAGGATTCCAGGCGGCGTTTTAATATTTTTATGTGAAGGATGCAGGGGGAGGATTTCTTTCCCCTGCATTTATTTTTGGCTGAATATCCGGCGGTAAAACAACAGGCAGCCACCTGCGGTGATTATTCCCAACAAAGCTCCCGCAATAACATCGGATGGGTAATGCACGCCCAGATGCATTCGGGAATATGCGGTAAGTGTTGCCCATACAAAGGCAGGAATAACAACATACCAGCGGGGCCTTATCATGATGAGCACCATTGCCAGCGCGAAAGCGTCGGTCGTATGTCCTGAAGGAAAGGAGGGATTTCCCCCACCCGAAAGCTTTTCGATAAAATCGTATGATTCGAAAGGACGTGGACGATTAATAAGGAATTTCAGAACAGTTGCTATTAATGCTGCAAAACTAATGGCTAGTAATGCTCCCAACCAATTGATCGATTGAATTCTGTTTTTATAAATTAGGAACCAAAGAAGGAAAAAAGCAGGAATGGCAAATGCGATGATGGGAGCCGTATCCGTAATAGTTTTGTAAAACACATCGTAGGATGTATCACGGTTGGTGTTAATGATCTTGAGCCAGCGGATATCAAATTCTTGAATTCCGTTTATACAATTACTACACAAGGAGTAGGATATCAATGGGATTATCTGTTTTGTTCCTGGAGCGCTGGGGCAAAAATACACAATTCCAAATTCATGCTTCTTCATAAATGGCATTTTGCTATATTGCTGAAAAGGCACTATAATTTGTACATTTGTTGCTATTGTTATAAGACATTGTAAAATCAACACTTCAATTCAGATAAAAATATTACACAATTCAAAAACTTTTTGCCATGAAAAAAATCTTTGCATTCATTTCTTTTCTGATTCTGACAAGCAGTATTCAGGCTCAGGATTTGAAGTCTCCCGTTCCTTTTGATCCCGGGGTAATAACTGGTAAACTCGAAAATGGTTTGACCTATTATATTCGTTCGAATCCATTGCCCGAAAAAAGGGCTGAATTTTATCTGGTCGTGAACGCTGGAGCTATTCTTGAAGATGCCGATCAGAATGGTTTGGCACACTTTACTGAACATATGGCATTTAACGGTACCAAACATTTTGAAAAGCATCAGATAATACAGTATCTGCAATCGATCGGAATGAAATTTGGCCCCGAAATAAATGCGTTTACAAGCCATGATGTCACGGCCTATATGCTGCAGAAAGTGCCGGTGGAACAAACTCAGCATATCGACACTGCTTTACTTGTCCTTTATGACTGGGCCTCAGCTATTTCTTTTGAAAATGAGGAAATTGATAACGAAAGAGGTGTTATTCATGAAGAATGGCGTACCGGAAAGAGTGCCATGGAGCGAATGAATAAAAAAGCTTCAAAAAAGATCCTCTTTAATTCAAAGTATGCTGAACACGATGTTATTGGAGATATTAACATCATCGATAAATTTGATTACCCGGTCATTAAAAGATTTTTCTCTGATTGGTATCGCCCAGATTTACAGGCAATAATTGCTGTTGGTGATTTTGATCCTCTGGAAATTAAAGCAAAGATCGAAAAGCTTTTTGCTCCGCTCAGTAATCCTGAAAAGGAACGTGAGCGCCATACCGCTCCGGTACCTGATCACGATCAAACGCTGGTTAGTATCGAAATGGATAAGGAAGCTCAGTATTCGATGGTCCAGGTTTATTATAAGCACAATCCGGTAGAAATAAAAGATATGGGTTTTTATCGCGAAAATCTTAAGCATGAATTGTTTAATGAGATGATGCGCGCCCGACTTGATGAACTTACCAAATCGGCTGATCCTCCTTTTGTTATGGCGTACACGGCTTATACCCAGATTGTAAAATCAAAGGATGCATACGTGTCTTTCGCAATCACCAAGGGCGGCGAAGCAATGAAATCATTGAAAGCCTTATTAATAGAAAATGAACGAGTTAAAAAGTTTGGTTTTACAGCTACCGAGCTCTCACGAGCTAAAGATACCTACCTGAAGAATATTGAAAATGCCTTTAATGAAAGAAATAAAAAGCGTTCGGATCAATATGTATGGGATTACTTCGGTCATTTTTTGAATGGAGATCCGGTTCCGGGAACAGAAAAAGCAAGCGTTCTGGCCAGAACATTCGTTCCTGATATTTCACTCGAAGAAATCAATCAATTATCTGCTTCTTTTATCACCTCAAAAAATCGTGTAATTGCCATCCAGGGCCCTGAAAAGGAGGATTTGGTATATCCGACCGAAACAGAGGTTTTGGCCTTGGTGGATGGAATTTCTCAGGAAAAAATAGAAGCGTACGTTGATAATGTTGCAGACAAACCGTTAATTCAAAAAGCCTTAAAATCTGGTTTGGTGATTAGCGAAAAAACAGATGGAAATACAGGAATTACCGAATGGAATTTGTCTAATGGTATTAAGATATTTATTAAACCGACTGATTTTAAGGATGACGAAATTCTTATGCAGGCATATAGTCCAGGGGGATACTCACTTTATCCGGCCGAGCGGAATTTGTCAGCAACGTATGCTGCAAGTATTTGCGACGAAAGCGGATTGGGTAGTTATGATGCTGTTCAGATTCAGAAATTCATGAGCGGTAAAATCGTAAGTATGAGCCCATTTATCAGTGAATTGCAAGAAGGTTTCCGCGGAAATTGTTCTAATTCCGATTTGGAAACAATGATGCAGATGATTCATGTTTATTTTACCGAACCTCGCCTGGATTCTAGTATATATTTGAGTTTTAATAACCGAATGAAGGGCTTTCTGGAGAATAATAGTCTGAATCCAGCCAGCGCACTTCAGGATACTATTCTGGTTTCAATGTCAGGATACAGCCCTTTCCGTAAACCAATGTCCGTTGGTCGTTTGTCTGAAATTGATTTAAAGGATATGGAAAATATCTACAAGGAAAGATTTATGGACGCCAATAATTTTGTCTTCTTTTTTACCGGAAGTATCGATATGAAAGAATTCCGGACCTATGCAAAAAAATATCTCGCAAGTTTGCCTCAGGTAAAGAGAATTGAAAATTGGCAAAACATTGGCATCAGACCGCTTACAGGAAAGGTATCCAAAGAAGTTATCCGGAACATGAAGGATCCAAAAGCAACGGTTTATATTTCGCTTTGGGGCGATTACCAGTATACACCAGAAGAACGCATCGCGTTGGCTGCTATTAATGATATTCTGAGTTATCGGTATATTGAAACGATACGCGAAGAAGAAGGCGGAACATACGGCGCTGGTGTTTGGACTAATCAGAATAAATATCCCGAAAGCACATTCCAATTAAATATCCGTTTCGATTGCGATCCCGAAAATGTTGATAAGTTGTGTGGTATTGTTTTGGCAGAAATTGAAAAACTCCGTGATAATGGACCTGACGATAAACAGTTGCAAAATTTCAAGGAAAATAAACTGAAGACCCGCGCCGAAAGTCTCAAAGAAAATAGATATTGGTTACAAATGATGTCGTCTAAATACTTTGAAGGCGAGAGTTTTGGAAGCATTCTCGAGTATGATGCCCTTTTGAAATCATTATCTAGGGTAAAAGTTCAGGAAATTGCAAAGAAGTATCTCACAGGTGAAAATACCATGAAGATTGTTTTGTTACCGGACGATATCGGCAATTCAGCGAAAAACCCCAATATGATTCGGGTTAAAGAATAAGACTTCAGGCAGCAATAAGGGAGAAGTTATTTCTCTCTTATTACTTTTTGAAAATAATCGGATAAAACATAACTAGTTCAGCTTAGTGTTTATCTTTGCATGAGTAATTCGTAAAAAATGATGGGAAATCTCACTCGTATTTCTCTAATTATGGCCGCATTAGTGGTGGCCGTGAGTTTGATATTTTTTATTTCTAAGGAGTCAAAGCCCGAACCCCATAAGGTTGCAGAGCGTATGGTTAATATGGCCGCAATCCGGAATTTGACTTTGGAACGGATGATGCGTAAAGAAGAGCGTATTCAGTTTGATCCAAAGACTGGATTGTTTATGCGTTCTAATTCAATGATTTATACAGGCATGTACCTCGATTATTATAGTAACGGAAGACTGAGGGCGGTAGTGAATTTTAATGAAGGCCGTCTTAATGGTTATATGCTGACATTTCATCGTAATGGCAGAAAGAGAGATTACATGCACTTTCAAAGCGGATTGAAACAAGGGACAATGCAGCGCTATGACGCTTTTGGAGCATTAATTATGCAGGGGCTTTTTGAAAAAGATAAGAAAACCAGCGATTGGCATGTGTATTATCCGAATGGAGAACTTCGCTATTCGGCTCTTTACGATAACGGCATACTCCTCGAAAAGAAATTCAGCGATTTCCATGCTGAAGTAAGACAATAATCACCGGTTTTAGTTTACTATTGCACAATAATTTTATCAGTTGTGAAGGACTTATCGCTCCTTGTTTGCAGTATATATACTCCGGGGTAGGTTATGTTTATTGTGTAATTTCCCGGACCCGAAAGGCTGGCAGAAGAAATTAGCTGACCATTTATTGAATAAACTGAATACATCGCCTTTGGCCCTGTGTATGTGAATCGGATATTCTTCCCTGAAGGATTAGATAGTATTTTAACGAGTTTTTTTGTGTTTTGATTAGCAATTCCAACGTTTTGAACAGGGATAGCCAAACAAGCTGCTGCCGCCAAAGACGACTGAACAAATTTGACAGCCAACTCAGGGCTGTTAACACTCTTTCCAATGGTATCTGCGGCCGAATGAATAAATGGGCTGTAACCATGATCATCTTCAAATGGAAATATCCCCTGGTAACCATAATTATTAAATGAGGTGTGGTCGCTGTCGCCTCCCGACAAAAAACCGGTATTGGTTGGGAAATCCTCAACATAGAGTGCTGTGGTGCCTTTATAAAAGTTAGCAAGGGGTGTGGCTGTTGATGGGTAAATCATATCGGTAAACAAGCCATTTCCTGGAGCCCGGTAACCAATCATATCTAAATTGAAATATCCTAAGATATTCATACCCTGATTTTTGCAACGATTAACATAGGCGTCACTACCAACCAGACCCATTTCTTCGGCCGAAAATGCACAGAAAATCAGTGTTTTTTCAAAATCATATTGACTCAGGATTCTCGCTATTTCGAGTACTCCGCTGGTTCCGGATGCATTGTCGTCTGCTCCCGGGGCATTGTTGCCCGAAGCATATGAATCGTAATGTGCACCCACAATTACGTACTCATCAGGTAAAACAGTTCCCGGATAGCTTGCTATTACATTATCAGATGGATCCAGTGACCAAAGTGGAAAATCCTGCAGTTCTACACTTAAGCCAAGACCTTCCATTTTTTCTTTAATCCAGTTTTGCGCATGAACAGCATTGGTGTCGAGACAATATCGAGTGCCATAATCCTGAAGATGCTGAATAGCATCCATAATTTTATTTGTATCAACTTCCGACACGTAATTAAAAATTTCGGGGAAAGTATCTACGGTAAAATCCAGAATCTGAAACAATGGCATGCTTATTTCCCATGTCCGTGGTTGAAGTGCTATTCTTGTGGATTGATATGGAAGTTTAAAATTTGCAACCCGAACCGGATCCATTTTTATTATTACATCGGCACCTTGGTGATAAAGAATTTCGGATTGATCCCGGCAGTATTCCATCCATTCTGAATTGATGTAGTTACTTGAAGTTCTTATTAGAAAATAGGCTTTTTGAGTATCCCATTGGCTGTCTAATTCTGCAATACATACTGGTGTTTCACTTATGAGGATGGAAAAATCCTCGCCAGAATAACAAATTAAAGATGACTTCATTTGTACACTATTGAAGTTTTGATACTGTTCGTTACTGAACAGTCGAAGACTTTGAGCGGATACTATTACTGTGCTTAAGATAAACAGTATTGACAGGAGGATTTGTTTTGGTTGCATTGGTTTTGTTTTTGGAGTTTGCAAATATATCTTGCAGAGCCGGGAAATGCAAGGATAAATCAGTAATGCTCTAAAAATACAATTGGCCGCTTCTCCTGAAGCAGCCAACCATTATTACTAACCAAAACACTATATACAAAGTATATGGCTTTATTTTTCGCAATAATCTTACCAGAAAAGGTTAAAATGGGTTAAAAAAGAGCCCTGCAATCTTATTATTGCAGGGCTCTCTAAGAAGATTAAGCATTATTAATAATCTATTTCTAAATCGAAGCGGGTTCGGAACTCAGCAACAAGTGAGTTTGTTTCCATCATCTTAGACCATTTTTCGGACGGATTGTATGGACGATTGGCTGAATTCCCATTGTTTTTAATTTCTATTTCGAGATTGATGCCATGATTTTTCAGACCCGAACGAACATACTGTAGTATATCAGCCCGGTATTCGTTAACCTCAGATTCCATAACCGTATTGATAACGTCCAGTTGAATCGTATAGTTATTGTCTATCTGGGGCGGAGAATTGGTCAGTGCGGTGTATAATAATTTGTTATCATTTTGAACAGATTCAGCAAATTCGGCCCATTTCTTCTCGAAATCAAGAGTACTGAAGGAATGGGCCAAAATCTCTGTTTCATCCGAAGACTCATCGTCTTTAGTTGTTTGAGAATTGCTTGTACTTGCTTGTTTTATTCCCAGGTTTGTTTTCGGAATAAAAGAAATGCATTCGGGTTCTGAGATAATAGTCGTTTGGGTAGGAGCAGGAATGGGTGGTGCGGTGGTTACCGGTGGTGGCGGTGCCGGAACCTCCTTTTTTTGAACCGGGACAGTTATTGTTGGAGGTACCGGATTTTGAATTACCGGGGTTTTGGGTGTAGACTTTGGTAATTCTGTGCTGGATGGTGATGCCTGATTTTGAATATCTTGCGCCTTGCACATTTTTAATAGTGCTAATTCGATATGAAGTCTCTTATTATTTGAATTCTTGTAGGAAATATCACAAGAATTTACAATATCGAGTCCACGAATGAGAAAATTCAAATCGCAATGGGCTGCCTGCGTGAGGTATAGCTGGCGGATGTTATCGGAAGTTTCTATCAGAACAATTGTTTTAGCATCGCGGCACATTAACAAATTGCGGAGATGAGAACCCAATCCTGTAATAAAATGGTTGCCATCAAATCCATTATCAATAATATCATTAAGAACCATTAAACTATTCGAGATATCACCATTAAGAATTAAGTCAACAATTTTGAAATAATAATCGTGGTCCAGAACATTAAGGTTTTCTATGACATTGTGATACGTGAGTGTATTACCCGCAAAACTGACCAGTTGATCAAAAATGGATAATGAATCGCGAAGAGCGCCATCCGCTTTCTGCGCAATGATATGCAATGCATCGTTATCAACGCTTACTTCTTCTGTATCAGCTACATACTTTAAATGTTTAACAATATCATCTATCGTGATTCGCTTAAAATCGTAAATCTGACAACGTGAAAGGATGGTCGGTAAGATTTTATGCTTTTCAGTGGTGGCAAGAATAAATTTAGCGTATGCTGGCGGCTCCTCCAATGTTTTTAAAAACGCATTAAAGGCGGAAGAAGAAAGCATATGAACCTCATCAATGATATAGACTTTATATCTTCCGATTTGCGGCGGTATCCTTACTTGTTCTATTAGGCTTTTAATATGGTCAACACCGTTGTTTGAGGCGGCATCGAGTTCATAAATATTATAGCTGGCATTGTTATCAAACGATTGGCAAGATTCACATTCATTACATGCTTCAACTACCGAAGTCGGGTTGCTGCAGTTAATTGTTTTGGCCAGAAGTCTGGCACAGGTGGTTTTCCCTACACCTCTTGGACCCGTAAACAAAAATGCCTGAGCCAGGTGATTGTTTTTGATGGCATTTTTTAGGGTTGTTGTAATTGCTGCCTGACCCACAACACGATCAAACGTGTTTGGGCGGTATTTTCGGGCCGAAACGATGAAATTTTCCATAAAACCTATATTGGTATCCGTCTTCAAAATTATAAAAGTTTTCACGCATCTGGTGATTTTAGCTTTAATCGGGCGAAGCATTTTTTGTAACTTGCACGGGTTAATTCAATTCCTTCTTCTATGATCGTGGTTTATACCCCAAGGATTACCAATCGGATAAAATATAGTTTTCGACTTATTCTTGGCAATCTTCTGGGCTTACAATATCGCATAACGGATAATCGCGACGATTTTTTAGCCGCTGAGGATTATAGATTTACATATGGCCGAGAGGAAATTGATGGAATTGTTCATTTTTCTGCAGTTGAACTGCTTTTTCAAAAAGGTATTTCAGGGCAATCGCCCGCAATAGGATATCACCAAGAGGTCCCTTATTTATTTCCAGTTTTTCATTCCAGACAAATTTTACCCTTCGATCCTTTTGCTGCCGCTTTTTATATGGTAAGCCGTTATGAGGAATATCTGCCTTTTCGAAAGGATCCATATGGCCGTTTCCGTGCCGAGGACAGTCTTGCTTTTCAGAAAGGATTTTTAACAAAACCGGTGGTGAATTTATGGGCGAATATTATTGCCGAAAAATTGCAAGGATATTGGCCAGCAATAGAGTTTGTTAAGCCGGTATATCGTTATGTGCCTACCATAGATGTTGATCAGGCATACTCGTATCTTCATAAGGGGATGCTACGAACATTGGGTGGATATGTATCATCTATTGTAAAACGCGATTTTTCGGGTTTAAAAAACCGTACGAATGTTCTACTAAGGCGTAAACCTGATCCTTTTTATACGTTTGAAAGTATTCTTGATATCCACCGGAAGTATAATTTATCACCCATATTTTTCATTCTCTTTGGGAGTTATGGAAGTTATGATAAAAACATTCCGGTTTATAACCAGAGTTTCGTCCGTTTAATTAATCAATTAGCCGATGAAGCCACGGTAGGGATTCACCCATCGTATGCTTCTAATGCTGATTTTAATATTTTAAAGAAAGAGGTTCGTCAATTATCCGATGTGCTTCATACGCCTGTTACACTATCGCGTCAGCACTTTCTTAAAATCGATTTTCCACAGACATTTCGTAATCTGATGCAACTGGATATTACACATGATTATAGCCTGGGTTTTGCCGGCCATTATGGATTCAGAGCTGGAATTTCGACTCCCTTTATGTTTTATGATTTGGATTTGGAAGAAGAATCCACGCTAACTTTGGTTCCTTTGTGCATGATGGATGGGACACTTAAGGATTATATGGGACTTAATGAAAAAAAAATTCTGGAAGTTGCCGGTCAAATTATCCAATCAATAAAGGACACTGGTGGAACATTCGTAACCCTGATGCATAATGACACCTTTGATGATAGCGGCCAATGGAAAGATTGGTCAGGATTGTATGAGAAAATAGTACAAATGGCGCTTTAATTTTTTTACTAAAGAATGGTTGTTAAAAGTTTTCGCAAAGATTTTAACCTTCAGGCTTTCATCTTGTTGGGTTTTATTGTGGCGTTGAGAATACCGGGCATTTTATCTCCTCCCAAGGGTGTTTTGTATTCTTTATCCTCTTTTGGAGAAGCCTTGCTTTCGCCTGTTATTAATTCCGGAATTGTAGCTTCGCTAATTAGCACCGTAGTGGTTGTTCTTCAGGGGTTTCTGCTTACAAATACCATCAGTAAAAATGATTTTATTCAACGCAATACACTTTTACCTGTTTTTTTATTATTGTTGTTTTATAGTCATGATTTAGTTTTCGTGGGGTTTCATCCGCTAACAATACCATCATTAATATTATTGTTGGTTTTGATGTTATTACTGGATATATACAATAAATCAGAAGCTTATCTGGAGATCTTTGTAGCAGCTTTACTGACCTCCTTGTGTATTCTTATTTATCCGCCGGCGTGGGGTTTTGCTTTGTTTTTATTTTTGGCTCTGATGTCGAACAGTATATTTCAATGGCGGTCATGGGTGATAAGCCTTACAGGACTTTTTCTGCCATTGCTTTTTCTGTCGTGTGCTTATTATATTACAGATGCTGGTAAAGATACTCTGATGAGTTTTATCCCGCATTATCAGCCCGAAGCAATTTTTAGTATAAAGCCAACCATTTTACAATGGTGTTCAGTGGTAATTATTTCTTTTTTCTTTATTCGCGGATTCTGGAAGGTATATGCTGTTCGAAATGAGAAAGTAATCAGTTTTCGAAAAAAAATGTGGGTATTAATATGGTTTGGAGTCATCGGATTATTAAGTATTGTATATGCAGGTGAGGCGGTTTACTATCATTTTTCGCTCCTAACAATACCCGCTGTTGCTTTTGTGGCGTTTTATCTTTTGAGTGTTAAAAAGCTATTGTGGATCGAATTATTGATGTATACACTTATAGGTTTGATAATTATTCAGTTATATTCGTAAATTTGATGTATGCTTATCGACAAGTACGACATTAGATACATTGAGGCTGGATGCGATGAAGCCGGAAGAGGATGTCTGGCGGGTCCGGTATTTGCCGCTGCAGTAATTCTTCCCGAGGGCTTTTTTCACCCCTTATTGGATGATTCGAAAAAGATGTCGCTTAAATCAAGGGAACTTTTACGACCGTATATTGAAGAAAATGCTGTTTCGTGGGGTATTGGTATGGCCAGCGAACATGAGATAGATCAGATAAACATATTAAACGCTTCCATTCTGGCAATGCATCGTGCACTCGATAATTTAAACCTTAAGCCGGATATTATTCTGGTAGATGGAAATCGGTTTAAACCGTATCAACACATACAATATGAATGTATTATCAAGGGCGATGGAAAATTTATGTCAATTGCAGCGGCTTCTGTCTTGGCAAAGACATGGAGAGATGAGCATATGTTAGCATTGCATCAAAAATATCCTCATTATGGCTGGGATAGAAATAAAGGTTATCCCACGCCTGAGCACAAGGAATTAATTCATAAACAGGGACTTTCATTACATCACCGATTGAGTTTTTCATCGAATATTCAGATTAAGATCCAATTCAGTGATTAAAGAATGCTTTTTGGTAAGAATTCGATGAATTTATGGAGTTTTCAATACCTTTGTGGCGTAAAATTGATCGAGGGTTGACATCATTCAGGATGCTGAAAAATAAAAAATTAGCCGTAATTCTTATTATATCCATCACCTTGCCAGTGCTTGCAGGTGGCTCCTACTTTTTGTGGGAATATTTTTCAACCCGTTCGATGGATCCAATGTCAGCAGTGCCTGTTGACGCATCCGCAATTTTTACTACTAAGCGTCCGGATGTTTTATGGGAAAAATTGAATAAAGAAAGTGAAGTCTGGCAGACTTTCAGTATGACAGGAGGACTCTCTCAGCTCAATGATGCACTTAAATCAATAGATTCTGCCCTGCGCATGAATTCTGATTATCAGGATTTCCTTGGAAAAACAAGCATTGTTCTTTCTATTCATGCAATTAGTCCCGGGAAGAACGTTTTCCTTTTTATTCAGAAACTGCCTTTGCCGTTTTCTGAACCAATGCTTCACCGCTTTTTAAATAAATATGGAAAAGAGCAGTCTGCAGAGAGTATCCGATATCGTTCTTGTAAAATCAGAGCGAATATTTTTGGAAAAAAGAGCATTAAGGTCTGGCATACATTTTATAAAGGATTGTTTATTGCAGCCTTCGAACCGGAAACGATTAAACGGTCGATTGACCAGATAAAGGATTCTCCGGCTGTTAACCTTCAAAAGGAATTTGTTCTCGTCAATTCAACTTCCGGAAAAACAACTCCCGGTAATGTATTTGTTCAATTTGAAAATATGCCCGCAGTATTATCAGCGTTTTCTGCCCGGCATTTTTCAACGGGGTTTGGAAAACTTGGCAACTTTGCCCGTTGGGCTGGTCTCGATTTACTGGTTCAGTCTGATAAATTAATCTTTAGTGGTTATACGCATGCTCAAGGAACTGATTTCCTTAAACTTTTCAGCAATCAAAAGCCGGCATTTCCCCAGGCATTGTCAATACTTCCTTCAAAAACGGCAAGTTTTGCATGTATGTCTTTTGATGATTATCGCCACTTTATCGATCAATATAATAACTATCTGGCCGACATTTACAAATCTGAAAATAACCAACCAGCCAACGCAGCGCTGAGTGCTTCCGTTTTAGAGAATCTTAAGCAAGCCGGGATAACCGAAATAACTGTTGCATTGGTTAATTCCGGATACAGTACGGCCCTGGAAAATACCCTTGTTATTGTTCGAAGTAAAAATCAGGCACTTTTTAGTCAGATGCTTACCGAAACACTACCTTCGAATAAGCGCAATAATAAAATTACCATCAATGGCAGGGAGTTTGGTTACGCCGGATTTAAACAGTTTTTTGGAAATTTCATGTTTAATATTCTTCCCGATTTTGAAGAAACGTATTATTACACGGTTGGTGATAATTTTATTTTTTGCCCGTCAGCCGATAACCTTTATAAAATTATAAGTTCATACCTTTCGGGTTCAACGCTGATAAACGACAGAGGATTTTCTTCTCTGATGCAGGGTTTAAATGAAAAATCGAATATTTTCCTTTACTATCATCCTGAACGCTCTGCTGCTTTTCATCATTTTTTGTTTGAAGATATTACAGCAGGTAACTTGGATAGTCAGTTGCCCTCCCTGGCAGCTATGGATGGACTGGCCATTCAGTTTTCGACAGAAGGTAACCGGTTTTATTCAACAATAATTATTAAAAAGGCCATTCCAACTGTGGTTTCTGCTACAGCATCCGCTTTGGAAGGACTTGTGCCGGAGGATAGTTTGATTGAAAACCCCGAAACGGAAGGGGATTATCCTGATGTTTCGACGGTTATGCCTCAGGACACGCTTCCTGATATGCGTGCAGCCTGGACATATATTACTGAAAACCCAATCGTTGGCCAACCTGTCATTCTTGGAAGAGGCAATAAAAAGGTAGTAATGATTACCGATACGCAAAATCAGATATATTGTCTGGATGATGGCGGTAAGTTGAAATGGAAAATACGCTCTGATAATGCAGTAATTGGTTTGATTCAGGAAGCGGATATATTAGGGACCGGACAAACGGGTATCGTTTTTAATACGGCAGATAAACTGTGGGCACTTGATTTTAATGGGCAGGTATATAAAAACTATCCGGTGAATCTGCCTGAACAAGCAATGAATAGTGTAGCAATAATTCGCTCAAGAAAATCGCGGACTACCTCTGTCTATTATTGTTCGAAGGATAATGCGGTGGTTTGTCTTGATAAACAGGGTCGTGAGCTGAAATCGTGGTCAAAGCCGAAGGCTGATAATGCTGTTAAAAACCAGATACTTTATTTTAGTACTGCCGAAGGAGAATTTTTATTGATTCCGATGATAGATGGACACATTATGATTTGCGGGATGGATGGTTCCATTAAAAGTGAGTCGTCATCCTCATTCGTAAATTCCAATAATTCAGAAATTTATCTTAATGCCACGAACAGTAAAGGAGTAATGCTTACAACCGATGAGAAAGGCAATCTTACCTATGTTAATCCTTCGGGCCCTGTCGAAAAAACAGTTTTTGACAATTTTTCCAATAAACACTTTTTTCTATACGACGATTTTGATGGAAATGGCGGTAAAGACTTTATATACATCGACGATCGGGTGCTGATTGTATACGATCGCTTCAAGACAGTTCTGTTGAAACATAGTTTTACCGGGGCCATTAAGATTAAACCATTAATACTGGAAGTTGGTAAAAAGAAATATCTGGCAGTATTGGATCATACTGCCGGAGGGATTTCTTTAATCGATTTACATGGTTTGGTAAATGCGGAACCTTACAGAGCATCTCTTCCATTTACAGCAGGAAGTATGGGTGCTTCAAAAGAACTGTACCTTATCACGGCTTCCGGAAGCAGGATATACAGTTATCCGATAAAGTAAATAATATTCTATTTATATAGACAGCGATACGCTGTATCGGTTTCCATTTTCACCTTAAACTTAATAATAGCAGGCACGATAAAGGTTTCGAAAGGAACGTATGTACGCCATTCGGTATCATCAGGAAGCATGACGAGCATTTTACCTGAAACAACTGTCATATACTCAATGGTATCGGTGCCAAACTCATATTCACCAGCGGCCATAAGACCTAAGGTAGCACGTCCGTCTTCGGTCATAAAGGCGATGGATTTAACTTTTCCATCAAAATATTCGTTTACATTAAACATGTGTCAGAGATTTATTAGGTTTAAAAATGAAAATGTTCCCGGTTTGTTTTTTCGTAACCACAGAGTATCACCCGATTTAGGAGCTGTACCTCCATTCAGACCATTTTTGTTTAACAAAATGTTTAGGCGCATTCCATGTTGCTGAGCAATATCATGATAACTTTCTCCTGGTTTTACGATATGAAAATCAACATCCCCTTTGCGCTTTTTCTTTTCAACGTATATTACCTGCCCAGCTTTGATAGGTGTTTCTTTTTCCAAATCGTTAAATTCGTATATCTGCCAGGTATATAAGTCAAAATCCAGAGCCACCGATGATGGAGTATCTCCCTTACGATAGACGATATATTTTTTTCCATTGCAGGTGAATATCTTTCGGTCTGATGGACCGGTTCCGTAATCTTCTGTATGGCTTGGATGTTCATCACGAATCACGGTGTCAGTTATGACAAAATCATGCTCTACATTAACTACCACAGGCTTTTCAAATGAATCGTATCGGAAAAGCTGGTGATCCTCAATGACTTTGATGAGTTTTTCGGCATATACAGGATTGGTGGCATAACCGGCCTTTTTGAGACCGTATGCCCAAGCCGTATAGTCAGTTACTGATATTTTGAATAATTCCCCATAACGTGGGCGGGAGGTCAAAAACAATGAATGATCCCGATAAGATTCCTCAATACGCTGGTATTTTCTGAAACATTCGTTTCTTGCATCGTCATCCTTTAATACCGAAGACCCGGTCCATTCTTTATGGCATTTAATTCCAAAATGGTTGTTCGAACGCCTTGATAGTTCACTTTTCCCGGCATCCGATTCAAGGAGTGCCTGAGCCAGTTTTATGCTGGCAGGGATACCGTACAGCTTCATCTCTTCTTGCGCAATACTCTTATACTGAAGAATATAAGACTCGCGCACCGTAAATGTGTCATTGTTTTGTGCATATCCCCCAACGACGGAAACCACTGCTAACCAAAATAATACAAATAGTCTTGTCATAAAAAGTACAATCAAATAGTACTGCAAAAGTAAGAATAAACAACGCGTACAAACCATGCATATTATGATATATTCGAATCTGGTAATTGCTGATTATTTTTTACCTTTGGGCCGCTTTGTATTCAAGGCATTTTTGAATTTGTCTGCCATTTATGGAAATTATCCGAAAGTATTTCCCGAATCTGACACCCGAGCAGGAACGTATGTTTAGTATGCTTGGAGGCTTATATTGTGAGTGGAATTCTAAGATAAATGTTATTTCCCGCAAAGATGCTGATCACCTTTACGAAAGGCATATCCTTCATTCTCTGGGCTTAGCAAAAATTATTCGATTTAAAGAAGGGACCTACGTTCTCGATGTAGGCACGGGTGGTGGTTTTCCGGGAATTCCCCTGGCTGTTTTTTTTCCGGAAGTTCATTTTACGCTTATCGATTCTATTGGGAAAAAAATCAAGGTTGTAAACGAAGTAGCTAAAGCACTTGGTTTAAATAATGTGGAAGCACGTCACCAACGGGTTCAGGAAGTAAACGAAAAATTTGATTTTGTGGTGAGTAGAGCAGTTACTGCCTTACCTGCCTTTCTGGAAATGACGCAATGCCTTATCCGACGCGACGAAATAAATTTTCTGAATAATGGGATTCTTTATTTGAAAGGTGGTGATTTTTCAGAAGAATTGTACGAGCTCGATCGCCGTACTCATGTTTATTATCTGAGCAATTACTTTTATGAGGATTTTTTTGACACAAAAAAAATCGTTCATATCTATTAGTCTTTATCCAACAGATATCCACTTACTTCTAAATTATTGTTAATTGCATTTTTTTGATTCAACAGTGTCAGAATATTGCCGATATCGACCAATTTGTTACTAAAAAGCCTTCGTTAAGAAGATTTAGAGCCTTACCTTTGTAATTGAATAACAAAATCCGGAGAGTATCGTTTCTCCTATCAAATTCGAATTTCACCAACTAACATTCTATACCATGAATAATATTTCGAAATTAAATCCAGAAATCATCTGGAAACATTTTTACAGCCTGACACAAATTCCAAGACCATCAAAAAGTGAGACTCAAATTCGTGCTTTTTTAGCCGATTTTGGCAAGGGTTTAGGTTTGGAAACTATTGTAGATGAAATAGGCAACGTAATTATCAGAAAACCAGCTACTCCAGGCATGGAGAATCGCATGGGAATCGTTTTGCAGGGTCATATGGATATGGTTCCTCAGAAAAACAGCGATAAAAAACATGATTTTACAACCGACCCGATAGAAACTTATATCGATGGAGAATGGGTGACAGCCAATGGAACCACTTTGGGTGCCGATAATGGAATGGGCGTTGCTGCAGCCATGGCCATTCTGGAAAGCAAAGACCTTCAGCATGGTCCTATCGAAATGCTTGTTACAACGGATGAAGAAACCGGAATGACCGGTGCCAATAGCCTGAAACCCGGTGTCCTTAAAGGCGACATTCTTATGAATCTCGATTCAGAAGATGAAGGCGAATTATATGTTGGATGTGCCGGTGGTGTTGATGCTAATATTTTCTTTGATTTTGAACACGAAGAAGTTCCTGAAGGATCTGTTGCTTATGAACTTCTTGTTAGTGGACTTAAAGGAGGTCATTCAGGAATGGATATTGTGCTTGGCAGAGGAAACGCCAACAAATTGCTTTTCCGCTTCATGAAAGAAGCCGAAACGAATTTTGATATGCGTCTAGCTTCCGTTGCCGGTGGTGGGCTTAGAAATGCTATACCCCGAGAAGCTAAAGCAATTGTTATCCTTCCGGCTGGTATGAAGAATGCTTTTTTAGATTCGCTCGGAGCATGGACTGAAGTCTTTAAAAAGGAACTTGCTGCCACTGAACCTGGTCTTTCGTTTGTTGCGAAGGAAACGGCTATGCCCGCAGTTCTTATTGATGAGGATACGCAATGGGCACTCATTAACGCTGTTTATGCTTGTCCTAACGGAGTAATTCGCATGAGCGATTCGATGCCCGGTTTGGTGGAAACATCAACCAACCTTGCCAGTGTAATTTCTGACGCCAATCAGATTAAAATTCAGTGTCTGCTACGCTCTTCGGTAGATTCTGCTAAAGAGGATTTAGCTTCTATGATTGCCAGTGTTTTCGAACTTGCCGGAGCGGAATGTTCTTTCACAGGTGCGTATCCGGGATGGAAACCCAATATGGAATCTGCAATATTAAAAGTTATGCAGGAAGTTTATAACAATCGTTTTGGAAAGATTCCGGAAATTAAAGCCATACATGCCGGACTTGAATGCGGAATTTTGGGTGGTTCATATCCAAACTGGGATATGATTTCTTTTGGACCCACCATTCGTTATCCACATTCACCGGATGAAAAGGTTCTAATTGCCAGTGTTGAAAAATTTTGGATATTCTTAACAGAGACCTTGAAAAATGTCCCTGTTAAATAGAAATTAATGAGTGTTCTCCGGTCTGAATTAGATGAATTGGGTTCGGAGAACACTTTTTTTTACTAAATGATGCCATTTTTAATAATTTCATTTGCGTAAAAAACAAAAGTTTGTACCTTTGCAGCCCCTAAAAATACGTTGAACAATGAAGAGGACATTCCAGCCATCAAGAAGAAAAAGGACCAACAAACATGGTTTCAGGAGCAGAATGGCATCTGCCAATGGTCGTAAAGTACTTGCCCGTAGAAGGGCCAAGGGCCGCAAAAGACTGACTGTTTCCGACGAAAGAGCTGGCAAGAAGTAGTATCTTACCGGATATTTCGTTTTAATGATATTCCGGAAGGAGGCAGTTTATCGCTGCCTCCTTCCATTGTTTTCAGCAATCCCGGTAATTAATAAGCACCCATGACTTTCCTCAATACTCTGCTTATCATTTTTCTGCTCATCATGTTGATGGGTTACCTTTCGAGATTGTTTTTGCCTTTTTTGGTTCGCTATACAGCAAAAAGGATGATGAAGCGCATGGGCGTTCCCTTTGAAGAGCCTAAAGAAGAAAAGCGAAAAAAAGGCACTACAATCATTGACAATAAGCAGACTGATCCGAAAGAAAAGGGCAATCTCGACGACCTTGGCGATTACACAGAATTTGAAGAAATCAAGGATTAACACCTTCTTTCAGATTCTTTTTACTATCATTTTTCCTACTTTGCAATAGCTTTTATTTGTTTTGGTAAATTTGTGCAGTTTCCGCGTGGATTCCTGTGCCATATTTTGGCATTTAATACCGGCCGGAATGTTTTTCTGAACTAGAAATCCGTCAACAAATATTGATACTATGAACAAGATTCCTTTTGGTAAGATTGCCCCTTACATAGCCGCTCTGGCTGTTTTTCTTTTGATTACTGTATTCTATTTTAGTCCCTTACTCGAAGGAAAGAGCCTGCGCCAGGGCGATATCACTCATTTTAAGGGAATGGCCAAAGAGATACAGGATTACCGGGAAGAAACAGGAAATGAAGCATTATGGACCGGTTCAATGTTCAGTGGTATGCCGGCATTTCAGATTTCTGTTGTGTATCATGCCAATCTGATGCGCTGGGTCGACAAAGTATTTCGTCTGGGTCTTCCAAGACCTGCCGACTATGTATTTCTGTATTTTGCAGGTTTTTTTATACTGTTACTGGTACTCGGATTAAATCCATGGCTGGCCGCAGCTGGTGCATTTGCATTTGGACTTTCATCATATTTTTTTATTATACTTGAGGCGGGGCATAATTCAAAGGCTCATGCCATTGCTTATATGGCTCCGGTAGTAGCTGGAATTATTCTTACTTATCGTGGGAAATTATTGCTGGGCGGAATAATTACTGCCTTGTTCCTCTCGCTGCAAATGTTTGCCAATCACTTGCAAATCACATATTATCTTGCAATAATTATCGCCTTTATCGCTGCAGCACAATGTGCAGATGCCATAAAAGAAAAGGCATTGCCATATTTTTTTAAGGCTTCCGGAATTCTCGTTCTTTCGGCCTTTCTTGCCATTCTTCCAAATATTACAAATTTGTGGAGCACCTGGGAATATGGTAAAGAAACCATTCGGGGTAAATCAGAACTTACCATTGATAAGCATATAGAAACCAGTGGACTGGATAAAGAATATGCAACACAATGGAGTTATGGTGTGGGTGAATCATGGAGTTTGCTTATTCCCAATGCCAAGGGTGGTGGAACAGCTGCACTGGGCAATTCTCCAGATGCGCTTAAAGATGTTAATCCCAATTTGAGGGAAATTGTTTCTCAACAAAATCATTACTGGGGCGATCAACCAGGCACCTCAGGACCCGTATATGCCGGGGCCATTATAATGTTTCTTTTCATTGCAGCCATGTTCTACGTAAAGTCTTCTCTTAAGTGGGCACTGTTTGGCGCAACAATTCTTTCGATCATGCTGGCCTGGGGTAAGAATTTTATGCCACTTACCGATTTCTTTATGGATTTCATTCCCGGTTATAATAAATTCAGAGCGGTATCGATGACTCTCGTTATTGCGGAGTTTTGTATTCCCTTTTTAGCTTTTCTGGGCTTGAAAGAAATCATGCAAAATCCACCTTCAGCAAAAAAAATGATAGGATTTTATGTGGCTCTCGGACTTACTGCAGGTGTTTCGTTTTTGTTTTACATCACGCCTACAACGTTTTTTAATTTTATAACGGCAAGCGAGGTTCAGTGGTTGGCTGATCTTCAGACAAAAGGAAACGATGTGGCACAATTAAATGCTTTTAAGGAAGGTTTATCAACAGCCCGTATTAGTATTTTCAAGATGGATGCTATTCGTTCGTTTCTTTATATCGCCATCGCATCTACATTGTTATGGTCATTCCTGCGTTTTGGTTTCAATAAGTATTTTGTCGTTGGTGGTTTGGCCATATTAATTGTTGCAGATATGTATACGGTTAACCGACGCTATGTGAATGAAGATAGTTTCGAACGTTCAAGCCTCGTTAAAAATCCTTTCAAACCAAGCAATGCCGACATTCTTATAATGAAAGATATTGATCCAAATTATCGTGTGTTTAATACCACAGTAAGTACATTCAATGATGCGTCAACCTCGTATTTTCATAAATCCATCGGAGGTTATCATGGCGCCAAACTTGAACGCTATCAGGAATTGATCGAATATCAAATCACAAAAAACAATATGCAGGTATTGAATATGCTCAATACCAAATACTTTATTTTAAAAGGCCCGGAAAAACAGCCAGCCGCTCAGGTAAATATGCAAGCTTTAGGAAACGCATGGTTTGTAGAGTCATATAAGTTGGTTGATAATGCCGATCAGGAAATGCAGGCCATGGATAGTTTCAAACCGGCCGAAGTTGCCATTATTGACAAGCGTTTCGCTGAAAATTTAAATGGATTTGAACCTGTTATAGATTCATCAGCACAAATTGCTTTGGTAAAGTATCAACCCAATGAACTTGTATATCAAAGTATTACTACTCATCCTCAGTTGGCTGTATTTTCCGAAATTTTCTACGACAAAGGATGGGAGGCATTTATTGACGGAAAACCTGTACCGCATTTCAGGGCCAATTATGTCCTTCGTGCTATGGTCATACCAGAAGGCACCCACAAAATCGAATTTAAGTTCAGACCCAATTCGTACTACACCGGTGAAAAGATATCACTGGCCGGTTCTCTTTTGCTGCTTTTTCTTCTGGTAGGTATTGTACTTTCAGAAGTAAGAAAGAATCTAAAAAATTCTTGAATTTTATCATCATCCCAGTAAGTATCTGGCTGCTTTTATTGTGTTTATATTGATAAAATAACTTCATTGAAATGAAAAAAGTGCTATACATAAGCTATTACTGGCCTCCCTGTGGAGGCCCTGGTGTACAGCGTTCATTGAAGTTTGTAAAGTATCTGAAGCAATATGGTATTGAACCAATAGTTATAACCGTTGATCCTGCTAAAGCATCGTATCCTGTGATGGATACCAGCCTCTTGTCTGAGATTCCAAATGATATTCGGATAATCAAAACTTCAACGCTTGAGCCATTTGGAATTTATGAGCGATTGACAAAGAAAAAAGAGCTACCCCATTCGGGTTTTGCTAACGAGAGTAATCCGGGTTTTCTTTCTCGGGTTTCCCGGTTCATTCGTGGGAATTTTTTTATTCCAGATCCCAGAGCAGGTTGGAATCGATACCTCATTAAGGCTGCATTGAAAGTAATTTCTACTGAAAACATCGATGCCATAATAACCAGCAGTCCTCCACACAGTACACAATTGGCGGGGCTTCGCCTTTGCAAGAAGACTGGTATCCCATGGATTGCTGATTTGCGCGATCCCTGGACAGATATTTATTATTATCGACAGCTGTATCATACAAAACCGGCTCTGTGGCTCGACAAAAAGTATGAAAAAAGCGTCATCGAAATGGCCGATGCCATTCTCGTGGTGAGCGATAGTTTGAAACGGCTTTTTTCTGCAAAAACTGATGAAGTAGAAGCCTCAAAAATTCATGTACTGGCTAATGGATACGATCGGTCTGATTTCCCGGTTGTTGAGCATATTATAACCGACGTTTTTCGAATTGTTTATACCGGTACTATTTCTGATGATTATCCTTTGGATGTATTAGTTAATTCATTAATACGTTTGCGTGATTCGGGTCGTACGAATTGGCAGATTGAAGTGTGTGGTAAGTTATCACCTGCTTTACATCAGTGGATTTTAAAGAGTGATATCGCTTCGAATTTCCGTTTCGTGCCTTATATGTCACATCAGGATGTCGTAATTAAAATGCAAAAATCTGAAGTTCTTCTTTTAATAATTCCTGATATTGAAGATAATGCCGGAATTCTAACCGGTAAATTATTTGAATATATTGCGGCGCAACGACCTATACTGGGAATTGGCCCGGTTAATGGCGACGCCTCAGCCATCCTTAGGGAAACCGGAAGTGGTGAAATGTTCGACTATAATAATATGGAGTCTGTAACTCAATACCTTTCAATCTGGTATGACGTTTGGCAATCAGGGAATTGGGAGTTTGCACCTACCGGTGATATTGAAAAGTACTCCCGGGAAGCACTGACTGGCCAACTGGTGGAAATTATTAATCTTTACTCAAAATCCGGTTAACAAAGCCAGTTACATCGTACGATTGATTGAAGACCTTATACATTTCTGACATAATGGGGTATTGATCGGAATTGTCTTTCAATATTTCTTCACAAAAAATATTAACGGCCACCCGGCCTTCCAACAAAACTTTTTCTGAAAGGGTATCTGTAAAGAATCCTTTGCCAATCAGCAATCCAAGTGTCCGGTTGCGCGACAGATCATTCAGGGCGGTCAGTCCGAAATCACCGAAACCACAGTATTTAAACATGCTTGGTTTGCGTCCGCCATATTCAATCAGGATGGAACGCATTTCATAAAAAGCTTTGGTCAGTACCAAAAACCGAAGATTAGCTGAATTAAAATGCGCATCCACAATGCCGATAGCAATAGCGTAAATATTTTTAAGGATACTCAGAAGCTCAACACCTTTCACATCTTTTGTGAAATCGAGGTAGATTACGGTATTTTTAAATAACAATTCTATCTTATGATAAACACGCTCTGAGTTGCTTCCTACAGTAAATGCTGTAGGACTGCCATTGATAAGTTCGCGGGCAAATGTAGGTCCTTTCATAGTGGCAGATGCAAACGGGAAAGAAGAAATCATTTGTTCAGCTATAGTGGTATGCGTTGGGCTAAAGCCTTTAGCAAGATTTACCAGAATTACCGAAGAAGAAAACTGATCAATGTTCTCTTCAATAAAACCAATGACCGCCACGGAGGGTAATGCGAGAAATACAATGTGTGCAGTCTGTAGAATGTTTTTATCGGAGGTAGCACGAATTCCGGGATTAAGTTTAAAAGCTGGAAAATACTTTGAATTAACTCCTTCAGAATTGATGGTCTCTATAACATTTTCCTCAATGGATAATAATTGAATATTGAGACGGCTATCAACAGCCATCGCTTGAGCAAGCGCTGTTCCAATAGCACCGGCACCAGCGATTACAACATTTTTAAGTTCCTTTTCCATGATAATAAAATGCAAAGATAGGGCTTATTTAGGAAGGCAAATCAGGATTTCCGGTTAATCAGTTCACGGAAGTTGCTTGCCCAATGCACCGGGTTGCGCCATTGAAGCCAAAATAGAGATAGTCTTTTTTTCTCATCGGTTTCAAGAAAACCGGAAAACCACAGCAAAACCGGAAAGGTAGAAAACAATATCAACTTTACGATAATTCCAAGCCAGAAGCCCATTTCAGGGATAATCATTGCGATAAAGAACAAAACCCCTGATATTAGAAATAACATGCCCATGCGTTTTATTTCGAAACTGATTTTATAAAACTTCTGGGAATAATGATAATACAAAACCATCATAACAATGGTAGCTATATTAATTGATATGGCCGATCCGATAATTCCAATTCTCGGTATTAATAAAAAGTTCAATCCAAGGCTCACTACCGCACTTACCATTACAATCATTGCATTGTAACCAGTTTGTTTTGCATAATGAAGGCCCAGAGAGAAATAATATTGCATGCCCTTAAATACAAAACTGAGAGAAATGAGGGGTACAACAGCATATGCTGCCCAATAGGAGTGATTATTTGGGGAGAAGAGCATAATGGCTTCCCGTGCAAATAGGGAAAGAAATAGTGCAGCAATCAGTAGTAAAAGAACAAAATAGGTCAGCACCTTGCTAAAAAAACGCCGGGCGTCTTTTTCTTCAAACATTTTATAGGCAATGGGTAAAAATCCGAGTTGAAATGATTGAAGGATAAATACATTTATAAATCCGGCAATACGATAACCCATTGTATAAAGCCCAAGGTCATCAAGGCCTAAAAATTCTTCAATGATGAACCGATCGCCTAATGCTAAAATAAGAGCTGAAACATTTGTAAAAATTAGCGGGAAGCCATAGCGAATCATTTCTTTAAAGGCAGTGCGGTTGAAACGTGGCAGCATATTCCGGAATAAAAAAACCATGCTTATCACATTTAGTGCTACAGACCCAATAAGCTGCCCAAGAATTACACCTTCGACACCCATTCCGAGACCTGCAATAAAATAGATGTTAAGACCTAAAATAAGGGCAAGTTTAACAGTATTTATAATAATATACAGGCCGGGTTTTTCATGAAAACGTATCAGGTTAAGAACAACCAGGTTTAAAACATCAAACGACATGCTTAGAAAAAGCAGGCTGATATATAATCCAAAATCAGTGCGTTCGAAAAGGAGTAATGAAAAATAATTCCGAAGTGGAATGGCTATAGAATTAAAGAGAACAAGGATAGTGAAGAGCGAAATGAGTGTCGTAAAAACAATACTTTTCCGTTTGTTTTCATCTTTTTCTGTCGAAATCCAACGAAGTAAAGCAGTTGGTAATGAAATAGCCAGTGTGGCCGCCAGGAATTGTCCGAGGGTTTCAAGAAGGCCAAGAGTTCCGTATTCTGCAATACTGAGATGCGATGTGTATAGCGGTAGTAAAATAAAACCCGTAAGCTTGGCTGCAAGATTACCTATGCTGTATACCAGCGTTTGTGTTGCTGCTGAACGGATTTTGGCAAACATAATCCTTAGTTGGCTTTTTGAATAAGGTCGGCTATTTTTATTGCGATACGTCGATGGCCTTCTGCGTTATAATGAATGCCATCGGGTAGCATTTCTTCTGTAATAATAGCCTTTGCATCAATATAATGACAGTTATTATTAGTGCAAAGTTCCTGAATAATTAAATTATACGCTTCAATTTTTTTCGTGGTACCGGGCAATTGTTCTTCTACTCGTTTGTTGGTGGGATTGATGGAAAGGCAAATTATTTTTGAAGATGTTTCCTTTTGAATTCGCTCAATTATATCAGCATATTTTTTGCGGAATTCAAATTCGGAGGTCCAACTTGATTGACCTCTAAGCAATACAAGACTTCTCCGGAATTTTAGTTCTAACAGACCAAAGAGTTTTCTCTTCCATTCAATAATAAAATACCTTTTAGCTGGTATGTGATTGATAAAGCGAAAAATAAATTCCGGAACAGAGCGGGAACTTGCATCTACTATTCCAAAATTCAATATGTAATAATCAGGAAAAAAACGCAAAAAGGCATCGGAATCCCTTAGCTGATAGCGAATTGATTTAGCGCCATGGCCAAGATGGTCTATGTGTGATTCCGGAATCATATGCTGAAGATGTTCGGCATACGTCATTTCATCCGAATTGCATCGGGGAGGTCTGATTCTTAACGAAACAGAATCGCCAGCCACAACAATATGTATTTTGTTTAAAGTCATCTTTCCGGTTTCAGTTTTTTGTAGGCATCAATCAAAACCTTAATACTATTGGCTAAATTATACTTTTCATGAATGGCTTTGGTTCCGTTTTTTGCCATTTTTTCTCTCATGTCCGGATTATTATATAATTCTCGAATTTGCCTGGCAAGATCTTCCTCATTACCTGAACGAAAAACCAGTCCGCATTCTGATTGTGTCACTATTTCAGCTTGAGGGCGACAGTCGGAAACGATTAATGGACTTCCCAATAACATATATTGAAAGACTTTATTAGCAACACCAGACTCGTGTTGTTCGTTTTTTTCGATGGGAGAAAGGCAAATGGATGAAGAATGTACAAGGGCTGGTAATTCTTTGAGTTCTTTCCAGGGGTAATGGATTATTCTGTCTTTTAATTCTGGTTTTTGCATCCAAAAGTCAAATTCATTTCGCTCAGCCTTATCAATCGGACCAGTAAGTATCAAACGAATTTCGGGTAAATCGCTGAGTAATTCAAGCGCTTGAATGGTCGTTATAATTCCCCGGCGGGCAGAAATAACACCAAAATAGAAAAGGTTAAATCCCTGATTGTTGTCATTCAAAGGTGCGGATGCGGAGTATTTGTCAAACATTCTGACATCCGGGACATTTGGAAACTGTATAAATCGTTCCCGGCGGATTGACGGATGTTTTGTGGATAAATAATCTGCAAAACTATCGCTGAGTGTTACAATATAATCCGCTTTTGACAATAGGTTTCCTTCATTTTTCTCCCAATATGCGGTATTTACGATCCAACGGTAAGGTAATTTTTTCGTCCATTCATATTCTCTAATTGCAGCTGGGAAATTTTCGTGAAGATCAGCCACCATAGGGATATGGAGGGTATTGACGGATTTATATGCGCAACGAATCATGTATAAATCATGAACATGAACGATATCTGGTTTATACTTAATCAGGAATTTTTTTATAATTCTGCTCCAGTACCAAACATAGATTGGGATGAAATTCATGATGGCAAAGGATAAGCCCCGAAGTTTTTTTGGAAAAGGAAAGCGGACTATCTGAATTCCATCAGTTTTTTCAAAAGCGGGGCGATTGCCATAATTCGGACATAATACAATTACTTCGATGCCTGCATTGAATAATCCGCGCGCTTCTCCCATAACTCTGGGATCGCTGAGGATTTCATTGTCGACAATCATAACCGTCTTCATAATATACAAGAATTGGGAATTCAAAAGTACGGAAAAAGACAAGTATTATGGTTGTAGCTCAGTAAACGGCTCAAAATCCCCCTGAAATAAGATGCTTAAACATCCGGCATCAAGGCTTCACTTTCTTCATTAAAGGCTCCTGCTTCACCAATGCTAACATTTAATTCAAAGCCGATTAAAAATATTAATGAATTAAAATATATCCACAACATTACGATTAACAAAGTACCTATGCTGCCATATAAAGCATTATAGGACGAAAAATTGGCCACATAATAATTGAATCCGATTAATGAAGCGACGATAAGAAAGGTAGCAAGTGTTGAACCGGCCGAGAAAAACCGGAATTTATTTTGTCTTGCCGGACCAAAATAATAAATCATGGATGTGCCAAAAAATATTAAAGAAACCAGGGTCAACCACCTGACCGATTGCAAAAGATAATAAGTAAACCGGCTATTGAGAATTCCGTGGTCATGTAAAAACTGGAATGTAAAGCCGCCAATGCTTATAAGTGCTATTGAAAAAATAACCATAAGACTCAATAAAAGTACAAGCATTGTAGCTACTAATCTTTGCTTAAACCATGAACGAGTTTCAATACTGTGTCTTGTTGAGTTAAATCCATCCATCATACTGGCAATACCATTGGTACTGAAATAAAGAGCTAATACAAAACCAATGGATAATAATCCACTTCTGGGTCGGGTGATGATGTCTGTAAGTGTTTCATTAACCGTAGAATAGGTTCCGGTAGGTAATAAGTCACGTAACAAGGTTAATAACTTTCCTTGGAAATTTTCTACAGGAATAAAGGGTATGATTGTGAAAAAGAAAATGATGGTCGGGAAAATGGCCATGAAAAAGTTATAAGCAATGGCAGAGGCCCGTCTGGTAAGCTGGCCTTTCATTAAGCCAAGGATAAAAAACCGCATTACTTCATACAGCGGCATACCATCCAAACCTGGAAGAACAACCTTTTTAGACCATTGAATGATGGTTGTAATTTTTTGCCACACCCAGTTTATTAAATGGATGATGATACGAAAGAATGTGATTCGCAGAAAAGACATAAAATTAGTATGCTTTTAGGGGGGTTCTAAAAATTCATTTTTTTCAAAATTTTCGGAAAGATATCAAGAACCCGTTACGATATCTTGCGAAAACGACATTCAAATGAAGGACAAATCCCTATAATTCGCACTTTAAAATGTCGCAATTTTTGAA
>JAUSOY010000074.1 GCA_030656615.1 Bacteroidales bacterium | reverse complement strand
TTCAAAAATTGCGACATTTTAAAGTGCGAATTATAGGGATTTGTCCTTCATTTGAATGTCGTTTTCGCAAGATATCGTAACGGGTTCTTGATATCTTTCCGAAAATTTTGAAAAAAATGAATTTTTAGAACCCCCCTATAGAAAGTCCCTTCATATTCTGGCTTTCCATTGTCGTAATACGCGATGGCTTTTCCATGTCTGATGAGTGGTTTAAATGATTTATACTCTACAGAAAGGTAGAGGGTGCTGTCTTTATGAAACTTTCTCAGGACAGACGTACTGTCTTTATTGAAAATAGTATCAATAAGAATGGTTTTAAAGACATACTTTATGGTGCCTTCATGATTATCCGATGAATTTTCAATTATTGAAAAACGTGTTGAATTGGCTGCTGCTTTTAGGTATTCGATCAATACTTCGCTGGCATGTGATGATTCTCTAGCAAGAAAATCTGATTTAATAACATTTCCAGCCGGATTTACAGAAACGCTCAGCACAAATTCACCTTCTTCAAAATCCTGATTTACTGGAATTGAATACGATTCGAGAACTCTGTCAGTGAGCGAATAATCCACCTTTAGTTCGTATGTTTTTAATAAGGCAGTTGTATCTGATTTACCGTTTGACAGTAAAGAACTTGGAGAAATCAAAATAATCAGAGAAACAAATGAAATAATGGCAAATTTTGACATGTGTGCTTGATTAGAGATTAATTTTTTTTGTGGTAATCGATCAGGTTTGCGAAGGGTATTACAATAAATATGTGTCTTTTGTGGCAATTCTTTCCGTATCCATTCTATTCAAAATTTAATTCGGGCATACAGAAGCGTGTGGTTGAGTGTATTGTTATGCTGACCTTTTTTAGCCTTCAATCATTCTTTTTACAATACTATTAACATGTATCTGTGTCGAGTCAAATAATTCAATATCGTTAAAGTCAGACTGTTTTAAAATTAAGGGTAATTCTGTTCCTCCAAGTATTAATCCTTGTATCGATTCTTTTTCCTTGAGTTCAAATGCAATCTCTATTAATCGTTGTTTTGTATCCAAATTTATATCATTGAATATCAGTTCGCCCATGTATTTATTATGAATATAATCCCGGTTTTCACTGTTGGGTATTATAATTTCAATCCCATTTTTCACAGCAATCCTATTGTAAAATCCAAAGGTCATCGTAGATTTGGTGCCGAATAAGCCAACCCGTTTTAAATTCTTTTGTTGCACTACCTTACAGGTTTCTTCAACGATACTAATTAGTGGTACTGCGGTTTTTTCAGCCAGTTTGTCAAAAACTATATGTGGTGTATTGGATGCTATAGCTGCATAGTCAACTCCGGCTAATTCAAGAATTTTGAGTTTATCCAATAAAAAACTGACCAATTGTTCCAGCTGGTTATTAAAAACGTAAGCCAACATCTCAGTCATATTGATGCTGTGAATTGTTATTTCCGGATAATCTTTTGTTCCAAGTTGTTCCTGAAAATGTCTTATAATCGATCGGTAGTATTCGATGGAGGATTCGGGTCCTATTCCTCCGATTAATCCTATTTTTTTCATTTAATCCAGAGTCTTTGTTGTTTTACATCCGTAGGGTACCATGGATATGATGGCTGATTATTTAGTTGCTCATTACAAATATAATAAGAAAATGGATTCATACAATTGTTTAATTATTTTACACGAATTCGCAGAATGCCTTAATCCAGAACAAGTCTGGCATTTTATTTACAATTGAAATCGCTGATTAGAAAAGTTTTCTGATCTAACCCGGTGATAGAAGAGCCAAGGTGTGGAATTTTTTATAATTGATTATTAGTCAGATAGACTAAGGGATGGCAATTCATAAAGCTCAATGGCTTCTTTGCATTCTGTGATTTATAAGTGTTTTGATATTAGTTGTTTAAAACCACCCATTGAATCTTCAAGGCAGTTTTATCACCCTGAATATTTTCTTTGAGCTGAAATCGCTTTGCAGAGTCCAAATAGGACTTGAAAATTTGTTGGCATTCGTAATTTCAACCTTGATAAACGGGAGATACTGTTTTAGGCCGATTTGCTTATAATCCGGTTTTGGAGGTATTTAGAATTTCTGTTGTACAATTTGACTTTTCGATGGCAAACGGCATGTCAACTATACCATTAGGCCATTGTATATTATTATTTCAACCTATCAAGATACATCTGAATGGTTTGGCGAAGGCCAAAATACAATGCGTCTGAAATTAAGGCGTGTCCAATGGAAACCTCATCCAGATAAGGCACGTTTTCATGAAAAAAGCAGAGGTTATGCAGACTTAAATCATGCCCTGCATTTACTCCAAGGTCATTTTCGTGGGCGATAATGGCTGCTTTGCGGAATTCTTCCACAGCCCGGAAAGGGTTTGAAGGATACCCGGTGGCAAATGGCTCGGTATAAAGTTCAATACGGTCGGTTCCTGTTTTTGCCGCACCTTCAATAATTTCTTTTCGTGTATCGGTGAAGATGGAAGTACGTATGCCGTGGCTTTTAAATTCCTGTATCACCTCCTTTAAAAATCCTAAATACTTTATGGTATCCCATCCGGCATTGGATGTAAGGGCCTCGGGTGGATCAGGAACCAGCGTAACCTGTGTGGGTTTTACTGCGCAAACCATATCCATAAAATCGCGGGAAGGATATCCTTCGATATTAAACTCGGAACGTACAATTTGTTTAAGTTGATAAACATCCGATCGGCGAATATGTCTTTCATCGGGTCTTGGATGAACTGTAATACCCTGTGCGCCATAGAATTCGCAATCGGAGGCTATGAGAAGAACATCGGGCAAGCTGCATCCACGGGCATTACGAATGGTGGCGATTTTATTGATGTTTACAGATAAACGTGTCATGATGGGTTTTCTGAAATATTCGGATAATCGGAAAAAGTTCAAAATGCAAAGATAGCATGCTTAATGCTAATCTTCGGAAGACTCTTTCAGCATTCCGCGGTATTTTGAAAATACATTAGCCCGGGAAACAAAACCAATGTATTTGCCTTCTTTGATCACCGGAAGATTGTAATGCGGTGTTTGTTGAAAAAGTTTTGCAACATCCTCCATAGAATCGTTGGGCGAAACGCTTACATCGGGCATAAACATGACATCGCGTACGTATACTTCATTGTATAATTCGTGATTAAAGATTTGTTCGCGGATATCATTGATAAATACCACGCCCAAAAACACACGGTCTTTATCAACAACCGGAAAGACATTGCGTTCAGATTGGGCCACTATTTTAACAAACTCACCCAGAGTGGCATCTTTGTCGACGGTTAAAAAATTCCGTTCGATGAGTTCAGTAACCTTCATCCTCGATAAGACGGCTTTGTCCTTGTGATGGGTGATAAGCTCGCCTCTTTCGGCCAGGCGCTTGGCGTAAATCGAATGAGGCTCAAAGATCTGAACGGTTATAAATGCAATGGTGGCCGTGATAATAAGGGGCGAAAGAAGCTGATATCCTCCGGTAATTTCTGCAATAAGAAAAATGGCGGTTAGCGGTGCATGCATCACTCCGGCCATTACTCCGGCCATGCCCACCAGAGAAAAATTGGATTCGTTCACTTTATACGGACTCACCAGATTGATGACCCGCGAAAGAAATAAACCGGTAACTCCACCCATAAACAGTGCCGGGGCGAAAACGCCTCCCACACCACCACTTCCAGTGGTCACTGCCATGGCCACTACTTTGAAAAATAGTATCAATAGAAGGATTAATGGAATAAACCAAGGGTTTTTAGCGAATTCGGCAAAAAAGCTTTGTGTGACAATTATATCGCCATTGCCATTCAGGATGGCTAATAGTGAATCGTATCCTTCTCCGAAAAGAGAAGGAAAGAAGAATATTAATACGCCTAAAAGCAAACCTCCGAATAGGATTTTTTTCCAAACATTCTCTATGTTTTTAAACTTCGATTCGATATATCCACTGGCTCTGGTGAAGTAAATGGATACAGCACCAGCCAGAATTCCCAGTAAAATGTAGAAAGGGATGGTCCCCAGTTGAAATGGGGTGTTGAGTGTGAAATTGAACAGCACACTTTTGCCCAGAAGGAAGTAGGACAATACGGATGCTGTACTAGCTGAAATAAGTAATGGAATGAGTGTGGCCAGTGTTAAATCTAGCATTAAAACTTCCACAGCGAAGATGATACCCGCAATGGGCGCTTTAAAAATTCCGGCAATGGCACCTGCCGCACCGCAACCAATCATTAGCGTCGTGGTTCGGTAATTGAGCCTTGCCAGGCGACCCAGATTGGAGCCTATGGCCGAACCCGTGAGTACGATGGGAGCCTCGGCACCAACGGAACCACCGAATGCGATGGTAAAGGTAGAAGCTACCATCGAAGTCCAGGTGTTATGTGGTTTCAGGCGGCTGTTGTTTTTTGAAATAGAATACAGAATGCGGCTGACACCATGACCAATATTATCCCGAACAAAATATTTTACAAAGAGTACAGTCAATGTAATTCCAAGCAGGGGAGAGACGAAGAAAATGTAATTGTTCCGGATAATTCCGAAACCATCGGTGAGTAAGAAATGGGCGTAGTGAACGGTATTTTTGAGCAAAATGGCGGCCAGTCCACTTAATATACCAACCACATGGGCCAATATATATATGAATTGCCGATCAGAAATATGACGGACACGCCATTCAAAAAATTTACTCGCTAGTTTTTCCACCAATTTGTTCTGTTTTCAAAGCTCAAACCTACATTAATTAGGATAAATATCAAATTATTCTTTATCTGCTTTATTTCTTACGGATGATGGAAAGGCCATCACGTATGGGAATCATGACGATTTCGATGCGTTGATCAGAAATCAGGTGTTTATTGAATCCGATAATTCCCTCGGTTTCCTTGTCTTTGTTGGTCAGTGGTTTTATCACCTTGCCACCCCATAATACGTTGTCGGCTAAAATTAAGCCACCACTTCGCATTTTTGGAATAAGGGCTTCATAATAAGTAAGGTATTCTTCTTTGTCGGCATCAATAAATGCTAAATCGATATGGTCGGGTAATTGTTTTATAATGCTGATGGCATTTCCGGTATGTATTTTAATCTGAGATGAATAGGACGATTGTGTAAAGTTTTTTCGGTTTCTGTCTTCCAGTTCCGGATTGATTTCTATGGTGTGGAGGATTCCGTCCTTACTTAGTCCCTCTGCAAGGCAAAGACAGGAGTAACCAGTAAATGTTCCGATTTCGACTGCAAGTTTTGGTTGAATCATTTTGCTGATCATGCTTAACAAACGGCCCTGGAGATGCCCTGAAAGCATTTGCGGATAGGCCTGAGAGAGGTAAGTTTGCCGGGTAATTTCTTTAAGGATTTCGGGTTCATCGGTGCTATGTTGCGAGCAGTATTCTGCTGTAAGTTCATTCTGCTCCATGGAATTATTTTTTGGGGACGAATTTCAGATAGCTAAAAAGGGAAGGTTGGAAAATTTCATTGGCAATTTCCATGAGCTCATCTGCCGTAACAGAATAGATTAGCTTGAATAATTCATCCATTGATAAAAGGCTGTTATGATGCAGATAGTGTTTTCCAAAGCTCAGCATTTTCCCGGAATTCGATTCGGCCGAAATGGCCATTTGCCCGGCAAATTGCTGGCGGGCATTGTGTAATTGTATGCTACCCAGTTTTTTATCCCTTAAGTTTTTCAGCTCAAGCAGAGTGAGTTCTTCAACTTTTGCTTGTTTGGATGCTTCGGTCCCGAAGTAAATATGGTTAAGTCCGGCATCTGTATACGTTTGGTAATTCGATTCAATGATATACGTGTAACCATATTTTTCACGAATCTTCATATTCAGGCGTGATGACATGGCCGGGCCACCCAAAAGGTTATTTAAAAGCGAAAGGCCGGTGCGTTTTGGGTGGAACATCGAATATCCCGGAACTCCAATGATGCAATGCGACTGGTAATTCGAATATTTTTTAGTGGTATCGAAAGGGATATAATCAGTAAATGTTGTTCGGGCCAGGCTCTCTATTTGCTCGGTTTCGGGTGCGATATATTTTGATGCCCAATAAATCACCTTTTTAAATGCTACATTTCCCGAGGTACATAAGAGCATATTTCCAGGAATGTAATGCCGGGCGGTAAAGCTTTTAATTTTATCAGCATTCAGAGATTTAACACTCTTTTTCGTGCCGAGAATCCGTTTTCCCAATGCATGGCCTTCAAAAAAGGAATCTTCAAAAGCATCCATGATTTCTTCCTGAGGATTGTCTTTGTACGCATCTATTTCGTCGATAACAACATGCTTTTCTTTTTCTATTTCTTTTTCTGGGAATACCGAATTAAAGACCAAATCAGCGAATAATTCAATCGCCCTTTCCATATGTTGAGAAAGAAAACTGGCGTAAATGCAGGTTTCTTCTTTTGCAGTATATGCGTTTAAATCGCCTCCGACATTTTCGAGGCGGTTGAGAATATGAAAGGCTTTTCGTTTGTGAGTGCCTTTAAAAATGGCGTGTTCAATGAAATGAGCGATGCCATGTTCCTCTGGTCGCTCATCGCGGGTACCTGCATTAATATATAAAGCTGCATGAGCAACATCAACTCCACCAGGAAGATGCAGGAGACGAAGGCCGTTGGCTAATGTGTGAATTTCTGTTTTCATAATTGGGATGCACACAAAAGTAGTGGTTTTAAACGGTTTTGAGTTTCCTTGTTGGGTTTGCAACACCAGGACCCGTCATTTTTTAACGATTTTATTTTAAGTATTGTTATTAAATAAACAATGTGAAAAAAATAACAATAAAATAATTTTTGTCTGCTCGATTATGCTCATCTTTGCATTTTATTTTAAAAATTGTATTTGTCATGGATATCAAGCTTATAGTTTCTTTTTTAAAGAAAATCGAATTATTCCAGGGTTTAATCGATCCTGAATTTGAAATTGTTGCTGAAAGCATTCAACTTAAGCGTATTAAACCCAATACGGTCTTGTTTGCAGAAAATAGTCCACGCGAGTTTATCTATCTGATTTACGATGGAGAGGTGGAGCTTTTTAAGCGGACGGCATACGGAAAAGAGGAAAAACTTGCTTTTTTCGGTAAGTATGATTTTTTGGGAGAGGGTTCATTGAGTGATGAAGCCCCACACTCCACTTCTGCTCGTACCGCTACAGAAACAACCGTTTTATTATTAAAGAGGGAAGTTTTTCAGGCACACGGAGGTATTACTCTGAAAGTTTTTTCGAATATCAGTAGGGTCATTAGCAGGCGTATGCGACATGCAAATAATCGTCTGGTAAAGAGTGCGGCTCAGTATCTTTCAGGCCGTACCCGGCTTGAGCACGATTTATTGGGCGAACGGCAGGTGCCTTATGAAAATTATTACGGAATACATACCCTTAGGGCGATAGAGAATTTTAATATCAGTGGGGTAACATTGAATTTTTATCCTTTGATGGTTGAGGCACTGGCTATTGTGAAGCTGGCTGCAGCCAAGGCGAATTATGAGCTTGACCTGCTTTCCAAGCCTGTAGCAAATGCTATTATTCAGGCTTGCCAGGAAATTATGCAGGGAAAATTTCATTACTATTTCGTGGTTGATATGATTCAAGGCGGGGCCGGAACATCCACCAATATGAATGCCAATGAGGTCATAGCTAATCGCGCACTCGAAATTTTGGGCCACGAAAAGGGCGATTATAACTACTGTCATCCCAATAACCATGTAAATTTATCGCAATCGACCAATGATGCTTACCCCACTGCTGCCTGCCTGGCGTTGTCGTTTAGTAATAAAAAATTGGTAGAAGTACTGAAGCATCTTATTGAAGGATTTCGTCAAAAAGCAGAAGAATTCTCTCACATATTAAAAATGGGTCGTACCCAGTTACAGGATGCTGTACCCATGACTCTTGGGCAGTCTTTTGAAGCATATGCTGTTACTCTGACGGAAGAAATCCTTAGGCTTAATCAAAATGCAAGTTTATTTCTTGAAGTCAATATGGGAGCAACTGCTATTGGTACCGGAATAAATTCCGAGCCTGGTTATTCCGAAAAAGTGATACATCATTTGCGCGAAATAACCGGATTGGATATCGTTTTGGCCGAAAATCTTGTAGAGGCAACATCGGATACCGGTCAGTTTGTTATGTATTCTTCTGCCTTAAAGCGATTGGCAATAAAGCTTTCAAAAATTTGTAATGATTTGAGATTGCTATCATCAGGTCCACGCTGTGGATTTAATGAAATAAATCTTCCTCCAATGCAACCCGGTTCAAGTATTATGCCTGGAAAGGTTAATCCGGTAATTCCGGAAGTTGTAAACCAGATTGCATTTAAAGTTATCGGCAACGATCTCACAGTGACCATGGGAGCCGAAGCGGGGCAGTTGGAGTTGAATGTTATGGAACCTGTTATTGTTCAGTCTATTCTTGAATCCATAGAGATGCTCAAGAGTGGAATGGATACGCTACTTCACCGATGCATTCGTGGGATATCAGCCAATGAAAAAGTCTGCCGTGATTATGTCGAAAATTCCATCGGTCTTGTAACGGCCCTAGTTCCGTATCTTGGTTACGAACAATCGAACATGGTGGCGAAGGAAGCTTTAGATACAGGAAGAAGTGTATATGAACTTGTTCTTGAAAAAGAATTCTTATCAAAAGAAGAACTTGAAGAAATTCTGAAACCCGAAAATATGATTCGCCCGGTTAAAATTAAGAGAAGAAATTCTGAAAACCAGTAAATTTCTGTTTTTGCACATTTTCCTTTTGTCTATGAAAAATGCCCCGTTTGTGAAAACATTCGGGGCTTTTTAATTTGTTAGCGTTAGGTGTTATGTAGAGGTTTATAAAATTCTCATCTCATATTTTTAGTAGGGATTAATACACGTTTCTGTTTGTGAGATTTTTTTTTAAAAAAGCAAAACGGGCCGCCCCTGGAAGCGACCCGTCAACTGTTTCAGTGCCCATTTTAACCTAGTAATCTAACCAGGCACCGAAATCATTGTCTGAGAATTATTTGGTAATGAGTATTTTGCGTATAATTCTT
>JAUSOY010000073.1 GCA_030656615.1 Bacteroidales bacterium | reverse complement strand
AGACCTCTATCTCTTCACATGCGAACCCATTACTCTGGACGCAGGTAAAGGAACAGGTTCCGAAAATTATGAATGGGAAGATGGCTCACAACGCCGATATCGTAAAGTGGAAGAAAATGGTACGTACTGGGTAACTGTTCGCAATGATGGATGTATGGTGACTGATACTATTCAGATTCAGCTTTGCGAAGGCTATATCTGGTTCCCTGCTGCCTTCACTCCAAATAACGACGGACTGAATGAAACCTTCCGCGCGCGTACCTCTGATGAAACAATATCCTTCCAGTTATATATCTTCTCACGCTCAGGAGCGTTGATGTTCCAAACCGATGATGTAACCAATGGTTGGGATGGACGAGATATAAACGGAAAGATTTGTCCAGCAGGCGTATATATTTGGAAAGTTGTTTACCGCGGAAAGGGCGATAATTCGCCGGGTATTGAAAAAACCCAAACTGGTGTGGTAACACTTGTTAAATAAAACCATTAAAACCGGCTCCCATAAAGAGCCGGTTTTTTTATTTTAAAAAACATCATTTCTACTTTTCAGGGTTTGTTTTACCTTTGAAATCTTCAAAAATAATATCCAATATGGAATTCATTCTGGCGGCTGGCATTCTCGAAACACTTTTATTATTACTTCTTCTTGTATCGAAAAAGAATAAGGAACTTCACGATAAATTTCTTATTGGTTATTTAGCACTCATCGGATTAACATTATTATTAAGCATAGGAGAAATTTATAATCGCCAACATGCCTATCCGTTTCCTTTTCTTATCAGTGCATCAACTCCATTAATCCTTTTACACGGGCCGGTTCTGTGGTTCTATATATATTCACTTACCAAACCAAACTTTACGTTCAGGAGGTTTCACTTGCTCCATCTACTTCCTTTTACAGGAGTATTGTTAATTCTGGTTAAACAGGTTTATCTATTGCCCGTTGATGTGAAAATAGACTTAGAAATCACTGAAAGTTTTAAAAAAATGTGGGCATATCCTGTTGTGATGTTATGCATCGCCATCTCAACCCAGGCATATTTGATTTGGGGCATTTTTATGATTCGAAATCATCAAAAAAACATTAAACACATTTATGCCGAAACACAAAAACTTGATTTGTCCTGGCTTAAATCACTGCTTATTTGTTCGATAATTTGTTACGCGAGCATCAGTGCAATATATCTTACGGATTATTCTATTCAACTTTTACCTTATGGAAGTATGCAAATAGTTGGTTTTTCAATAGCTGCATTGTATATATTCTTTCTGGGTTTTTTTGGTTTGCGACAAGGAAAGGTTTTTGTAAATTATCCAAATGAAAAAGTATCTGATAAGGATTCGAATGAGAATATACCTGAGGATTTAAACAGAGCATACACGAATGAGGTAAAAAGGCTCCTCGCCTTTATGGATGAAAACAAACCGTTTCTTGAACCAAGCATTAACTTAACATCGCTTAGCCGATTATTAAATATGAATGCAGATAATTTGTCGAACATATTAAATACTCAGTTAAATATGAATTTCTTTGATTTCATTAACCATTACCGTATTCAGGAATTTAAAGTTCTTGTAAAAAAAGCTGATCTAAAAAAGCATACGATTATTGGTATTGCCTGGGATTGCGGATTTAATTCGAAAGCAACATTCAACCGCCAGTTTAAAAACAGCACTGGCCTCACTCCCACTCAGTTTGTAAAGAAAGTATCATCAAAGTAATCCTTATCTAAGGTTTTATTGAGACTTATTTTTGCCTTGATGAGACTCCACTTACCATGGAATCTGATTCCTTTGCAATAAAAATTTTGTCAAAATGAAATATCCTTTAATAGTAATATTTCTAATTTTTTTATTGCTATCAGGCTGCTCGCCTCTTCAACACGGAAACCGACATATCCAATACAGAATTAATGCGGGGGCAAATAGCGGTGGAATTACAGAAAATACGGATCTTGGTCTTATTCCCGGCCTTGGAATAGATGCCGTAAGCGGAGCCACAAAAATTGGCTTGCATTCTGGTGCCCAGCTTGTAATACCGCTAAATAGCAATGCTATACAATCAGGTATTGAATTCATGGCAAACCATCAGGTAATAACGTTTAATGATAATACCAATGGATTTATCGGACAGCGAAATATTACATTAAATCAGTGGATGTTGCCTCTATCATACATCATGGTGGTAGGAGGAAATAAAAGAGATGGTGGATACTTGCAATTTAAAATCGGTGCATTATTGCAGTACAATCGCGTTCACATTTATGACCATGCTGCAAATTTGCCAGAATTTGAGACCAAACCAATATCAGGTGGAATCAATCTTGGTGTGATCTCCTTTCCATTTCGTTTCCAAAATGGTTCAGCCCTGGGATTATATATCGAAGGATATCGGGGTAGCCGCATTTATACTGACTATTATAATCCACAGAATATTCAAACGCCCGGTTCATCTTATTTAAAAGCGGGCATTATATTTTCCTTTTGTATTAAATCAAATTAACAAAAGACCCAACAATGAAAACCGCGATTATTTACACGAGCTGGCATGGCACAACAGAAAGCATTGCTCAGACCATTGCCGAAAAATTAGGAAGCGAAAACTGCCAAATTATCAATCTTAAAAAGCAAACAAAAATTAATACGGATAATTATGATCATGTTATTCTTGGTTCGTCGATTCATGCAGGAAACATATCGGGAAAAATGAAAAAATTCATTTCAAAAAACACCCTGACGCTCTTGCAAAAAAAATTAGGACTTTACATCTGCTGTATGGATCCAAATAGAGAACTCATACAGTTTGAAACAGCTTTTCCAGATATTCTCAGAAAACATGCTTCCGCGATGGCAATCCTTGGCGGAGAATTCAAAATGGAGAAAATGAATTTTTTTGAGCGCCTAATTGTGAAAAAAGTATCGGGAATTACAGAAAGCAAATCAAAAATCAAAACTGAGGAGATCGAAAAATTCATTCATGATTTCAAGAATTAAGCAGGACTCAAACGATTTTGCTATTTCACTATATTTCATACAAAGGCTGATGCAATTGGTGCCAAACCTGTAAGAATACCGGTTCAAATGAACCGTAAAACGGATGCGTTTTTTTTACGAATCTAATATAAAACAATAAAGAAGAAAACTCTGCATCAAAAAATGTCAAAACATCTTGATAATTAGAATAATTGATCTCTTAATTATTAATCAACGATTCGCTTTTCGATATAAAAAGAATTCATAATTTTCAATACACCCATGTAGTCAGGTTTCAAGGGCATCATATCGCCAACCTTATAATTTCCAGGGTTTTCACCTAAGTCAAGAACCATCATATCAGAACTAGCACCGGCAAGTATAATGTCTTTATCATAACTATGAATATGATTTGCATCCACATCCAATAATCCTAAATCAATAATAGCCCGGAAAGATGTTTTTCCGATATCTTCTTTATTCATCAATGGTTTATCACCACTAACATTAACGCTCTGTTCACCATCCGGAACCATGGGCTTTTCATAGAGTTCAATTATTTGAGCATAAACCTTGAAAACATCGGTTTCCATTCCTTCTATTTTTCCAAGGGTAAATAAATCCTTGGCGAAAAACAAGGCTTCTCCTATTCGGAAATGATTCACCCCTATTGGAACTCTATTTTCAATCAACATGGGTATTGTAACTGATGAACCACCAGAAACAAAAGGAAGTTTTCTGTTAAAACGAGCTTCTATCAACTGTTTGTATAAACTCAACTGAATGAGTTTATCTTCATTTGGAAGTATTCCGTTCAAACAATTAAGATTAGCACCGATTCCTACTACGCTAATGGCAGGCAACTTAAATACTTTTTCATAGAAATCGACAAACTCATCACGCATCACGCCTTCGCGCAATTCGCCCAATTCGAGCATGATGATAATTTTATGCAATTTATTTTGCCGTTTCGCTTCCTCAGAAAGAAGCTGTATCGTTTCAAAATCTGTATTAAAACTGATATCGGCATACTGAACAACCCCTTTTAAGGCTTTTTGAGCAGGAGGTTTAATATAAATAGTTTCCACACTTGGATCCAGCTGCTTAACAGCTTTAAGATTAGAAACTCTAGAATCACAAACCTGCCTGAATCCCAAAGAAATCACTTCCTGAATAAATGGCTTATTTCCACAAAGCATTTTTGTGACAACGGCCCAAGTTATATTATTTCTAGTCAACAGACTATCTAAAAAAACGAAATTGTGGCGTAATTTGCCCCTGTGCATTTCTATGTAAGCCATGTGTTTTTCTTTTAAATATCTATGCCTTTAATAAACGCATTTCGAGATATTTACTTGTAAAACCAAGTTTACGGTACAGATGTGCAGCAGGATTATCCGGCTCTACGTGAAGGGCAATATTGCCTTTGGCAGATTCAATGGCTTTTTTCATTAATAATTTGCCAAATCCTTTCCCCCTGATTTTTTCGTGGGTGGCGATGTATACCAGGATATTTTCGGGAATATAATCCATCATTCCAGTATTATTGACAACAACCACTCCAACAATTTCGCCTTCATGACGGCCTTCTAATACAAATCCACCTTTGAATTCATTAGAGTCGAGCGAATAATCAATCGCCATAAGAATATGATCGTACGGGTCGCCATACTGTTCAAGCTGATTAAATAAGAAAGTTGTTATTTCGGTTTTTTTTGCTTCTGTAGGAAGACTATTCGAGTCAAATAATGTAATTTCCATATTATGTAGTACTTTTATATTCAATCAACAAAAGTAATCAAAAAAGGTGCAGTATCCAATTTAATTCCTTGATTTTCTGATATTAACACAATAACGAACTGAATGATAAGGATAAAAGAAAAAAACTAAGAGTAGTAAATTCGCAAGAATGATATGAATTTTGAAATAATAAAACAATGTGACTTTTTTTCATTTAGACCGAAATACAATGAGTATATTGGTCGTACAGTATTGATTTAATGCACATTAAACAAGCTCACATAGTAAAACATCTAGATAAATAAAAAAGCGTACAAATTATGCATTGATATGTTTTTTTATTCGTTTAATGACATATATTTGTATCTTAATCAGATACCGGTTTGCTGCATCTTTAAAATATACCAATAAAACATCTACCCGGCTGATTGACTTTAAAATTATTACTATGAAAATTTTTGTCGCTAAATTAAGCCCCAGAACAAGTTCCACGGATCTTGAAAAATTATTTTCAGCCTATGGAGAAGTTAAATCCGCAAAAGTGGTAATAGACAGGGAAACAGGGAATTCGAAATGTTTTGGTTTTGTTGAGATGGCTGATGAAATATCAGGTCAGGAAGCTATAAAAAACCTCAACGACAAAGAGTTAAACGGCAAGCGCATGGTTGTTAAAGAATCTGTTCCTAAGGAATAGAACAATCATAAAAATTAAAATCAGATTTTTATTTCTGATTTATTTTTGTTTAAGTAAGTCAGTTTTGGGATAATGCCCGAGGTGGAGTTTTTTTACCAAAATTTTAGGCACAGGATCAAAGCCACTGCTTCCCCAGGGATGACAGCGTGCGATTCGCTTAACTGCAAGTTGTGATCCCCTGACAGAACCATGCATTTTAAGTGCATCCATGGCATATTGGCTGCAGGTAGGTATATGACGGCATGTCGGTGGTTTAAGCGGAGAAATTACGTATTGGTAAAACTTCACTATAACAATTAAAGGGAAACTTAAAATAGATCTAATTCGCATATTTTGCGTTCAAAAGCTGGTATAATGGTGTTGCCGGAAATATTTATCACCCTGAATAATGCTACCGTCAAATAGATAAATATTTCAAAACAAAAGTAAGACATCTGCTCCTATATTCCGAAAAAGATTATCTTTGCCGCTGTTTTTCGCGGATGTGGCGTAATTGGTAGCCGCGCCAGACTTAGGATCTGGTGTCGAGAGACGTGGGGGTTCGAGTCCCTTCATCCGCACGAAGTTAAGACAAGGGACGAGAGGTTTATCCTGAGTGGACAAACCAAAGAAAGTCCCTTTATTCGGTGAATCTCCAGAAATTTTTAAGAGTATTTTTACTCGTTCTAAATTCTGGATAATAAACCTCAAAGATATCTTTGTACAAAAGGGGTATTAAAAACGGTTTGTACATCATGCATATTTTTGATTTCATTTAAAAGTTTCATATTTTTGTAAAAAAACCACTTATGCCTAGCGTTAGAACTACCAAAAAGAACATCGAATACGTATTAAGTGAAGTAGTTTCAGACTGTCTGAATTATCTTCATCTTCATAAAGGTGTTAAAGATGAGGAAGTTATAGCAATCATTGAAGAAATGATTGATCTAAAAGAAGATCTGTACTCGCGTTGTAAACATATTGACGGTAAAGACAATTCCGTTCTTGTTAAAATTCATTTCAGAAAAGTTTACGAAGATCTATTAAATGGTGCCGATGCTGCTTTCGAAAAGCTAAGTGTCATTGTATCTGCAAGCTAATTAACTATTTAGACGATTATATCCAAAAGACCGGAGTTTCCGGTCTTTTTTATTGATATGCCCGTATCAGATTTATGGGCATTCCGCTGTTTTTTGTATATTTGCACCCTCAAAAAATTAACACTTAAATACATGAATATCATTAAGGAAGCCACCGGCGAACTCGCTGCCACCCTTAAAGTACAGTTTACCGAAGCCGATTATAGTGAAGATGTAAACAAAGTTCTGAAGGATCATCAAAAAAAAGCGGCCATGCCTGGTTTCAGACCCGGTAAAGTACCGTTTGGTCATATCAAACGCATGTACGGCAAAGCCGTTGTTTTAGATACAGTTAACAAACTTATTTCCGACAGTCTCGAAAATTATATCCGCGATAACCAATTAAATTTACTTGGATATCCTATTCCAAATACGGATAAAAACCATACCATGGATTTTGATACTCAAACGGAATTTGAGTTCATTTTCGACATTGGCCTGGCTCCCGAAGTGAATATCAGCATTGATAAAAGCATTAGTCAGGAATATTATAAAATAATAGCCGAAGACGATATCGTTGAAAAACATATTGAAGATATCTGCCGCAAATTTGGGGCTGAGGAACCTGCTGAGGTTTCGGCTGAAAATGATTTACTCTACGGTACCATTATGCAATTGGATGAGAATGAAATGCCAAAAGAAGATGGTCATATCCATTCTGGCTATATTTTCTTCACCAATATGAAAGATGAAGAAGAGAAGAAACGCTTCATTGGTATTAAAAAGGAGGAAAAAATCATTTTTGATCCGATTAAACTGGCAGGCGATGCAGAAACAGCTGCCCGCATTCTCGGTATGAAAAAAGAAGATGCCGAAAACATTCAAGGAAAATACTCTTTTGAAGTAACTGCGATTACCCATGTTATTCCAGCCACTATTGATGGAGAACTTTTTGAAAAAGTTTTCCCGGGAGCCGGAATTTCGGATGAAGCTTCATTCAGAACAAAAATTTCTGAAGAGGCATCCATGTCAGTTCAGCCGACAGCCGATCAGGTTTTTCTAACCCGCGTTGCCGAGCAACTTACCGAATTGGCAGCCATCACTCTTCCAGACGACTTCTTGAAACGTTGGATTTACGAGAACAATGAAGGAAAACTCTCGATGGAAGAAATTGAAAATGACTATGCAACAAAATATGCACGCAGTACTCGTTGGGAATTAATAGAAGGTAAGATTATTGCAGAAAATAATATTCGTATTGAACAGATCGATATCCGCAATTACATTCAGGATTCGATTGTGTCGCAGTATTTCCCATTCTTACGTGGTAATGAAGAAATGGACCCACGCATCAACCAACTGATCGATCGTATCATGAAAAATCAGGACGAAGTGCGCAAAGCATACAGCACACTTGCCGACATACGTCTTGTTCAATTATTCAAGGAAAAGCTTAATATTATTGAAAAAGAGGCTACCTTTAACGAATTCGTGGAAATTGTCAAAAAGACTCATCCCGAAAGCGTAAACGACTCTGAATAAAAGAATTAAAAAAACATCTCATGAACGCTGAAGAATTTAAAAAATACGCCAGCAGGCACATGGGCATCAATAGCCTGGCCCTCGAAAAATATATTTCGATAAGTGGAAATTATATTTCACCGACAATTATTGAGGAACGCCAGCTCAATATTGCCACCATGGATGTATTCTCCCGTTTAATGATGGATCGCATTATCTTTTTGGGTGTTCCAATCGACGATTACGTGGCTAATATCATTCAGGCCCAGTTACTTTTTCTCGAATCTGTTGATTCAAAAAAAGATATCCAGATATATTTAAATACTCCCGGAGGGTCTGTATACGCCGGATTAGGCATTTATGATACCATGCAATACATTGCCCCCGATGTGGCGACAATTTGCACCGGTATGGCTGCCTCAATGGGCGCTGTTCTTCTATGTGCCGGTACCAAAGGAAAACGTACGGCTCTCAAACACTCCAGAATTCTGATTCATCAACCCATGGGTGGAGCCCAGGGACAAGCATCGGATATTGAAATAACAGCCCGTGAAATCCAAAAACTCAAAAAGGAGCTTTACGAAATCATTGCTGAACATTCCGGACAAGAATATGATAAAATTTGGGGCGATTCCGACCGCGATTATTGGATGACCTCCGAAGAAGCCAAAGCATATGGAATGATCGATGAGGTGCTTTTGCGAAATAAAAAATAGTTTTCTTACATAATACAATGCCCAAACAAACCGACCAGTGCTCTTTCTGCGGATCAGAAAGAAAAGGGAATAACCTGCTGATTGCAGGCCTCAATGCACATATTTGCCAAACTTGTGTAGAAACGGCTCATGAAATTCTTGCACAGGAACTCGAAAATGAACATTCGAAAAAATTAAAAGGGTTTAAGCTTCATACACCCATCGAAATAAAATCCTTTCTCGATCAGTATGTCATTGGTCAGGACGGAGCAAAGAGAGTTCTTTCTGTTGCCGTTTATAATCATTACAAGCGAATTAACCGCTCAACCCTAAAAAAGGACAATAATGATGTGGAAATTGAAAAATCAAACATCATTTTCGTTGGTGAAACAGGCACTGGTAAAACCCTGATGGCCCGTACTATTGCCAAACTTTTAAAAGTACCGTTCTGCATTGCTGATGCTACGGTTCTCACCGAAGCCGGTTATGTTGGAGAAGATGTAGAAAGTATACTTTCACGCTTACTTCAGGCCGCAGATTATGATGTGAAATCGGCTGAAATGGGCATTGTATTTATTGATGAAATCGACAAAATAGCACGTAAAAGCGATAATCCATCAATAACCCGCGATGTATCCGGAGAAGGAGTTCAGCAAGCAATGCTGAAACTACTCGAAGGTTCTATTGTAAACGTTCCTCCGCAGGGCGGTAGAAAACATCCGGATCAAAAAATGATTCAGGTAAATACTTCCAATATTTTATTTATTGCCGGCGGAGCCTTTGATGGAATAGAGAAAAAAATTGCTTCCCGACTCCGTACCAAATCTATCGGTTATCGTGGCGCTGATGATTTTCAGGAAGTCGACCGGGAAAATCTATTACAATATATTGCCCCTCCCGATTTGAAAGCATTCGGCCTTATCCCTGAACTTGTAGGACGTTTTCCGGTTAGCTGCCACTTGAATCCTCTGGATAAAGAAGCTTTACGTCGTATTCTTACTGAACCTAAAAATGCGTTGGTTAAGCAGTATGTACATCTTTTTGAAATGGACAATGTTGAACTTGAGTTTGAAGAAGAAGCTTTAAACTTTATAGTCGAAAAATCGATTGTATTCAAGCTGGGAGCCCGTGGTCTGCGGTCCATTATGGAAAGCATTCTTACGGATCTGATGTTTGATATTCCTACCCAAAAAGACATTAAAAAGATAACCATCGATCGGGCTTTTGCGGAAGAAAAATTTTCATCTTCGGGCATTACGAAATTAATGGTAGCCTAAAACCCTTTTTCATTTTAATCCAAGACAAATGCAGGAACGACATACCAGCAGGAAAGCATATTTTGACGAACAGGTCTATACAACCGAGAAATATGTTATTCCTTTTATTGCTGCCGTTTCTCCAATTACCAAAGACACAAGGGTTCTGGAAATAGGATGTGGAGAGGGTGGAAATCTTGTGCCCTTTATGGATCTTGGTTGCGAAGTTACAGGCATCGATATGGCTGCTAACAAAATAGAAAACGCCCATATCTTCCTTGAAAATCATCCTCAATATCATCGCCTTCAGCTTATTACAGATGATATATACAATCAGAATCCGGAGGACAAAACCTATGATATTATTTTTATGCGTGATGTATTGGAGCATATCCATGATCAGCAAAAATTTATGCATTTCGTAAAAGGCTTCCTGAAAGATGAAGGTTGTTTGTTTTTAGGCTTTCCTCCATGGCAAAGTCCTTTTGGCGGACACCAGCAGATGTGTCTTAATAAATATCTGAGTATTACACCCTATTACCATCTTTTGCCCTCTGGTTTATATAAAATGCTTCTGCGTTGGGGTGGCGAATCCGAGGCAAAAATTGTTGGATTAATGGAAGTAAGAGAAACCGGAATAACCATTGAACGTTTCAAAAGAATTTTCCGTAAGGCTGGTTTCATTATAGAAAAGCAACAACTGTATTTTATTAATCCGAACTACGAAATCAAGTTCAAGCTTAAACCCCGCCTACAAAGTACGATAATAACATCCATTCCCTGGGTCAGAAATTTTTTCATCACAACCTGTTATTATCTATTAAAAGCAAAAAAATAAGCCAGGAAACCCGGCTCATTTTTTTTCAATAATAATTTATTTAGTCTCCAAAACTTATGCCCACGCCTCGGGCAGTTTTTATCAGAGCCGTATCCGGATCCACGTAATTATATCTTGCAATCGCATCAGTTAACGGAACTGAAGAAATATACGGATGTCGGTAGCTTACCATAACACCAGATTTTCCTTCCAGCACCAATTCAAAGGCCTTTACACCAAATTGAGTAGCCAATACCCTATCGTACGCGATTGGAACACCACCACGCTGCAAATGGCCTAAAACAGTCTCACGCATATCATAGGGACAACCAGCACTCTTCAATTCATGAATTAGCTTATTGGCGGCTCCCCCTAAACGTAGATTATGATAACCCAACTCATTACCCTCTTCTTCCTGAATAGTAAAATTGGCACCGATGGCTCTTGCACCTTCAGAAATCACAATATTAACAAAGCCACGTCCTTTTGTAAAACGTGAATCGATTTTTTTCATGACTTTATCAATATCGTAGGGGATTTCAGGGATAAGACATATTTCGGCTCCCCCGGCAACCGCTGCATTCAATGCAATCCAACCGGCATAACGCCCCATCACTTCAAGAATCAAAATTCGGTTATGACTTGCGGCTGTGGTAACCAACTTATCTACGGCTTCAGTGGCTATCTGTATGGCTGTTTGAAAGCCAAAAGTAGAATCTGTTGCTGACAAATCATTATCAATGGTTTTTGGAACACCTATGATATTACAACCTTTTTCAAACAACGCCTGAGAGATGCGCTGTGAGCCATCACCGCCAATATTAATTACGGCATCAACTCCCAAATATTGAAGTTTACGAATCATCTCATCTGAGCGATCCACTTCTGTCCAATTTCCATCCTTATCTTTGACAGGCCATGCAAAAGGGCCACCTTTATTAGTGGTTCCTAAAATGGTTCCTCCACGGTAATGAATACCCGAAACCGTTTTCTCATCAAGAATCATTATTTCGGTCGGTTCACGTAAAATACCATTGAAGGCTTCGATACTGCCCACAACTTCCCAGTCTTTTTCTTTGGATGCTCTTTTAACGATAGCCCTAATTACAGCGTTCAGACCCGGACAATCGCCACCCCCTGTAGCTACAAGAACTCTTTTCATATTTTTGTTTTATACTGTATTCGAAGATAATAATTTACAAAACTACTTATTTATAGAATAAATTCGCAAGTGTTTTCGTTAACAAAATACTATGATTTGCACGATCTTTGTACTATACCCATCTCATGAAAAGAACAGGATTAATATTATTGATGTTCACCTTTCTTCATCTTGCGCTCAATGCCCAGGAAGATAAAGGGTTTCTTGTTCATGCAACAGTATATGAAAACGATACCATTCCGTTGATTTTTCTTCCACAATATACCGTTTTTGCAATACCTGTCTTTAAAAATAAACGCGAGGCACGCCGTTGGGATAAATTAGTACGGAATATTAAAAAAGTTTATCCCTATGCAAAAATGGCCGGTGAAAAAATGCATGAATATGAAATAACCCTTGTGAATCTTCGTACCCAAAAAGAACGAAAGAAATTTTTGAATCAGGCTGAAAATGAACTAAAAGAAAAGTATTTAGAAGAACTCAAATCACTCACGTTTTCTCAGGGGAAAATACTCCTAAAACTTCTTGACAGGGAGACGGGCAATACCTCTTTCGAACTTGTAAAAGAGCTTCGTGGAAAGGTGATGGCATTTTTCTGGCAATCGCTGGGTCGTATATTCGGATATAATTTAAAAGAGCCTTATGATCCATCCGGAAGTGACCGCGATATCGAACTAATCGTACAGATGATTGAAGCAGGCTCTATTTGAGATAATTCCAATCTGTTTCCAAATACATTCACACCCTAAGAGAATATTTTCTCCCTATAAGTTTATTTACCACGTCCCTGGATAACAATCATTATCGTGTATACAAGGATTTTAATATCCATAGCAATCGACATGTTTTCAAGATAAATGAGGTCGAACTTACTGCGTTCGATCATTTGCTCCACATTTTCGGCATAGCCAAATTTAACTTGTCCCCAAGAGGTAATTCCCGGTTTAACTTTTTGTAAGAGTCGATAATGCGGCATGGTTTTTAGAATCTGACCAATATAATATTGTCGCTCAGGGCGAGGACCAACTAAGGCCATATCGCCCTTAATAACCGTCCAGAATTGTGGAATTTCATCCAGTCGATATTGCCGCATGATTTTCCCAAATGGCGTTATCCTGCCGTCATCTTTGGAAGATAATTGAGGTCCGGATGTTTCAGCATTCTGATACATCGAGCGAAACTTCACCATCTTAAATAACTTACCTTTTATGCCAACCCGTGGTTGTGAGTAAAATACCGGACCTTTAGAAGTTGACTTTACAATAATTGCAGTAATAATATAAACAGGCAATAATAATAAAATTGCAATAAGAGACACCAAAATATCCATAATCCGTTTCAATGATTTTTGCCAAGCGGGCATCATATCCGGAGCAATTTCGATAAGCGGTGAGTATATGGATGAAGTTTTTACAACACCCATCAGAATATCCTCCATAACGGGTGAAATTTTTATAACCACTGTTGTATCTTCCAGTTCGGTAATGATACGCTCAATTGAATTCTTTTCAGAACGTTCAATCGCAATGATTACTTCTTCCACTTTGTTATCTTCAACAATACTTTTTAACTCTTTGTATTCACCAAGATGTGGTAAGTAAGCTTGTAAAAGGTTGTGTTCACAAAGCCCTGCGTCTACAAAGCCGATAAATTTATTTCCAGGACCCAAAGGCTGATTTTCAATTTCCTGATATATCTTTAATGCATTACCATTGCATCCAACAATAATGGTATTAAACCCAATCAGTCTTCTATGAATCTTGTAGTTTGTAATCGTAGTAATGAAAAAACGACCGAGAAATGTTAGTACGAAATGAAGACCTAACAATACCAAAAACGACTGATAATAAGAATGATATGAGCGGATAACATCATCCAGAATGAGGCTAAAGAATATAATAATAACTCCAATAACTGAAATAAATGCCGTTTGACCCAGTTCCTTTAATCGTGATTTACGGAATATTCTACGATAAGTTCCCGTAAGTACATACATAAACATCCAAAACAGTGGGACAAAAATTAATCCATAATAAAAATTGGGATCTTTTAAAGCTGTGGTAAAGTGTTCAAGAAACCATGGATCAACGTAATACTTTCTGTATAGGAAAAACACAGTCCAGACAATACTAGCCGAGAGGTAATCTGAAATAACATATTTTAAAACCTGCAAGGTTTTATTCATAGCCAATCAATTATGAACCAATTTAAGATTATCGAGTAGAATTTCACCATTCGCTAATCCATTATCGAGTGTTGCTCCAATAAATATTTTATACTTAATGGCTGAAGTATAACTGCTAACGGTTGGAGAAAGATTGATATAAACCTTCTTCCACTTATTTGTGGGATTCAAAACAAGAACCGGCTGTTGAACAACTTTATCGGACATAATGGCGTAAATACCAACAGTAAAGGTGTTGGTGTTTTTATAATCCAGTTCAAACATCACCGGAGACCCTTGTTGAGGTAAAGCCATTTCTTCGGAGGTAGCTACTTCAAAAACTGCTGAATCCGAATCGAGTATTACTCTACCAGAATGAAGTCCTTCAAATGTAGATTCACTACCTGTTGGTGTCAATTCAAAAAACAGTGTTGACTTTGAAGTGGAGTCGAGGGTGATAGACAGGTCTTCAAAATTTTCAGCCCAGGCGAATTTCGTTCCTGCATTATAAGAAACAAAATGAACAATCTTATTGCCCGATTGTGTTCCTTTCAGATGACTAATCAGTTCGGGTGTAAAATCAACTTCCTGCTCAATTTTTGAAAAAAACGGATAATATGTTCTGAATTCGACCATTCCATTCATTTTTATCCCCGGGCGTATTGTAACCGTATGTTTTCCGGTGTACAATACAGGAAAAAGGGCAGGCAATTCAAAAGCACCTATTAATTGATCATCAATATAGACCCAGGCATCCGTTATTGCATGAGAGGCAGAACCTTCATACCCCGAATTGATTTTTACTGAAATTGAATCGATGGCCAGATAGGCAGGAATGGTTTGTTCTCCCTCAAAATCATCGCAGGCAACGAAAATGGAAGACAATGCAAACATCAATAATAAAGGAAAAACTCTTCTTGTTACAAGCATAAAACTTCTCTATAGGCTGCGATTTAGAGATGAACGGTCAGATGTCCATCTTATTGCTGTGATTAGGAAAAAAACAGAAATTAAACATTCAGTTTTTCGATAATTTTATACGCCACATCAAGTGCCTGATATCCATCCATGATAGTTACCGATGGTTCTTCATCATTTATTATCGCTTTGGCGAAACATTCCAATTCTGTTTTAATGGCATTGATGGGTTCGATGTGTGGTTTCTGAAATTCGAAACGTTTCTTCGATTTTCCTTCGCCCATATCAAGGATCATGGCCATCGGATCAACGTTATCTGAGTTTACATCATGTATGCTAACAATTTCCGCTTCTTTTGTCAGAAAATCAACAGAAATATAAGCATTACGTTGAAAGAAACGACTCTTGCGCATATTTTTCAAAGAAATCCTGCTGGCTGTTAAATTAGCAACACAACCATTGTCAAATTCGAGCCGGGCATTGGCAATATCCGGGGTATCACTAATAACCGCAATACCACTGGCACTGATGCGTTTGATATCGGATTTCACAACACTTAAAATGATATCAATATCATGAATCATTAAATCGAGAATAACCGGTACATCGGTTCCCCGTGGATTAAACTGGGCCAAACGATGAGTTTCAATGAACATCGGGTTATCAAAAAATGGCCGTGCTGCAAGAAATGCAGGGTTAAATCGCTCAACATGACCCACCTGAACCTTAACATTGGCTTCACGCCCAATTTTTATGAGTTCGAGTGCTTCCTCTGGAGTGGTTACGATCGGCTTTTCAATAAATACATGACGAGCTTCGCGTAAAGCTTCCGCTGCACACTCGAAATGTGATATGGTCGGTGTAACGATATCAACAACATCTACAGCGGCAATGATGGACGAAAGGCTCGGAAATGACTTGATTCCGATCTCTGCTTCTACTTTTGCGGCATTCTCCGGATCGGCATCATAAAACCCAACAAGCTCAAAATCTGCAATTTCTTTGATACATCGTATATGAATTTTGCCAAGGTGACCAGCTCCTAATACTCCAATTTTTAACATGTAGATATAATAATGGATTCGGTAATTAACTGACGTTTAATAAAGTGGCGCAAACCTACAGCATTTTTCGGAAATTACCAAAAGATTCGTAGCATGTAATGCATGAATGAACCATCAACAAAAAGGGGAATTTATATCTTTGTGCTCACATAAATTTACCGTGATTTATCCGCACATGGAAGATAACTTCAGACATAAAGGTTTAAGAAAAAGACTTGTAGAAGAAATAAAGAAAAAGGGCATCAATCAACAGCCTGTTTTAGATGCTATCGAATCCATTCCACGTCACCTCTTTCTTGATCCGGTATTTCTGGAATTTGCTTATCAGGATAAACCCTTTCCAATAGGATGCGAACAAACAATATCCCAACCATATACTGTAGCATTTCAAACTCAACTTCTTGAAATCAAAGCCAGGGATAAAGTTTTGGAAGTGGGTACTGGTTCAGGATATCAGGCCTGTGTACTTTTAGAAATCGGGGCCAGAGTTTACTCCATCGAACGGATAAAAAAACTATACGAAAAAACGAAATTGTTTTTACCAAAAATCGGCTACCGTCCTAAATTATTTTATGGTGATGGATATAAAGGATTACCAACCTTCGCTCCTTTTGATAAAATAATAATTACAGCCGGAGCACCTTTCATCCCTGACGAACTGATAGATCAACTAAAACCTGGTGGTATTTTGGTAGCTCCCATCGGAGTAGGTGGTGTTCAAACGATGGTTCGCTGGATTAAACAATTGGATGGAGTGTTAACAAAAGAGACCCATGGCTCCTTTGCTTTTGTACCCATGCTTGAAAACAAATCAGAAGAATAATTTTAAAATTTACCTTTCTGAAAAAATTGCTATAATTTCTTATCCAAACTTTTTTTGGCAAGAACTTATAATAACTAATAGCTCTGATTTGTATACTTATTAACGTCATCGGCCGTAATAGTTTTATTACAGAGTATTGCTAAGCGTTCGACAATATTTCGCAATTCCCTGACATTACCGGTCCATTTCAGGCTTTTCAGTGCTTCATTGGCATCATCACCGAAATCAAGTGGTTTTTTTCCCATGCTTTCTGAAATCGTATCCATAAAATGTACAGCAAGCAGCGGAATATCCTCGATTCTTTCGCGAAGGGGTGGAATATGAACAATAATAACGCTTAATCGATGAAATAAATCTTCCCGAAAGTTTTTATTCTGAATTTCTTCCATCAGGTTTTTATTTGTGGCAGCTATTACACGCACATCCACCGAAATCTCCTTTTCTCCGCCAACCCGCGTAATTTTGTTCTCCTGTAAGGCTCTTAATACTTTCGCCTGAGCTGAAAGGCTCATATCGCCAATTTCATCCAGAAAAATAGTTCCGCCATGGGCCAATTCGAAATCACCCTTGCGTTGTTTAATGGCTGAAGTAAAGGAACCTTTTTCGTGTCCAAACAATTGACTTTCGATAAGTTCGGAAGGTATAGCTGCGCAGTTTACTTCGATAAACGGCCCGTGGGACCTTTGGCTACCTTCGTATATTGCTCTGGCAACCAACTCTTTACCACTTCCGTTTTCTCCGGTAATTAATATCCTTGCATTGGTTGGAGCAACTTTATCTATCATTGAATAAATTTCCTGAATTGATCCGGAATCTCCTACCATTTTATATGAAGAACCTACTTTTTTACGCAGAACCCGGGTCTCATTAATCAACTTATTTCTATCGAGCGCATTGCGCATAGTAACCAATAATCGATTAAGGTCGAGTGGCTTGGAAATATAATCATAGGCACCTGTTTTGATAGCTTCAACCGCTGTTTCAATATTTCCATGCCCCGAAATCATGACCACAGGGACATCACTAAGAGGAAGGATATGTCTTAATACCTCCATTCCATCCATTTGAGGCATTTTTATATCGCATAAAATAACATCAAATTCGCTGGTCTGTATCTTCTCAAGAGCTTCTACCCCACTGCTGGCTTCTTCAACCTGATATTTTTCATATTCCAGAATTTCGCGTAAGGTATTACGTATTGAGCGTTCGTCATCAATCACTAAAATTCTTGCCATGGTTTCTATATTTTCTGCATCAAACCTAAGATTTTTTTTGCTAACAAATTAAGTGAAACTTTCTAATATGAGGTTTGATGCAATATATGTTGAATAAACTGTATTTGTAGGCCTTGAAGGACAGAGATTAATGAAAATATTTTGCTTATTCTGAAATATTTAGTATTTTTGCCCCGCTTTAGTGTGAAATTCACACAAAAAGCTGTCCGGGGGACATTAAGTCCCCTATTTTATTATACGTAAGATTGTTATAAATCAATACAATACGTGGTAGATAATTTACAAATACTGGAACTCGTTCATGACCATCTTGAAGGCAGTGATAAATTTCTTGTTGAACTAAAGGTAAAAGCAGGAAATAAAATCATGGTTTTTATTGATGGAGATCAGGGAGTTAATGTGGACGATTGCATTCAATTGAGTCGATATATCGAATCGAAACTCAATAGAAACGTGGATGATTATGCCCTTGAGGTTTCATCACCGGGCACTGAACAGCCCTTGAAATTAAGAAGGCAATATATTAAAAATACCGGGCGGTTTGTTAAAGTTGTAAAAAACGACGAAACAATCATCGAAGGCCAATTGCTTTCCAGTGGAGAAGAGAGCATCGATTTACTGGTTCAGGTACCGATACCCGGGAAAAAATTTAAGAAAGAAGAAAAAAACATTTCATTAACTTACGCAGAAATCAAGGAAACTAAAGTTCTTGCTAAGTTTTAACGATATTATATTCAAGTAATTACTACTTCGAAAATGGAACATCTCAATCTTGTCGCAACATTCTCCGAATTCAAGGAATTCAAAAACATCGACCGCGAAACAATGATGCGGATCCTGGAAGATGTTTTCAGGCATATGATTGCAAAAAAATACGGATCCGACGAGAATTTCGACGTCATTGTCAATATTGACAAGGGTGATCTTGAAATTTGGCGTAACCGTTTGATTGTTGACGACGCGGAAGTTACCGACCCTAACAAAGAAATCGCATATTCAGAAGCAATAAAAATCGAACCCGATTTTGAAGTGGGTGAAGAAGTATCTGAGGAAATCAAACTTCTTGACTTTGGTCGTCGTGAAATACTGGCAATACGTCAAAACCTGATTTCTAAAGTTCAGGAATACGAAAAGGACAATATTTATCGTAAGTATAAAGATAAAGTTGGCGAAATTATTACAGGCGAAGTTTACCAGGCCTGGAAACGCGAAATTCTTGTACTTGACGACGAAGGCATCGAACTTCTGCTTCCCAAACCCGAACAAATTCCCTTTGACCATTATCGTAAAGGAGATACATTACGGGCTGTGGTTTTAAAGGTGGATATGAAAAATAATCAACCGGTTATAGTGTTATCACGAACATCTCCCGTCTTTCTTGAACGATTGTTCGAACAAGAAGTTCCTGAAGTTTTTGATGGACTTATAACCATAAAGAAGATTGTCAGAGTTCCCGGCGAGAGAGCAAAAATTGCCGTTGAATCATACGATGATCGAATTGATCCAGTGGGTGCCTGTGTAGGCATGAAAGGTTCGCGTATTCATGGAATCGTGCGTGAACTCAGAAATGAAAATATTGATGTTATCAATTTTACAAACAACCCCAACCTGTTTATTCAGCGCGCCCTCAGTCCTGCAAAAATTACCAGCATCGAAATCGATGAAGCGAATAAACGCGCTGAGGTTTATATGAAGCCTGATCAGGTTTCATTGGCCATTGGTAAAGGCGGTTATAATATCAAACTCGCCGGTAAACTCACCGGATATGAAATTGATGTTTACCGTGATTCGGATGTGGAATATGATGATGTCGATCTGATGGAATTTGATGATGAAATCGATCAGTGGATCATTGACGAATTTAAGGCTATTGGATGCGATACCGCCCGAAGTGTACTTTCGCTGACGGTAGAAGATTTAGTGTCGCGTACCGACCTTGAAGAAGAAACTATTCTGGAAGTCAGACGTATACTACAGAATGAATTAGAATAAATCACAGCTCAATACATCATTGTTTTTTTGTAAACAAATACGGAAAGGCTCAAATACAGCATATGTCAGAAGAAATAACTCCGAAACGTCTAAGTAAAGCCGCAGTTGAATACAACGTGAGTTGGGAAAGGATTGTTGAGGATCTGGCCAAAAAAGGATTCAAGGTTGAACCTAGTCCTAATACTAAACTTACCCCGGAACAGCAGGAAGTTCTCAAGAAGATTTATGCCTCCGATAAACAGGTAAAAAAAGAGGCCGATAAAATTGGTAGAGAATTCACCCGACGTGAGTCAATCACATTGGATGATATTGACAATCAAGGAAGTATTGATGAAAAAGACAATACTCCTCCCGATCTGGTCATTAAAAACACCCAAATCAGGGAAGTTGAAAAGCAGGCTCCTAAAAAAGCCCAGGAACCCGAAGAAATCGCTCCGGTTCCTGAACCCGTAATAATACCTGAACCTGAGCCTGAACCACAACCTGTTATCGCAACTCCTGTTGTTGAATTACCGGTTGAAGTACCCGAAGTTGTTATTGAAAAAAACAAACCGCTTCCTGTATCTGAACCAGAGCCTGAAATACAGCCAGAACCTGAAGTTGTGGCTGCGACTGAATCTGAACCAGCAAAGCCCGAACCCATAAAAGAAGAAACTATCATAGAACCTATTGTTTCTGTACAGGAAGAAATACCGGTAGTTACAGAAGAAATTAAAGAAGTTGATGTTCAGCAGGCTACAACAAAGAAAACTGAAATTGAAATAAAGGATTCTAAGCCTTCCGACGATACTCGTGGCGTTAAAGTTGTAGGGAAAATCGATCTGGATCAGATGAACCTCAGGACTAAGCCGCCAAAAAAATCGAAAGAAGAACGTCAAAAAGAAAGGGATGCTTCACGAAATAAATCGCGTGAACCAGTGTCAAGACATGACCCTAACGGACATATTATCAAGCCTCTTCCAGTTGTTGAAAAACCAGTTGAACCGGTTGAAATAGCGCCAGTTGAGGATGCTGAAAAAGCAATTACAGATAAAAAAAATGCCCTGCCAGATAATTTCCTTGCACGTGCAAAAATAAAACTCGAAGGTCCCACCATTTTAGGTACCATTGTTCTGCCCAAATCGTACCGCGATAATGATAAAAAGAAGCCTGTTGCTTCTTCCTCTGACGATCAAACAAAATCAAAGAAGAAAAAGCGGAAACGTATTATAAAGCCCGACCAGCAAACATCAACAACAAATACTGGTGGAAATACCGGAACAAATACAAACAGGCCTCCACAATCTACTCATACCCGCACAACAGACAGACCAAAATCACGTAAGGATAATAAAAAACCTGTTACTTCAAAAGAAGTTGTTAAACCTGAAGTTAAAGAAGAAGAAATCCAGAAACAGATTAAAGAAACGCTGGCTCGACTTACTTCAGGAGGAAAATCAAAAGCTTCTAAACATCGTAAAGCAAAACGCGATCAGGCTAGTCAGACAGTTGCGGAACAACAACAGAGAGCAGTTGATGATCAAAAGACCTTAAAAGTTACCGAATTTGTAACTGTTAATGAATTAGCCAGTATGATGAATGTTGGGGTTACCCAAATCATTAAATCATGCATGGATCTGGGCCTTTTCGTTTCGATTAACCAACGACTCGATGCTGAAACCATTGTATTTCTGGCCGATGAATTTGGATATAAAACCGAATTTGTTAGTATTGAAGTGCAGGAGGCCATCGATGAATCATTCGAAGACATACCCGAAGATTACGTTTTTAAAGCACCCATCGTAACAGTTATGGGCCATGTTGATCATGGAAAAACAAAACTTCTCGATTATATCCGTAGTGCAAATGTAGTAGCTGGCGAAGCCGGTGGCATTACACAACATATTGGTGCATACGAAGTTAGTCTTGAAAACGGGAAAAAAATCACTTTCCTGGATACTCCAGGTCATGAAGCTTTTACAGCGATGCGTGCACGTGGTGCCAAATTAACCGACGTTGCAATCATTGTAATTGCCGCTGATGACAGTATAATGCCCCAAACGCGCGAAGCCATTAATCATGCATTGGCTGCATCGGTACCCATTGTTTTTGCTTTCAACAAAATCGACAAGCCTTCAGCAAACACTGAAAAAATCAGACAGGAACTTGCAAGCATGAACATTTTAGTGGAAGACTGGGGTGGAAAGTATCAGTGTCAGGAAATATCTGCCAAAACAGGAATTGGCATAGAATTGTTATTAGAAAAAGTATTACTAGAAGCCGAACTTCTTGATCTAAAAGCCAATCCAAAACGTCCTGCAATGGGTACAGTCATTGAATCCATGCTGGATAAAGGTCGTGGTTATACTTCCAAGCTTCTGATTCAGAGTGGAACTCTGAAAGTAGGTGATATGGTTATAGCCGGAACTACCTATGGTAAGGTTAAAGCAATGTACAATGAGCGTAACCAGAGTGTGAAAGAAACCGGTCCGGCTTCTCCAATACTTATGCTTGGACTGAATGGTGCACCTCAGGCCGGTGACCTTTTTAACGTTATGAGTGACGAACGTGAGGTAAAATCAATTGCGCTTAAACGTCAGCAATTACAACGCGAACAGGGACTCAGAACACAAAAGCATATCACTCTTGACGAAATCGGACGCCGTATCGCAATTGGCGATTTCAAAGAATTGAATGTAATCGTGAAAGGTGACGTGGATGGTTCAGTAGAAGCACTTTCTGATTCACTGCTTAAATTAAGTACTGAAGAAGTTCAGGTGAATGTGATTCATAAATCAGTAGGACAGATTACCGAAAGTGACGTAATGCTGGCATCAGCTTCAAATGCTGTTATCGTAGGATTCCAGGTTCGTCCGTCATCTGCAGCTAACAAGCTTGCTGACCATGAGCAAATAGACATTCGCCTTTACTCCATCATTTATAAGGCCATCGAAGAATTTAAAGCTGCGATTGAGGGGATGTTATCACCAAAAATCGAAGAAAAAATCCTTTGTAATCTCGAAATCAGAGAAGTATTCCACATTACCAAGGTTGGTAATATCGCCGGATGTTTTGTACTTGATGGCGTGATTCAACGTAACACCAAAGTACGGGTCATCCGTGATGGTATTGTTGTTCATACCGGCCTACTGGGAGCTCTGAAACGCTTTAAAGATGAGGTAAAAGAAGCCCGTGCCGGACAGGAATGCGGACTAAATATTGACCGTTTCAACGATATAAAAGTCGGTGATATCATCGAAGGCTACGAAGAAGTAGAAGTTAAACGAACGCTTAAATAATCAACAAAAAACCCCGGACTTTCCGGGGTTTTTTGTTGAAACGAAATTGAATCGTACTGAGGTATCCTGTGCTTATTTTCCTTCAAAATCCGATATCAAACCTCAACTACTTGGTGGAAATAAAACCTTTCCGATAAACATCAAGGTATTGGTTGTTTGCTCACGAATTGCAAAAATAAACGGTTTATTAATTTCAGTCGTTGTGGGTAAACTGGTTACGTATACGCCAACCGTGGTAACGGCTGCCGCTTCAGTTCCTTCTTCATTAACATCCACAAAGGTGTTTTGCTTCACAAAACTTACAAAAATGTCGGCGTCTGAAATACCACTCAGGTCAGCATTAATAGCATCAAAAGCATCGGTCATTCCAAGCACTTTCAATTGATCATTGAGATACTTCTCATAACTAAAACTGAATTTCGGCATAGAAATCAAAGCTGCCTCCGGAACGGAAAGAGCATCCAGAGCGTTGCATAAAGATTGCCATTCAGTCCCGTCAAAACTCTTTAGATAATTGCTTAGTTTTCCGTGAGGTAGTATAATATCCATTACAAAATTCTTCCTGCCATAGGTCAGTTCAATTACCTGACAAGAATCACCATAAAATACTTTAAACGGGCAGCTTTGATTCATCATCTGAACATTAAACGGTGAGGCTTCTTCTGGAAAAAACAAAGCCGGTTTCGTTTGCGACTTATCAAATATATATGTCCATGCGCCTTTAAAATACAATGCATTCATTATAAACATAACTGCATCCGGACTAATTTCATCCAAAACCTTATCAATTTTACCTTTGGTATTATCCGATGCCCAGGCATTTATTTTTGTCAATGAAGATGGATTGTTAAAGTCCAGTGCCTCGATATGCGATTTGAAGTTGCTTTGCATACTCGCTAAAAATGGCGGTTTCACCTGAAAATCATTACGATACCAAACTGCATTTGATAACATTAAATCAACATTTGGATCGGCAGCAAGTAATTGTTGAAGCAAACTTTGGTAAACCAAATTAATTTCATCGGTTGTCATATTTTGATATCCAAGCATTTCAGCAATCTGATTGTGGGTAGGACCATTTGTACCATTCAGTAGCATGGTGAGGGCTGTTGAAGCGCTTAATGGCGATATCATTATATTATGATCCTCTTCCATAGCAAGCAGGCGGAAAAGATCTACCCCAAAATCGTTGCCGCCCTGAATCACTTCACCCGACTTTGCAGGTAATTTGATGATCGCTGGTTCCTTTAATTCGTTATTATTGTCCTTACTGCACGCTGACAGGAACAAAATCAAGCCAATCATAATACTTCCTATTGCTTTCATAATAATACAATTGTGTTTGTAAAATAAGTTGTTAATCGCAGACAAGCATTTTTAATGCAAATTTAGTACCGTTTATATGGAGTTTGAATTTTTTTGTAAAAAAATCGATTTAGGAATAATTATCAGACATATAAGGTCCTATAGCAATAACATCGATAAAAATACATACAGAAAATTGAGTCAACTAAAAATATTTGGAATCGAATAAAAATAATCAAATAGAAATGCCGTTCGCATCAAGTCTTCTATAATAATAGGTATTTTTGCATAAAAAGAATTCTATCTCTTATATTCCTTTTCAATTTGCATTATCAAATTAATCATGCGTCACATAAAGTCAAAAACAACAATAATATGACAAAACACATAAAAAGTCCACGGCTGAGATTTATGGAAGAAGTTTTCAACAGCGTATCTCATGCTATTGGCCTGGGACTGTCCATTGCAGGGCTTGTTTTACTAATTGTATTTGCAGTTATCGATGGCAATGTCTGGAAAATTGTCAGTTTCACCATTTTTGGTTCAAGTCTGGTCATCTTATATGCTTCTTCCATGCTGTATCATTCTACGAAAAACCGTATAAAGTATATTTTTAATAAAATGGACCATGCGGCCATTTACATTTTAATAGCAGGAACATATACGCCATTTATGCTGGTAACTTTACGCGGTGGTTGGGGATGGAGTATTTTTGGAGTAATATGGGCACTGGCCATTGCCGGAGTAATCATGAAGTTTTGGTTTTTTAATCCAAAATACCGAACAATATCCGCACTCTTGTATTTATTTATGGGCTGGTTGGTCATTATTGCCATCAAACCATTAATTGATTCATTAGACGCCGGAGGCTTATATTTTTTAATGGCTGGTGGCTTGTGCTATTCGTTTGGAATCGTTTTTTATCTGGTAAAACGCATACCCTTCGGACATGGAATCTGGCATCTTTTTGTAATCGGCGGCAGCATCTGCCATTTTTTCTCCGTACTGCTCTATGTATAAGGTTTGAACATTTTAATAATAATAATATTCCCTGATTGTAGTGAATACATAATAGGGAAACCGTACAATAATTTGTAATTTCGAAACTTGATGACAATGAAAATTATCCAATTATGAATGAAATTGAATTCAACGCTCCCGATTATTTTAACTGTGATGAGCTCTTCACAGAAGAACATCTTTTAATACGTTCGGCTATCCGGGATTGGGTAGACCGCTCTGTAAAACCAGTCATTGAAGGTTTTGCCGAAAGAAATGAATTTCCGCGCCACCTCATTAAAGAGATGGGTGAAATGGGAGCCTTGGGCCCATTTATTCCAGAAGAATACGGCGGTGCAGGACTTGATTATACGGCTTATGGACTCATTATGCAGGAACTCGAAAGAGGAGATTCAGGCATACGTTCAGCTGCATCGGTACAATCATCGCTGGTTATGTATCCATTGAACCGTTATGGTTCAGAAGAACAAAAGAAAAAGTTCTTACCCTTATTAGCCAAAGGAGAAATTATCGGATGCTTCGGATTAACTGAACCTGATTATGGTTCTGATCCAGGCGGTATGAAAACTCGTTTAACCCGTAAGGGTGATCATTATCTTCTGAATGGTGCAAAAATGTGGATTACCAACTCATCTATTGCAGATGTATCCATTGTTTGGGCAAAAGATGACGAAGGAATCGTTCGAGGTATCGTACTGGAAAAAGGTATAAAAGGACTAACGGCTCCTATGACTCATGGAAAATGGTCGCTAAGAGCTTCAGTAACCGGAGAACTTGTTTTCGATGATGTTATTGTTACGGAAGACATGATTCTCCCACTTGCTTCAGGATTAAAAGCTCCTCTCTCCTGTCTAAATTCAGCACGTTATGGTATCGCTTGGGGCGCCATCGGTGCTGCTATGGACTGTTATGATGCTGCCGTCAGATATTCTCTTGAGCGTAAACAATTTAACAGGCCAATCGGTTCCTTCCAGCTTCAGCAGAAAAAACTGGCAGAAGCTCTGACCGAGATCACCAAAGCACAACTTCTTTGCTGGCGCTTAGGACAATTACGCTCAGAAGATCGGGCTACTCCGGGTCAGATATCAATGGCTAAGAGAAATAATGTATTTATGGCACTTAATATCGCCAGGGAATTACGTCAGGTATTGGGTGCAATGGGCATCACTGGCGATTTCCCAATGATGCGTCATATGATGAACCTCGAATCGGTTATCACATATGAAGGCACTCATGATGTACATCTACTTATAACAGGCGCTGATATAACAGGAATTCAAGCCTTTAAATAGCGTTTTTTTAAAAAAAGCCGGTCAACTGACCGGCTTTTTTATTACTTATAAGAGCAAAATCGTTATTTATATTGCTTTCGTAGAATGGTCTGAGTCCGATCAGGTCCAACCGATACAATGGATACAGGAACACCAAGATAGTCTTCAATGAATTTAATATAGTTCTTCAATTCTACCGGTAAAGATGCGGCTTTAGTGATGGTAGTGAGATCTGCTTTCCAACCAGGATGGCTTTCGTAAACAGGTTCTGCCTGACTTAAATCATAAGGAATATTCTGACTGCTAACTCCATCAACCTTGTAAGCTGTACATATTTTAAGTTCATCAATCGAACTTAGAACATCAGCCTTTGTCAGAAATAGATGGCTGACTCCATTAATCATCACCGAATATTTAAGAGCTACAAGATCAATCCAACCACACCTGCGGGGTCTCCCTGTGGTAGAACCAAATTCATTTCCTTGTTTGCGGAGGGCATCACCCATTTCATCATTAAGTTCAGTAGGAAAAGGACCACTCCCTACGCGGGTGGAATATGCTTTGACAATCCCAAAAACCTTGCCTACAGATGAAGGTGCAAGACCTAAGCCAATGCATACACCTGCTGCAACGGTATTGGAAGATGTTACAAATGGATAAGAACCAAAGTCTACATCCAGTAAAGTGCCCTGGGCTCCTTCTGCTAATACGCGTTTGCGATCCCACAGGGCCTTATTAATAAAATATGGAGCATCAACTTGTTCGAACTTTTTAAGAATTTCTAATGACTCGAACCACTGTTTTTCATAGGAATCGAAGTCGTGCCCGTCAATTAAGACGGACTGGAGGTCCAGATTATATGAGGCAATACTCCTCATATGCGATTCTTTCAGACTGGCATACTTTTGCTCAAAACCAGGAAGCAATAAATCGCCGGTACGAATACCACAACGTGCAGTTTTATCGGTATATGCCGGGCCAATTCCCTTTAGCGTTGAGCCGATTTTACTGATGCCTTTCGATTGTTCCTGTACTGCATCCAATAAACGATGCGAGGGTAAAATTAAATGGCATTTATTGGAAATCTTAAGACCTGCATATACATCAATGCCAGCAAGATTCGTAAGATTCTGGATTTCTTTTCGGAGAATAAAAGGATCGATAATTACACCATTGCCAATAATATTCATCGTCTTCGGGAAAAATATCCCGGAGGGAATGGTATGTAAAACAAACTTCTTACCATCAAATTCAATGGTATGACCTGCATTGGGTCCTCCCTGAAAACGAGCAACAACATCGTACTCCGAGGCAAGAAAATCTACGATTTTACCTTTCCCTTCATCGCCCCACTGCAATCCTAATAAAACATCAGCCTTCATCTCTAAATAAATTTAATATTTTATTGCCGGCATTTGCCAGACACAAAAAAATTGCCTATTTGCTGCCAATTAAGGGAGCTCAAAGCAATAATGCAAAGGTAAGCATAAAAAAGTCCAAGGCCTAAAGGAATCAGAAAATCAGATTCTATTTGACAATTTTTTTGCCGAAAAAAGTCAGGCTATGCCCGCTAATTTCGACACCCAGAAGGCGTTCAACATCCGATTGTATTTCCTGAATTCGAGGATCGCAAAACTCGAGAATCTGTGAAACTTCCCCATTTTTCATACAAATAACATGGTCGTGCTGACGGGCCTTGTATGCTTTTTCGTACTGAGAACTTGAACTACCAAACTGATGACGTATAACGAGAGCAGCATCCAACAGTATTTCGATGGTATTATACAATGTAGCACGACTAACCCTGTACTTGTTTTTTTTCATTCTGATATAAAGCGATTCAATATCAAAATGCCCATCCGTAGCATATATTTCTTTCAGTATTGTGTACCGTTCCGGAGTCTTTCTATGCCCTTTCTTCACCAGATAATCAGTAAACAACTGATGAACCGTTTCGTAAGTCTCCTTCTGAGTAATTTTCATATAGCTATAAAATTTCGATACGAAGATAAAAGTTTTTATTGATATTAAGAACAAATTAAAATAAGAATTGCTCAATCAGACGTCAAGTTCAGAATAATTATCGATTCTGAACACTTTTTGGATTCCTTCTACTTTATTCAAAGCATCAATAAGATTTTTTAACTGCTGTGTATGATTAACGAAAAGCATAATTACACCATCCATAATTCCCCCTTCCGTTTCAAAATGGATCGATTTAATATTAAGCCCCAAATGGCTTGAAATTATTTCTGAAAGTTCGAAGAGCATTCCTTTTCTGTCGAAGCCATTAATTTTTATACCAGCCAGAAAAGCCAATTCTGCATTCTCTGTCCATTTGGCTTTTACAATATTCTGTCCGAATGTCGACATCAGCTCAATGGCGTCGGGGCATTGTGAACGATGGATTACTATTCCCTTCTTTTTATCATTAAAGCCCATAACATCATCCCCTGGTATTGGATTACAACAGGTAGCTATGGTATGCTTCAGATTATCCAAATCGCGTTTTAACATTAAATGGTCTGCTTTACCGCGTGTCTGGCGAATGATTTCATCTGTTAATGAAACGTAATCGGGTGATTTAGGGCGATTGAATGGATTTATCCTTCTAAGCCAGCTTCTGGGCTCAGGGCTGAAAAAATTCTGAACATCAATCGGTGATATTTTTCCATTTCCAATTTCTACCATAAGTTCCTGATTGCCCGAAATGTGAAACTTTTTAACGAGCAAACCCAGATTTTCAGTCGAAAACTCAATCCCAATTTCTGATAATATCCGTTGAAGAATTTCTCTTCCCGTGTCGGCCTGCAAACGGCGAATTTCTTTTAGTGCTTCCTTGATGCGGGTTTTAGCTCTTGTTGTTTTTACGGTATCAAGCCATTCTTTATTTGGCTCCTGTTTATCCGAAGTAAGTACTTCGATTTGGTCGCCACTTTTAAGTTCGTAATACCTGGGTTTCAATTTATGATTAACATTGGCACCAATGCAGGTATTACCAATATCCGAATGAATTCCATAAGCAAAATCGAGTACCGTACTTCCCAAGGGCAGCAATCTTAACTCTCCGGAACGAGTAAAAATAAATATTTCCTGAGTAAACAGATATCCTTGAATATCATTGAGAAAATTTAATGCATCTCCATCATTGCGGTGTAATAAATCACGAATACGGTCAAGCCAATTTTCGATATGACGATCATCAACCTCAGTTTCTTTATATTTAAAATGCGCAGCGTAGCCCTTTTCTGCTATTTCATCCATTCGTTCAGAACGAACCTGCACCTCTACCCATTTTCCGATACTACTCATTACAGTCGTATGCAAAGCCTGATAACCGTTGGCTTTGGGTATCGAAATCCAGTCGCGCAAACGATCAGGTTTTGGGCGGTAATGGTCAGTAACGATGGCGTATACTTCCCAACAGGCCGATCGTTCTTGCTTTACAGGTACATCAACAATAATTCGAATAGCAAAAACATCATACACTTCATCAAAAGGAATTTGCTTTTTTTTCATTTTTTGCCAAATGGAATGTACCGATTTGGTACGTACCATAATGCGTGCATTATATCCCCTTTCAGCAATATCACGTTTAATGGGATAAAGAAAATCAGCAGCAAAGTCAGCCCTGATTTGTTCAGATTCAATTAAGCGGCGTGAAATTTCTATATAAATATCAGGTTCCGTGAATTTTAATGCTAAATCTTCGAGTTCACTTTTTACTGCATATAATCCGAGTCGATGAGCCAGAGGTGCAAAGAGAAAAGTTGTTTCTGCGGCAATTTTTAAGCGTTTTTCAGGCTTCATATATTGAAGCGTGCGCATATTATGCAAACGGTCGGCCAGCTTAATAAGAATTACACGGACATCATCTCCCAGAGTTAATAAAAGATGCTTCATTTGAACGGCCTGTGTAGAAGGCTCGGTTTGATCGAAGAAATCTTTAATTTTCGTCAGACCATCGCAAATGGCTGCAATTTTATCGCCGAACATTCGTCTGATATCCTCAATCGGGTATTCATCAGGGCGATCTTCTACCACATCATGCAAAAGGGCGCAGCAAACCGAGGTTGTACCCAATCCGATTTCTTCAGCACAAATAATTGCCACTTCAATCGGATGCATTATATACGGCTCGCCTGATTTACGCCGCATGCCGGAATGGGCATCCAATGCAACATTAAAAGCTTTACGAATTAATACTCTATCTTCCTTATTATCTGTGTGTTTAACTTTCCAGACCCTAATCAGGCGGCGATAATTCTTCAGAATATCTTTTTTCTCCTGTTCGGTATCGTAAGTCTGTATATTATTGGATTCATCCTGTAGCATATAAATGGCTCTGGGTAAAAATTAGGGACAATTAGTAGGTATTCATATATATAACAATGCTTATCCAAAGAGGTTTTGAAAAACTTCGTCTATTTTACCAACCGGAACAATTTGTATTCCTTTGGTTTTCAATTGTAGACCTTTTAGTGCAGCACGGCTGATAAATATTTTAGAAAAGCCGAGTTTTTCGGCTTCTGAAATTCGATTCTCAAGCCGGATTACAGGCCGGATTTCACCGGATAAACCAACTTCTCCGGAAAAGCAATATTTCTGAGAAACCGGGATGTCTTCGGAAGAAGATAATATTGCAGAAATCACCGCCAAATCGGTAGCTGGGTCATCCACGCGTATTCCACCAGCCACATTGAGGAAAACATCTTTGATACCCAAACGGAAACCTGCCCTTTTTTCGAGTACAGCGAGAAGCATATTGAGCCGTCTTACATCGAAACCGGTAGCTGAGCGTTGTGGAGTGCCGTAGGCAGCCGTTGAAACCAAAGCCTGAATTTCGAGAACTAAGGGCCTCATACCTTCCATAGTGGCAGCTATCGCTATCCCGCTCATTTCTTCATCATGCTGCGAAAGAAGTATTTCTGAAGGATTATTCACTTCGCGCAAACCGTCTGAACGCATTTCATAAATTCCCAGTTCGCTGGTAGAACCGAAACGATTTTTTACAGAACGCAAAATACGATATCCGTAATTTCGGTCGCCCTCAAATTGCAAAACGGTATCTACCATATGTTCCAAGACTTTTGGGCCTGCCAGACTTCCATCTTTCGTAATATGTCCGATAAGTACCAAAGGGGTATTCGTCTGTTTAGCAAAACGTTGAAGCTGAGCAGTACATTCCCGAACCTGAGACACACTTCCCGGCGAGGCATCCAACAAATCCGTCGATAAAGTCTGGATGGAATCGATAACGACTAAACCGGGTTTTAGAAATTCGATTTGTTGAAAAATTGCCTGCAAATTAGTTTCCGCGAGTACGAAACAATTCGTCTGAGGTAATTTCAGACGATCAGCACGCATCTTGAGCTGTTGTTCACTTTCTTCTCCCGATACATATAATACTTTTAAATCCGGAATCTTAAGAGATACCTGCAACATTAATGTTGATTTTCCGATGCCGGGTTCCCCCCCTACCAATACCACCGAGCCGGGAACCAATCCACCTCCCAAAACCCGGTCCAATTCCTGATCGGCTGACGTACACCGGGCAAAACTACCCGCCTGTATATCTTCAACCAAAATAGCCGAATTGGAGGAGCGGATGGCTCCTGCATTTGTTTTGGCACGAACAACTTCTTCAACATAGGTATTCCAGTCGCCGCACGCAGGACATTTACCGAGCCATTTGGTAGCTTCATTACCACAACTCTGACAGAAAAATACGCTTTTTGTTTTGGCCATTGAATAATCAGGTATCAATCTCTAAAAATAGTGATTTTAGACGTTCTTCCTGATTTTTTCTTCAATTTTTGAGGTAGAATAACCTTCTACAAAGGCAATGGTTTTAATTTCACCACCTTTCTTACTTACGATATCGAAACCAACAATATCTTCTGGTTTATAATCACTGCCTTTTATGAGTACATCGGGCTGTATAAGTTCAATGAGTTGATAGGGTGTATCGTCAGAAAACATTACAACCGTGTCAACCATCGACATGGAAGCCAGTACCATTGCCCTTGAATTTTCATCAGAGATCGGTCTGGTGGGTCCCTTTATTTTTCTTACAGATTCATCGGTATTCAGACCAATAATAAGGATATCACCCTCATCAGAAGCTTTGGAAAGATAATCAATATGACCAAGATGCATAATATCAAAACAGCCATTAGTAAAGACAATACGGTAGCCCTTATAACGCCAGTACGCCAGCCTGCGATGAAATTCTTCGTTGGCTGATGGATAGATTTTACTCCTGCTAATTTCGCTTCTTATCATAAATCAATCGGTTGATAATCGGAAGACCCATCATCGACAGGCCTCCTATAAATACAAGGATAAACGTTTGTGCTGACCATAAAATCCAACCCATCGAATATCCGGTAAGGCTATCAATATTATAAAGTACGAGTGTTTCGGCAACAATAACAGGATAAACCCCTATTCCGCCCTGAACCAGAATGATTCCAATGGATCCAAAAACTAATACTGCTAAACCGGCATCCAATCCAAGCATGGATGTTTCGGGTAAACTGAAGAAAACCAGCCAGGTCATCGTAAAATAACAGCCCCAAATAAGGAAGGTATGAAACACAAATTCACCGGGACGGCGAATACTGATGAGGCTCTTCATTCCTTCAACCAAACCCTTAATCAAATCACGGATTTTAATAACAAATCCGAGATGATAGAATTTCTTTCGGAAAATAAATACGAGTATAACAATTATAAAAATCACCATTGCCACAGAAAACATCATCATGGATGCATTTCCTGCCGCTTCCAACTTGAGCAGCAAAGGCATATAGACCTTATCGTAAATATAATTTTTCAAATGCCGGAACTGTATCACAAAATTGACAAAAAACAGCATTAGAAAAAATATCATATCGATGGCCCGTTCCGTTATTACGGTACCAAAACCCTTATTAAAAGGTACTTTTTCATAACGTGTAAGGACACCGCAACGACTTACTTCACCCAGTCGTGGTAAAGCCAGATTAGCCAGATAACCAGTAAAAACAGCCATAAACACGTTCCAAAATCTGGGTTTATAGCCCATAGGTTCCAGTAAAATCATCCAACGCCTCGCTCTACTAGCATGACTAATTACTCCGGTTATAACAGCAAGTAAAATCCATGAATAATCAGCTCTTTTAAAGGATTGCCAGATTTGAGAAATTTGATCCGAAGTGAGGTTATGAACAAAGAGCCAGATAAAAAAGCCACCCAGTCCAAGAAAAAAGATAATTTTTATTACTGACCAGAATGTTTTTTTCACAATTAAGAGTTGAGCTTATTATTAAGATCGGGGAATACAATATATGGCTTAAACAATTTGGCTTCTTCAAAAGGCATAATGGCATAAGAAACAATGATTACGAAATCGCCAACGGCTACTTTGCGCGCAGCAGCTCCATTAATACCAATAACCCCCGAAGCTCGTAAACCTTTAATTACATAGGTATCAAAACGCTCACCATTATTGATATCATAAATATGAACCCGCTCATTTTCAATGAGATTCGCAGCTTCCATCAGATCTTCATCGATTGTAATGCTGCCAATATAATTTAAATCGGCCTCGATAATCGTGGCACGATGAATTTTCGATTTGAGTACATTTATCTGCATCATATTGCAAAATTACAAAATATCAGAACTGAACCACATGAATTTAACACAAGTTGTATACTTTTTGTTTTAACATAAACCCATTATTGGCGAATTTATTACTGATAAACAGAAGAATACATTGCCATCCTTCATTAAATCAGATAACAAACGGGTAATTGAAAAAAAAATGAAATTTAATTCACCCAATCACTAAAATTTCAGTTAGTGTTAAAAATTCACGGCTTCATCATGCGGTTGTCAATCAGCCGCACCTCTCCCATGTACGCGGCTACACAGGCAACCACTTCTTCCGCATCGTTCAGACTTTTAATGGGTTGCAAAGTGATGGCATTGCATATTTCGAAATATTCGAGTTCAAAATCAGGGTGGTTGGCAAATTTGTCGACGATATGCTGGTGAACTTCTATCACTTCAGTTTCGGGAAGAAGCTGATTGGCTAATTCCAACATTTTAAATATAAAAGGAGCTGATTTTCTTTGATTTTCAGACAAGCGGATGTTTCGCGAACTCATCGCGAGGCCGTCAATTTCGCGCAGGGTTGGACATCCAATAACTTCTACCGGAATATTTTCCAATTCAACCATTCGGCGGATAATCGCCAATTGCTGAAAATCTTTCTGTCCGAAAAAGGCCTGATGAGGGGTAAAAATATCAAAAAGCTTTTTCACAACAATGGCTACTCCATTGAAATGTCCTGGCCTGAATTGGCCTTCCATTACTGTTTCAAGATTTCCAAAATCATAGGTCTTTTTAACCTCTTCCGGATACATCTCTTTCACATTAGGAATAAAAACCATATCACATCCGGCTTGCTCAAGCATTCGACAGTCATTTTCCTCGGTACGTGGATATTTCTCCAAATCCCCCGGATTATTAAACTGAATGGGATTAACGAATATTGAAGCCGTAACAATATCATTATGCTTACGAGCTTCATATATAAGCGAAAGGTGCCCTTCGTGAAGGGCACCCATGGTAGGAACGAATCCTATTTTTTTACCAGCAGAACGTTGCTGGTTGATGTATGATTTTACATCTGCAATATGACTGACTACAAGCATTTTACTTGCTTAAAATATCAAGAAGATCCTGTTCAATGCTAATCTGTGGCGTTTCAATGATTCGACCGATTTCAGCTCCGGAGCGGTAAACTATGATCGTTGGAACCTTGTCGAATTTATACGGTTCGAGATCGATGTCTTCAGCTTTTTTTTCTGTATCCACACAAATTGCCTCGAAATTTTCAGAAACAGTAGGGTCGTAACCAGATGAAAACAATACACTTAGTAAACGTGGCACTTCTCTTTTCGTATCGCTGCACCAGGTTCCCATAATAACTTTAACGGTAATATCCTGATAATTTGAAGAAAGAAGATTTACCAAAGAATCGTTTGGACGATATTCTTCCATTTCCTTGATATATGCTTCCTTAAAAACATCACCTTTGATGCCTTCAACATTGCAATATCCATAAAGAATCTCTTCACCTGTTTTGCTATCTTTTATCACTGAATTATACACTTTTTCCTTATTTGTACAGGCTACCAAGGAAATCATAACAAAAATCAGCGAAAACAAACGTAATTTATTCATATAAAGGAATTATTTATTGTGATTGATTGATTTAGCAATAAAAAACTACAAATTGATGGCCTCCACCGATTTAATTTCAGGAATAGCTTTACGAACAGCCTGTTCAACCCCATTTTTAAGGGTAAGCGTGCTGTATGGGCATGAACCACAAGCCCCGGTAAGCCTCACATTCACAACCAAATCTTCTGTGATATTTACAAATTCAATATCACCACCGTCTTGTTGAAGATATGGCCTAATTTGTTCGATTACATTCAGAACTTTGTTTTCGAGAACGAGTTTTTCCATGTTAAATGATATTTTTCCCGTTCTCTGAATCGGTAACAAGTATTCAGCATCCGGAAGAATTAATTTAGATTTGATTCAAATTGCAAAAATACATTTTTATCTGTTTACAATATCAGGCTTTAACCCAATTAAAAACCCCACCGCAAATGGCAGGGTTTTTACAATCTCAACAAACGTTACTTAGAGTCCCAGATATTCTTTTCCTTGTTTAAAAACGATATCGCGAGGAATACCGGCATTGGCAATACGCTCCAGGTCAGCTTTCAAGAGCGGACTGACATTTCCTTTTTCATTGATTAACTTACTGGCTGCATCATAATCGCCTTCAGCCTGAATGACAATAATCAAATTGGAAAGATCGCTGACACACTGTTTCATAATTTCGAAGTTAACCAGATAGGTTCCATTGGCTTCATTTTTGACAAAAGCCTCTTTTTCTAAGAAATAGTTGAAGCGCATCATATTGGCTTTACCATGTGCACTGCTTGCGCCAAACCTTACCGAGCGGAATATACCAGCCATAAAGGTTACATAGTTATCCATCAAATCTTTATCCTTAATCTCACCCATTTCATGCAATTGACCAATAAGGAATAATCCCAGAATATCGGCTTTACCTTCTTCCATAGAGGTATACGAATCGCGAAGTGCTTCGCGCACGGGTCCTTTGCCATTGATTGTTTGATTAACGCCCAATCCGTGAGCAATTTCATGAAACATAACATTTTCGAAGAACGCATCAAACGTAATATTCTTACGCTGCGATTCATCAATCACCAGATGAGAAATCGGGACAAGTATTTTATCGAATTTGGCTTTCATGGCATTTTTAAGCTGCAAACGACGGCTACCCTTAGCGGCATGAACGGCGGGGTCGTTCGGAAGGTTGATGGCAATGGTTTTACTACCGGCATTACAATCGCCTGCGTAATAAACAACCTCATAAACACCAAGATCAGATGATGCTCCCGGGACTTCCATTTTGTACTTGGGTTCCACGGGAAGTGTGGTTTGTAACTGTGGTAAAAGAGAGGAATACCGATCAACTTTAGTGCTCCATTCCATATCTTTTACAAGAATAAATGATTCAAAAGCAGCCTTATAACCATACAAAGCATCTTCATAATTTTCGATGGGGCCAACTACAAAGTCAATGGCATTTGTCTTCATATCCATCCATGCCATATCACTTTCCAGATATTCGCTATTAAGCAATGCTTTTGCACGAAGATTTAAATAATTTTTAAATCCATTATCGCTAACCAACGAAGCTGCCATTTCGAGCAGTGTAGCCACTTTTTCGAGTTGATTTTTAAACGCTACATGGTAAGGCACAGATTCCAAAGCTCCATCCGACTTGCGACGAATGACCGTATAAAGACCTGTTTTATCGGTAGCCTCCAATGCGTCAAATTCTTTGGCTGTCATATCTACCGGGTAGAATGTAGCTCCAGCAGGTTTTGGACCAATTCCATCAATAAAAGACGTATTGGCATTCAGACGTTCCCAGGGACCATAATTAATTTTAACAAACTTGAGCATATTGGTATCACTGATTTTTGCTTCAAGTTCAGCACGATTTCCATAAGCCTGTTCCCAGAAAAGTTCATCCATAATTTGGGCCGCCTCGAAGAGTAACGGCAGTGCTTGTTTATCGCCATCGCTCAATCCTGAGATATCAGAAGTCAGGGTAAAGGAAGCAAATTCGTCAACTTTGGCCTGAATAGCCGCGGATTTTTCGTCCATTTTTTTATTCATATTACAAGCAGAAAGTAGAATTACTGTTGCTGCAAGAAAAAACAAAATTTTACGCATATGTCAGATTATTTTAGTGAATGATTCTTATTAGCAGTCTGTTGCTGAAGTAATAACAAAGGTAGTAAAACCACAGAATTTGTGCATTATTCCGGTTTAAGCTCCCTTCCCGGATCCCAAAAATATTTGTCGAAATCAACAATACAGTCGTTCTCAACAATAATTCCTTCATTAGTAAGTAATTGAGCCATAATATCCCTTCCACCGAAATGCTGTTTACCACTTAGCATTCCTTTTCGATTAACGACCCTGTGAGCAGGAATTCCAGGATAAAGGTGAGAATTATTCATAGCATACCCTACCATCCTGGCCGAGCGTCCACTGCCAAGGTATCGGGCGATGGCTCCATAGGAAGTAACTCTTCCGTATGGTATCAGCTTCGTTAACTCATACACACGCTCAAAAAATCCGGGGCCGTCATCAGGCATTGTTCAAACGAAATTGGAGATATTTAATTTCCATTCCCTGATCCAGAAATTGCTTTTCGTAGAACGTCTGAACCTTTACCGCATCATAATCAACATTTTCATTATACAGATCAAACGTAGAAAAGAGAAGCTGATGTCCTCCGCTGGCAATGGTTTCAAGCGTATATTCAAAAAAGGGACGATTATCTGTTTTCAGATGAATGATATGATCGGGTTTCAGAACATCCGCATAACGCTTCAGAAATCCTGAAGAAGTGAGGCGTTTACGTTCTCCGGGTTTATGAAGCTGAGGATCTGGAAAGGGAATCCAGATTTCTTCTACTTCCTGAGGGCCAAAAAAATGATTAACATTTTGGACATGCGAACGGATAAATGCAATATTATTCATTTTATTTTCGAAGGAATCCTTGGCACCCCGCCATAATCGGGCACCTTTAAGATCGATTCCAACAAAATTTCTTTCGGGATATTTGCCTGCCAGATAATATGAAAATTCGGCCTTGCCACAGCCCAATTCTAGAGTTATGGGACCATCATTTTTAAAATAAGACTCATTCCAGGCTGATTTTAAGGAAAATCCATCTTTTATCTCATGATACCTGGGTTGAAAAAAATGCGGGAATGATTCATTCTCCGCAAAACTTAGCAGTTTACGCTTAGCCACAATAATTCTGTTTTAGGCTACAAAAATAATAAAATGGAATGAAATGGATTACCGGTGAATAATCCAAGCATCGGAACAAACATTGGATTTTATGCCTGAGAGGGCTGCTTCGGCCTCCTCCTTTGACCCAAAACCCTGAACTGCAATACGTGTAAGACCGCCGGAGGTTATTCCCTGAACAAAAGAAGGATATCCCATTCCGAGCAGTTTTGCGACAAATTCATCGGCTTTTGTTTGTTCTGCAAAACAACCTCCAATGATGCAATATTTGATGGTCATTTCAGGTATCGAGGGTTCAACGGCTTTTGGCTCACTAACAACCACCGCTGGAGTTTCTTCTTCTTCCTGCGATATTATTGGATATAAATCAGGATATGTTTCAAGATCGGAATTTTGTACAACAATGGGTGCAGATATTTCTCCATTTTTAGCCGCTTTAAACTGATCAGGAAACATCAGAGAATCAAATGAGTACGATTGAGGCATATGTTCCGGTAATACATCAACCGATTGAAGTACCGGCCTGAGATTAAAATAACCGGCAGAAATATTTTCGAGGACACCCGTTTGAGTCGTGCTCCAAACCAACAAAAACAAGAGCGGCAATATTAGAAAAGTATATTTTAAAACTTGTCCTGTCTTACGAACAAAGGTGGAAGGCCGGCGATTTTTATGTTTCGGACGACTAACTTGACCCAATTGCTTAACCGGAGGCGAAACAAATGCCGAAAGTCCAAAAGAATCGTCCGTAGGCAATTGATTGGTATATGCTTCGAAATGAATATTTTTCTCAGCATCAAACCAGAGCTTACCCACTTCATCAAAATGCAAGGTAACGCCTTCGTTAAGTTCTGAGATACACCACCAGGCAAATTCCTGAACCTTTTCCAAAGCTTTTTGATGCGAAAGGGCAAATTTAGAGGCTAATACACCCGCCAGTAATCCATCGTTCAGGCGTAAATGATAATTGAAAGCAAGCTTGCTTGAAGGAGGTTCAAATTTATGATTCAGAGGATGAATCTTTGCCGATAAACGAAGAAGAATAAATCCGCCAAGGCCAGGAATGATAACACATTCATGTGCTGATAACAGTGATGGAATTAAAGAAATTATTTCTCTCCGCTCGGTCATTGGATATTTATTCAGTCTACAAAATTATTCGAAGCGGGCTCTAATTACAAGGTTTGTTGATAAGTTTTAACAAGTCTTCCGGTGTATCAACAGCAAGCGATTCATAATCAGTTTCTGCCGTAAAAACAGGGTATCCATTATATAACCAGCGTAATTGTTCGAGCGATTCCGATTGTTCAATTGCGGCCATGGGTAAATCCACAATTTGCTTTAAAATCTTATAATGATACCCATAAATCCCGATGTGTTTATAAAACACATATTGTCTTAACCATTGTTCCTTTTCAAATTCTCTTATGAATGGAATCGGGTGTCTGCTAAAATATATGGCGCGTCCTTCAAAATCCCTCACAACCTTTACAACACCGGGGTTTAATAACTCATCAACATCTGTTATCTTTTTTACCAATGTGGCAATGCCCCGATCTGCATTTCTAAGGCAGTCGGCGAGCTGAACTATCTGCTCTGGTTGAATGTATGGTTCATCTCCCTGAATGTTGACGACGGCATCAATTGCATTCTCAAGTCCTGCAACAATAATGGCCTCGGCGCAGCGCTCCGTACCCGAACGATGATGCTCAGAAGTCATTACAGCCTTACCACCCTGCTTTTGTACATGAAGCAAAATAGATGAATCGTCTGTGGCAACAATAACCTCCGTAAAAACTCCTGCTTGAACAGCCTGCTCGTACACCCTCATTATCATGGATTTGCCATGAATCATGACCAAGGGTTTACCCGGAAAACGGCTGGAAGCATAACGTGCGGGGATAATAGCAGCAATTCGCATAGTGAATGATTAGAAAACAAAAATAGGAAATTTGAAGTGAAAGAAGCGATGGATTATTAACATGAAAATACCCTAATAAGGAATAATGACATCAGCCTATTCAAACTGAAACACTTATTTAGCTATTACTTCAAAAAGAAGTGTTTGAGAAATCTCAGAACCATCATTTTTTATGGCTTTCAATACAATCGAAAAGGCACCGGGTGTGTCGGCAGTTTTAAACGAAAAACTGGTCGAATTATCCTTCTTTAAAGAAAGATCGGCATTCCAGTATAGTGTATTGCGTGCATCCGGAACATGCAACAAAGATGGTCCATACGCTGAGAATTTACAGTCTTTGGCCTGAAATAAATAGTTGATGAAAATTCCGGAGGCTGGAAGATCCAAACCGGCAAAATCGCCCCGCTTTGAAACAATACTAATAATACCACCATAGGTAATATTTCCTTTGACATAGGGTTCGTTTACGACTTCTATCCTTGAAATATTTGAAGGAGAAATTGCCAGTATTTTTTCAGGGTTATCGACTGCCACCTGATCAACCATAACCAGAGGATCGAAAAAAGCAATTTCGGGGCGCGTTCCTATTACTTTAAAATACTTTCCCGAATCACGTTTTCTGACTCTTACCGGTGTTGGTAGTTCATTAAAATACTCCTCAAGGGTTGGTAATTGAATATATTTATCAAAGACCAGTATATCAGTTGGCATCCCATAAAATGCCTTATTGGTAATCAGATTTTCAGTCGGTGTTTGTACAGAATCGGTGGTAAATAATTGGCTGATTTGATGATTAACTGCCAGGGAATATGCCAGATCACGTTCCTTGTCCGATAACTCCAATGGTATAAAGGGAAGATTAACGGGAACGGCACAAAAATCATTATCAACAAGAATCTTTGGATTTTGGATCTTTGAATTATCAGAACATAAAAATAAATCTCTAAAGCCCACATATGCAGGTAAAGAAAAAGAGAACCGGCCTGCCGAATCAGTCTGCATAGCCATAAAATCGCGACCATCACCCAAAATGGATAGATTTACCATCCCTCCTACTACGGGTTTTTCGGAATTATAATCGATTAGTTTACCGGTGAGAGAAACACCTCTGTTTTCCTGATAATATCTACCAGATGAAAAACCCGGATTTACCAGACTGACATGCTTATTTTTGAGTGAAACCGAATGCTCAGGAACCACTGAAACAATCAGTTCTTTCAATTCACAGGAGTCCAGGAGCGATTTAATGTCCACATCAACCTGTTGACGACTTGCATATGTCTTCTTATCAGTAGAAATTATAAAATGTTGAACTGAATCCTTATGAACATTTTCCTGCCGGGTTGATGATGTATCCATCCCAGCAAGCACATCTCCTTTTAAGGGGTTAATTATTTTAATCGCGTCATAGGAATATGAAGCAGGCCCATGATTTCTCATGTATTTCGTATAAGCCCTGAGATAATAATTGCCGGATACAATATCAAGCGGAATTGTCAGACAACCTTCCGCCTTATATTCATGGATTGGAAATTTACTTCCCACAATGCTTCGGCCATCGGGTGAAAGAATTTCGGCATACAGAATAAGGCTGGTAACGGTGTCCTTCGATTTTTCTTCCATGATACAGGCAGAGAACCTTACCTTTTCTCCAACGATATACATAGAACGATCCGTATGAAGGTAAATTTTTTCATTGCCGGTTACATTACCTGTTTTTGGGTTTCTGGCTACCAATGATGTTGCGAATATCAGCAGCATCAGGAATACAATATGTCCTGTTTTTTTTATCATTTTAGTATGGCCAAAAATCAGGTTTAACATTCGATCCACCAAGTATCGTGCAATTAATACATTCCACATTGAGTTCAATCAGGTAATACGTCAAGGCGTCACCCATCAGATACGCAGGATATCTGGATGGGGTTAATTCCTGTAGTCCCTTCCACAAAGCGGAGGGAGAACAATAGGTATAATAATCTAAAGGAAGATTTGGCACATCGTGAATAAACAATCGCTTCGTGCGAAGCGATGCAACACTAAAGAATCCAAGAACTTCCGATTCAGGATTTGACAAATTATGCATATTTCCTTTAATGGCCAGGGGTTGTTTTTCATACAATCCACCCTGTTGATCACTATTAATTCTTAATTTATCCCAGTAAATATATGCAAGTTCGCTAAGGGCAAATTGCTTTATCAGCAAGCTATATCCATAAGCAAGACGCGATGTACGATTACTCACAAAGTGAAGGGGAAGCATATGATACTTATTCTCGACAAGGTTATTTGTAGATATCGTATATATTTCCGGAATCAAACGGGTAGACCAACAAACCATATTTGAATAATCAGGCGGTACTACATGATGAATTACACCATCATACCACCATTCGAGGGGATAAGTGGCATGGTATTCCCAGGTTTCTATGGCTTCCCATCTGAAATAGTGACTTTTAACAGAAGTAGCATCCAAATCAAGATAAAATTGTATTCCTTGGGTAAAAACCCCCGGAATATTATCGGGGATATCTTCAACACGGAAATAAACCGAATCGATGGCCGGGCACTCCGTTAAGGTATCAAAATCGGAAACAATATGGGTACCATCCGGAGTTATAACATCCACTTTAAAAGCGACTCCGGGGATAAAAGAACTTTGATTTATCCAGGTTGTGTAATTGCCATTTCCGGCATCATCCATGAAAAAAGTATTTCCTTTATTGTCAGAAATAACAACATTGCAGGCCGTAATTGGGAGGTATTGAGGATCTCCGATGGCTGAAGTCATCGAAATATTCAATTTTTGCAAAGCATCCGCATCTGAAATTGTTCCATTGATCACGTATTTTTTTAAATCAATGGTCTGAATTTCGGGTTCATAAGGCTTGATGCAGGCGTTGAACATCAATACCAGCATCAATAAATAAAATACATATTTAGTCTGATGCATAATTTCCAAGTTTAAAAATCCATGTTGCAGTAAAGATTGGAACTCCTATTACAGAATACTGGTAACTATTTATCCTTCCATCTTCATTTTTAAAATATACCGAATACGGATTGTCACGTCCACTTAAATTATACACACTGAAGATAAATGAGCTATGGAGAAACTTATGTTTTTTCAAATTACCCTCAATGGTCATCGACAAATCTGTTCTGAAATAATCGGGAATACGGTATTTATTCCTTTTTGAGTAGTCGAGCATTGGCACTCCGTTGATATAATAAACAGATATGGGATACGTAATGGGTTTACCCGTCTGGTATGTCACAATAGAAGAAAATGTAACTCTACGGCTAAGGTGATAACTCATTACCAGATTTAATACATGAGGGATGTCATAATTAGCAGGGAAAACTTCTCCTTCATTAATTCGCTCCCAATCCTGAATTCCATCCACTTGTACCATCGTTCTGGACCAGGTATACGATAACCATCCATCAAACTTGCGGTTACTGCGTTTAAGAAAGAACTCAACACCATAAGATTTTTGATCTCCCTGCAATACAGTCGTTTCTACCAGTGGACTTTTCAAAAAATCGGCACCATCTTTAAATTGAGGATAATTTTTGGCTCGTTTATAATAAACTTCCAAAGAGGTTTCGAGACCCAAACGATTAAAAATACGAAAAACACCGAACGAAAGTTGTTCGCTTTTTGAAGGAAGAAGATGATAATCAGCAAGTTTCCATTGCGTATTCGGTGCCACTGTAATTGTATTATTCAGCATAAAAAGGTTCTGATGCATTTGATTATATGCCAGTTTTAGCGAACCATTTTCATCGGTTTCATAATTTAAGGAAGCCCTTACATCTGGCTCTGAATACCATCGTATTGCTTCGTTATTTCCGAAATTGAGAGTGTCATTTATATATCTGACATCAAGCGGGGAACCTGGTGCATAGGTATAAACCGTTTTTTCGCCCAAAGGATTATAGATAGCATATCTCAGTCCTGTAGTGAGATTAAGGCGTGGTGCCAAATCCCATGAATCGGAAATATACAATGCACTTTCGAGACCTTTTTCTTTCCCCAGGGCCACAATGTTATGCAGTGAACTACTACCCCAAGGAATAACAGTGCCCCGATCGAGCTTATAAAGCACCGAACTGATTCCATAATCCATGGTATTTGAGTTGCTCAAAACATGCTTAAAATCGGCGCGAATCTCATAGTGACCTATTTTATACGAGTGCTCATAGGCATTTGATAACTCCTGCTTGTCTGTTGTACTAAAAAAATACTCTGAGCCCACCACCGATAACTCGCCATAAAGTGAATTGGTAAAATTGTGACTCAGAATTAAAGAAGCACCACTATTGGTATAATTAAAATCGTTGATATCGGATAATCGAAATCTATCCTTGCTATGATATACAAAAACCGATATTTGTGTTTTTTGGATATCGTAATTTATCCCTCCTGAAAAGTCGCTAAATTTCGCCGTGCTGTTACGTATATCCGGATCGTGAATTTTTGCTAGTATCCAATCCGAATACGACGATCGGGCACTGATTAAAAACGAACAGGTATCTTTCTTTAGTGGGCCTTCGATAACCAAATTACCGGTAATCGGACTTACTCCGCCATGAGCTGTAAAGCGTTTACGATTTCCTTGGCGGGTAATAATATTGAATACGGAAGAAAGGCGTCCACCATATTGAGCCGGAATATGACCTTTATATATCGAAAAATCTTTGATAATATCTGAATTAAAGGCTGGGAAAAAACCAAAAAGATGGGATGTGTTATAAATTGGGATTTTATTGATATAGAATGCGTTTTGATCGGAACTACCTCCGCGAACATTTAAACCGGAAGAACCTTCACCAGCGCTGACAATTCCCGGAAGTGTTCCTGAAACATTCAGGATATCGCGTTCTCCCATCATCATGGGTAACTCCTTGATGGTCTTCATAGAAATTTTTTCAAGACCGGCGTCTTTGGCCATGATATTCATCTGACGGTCGCCATGCACCACAAATTCTTCCATCGTGATGACCGCTTTTTTCATGTTCACGGTAAAATTTCCATCCGAAAGAACGTCAAGCATATACTTCTTCTTTTCATAACCAAGAAATTCAAATACCGCATTATATCTGCCTGGTTTCAGCATGATCGAATAAAACCCATTGACATCCGAAACGGCTCCTGTTTTTATCTCCGGAATGTAAACGGTAGCATAAAAAACAGGTTCTCCTGTTTCTATATCAAGAATACGACCAAGAATCTTCGCCTTCAAACCATTTTTAGAAGTGCCGGCCTTACCTATACGTATGGTTTGAATGGCATCAGCCATTCTACCTGTCAGATATCGCTCTTCACTGGCCGTTATCGCCTTCGATTTCTGATCGGCTGACGAACTGACCTTTATCTCGCTTTTATATACCGGAAGACTGTTCAGTAATTTCTCTCCTTTTAAAAGTATCAGATTTCCGTTCCACATCGAAATTTCAATGTCTGAATCACTCCATGCCAAACGTACTGCTTCAATCGCGGTAAGGCTATCAGCCTTAAGATTTACCATCCGATCGTTAAGCAAACTATCCTGACAAAATATTTTTACCCCCGTCTGGCTGCTGACCGATCGAATAAAATCAGAAAATGGAACCCGATTAAACTGACCGCTCATCCGCTTTTCAGGATTCTGTGCTGATGCCAACGAAATAAGCAACAGCATCTGAATAAAGATTAATCCGGTTTTCATTGGAATAATTGGGTATTACAGAAATTAAGCAATTCGATGATATCTCTGTCGGATGCCCTTTTAACATTAACGTTCTGCTTCCGAAGATATTTTCGAAGTAGAGGCTGCCTCTCAGATTCAAAAAACCGGATAAACTGTCTGTTATTCTTATATTTAACAAGCTTTGAGCCTGATTGTAGATAAGCCGTTCTAATACGATCAGAAAAAATATAATTTGTAGCACCGTGACGTGAATCAAGTTCCATCTTCTTCCTCCAGGCGTATAAAATCCGATTAGATCCTTCGCCTATTACCTGATAAAATCGTTTTACCGTGTCGTTAATTGACCGAATTTCAAAGTATTTATCACCCAATGAAAATGATTCGAGCCAGGCGTCCGAAATAATAATCTGGCTGGTGCCCTGAGAAAATGTTGTGTATTGAAATATCAAATACTGATTATATGTATCGTATTTCAGGAATAGGTTATCGTACTGTATTCCACGAATAAGAACGGAACCTTTTACAAAACCTTCCGGATTAAAAAATGGATCTCCTTCGGTGCCGGGTGGCAGTATATACGTATAAATCTTGCCATTATGTAACAGAGGATCCAAGCCATAGGCTTTTTCAGATGATGCAAATGGAGACTGAGCATGTAAGCTACCCGAAAAAATTAGCCATGAAAACACAAATATGAAACGAAACAATTTGTCCATAGGTTTAAATCGATAAAGCAACCAAACGCTTATATGAGTTGCATACAAACTGATTTTCCGGTGGATCTCAAACAACAAGGTCGATCGGTTGGTACAAACTTATATAAATTAAATTACAAATTCCAGTATTAATCGAAATGAATTCAAAAAAAAACATACTAATGAATCTAATGTGTTTCTTTGACTATTGCGAACCATTAAGGTAGAATTTTCAATGATTGGAAATTCAATTCAGGAACACAATATCTATGATTTTTTACCGGGCTACACGATACCACTTACTTGCTTTTAATCAGTTTAGTCCATATCATTTTCCTGGATTTGGTTTGAAGCTTCACAAAATAGATTCCGCTTTTTAATCCAGATACATCTATCAATGGATTTTGTGAATTTACAGGCTGATTATAAACAATATTTCCTAAAATGTCTTCAATGACAATGGAACTTAAATCACCTCCATCGTAATTTATCCGGAAGAAATCTTTCGTGGGATTTGGAAAGACATTAAGCCCCTGCCCCTTCAATTGATTCGTTGCGGATGCATCTTCCACAATAATTTTAAGAACCGTCGAAATAAATGCTCCGGCAGCATCCGTAACCACAACCTTTACATACAAAGTCTGAAAACTGGTGGGTGTACCAAAAAAGTGATGGCTTAGCGGATCGAAACTCAACCAGGCGGGTAAAGGGCTTCCATTGGTTAGTGTTGCACTGTAGGTGAGTGTATTATTGCCATCATCATCAATAAAAGTACTATCAGGAATCGTATATTCGAATAACTGCCCAATGATACCCGTTTGATTCGGAATTACCATATTCACATACGGGCTAAAATTGGTATTGCTTAAGCTATCAATCAACGCATCTACCCTGACCCAATACGTATAATAGGATGGCATAGTGTTTCCTCCCCGGGTGAAAAACAGGTATTTATTATCACCGGTAACGAAAGGGCTACAGTCATAAATGGAGGTATTTATATTTATTCCCATTGATTTGGGATTTGTCCAGTTGCCGTTGCCTTTATTATAGCTGATAAACATATCATAGGGTGATGTATTCCTGAAAACAATAAGATAGGATTCATCTCTGGCGATAAAAAAGTCGTTTTCAGTGACTAAGGTATTAATTGGCAATCCGAGACTTTGTATGCTTGTATCCGGATTATTGATTACTAGTTGGCATATATCGCCATTACCACCAGGAGTTGAGGCCAGATATTGATTCTGTGATTGGGTATTCTGGAAATAATGTGTTGACTGAGTTGTAGAAAGTAAGCGGGCCGGAGTACTCCATCCGGAGGCATTTTTTGTTGAATAATAGGTACAAGCTAATCCATTAATATTCTTTTGCATATAGATTGTACTATCATTGACCGACAGTGCGGGAGCTATAAATCCTTCGAAAGAAATAACCGGACTTTGCCAGGAGCCATTGTATTTAATGCATTTTATCCGCATATTGCTTGGAGGCCATGTATCTTGTTCGCTATAATAGATCTCTTTACCATCGGAAGAAATCGTGATTCTTTCGACCGGCCTTAAGCCGACACTGGTTGGTAAATTAAATATGATGGGGATAATTCCGGGAGGGTTTTGACCGAGATACAGGCTATCGGGAGGGATAGGTTGGGAAAAACCTGCAATAATCAGAATTGTAAATAAGCCTGTAAGAAAGGTCGTTTTATTGAAAATCGGAATCCGGAGATTTGAATATTTCATGACAGATAAGGTATTTATTAATCAAATAATACCTCAAAGAAATAAACACAAACTTCCGTTTCAAAAGGAAAAATGATAAGCGGTTAAAAATAAGGATAAGCGGTTTTATCAGGCAAAAAAACCGGAATTACGCTATAGCGATTTAAGATTGCCTGAAAATCTGCGGCTGACTTCGAGGGGCTCTGTTTTGTTCTTTAAAAAAGCCTTGTGGTGTGTATTTGAATGCCTTTCAATGCGGTCAATATGTTCAACATTAATAATTCTTGAACGATGTATTCTGATAAAATTATTAAGCGGAAGTTCTTGCTGCCATTGTTTCAGCGTTTTTAAAACCAAACAGTGATTGCCTTCCATTGTAACGATTTTAGAATAATTACCGATGGGTTCGATGTACGAAATTGAACTGATTTTAATAAACTTCGATGTATAATTGTTCAACCAAACATAAATACTATCGGTATATTCATAGTGCTTGGCAATGCTTTTTTGGTCATTTTCCTTTTTTACAATCCGGCCAACGGATTCTTTAAGCCGGTCAATATTTACCGGTTTTAACAGATAATCAACTGCATTAACTTCAAATGCACGTATGGCGTATTCGTCGAATGCGGTTACAAAAATGACTTTTATCGAATGCTTAATCATTTCCAATAAATCAAAGCCGGTTTCTCCACATAATTGAATATCAAGAAATATCAGTTGGGGTTTCTGTTCACCAATAACTTCAAGGGCAGTTTTACACGAATCAGCCTCCCCTACAATTTCTATTTCCTGAACAGATTCTAATAGCTTTATCAGATTGACCCTTGCCAGGCGTTCATCATCGACAATAATGGCTTTTAATCGTGTCATTTTGTACTAATATTTTTGATTTCAATAGCAGCAACAACCATATTATCTTCTTCGGTGAGTGAAAATGAATAATTATCGTCATAAAACAAGGCTAGCCTGCTTTTAATGTTTTCTATTCCGCTGCCTGTTCCATCATTATTATTTTCGTTTTGAGGAGCTGATTTCACTAATTTTCCGGTATTGGATACTTTTATCACCAGCAAATCATCGAATGATTTTACAGATAGCCTGATGACCAATTTTTGCTCATTCGACTTCCTGCCAAATTTTACGGCATTTTCTATAAGCAGGTGAATAATAAAGGAAGGTATTAATACGGCACTCAGGTTTTGGTCGATGGATATTTCATACGCAAATTTCTCCTCGAAACGTATTTTCTGAATTTCCAGATATTTCGTTATCGACTCAACTTCTTTTTCAATAGAAATCGTTTGCTGCTGTTTGTTTAATGTGTAACGGTAATACTCCGACATTTCGACCACCAGTTTTTTGGCATTTTCCGTATCTTCATCAATTAAGGCATGTATGGAATTTAAGACATTAAATAAAAAATGCGGGTTAATCTGATACCTAAGCATTTTAAGCTGCATGTCTTTGGCTAATGTTTCCGCTTTATGAGCCGTTTCTCTTTGTTTGTCAAATAGAAGTTTGAGATGAGTGAGGTAAAAGGTAGCGCTTAAAAATAAAATAACGAGCATGCATCCGGGTGCATATTTCTTAATCAGGTCTAAAGTAAAAGGTTCTACGATGTCGGCTCTCCAGAAGGTAATTTCGAGCCAGGCGGTTAATAATCGTATCAAAACCGGACCGAAAAGGGCAAACACAATGATGAGGACGATAAGCAGTGCCGTATATTTCTTTTTTATTGCCCATAAATATGAATACAGCATGAGGAACAGTAATGCTAAAAAAGACAAAAACTCAAAGCTCCGGCTGATGAGGATGATTTTTGCTATATCGGGATACGACTCCGGTGCCCAGGCAAACATATCCAGTATTCTGATTACCGACAGCAGAATCAGGACAAATAGCATATTAAAAAAATATGGATACTTATGGTAAAGCGTTTTACTCATCCGCGAATAATTTTAACAAAATTATGCTTTTTTCTTATGCTAATCCATTATTGCGCTGAGGATTATCGGCATCCAATGTACAATTTGCGATAGGCTATTTATTATTCATTGTATTCAAGCAGTCAATAGTAAATCAGACGATAGGGCTTGTTTGCACAGAAAGATTTTTTTGAAATGATCTGACGTAGGAAGCTACACTCAGGGCGGGAGTTTCCCGATGAACGTTCTACAAAGATTTGCCTTTCATCCCGATAGCTATCAAGAATAATTTCATGTCCACGAAGCACCGAAACCCGGCTCGGGTATTTTGCTGTTATAGGGCGTTTTTATTTTCTTATTTCCTCACATTTTTGTATTCCTTTTCTAACTTTTCTGCTGCGCTTCTGCATTTTATTTATCCTCTGCAGCTTTCTTTTCTTGTTTCTCATTCTCAAGCTCAGCAATAATCTCATTTATTTTATCAATTATCGCTTTTTCCTCAGCAGAAAGCTTCGTCGAAGAATAGGTCAATTTAAGTATTTTGCCAAAATTTGATTTTCCTAAACGACTTTCTTTGTCATCATGTATTATTTCGAAAATTTTAAATTGGTCTTTTCTAATGCCTATGCCATCGAAGATTATTTTATATAGCGACTCAGTATTATTAAAATTGGAAATAGAAAGTCCTTTCAAATAACTACTAATATGTTCACTTTTAGCCATATAACCTATTTCAGCAATAGCATTAATAAAATCTCTTGTAGATTTTAAAATGTCATTTTCAAAGGAACAATTAATACCTGTGGAGTAGAATCCAATTAAATCATTACCGATTTCTTCATCTTTAATTGTCAAGTCAAGAAAGTGTTGAAAAAAAAGCAATTTATATGTATCAATAAACGACATTTCTTGACTAAACATTGCTCTTGGGGCAGTTGATAATATCTTAACTTTAAGGTATGCGTTCTTTAATATTTGAAAGTCCTCTTTTTCCAATTCTCTAGATACTAGCAAGTCTGCCAAGTTCGAAATATCTTCGGGTACAACTAAAAGTCTATTTAATAAATGAGTAGTCTCTTCCCTTTTTATTTTTAAATAAAGTCCATTAATATCATTTTGAATGAGATTATTAATAGAAACAACTTCTTCTTTATTTTTTATTGTTTGATTGAGTAATGCTTTATTCTCTTCACTAAGTCTGACAACTTTATTTTCAATTCGCGTTATATAAACTCCGAGTAAAATGGCAGCAATTGCAAATAGAATTCCAAAACCTGTAAGGTTATAAGATGCTGCACTTAATTGAGTTGAAATACTACTGAAAGTTTGTCCACTTAATTTTTCTTGATTTTCAGCTTTTGCTTCTATCTCAGAAATGTCCTTTCTAATCGATTCAATATTTATTGTATTTAAGGGGGGTTCTAAAAATTCATTTTTTTCAAAATTTTCGGAAAGATATCAAGAACCCGTTACGATATCTTGCGAAAACGACATTCAAATGAAGGACAAATCCCTATAATTCGCACTTTAAAATGTCGCAATTTTTGAA